>JACZKQ010000182.1 GCA_014859965.1 Phycisphaerae bacterium
GGGCGGCGGCGGGTTTTTCGGTTTGGCCGGTCCCGGCTTGGGCGGGTGGGGCCTTTTGTTCCACCTGCTTGTCCGCATTTTGTCGGGCCGTCTGGGCAGCGGCTTTGTTCTTGCCGGCTTTTTCCGCCAGAAGTGTGTCACACTGCCACAGTATCACACACGCCAACGTTATCACGATTGCTTCTTTTTTCATGTTAAACTCCTTGAATTGATGGATGGCCACTTGATTATTCTATCGACCATTATGAGATTTATGTTTGCTATTGTCTGCCATTAGAAGGTCTCCATGCCTAAGTCGTGGAGCATTTGCAGATCGTCTTGAGCGGATCGGCCGGCCGTGGTGAGATAGTTGCCGGTGAGGATACTGGTGGCGCCGGCTTTGAATATCCATGACTGGAGGTCTCGCAGATTCAGGGTTCGCCCGCCAGCGACTTTGAGGTTGGTCCGGGGAAGAATGAAGCGGTAGAGGGCAATGATAGTAAGGATTTCGCGAGGCGACAGCGGCGGCGTGTCGCCTAAGGGCGTGCCGGGGATGGGGTGGAGGAAGTTCATGGGCACGGTGTCGACGCTTAGGTCGCGGAGCGACAGCGCCATGTCGATACGGTCGGCTTCGGTTTCGCCGATGCCGAAGATGCCCCCGGCGCAGATGCCCAGGCCCGCGGACTGGGCGGCGCGGACGGCGGCCACACGGTCGGCGTACATGTGGGTGGTGACAATGCGGCCGAAGTGGCGTTCAGAGGTTTCGAGATTGTGGTTGTAACGGGTCAGGCCGGCGGCGGCGAGGCGGCGGGCCTGGTCGGCGTTGATGATGCCGAGGGCGGCACACATGCCAAGGCCCATTTCTCGCGTGATCTTAGCGATGAGCCTCTCAAGCCGCACCAGTTCCGCTTCGGTTACCGCCCTGCCGCTGTAAACGATACCAAAGTGGGGGACGCCGTTTCTCTTTGCCTCGGCGGCCGCGGCGAGGATTTCGTCGTCGGTGAGGGTTTGCGGCGTCTTGTCTACGTGCGTATTATAACGGGCGGACTGCGCACAGAAGGCGCAATCCTGGTTGCAGCCGCCGAGCCGGCCGGGCACAATGGAACAGAGCCTGATTTTGTTGCCGAAATACTGTTGGCGAATCTGGTTGGACCAGTAGAGCAGATCATCAAAATCCTGGCCGGCGGCACTAACAAGCCGGTCGATCTGCCCCCGCTGGAGGTTTTCTCCGGCGAGGACTTGCTGAGCACATTCTGTGATGGTCTGATTCATGTATACGCTCTTTACAATCCGACGATGGAATAGACAATGTCTTTTACAATGCCTTCGGCGGCGAGACGGGTCAGTATCTGGTCGAGTTCGCTTGGGGATCCAGCGAGGAAGTAGGTCCAGTAGGCGTCCTTCTTGACCAGTTCGCAGGTGAGGAATGACTCCTCACCGGCGACATCGCGAGGCTTGAGTTCGCGGGCGGCGGCTACGATGGCGGACTTGCGGAGGAACTGCGACACGTACGGGTGTTCTTCCAGGGCGCTGACCTTGCTGAGGCGTTTGACTTTGCGGACCATGACATCCTTTTCGTCGGCGGTGCAGAAGAAGGTCAGTACGACGCTGCCGCCCAGGAGGGTGCGTTCCTCGGTGCCGTGCCCGACCACCGTATCGATGGAGATGCCTTCGTTGCTGAAGGCCGATGCAATGCTGGTCAGTGCGCCGGCGCGGTCGGCGACATGGGCACGAAAGACCCAGTGCTGTCTGTCTTTACCGTCCATTATATTGGCTCCTTCGTCTTCTTCTTTGCGGCGGATGCGTGCAGATGTACGCGGATACTGTCACTGATCATCTGCATCATCTGCGGATATTTCCAAGCACATCATTGCTTCACGGCGATGTCTTGTCGCGCGTCCGCTGTGCGTAGATACTGCACAGCGCGACCGAGACCAGACGGGTTTCAACGGTGTCGGCGCGAGAGAGAATAATATACGGCACGCTGAAACCCATTGTGATGCTCGCCAGTGAGGCCTGACCGTATTTGTTCATGGCGCTGATCGCCTTGTAAAGGATGTTGGCGGCGTCGAGACCGGGGCACACGAGGATATCGGCCCGGCCGGCGACATCGGCGGCATTAGGACAGTCGGGCATGCCCTTGACAGTGACGCTGCCGGGATCGATGGCGAGGTCGAAGGACAGAGGGCCGCAGACGACCGCGTCGGACCAGGGGCGGCCGGCCAGTTCCAAAGCCATTGCCGTGGAGGGAAGCGATGCAATCTGCTTTTCGTTGGCCGACAGAAGCGCGACGCGAGGGCAATCGATGTTCATGACGACGCGGGCGACATCGACGGCGTTTTCGATGATATGCGCCATGCGCTCGGGGGTGCAAACGGTGGTCACCCCGGCGTCGGTGAGGATTACGGGCGTGCCGCCGCGCACGGGGGCTGCATCAAAGAGGGTCACAAGGCTCACAGTGGGCCGCACGGCAAGAGGCAGCAGGGCGCGGTTGAGCACGGGAGTCGAAATGTTGCCCTTCAGGACGACGTCGACGGCGCCTGCCCTCATGAGGGCGACGGTTTCGGCGGCTATTTGTTCATCGGTATTGGCCGCGACAATATCACAGTCGCCCGCGGCGACACCGCTCAGGGCCAGTGCCGCTGCAATCCGCTCCTTTCGGCCGATGAGAATGATGCGGTCCACGATGCCGTGGTCGCGGGCGGATTCCACCAGGGTGAGGTCCTCAACGCGATCCCCGCCGACGACAACAACCGTCGACGCGGCCAACCGGCCCGCAATATCAATCAAGTCGATCACGTTTTCGAGTTCATTCAGACGGTCTGGGTCGGGCATGGGGTGCGGCCTTTGCATTCGGTTCTGGTGAGGAGTCCGCGGACGTCAACCGCCAGGCGGCGGAAATCGCCGGCCCCCAGCATGACGGTCTGCCAGCGGGCGCTTCGCGTTCTCATGTGGCGGCAGTAGTCGTCAACGGCAACGGCACGGAAGAAGTAGCGGGCGTCGCCGAACTCATAGACCTCGAGCCCATCGGTTTCGACGATTGGAAGCTCCAAACGAAAGGCGAAAACAAAGACGGCCTGAGCCAACTCGCCGGGTTCGTCGAAGCGGCGCTGCCAGGCTAACAGGCCCTGCACGTCCTCCATGGTGACCCAGCATTGCAGGGCAGGCCGGCCGCGAAGTGTCTTGCCCTTGAACTGTCGGCCCTTGACTTCGGCAATAACGACAGCGGGGCAACCACCGCCGCGAACGCCGGAACCGAAAACGCCGGTACGGGCCGCGGGATAGACCAGAAAATCGAACGTCTTGATACGGTTGCGGGCAAGCTGACTGCGGCGGGCCTGGTCGATAGCGACGTGCTGGACGCCGTTCTCAGCCAGCCAGCTCTCGAAGGCCTGCTCGTAATCGTTAGTTTGGAGGATCATGGCATTTAGAGTAGGCATTTTCCAGGAGGTGTCAAGAACTATATATGCAGAGGGTCCAAACGGAAAAGGGTTGCGGATTGGGGGGAAAGAGGTTACAGTAGGCATGGTTCGTCGACGAGGATCACAATTCATTGTTCGGCAGGTGCGGATATGTACAGCTATGAAACAGTCATTCGGATGCAGCACACCGACGCGGCCGGGGTCATGTTTTTTGCCAGCGTGTTCGTGCTGGCCCACGACTGCTACGAGGCGTTTCTCGAGCAGCACGGTCTGAGTCTGGGAGCAATGCTCGACGAGGGAAGGTTCATCGCCCCAATCGTCCACGCCGAGGCCGACATCCGTAAACCAATGCGGCTCTCGGAAAAGATCACTATAGAAATGACCTTGGCAAAGACCGGCAAGAGTTCCTTCGAACTTGCGTATCACTTGCAGAACAAAACCGGCGAAACAACCGCCCATGTCACAACAATTCACGCAATGCTTGATAATGCAACCCGAAAAGCAGTGAGAACACCTGATTTCTTCGCTATGATGCTGAAGCAGATGTAATCTTTTTAGACGTAATCCGCAAGCTGCTTTCGGATCGGCTTGGGCGACATTTCAACTGCACCGGGCCACGGGCGAAAGACAATGGGAATTTTGAACGGTTCGAGGTATTTTTTAAGTTCGATTCTGATTCGCCCGGTATCGATTTGTGCGTTATGTGCAGGCTTAATGAAAGCTGCGGGACGGTGGCCGAATTGCGGGTCTTTGATGGGCACGACAATGGCTTGTTCTATGTTCGGCAGGGACATGAGGGCGCGTTCGATTTCTTCGGGGTGGATGTTTTCGCCCCCGGAAATGAACATGAGGTCCTTTCGGCCGGTGACGCGGAGAGTGTTGTTTTCGTCGAGGGCGCCGATGTCGCCGGTGTGGAAGAAGCCTTCGGAGTCGCGGGCGGGGTCGATTGCGTCGGCGTGTATGTAGCCTTTGAAGAGGATTTGACCTTTGAGGCAGATTTCGCCGTCGGAGGCGGTTTTCAATTCGCGATGCGGCAGCAGCTTTGCGCCTTCGCGGGGCCGTCCGGGGGCGGACGTGGCGATTTGTGAGGCGGCCTCGGTCGAGCCGTAGGTGATGCAGACCGGCAGGTTCAGGTCGCAAGCGCGGTCGAGCAGAGTTGGCGGCATGGCGTCGCCGCCGAGGAGGACGGCTTTGAGTTTTTTGAGGCGTTCAACACATGCGGATTGGTCGAGCAGGCGGATGAGCTGCGCGGGCACAAGCGACAGGTGCGTTACGGCGGGGTGCATGAGGGCGTCGGCAAGGGGCTGGTTCGGCTGCGGGAAGAGGATTCGGCCGGCGGCGATGAGGGCGCGCATGATGAGGGAGAAGCCGCCGACGTGATACATCGGCAATGAAGGCAACCATGCATCCCCCCTGCCGAACGGAATGTTCTCGTGGGAACCGAGGGCGCTGTAATAGTGATTGGCAATGGTGTGCAGGACGCCCTTGGGCTCGCCGGAGGTGCCGGAGGTGAAAATGATGCTGGCGTCGGCGTCCATGCTCAGGGCGAGTTCGTCGAATGTGATTGTGGGGAGATCAGCGGCACAGACAAAGTCGCTCATCGGCAGCATGGGAGGTCTGGAATGCGTGGACGAGGCTAAGAAACGTTTGCATTTGACTGAATCGGCAGCAGCCTTGCGTTTTTCGGGCGGGTAGCGTGTGCTGATGGGGACGACGACGACGCCGAGTTTCCAGCAGGCCAGAGTAAATTTGACGAATTCAACCGAGGGTTCGGAGAGGATGGCGATGCGGTCGCCGGGGGCGATGCCGGCGGCGGTTAGTTTGGCAACGGTCTGATTCAGGCAGTCAAGCATACGTCAGACTTTCTGCAGCAAGCGGTCTCTGAGCTTTGGCTGAACGGCCCTGAGGGCGTCGATATCGACATGGCCCTCGGAGACCTGCCAGCCCCGGGCAAGCAGCGGTTCGCGAAACCACTTAAGCGTGTCGAGGCCTAACGGGGTATCGACGCGGCCGAGAAGGTCGGCGAAGAGGGCGTAGGCGCGGAGGGAGAGGTCGCTTTCGAAGGCGGAGCTTATGACGGGAGTAATGCCCTTCTGAAGGGCGGAGGCGATGAATTCGCCGGTCCAGGCGAGGCCGCCGAGGAGTGAGGGTTTTAGTACGAAGGCGGAGGCCCCCTGCCACTGTGCGGCGCGTTCGATGCCGAGTTCGACGAGCGTTTCGTCGAGCGCGACGGGCATGTCGGTTCGGTCGTGGAAGGCGGGATATTGTGTCGTGTCGGCGAGGGGTTCTTCGATGTAGGCGATGCCTTCGCGGCCGACTTCATTGCAGAAAGTTACGGCGTCGTCGAGTGACCAGAGGCGGTTGGCGTCGAGCCGGATTTCGGCCCGGGCGGCGATTTGTTCACGAAGCCGCTGCATCGTTGTGATGTCGTCGACGAGCGGCCGCCGGGCGACCTTGACTTTGATCGATCTGTAACCGGCGGCGAGCAGCGATTCGACTTCGTCGTACACGTCGTCGGCGTCGGCCATGACAAGGGCGCTCACGGGGATCGTGACCCCCTGGCGGACCTGGGAAGTCCTTCGCTGGGCAAGAAGGTCGAACATGGCCATCTCCAGGGCCGTCCGCGCACTGGAAGACATTTCTTCCGCCGCCTCCGTGATGTGCCAGGTGGTGCAGCGTTTGCCCATGCGCCTGATGTAGTCCAGTTCGGAGGTCACGTGCCGCAGCGTTTCCTTGTGCAGGCCGGGCAGCGGGGCCGCTTCGCCGTGCGCAGTATGGCCCTCGTCATCGGTAAGCGAAATAATCACGCCTTTACGTCGGGCGACCGTCCGGCTCGCAAGGGTAAGCGGGCGGAGAAGCGGAATGTCGTACCTTCTCAGCCTGACGCGTTCGATCGCCGTGAATTCTTCGATATTCACAGGAGCCACCCCACGGAAAAGAGGATGCTGTAGAGCAGGAGAATTTTGCCGGTTTGGGCGAGGACGTTGTTGAGTATCTCGGGGGCGGGCCGGGAGAGGACTGTGCGGATGGGGAAGATTGCGGCGGCCAGGGTTACGAGCGCGAGCAGGCAGCCGTAATTGGCGCCGCGCGTGAGGACGATGTATATCGGCACGAGGCAGGCGCAGACAACGCAGGCGATGTATTCGGCGGCGCCGAAGCGGTACCCGAAACGAACCGCCAGCGTCTTCCTGCCCGCCGCGCGGTCGGTATCAATGTCGCGAAAATTGTTCACGGCCAGTATTGCCGCCGACAGCAGGCCCGGGGCAAGGCCGGCGATGAGCACATCCGAATGGATGCGCCCCGTCTGCAGATAGTAAGTCCCCCCTACCGCTACCGGGCCGAAGAATGGAAGAACAAAGACTTCCCCAAGGCCAAGGTAGGCCAGGGGAAACGGTCCGGCGGTGTAGAGCACGGCGCAGATCAGGGATGCGGCGCCAATGAGAAGGATCGGCAGCCCGCCGCGGAACACAAGATACAGCCCGGCAAGCGCTGCAAATGCAAACGTCCACAAGAATGCGGCCTTCATCTGCAATGGCGTGACAAGCCCCGCCTGAGTGGCACGTAAGGGACCGACGCGATCGGCAGTGTCAGTGCCATTGACATAGTCGTAATAATCGTTGGCGAAGTTGGTTCCGATCTGAATCAGCACCGCAGCCAGCAGCGTCAGCATCAGTGTGGGCACGTGAAGGTACACCTCCTCGTAAGCCATCGCCGTACCCATCAAGACGGGCGCCACAGCGGCCGGGAGCGTCTTGGGGCGGGCCGCTGCCACCCAGATGCTGAATCTTGACTTCATAAGATCACTTCCTGAATTTCGAGAAGTCGGGCTTGCGTTTTTCGACGAAGGCGTTGCGCCCTTCCTGTGCCTCGGGCGTCTGGTAGAAGAGCATGGTGGCAAGGCCGGCGAGTTCCTGCAGACCGGTTTGGCCGTCGCAGTCGGCATTGAACGCGGCCTTGAGGCAGCGGATGGCGACGGGCGATTTGTCGAGAATTTCGCGGCACCATTTGACAGTCTCGGCTTCGAGTTGCTCGTACGGCACGACGGCGTTAACCATGCCCATCGCAAGGGCCTCCTGCGCAGAGTATTGGCGGCAGAGATACCAGATTTCGCGGGCCCGTTTCTGGCCGACCATACGGGCGAGATAGGCGGTGCCGAAGCCGCCATCGAAGGAGCCGACTTTCGGGCCGGTCTGGCCAAATACGGCATTGTCGGCGGCGATAGTCAGATCGCACACGACGTGCAGGACATGGCCGCCGCCTATGGCGTAACCGGCGACCATTGCGATGACGGGCTTGGGGCAGCGGCGGATCTGGCGCTGGAATTCGAGGACGTCGAGGCTTTCTGCGCCGCCGGCGTCCTTGTAGCCGGCGTGGCCGCGGATCTTCTGATCGCCGCCCGAGCAGAAGGCCTTTTCGCCTTTGCCGGTGAGGATGACAACACCGACACCGCCATCGTGTTCGGCGTCACGGAGCGCATGGCACATCTCCTGGACGGTTTCGGGGCGAAAGGCGTTCCGGACCTCCGGGCGGTTAATGGTGATTTTGGCGATGCCGGGCATCTTGTCGTAGAGGATATCGCTGTATTCAGCAGCGGGTATCCAGTGGAACTGTTTCATCGGATCGATTCCTCGGGCGGTCATTGTTTAGGGTCCACGGATGCATTGAGCATGTCGATTATTTCGGCTTTCATGGCACGGCGAATGCGGAGGTTTTCGCTTCGGTCAGTGGGAACCTCGATTACGCACGGACGCGGCTGTTCGGCTGCCCGGCGATAGGTTTGGACGAAATCGTCTTTTTCGGTGCAGCGGTGATACGCGATGGAGAAGGTCTCACAGGCGCCGCCAAACGAGAAGTCGTGGGGCGTTGCGAAGTAGTCCTCGAAAACGTCGGCATGAGCGGAGATTGGCAGGAAATGAAAAATGCCGCCGCCCCGATTATTGATCACCACGATGACGAGCGGCGCCTGCTGCCGCTGCAAGGTCGCCAGTGCATTGATGTCGTGGATGAAGGCGAGATCGCCGATTAGCAGTGTGGTCGGGCGGCCCGCGCCAACGGCGAAACCGGCGGCGCTTGAGATGACGCCGTCGATGCCGCTGATGCCGCGGTTAGCCGCGACCCGTATGTCCCGCCGGCCGGAGATACCATAGAGATCGACGTCGCGAATGGGCATGCTGCTGGAAACGAAAAGACAACTGCCGTCGGGTATCTGCTCGGAGATGCACCGGGCGACAAACGGCTCGTTGGCCGCTGGGTGCTCGGCAATATGTCGGCCGATGATGCGGTCGGCGTCAGCGGCACGGGCGGAGAAGAAGTCGGCGTAGCTGTCTGCTGTATTCTGCAAGCCGTGCGCCAGCACATCGCAGGCCGCTGAAATATCGGCCTGGACGTGCATGGTGACCGTATGTACGGGATCATATCGCTCAGCCGTCGGCTTAAGCACGATGTAGTGATCGGGACGGTTAACCTGAAAGAACTCGCCAAGGCGTTTGGAAATGGTTCGGCCGCCGATGTGGAGAACCGTCGAGGGACGCACAAACTGGTTGAAATCGGAAGAGAGCAGCTCCTGATCAAAGTGCCGGATAATGTGCGTAGCACAATGTGTCAGCCGGAGGCCCGAAGTCAGATCTGCGTATACGGGCCATTTCAGTCGGCCGATGAGCCGCAGAACGGCGGCCCGCTCGTTTTCGCCCTCGAGCCGCCCCACCACCACGAGACCCCTCGAGGTGTTCGCAAGAATTTGAGTGACACTCTCAATGGACTCGGGGCTCAGAGTGTTGTGCGGGTAAGTGTAGCTCGTAAAGGGTCTTGCGCTCTCTGTCCACGATGCCAGGCCGGCAGTATGTCTCGCTGGAATCTCGCAGCCGCACGGCTCCAGCGGTTCGCGATACCGACAGTTCAGATGCACCGGTCCGGCATCTCCAAAACGGCTGCGGTAGACAGCTTGATCGACAGTAGTCAAAACCATCTGCGGGGGAACATCCGTTGCCGGTGTCGGCAGATCGCAATACCAGCGAACAAAACCGCCAAAGAAACGGTCCTGGCGCATGGCTTGATTGGCCCCCGTATCGATAAGTTCGGGGGGCCGGTCGGCAGTCAAAAGGATCATGGGAACGTGATCGACAGAGGCCTCCGTTACGGCCGGGTAGAGATTGGCGGCGGCCGTGCCGGAGGTAGTAATTACCGCAGCCGGTTTGCCCGCAGCCCGGGCATAGCCGAGGGCGTAGAAGGCCGCGCCGCGCTCATCATAGTGAATGCAATGCCGAGCCTTTTTGTTACGGGCGACGGCGACGACCAGCGGCGTGGACCGTGAACCCGGTGAAATGCAGAAATGATCGACACCGCAGCGAATAAGTTCTTCGACGATCAACTCGGCCCAGAAGGTATTCACATTGTCCTTTTCACTCGTCATACTGTCATAATGTCCGTCCACACGGTGGGTTCATAAGCGGGCTGCTGCATTCAAAAAGAGGCTCAGTTTGCTTTCGGTTTCATCCCATTCGCCGTCAGGATCCGAGCTGCGCACGATGCCGGCCCCTGCGAAAAGAGTCATTCGGTCATAGAACAAGCGGGCTGACCGAATCGCAACCGCAAACTCCGAGCCGTCTGCGGCGATCCAGCCAACGGGACCGGCGTACCACCCGCGGGTAAAAGGCTCGCGCTGTCGGATCTGGTCCAGGGCGGCACTGCGCGGATGCCCATTGACGGCGGCGGTGGGGTGCAGAGCAGCGATGATGTCAGCGGCGGCGACGTTGGCCCGAAGCCGACCCGCAAAGCGGCTGCAGAAGTGCTGAACGTAGCCGAGCGACACGATATCCCGCTCGTCGATCACGCGGACATCATCGCAAAGGCGACCCAGACCCCCATGAACACCATCGAATACATAGGCGTGTTCTTCGCGATCCTTGGCGGAGTCCGACAGTATTCCGCGATGGCGGCGGCGTTCGACGTCCGTGCTTCCGCTCAAAACGGTGCCTGCGACAGCCTCGCTGTAGATCTCGCCACCGCAGCGGCTGTAGAGACATTCGGGGCTTGCGCCGATAAAGGCGTCATGCCGCCGCAACTGAAAACAGAAAATGTAAGCGCCCGCACTGTGATGTGCGATGCTGTTCAGCAGATCCGAGGGATCGACCGGTGCGGACATGGTCAGGACCGCCTGGCGTGAGAGGACAATTTTGTCCAGCACCCCGCCCGCGAGATCACCCATTGCACCGCCAACCATGCAAGTCCAGGCGGCACGGTCAGGCAGATCGCTCCGGTTCAGGATACGCGTAGGTTCGGTCAGATCATCGTCCATCTCGCCGTTAAAGACCACCTCTTGCAGAATGCGCTGAATTTGCTGCTCTAGCGTTTCAACGGTGTCATCACTCCTGCAGGCAAGATTGACCGCGAAGGTCATATCGCCGTCTTCGCGCCGCACCTCCATTTGCGGCATGATAAAGCGGTATCGCCCGAATCCGGGCCAGTAACGAGGGCCGCGATCGAAGCAAGAACCCCCTTCCGCAACATGGCCAGGGTGTGCCTCTTCCTCGCAGTCGAAGGCAATTCCGCCATAATAGCGAACTCGCCCGTCGGCAACAGCAACACGGCGGTCGATTTCGGCGAGAACTTCTGAGACCGTTTGACAGCCATCGTCCATAAGCACATCGGCGGCTCCTGAACCGGCGGCCTCAAAGTCACCGCGGCGATTGGCCCAATACACCTTGACATCTGCGTTCTGGGCGGCAAGCCAGTCGGCCGGCACAAGACCATCCACGTCGACCGCTACGCGCAGCAGTGGCGGCGCCGCGCAAGTCCAGGACTTCGCGGCCTGCCTGAGCGTGGCAATAAGCCGGTCGCTCAGAATGTCTTTGCAGCATGGATTACCTGGCTTCATAGACACCGCTCTCTTCTTCGGAGGGCCGAAGCATAACAATTAATCCTTGAATTATCAAGCATTTATGTGCATGATCTCCGCTTGTCCGCATATCGGACAGGTGACTGCCGTGGCAGGCAGGGTGCTGCCGGAGTTTAACGAATTCTGATGGGCCAAAGTCATATCAGCCGAAGATAAAACTGATATGCTTGTGAAGCGCCAGGCTGCGGAAGGAACCGAATGAAGAATGCAGACACCACCAGAGCACTACCGCTTGGTTTCGCCAAGGCCGCCGGACGGTTAGCCGCGGCCGCCGTGCTCTACATGGTCTTGCTGTGGTACTTCTTCCAACCAACGCCGTCAGGTCTTCCGCGGGCGCAATATCTTATCGGCTTCAACTGGATCGTCGGAGCAATGGGCTGCTTCGTGCTGAGCCGCAGATGGATTGCAGCCTTTGCCGGCTCCTTTTTCGCGGGGGCTGTTTACGGCTTCGGCCCTTTTGCCCTTGGCTTCGCCGCATACCACGCGTCGGCCGGGGCGCCCCTGGCGATGGTACCCTGGCTGTTCTGTCCGGCGGCTTTCTGGCGCAAATGGTGGCCCGCGACAAGTCAGCGTCTTGCCCGCATAAGCCGTCTGACGCCGGGGATTGTGACGGCTGTGCTGTGTGCCCTGCCGTTCGCCGGCATCATTACGTTCTTCTGGCTGACGAGTCGGCCATGGTTCGGGCCGGTGTTTCCGCTGCCGGTCGGCCTCAGGCTGGACGCTGCACATCTTGAAGGACTTGTTTTACCGCTAACCATGCGCCCGCATGATTTCATTTTCAGTTTCTATCATGTGCCGGTCGCGGCGTTGGTGATGGGGCTGTGCATATATTTCGCGTCGGGGCGGATGGGCGCCATGATTGTCGTCGTTGGTGCGATCGCCCTTGCCTTCGCGGGTCCTGTAGCCCAGGTGAGCCCCGTCGTGTGGGCTGTAATCCCGATGCTCTTCGGGGCCATCGTCATCGGGCTCGGCATGGAAGGCCTCGCCTGGGCGGGACCGAGCGACGGGCGGTGGCTGCTCTTCTGCGCCGCCGCGACAGCCATCATAACTGCAGGCTGCACATACCTGGGCTTTACCGAAGGAGCAATATATCACCGCACCGCCCTGCTGCACGCAGGCGGCCTGCTTTCGGTCGGCGTGATCTACGCGCTGACCCGGGCCCATCTCCGCCTGCACCCGCTGCGATGGATGCTGCTGAGCGCGGCGCTTGCCCTGGACATACTGACCAGCGGCAAACAGATCGCCGACATGCTCCTGTGAAGCACGCAAACGCCGGCGGCCTGCGCCCCTATATCGTGACGGTCATTTTTTCAATAACAGGGTGCCTGAAACTCACCGCCGTCCTGGCGTCCGCGACGCGGCTGACGGTGTAGCCGTTGGTGTAATGAACGTGTCCCTGCGCATCGATGTCATAGCCTGCCGCGTGCCTGGCGACCGTCTCGATGCGCCCGTCAGGAGTCAGCCGGATCAGTTCCCATGAGCCGGGGACCAGCGACAACTTATCCTCCGAGCCGCCCCTCCGGCGGATTTTGGCCAGATCTATGGTCTCGCCCAGCACCCGGACGTATTTGTTATGCGCTGCCGGCCGCACTTGGGGACCCATCGGCCGCAGCGGATTTCTGCTGAACAGTTCCGCAAACATGTTAAGGAAGTTGACTATCGCCACCAGCAGTCGAACCGGAAACGCAGCGACGTGGAGGGCCGTCCGCCACAGCGGCACGTATCCAAACGATTTGTACGGCCGACGGATGCAGTAAATATTCCCTTCGGCGTCGTCCCGGGGCAGGAGGTAATCGTAACGGTCATCCGCCAGAATATCCGCCATCTGATCGTTTTCCGTGTCCAGCGAGCAAATGGCCGACGGACCGTAAGCAATCATGAACCCCTCTTCATCCCGCGCGATACCCGCCGATTGAAAAAGCACCCGGTTCGTGTCGGTTCTGCTGAAAACCGGATTGATATCCATGGAATCCCCCGCGGTGAGCCTGCGTTTGCAGCCGCCGCGCTCGTCCAGAAGTTGAATACCCGCCTTGCCGTCTTCATCGATAACACCCATCACAAACTCTGTCCGCGCTTGTGAAAAGCCCATGCCCGCCTCTTTAAATCCGTTTCGATGAAACAGACGCAGTTCTTCGTCCTCGGCGATATCGTACTTGAACAGCCCGGTGATCACATTGTTCGTGACGGTATAATACAGGGTGTTTGCGTCGACGGCGATGACATCCCGAAATCGAAAGGCCGCCGCGGACGGCGACGAACTCTGGCTTCCCCAGACGACCGAGCGATTCCAGCAGGAGCCGTCCTCGCAGTTGCTGTTCTTCCAGCCGCTGTGCGCCCTGTGCTGCTCGGCGCTGTCGATCTTTTCCCGGACGAAGCGGCTCTCGATTTCGCGCGATGTGCCGTCTGACCCGCGCAGGTGCAGTCGGCCGTCGGATATGAATGCGTGTATCATGCCTGCCCTTCCCGAAAAGGTCGAGTACGGCGGAAAAGGACGCCCTGCGGACGACGCGTTCTCTGCCAATCAGGCCAATTCTGCCTCTAAGGAGGCACAAGGTCAAGCAAATTGCGGCCGCAAGCCGGGCAAAACCCGCCTATTATTGTCAAAGATGCGTGCATGGTCTTGCCGATGTATTACAACATATGCCGGGGCCATCGCGAGGGCAGGCCCGGCAAAGCGAGGGGAAAACCGGCGTGGGAGAAACATGGGCGAACATAAGCTGCAGATTATCAAGAGACCGAGACTGGATCGTCCACGCATGCTGATGGGGTTTACCGGCTGGATGGACAGCGGCGACGTGTCTACCGGTACGGTGAACTGGCTGACGGCCTATCTGGCGGCTGACAAATTCGCATATATCGAACCGGAGGGATTTTACATCTACAACTTTCCCGGGACGATGGAGATGAGCAGCCTGTTTCGGCCCCATACCCGAATCGTCAGCGGGCGTATACGAAACTACATCATGCCGGAGAATATCTTTTACGCCAGCCGCGCCAATGATCTTATTCTGTTCAGCGGCAGAGAACCGAATATGAACTGGCAGGGTTTTTCGGACCTGGTTTTCGCCGTCTGTTCCGAAATGGATGTCGGTGAGATATACTTTATCGGCAGCGTCGCGGGGCTCGTTCCGCATACGCGCGAACCGCGGATTCTATGCAGCGTTTCTGATGACGACCACAAGGTGCGGCTCGCCGGCCACGGGGTCAAGTTCACCGATTATGAAGGGCCGGCCAGTTTTGTCACCCATTTGACCCTGGAGGCCGCCAAGCGAAACGTAAGCATGTCCAGCTTCATTGCGTCGGTGCCGGCGTACATCCAGGGGGAAAACCCCAAATGCATCGAAGCCATGCTCAAGATGCTCAAGGTTGTCCTCGATCTGGATATCGAACTGGAGGCCATGCGGCAGTTGAGCGACGAGTTCGAGAAGCGCCTGACCAACGCGGCCAGGGAAATGCCCGAACTGGCCGAAACCATTGAGAAACTCGAAACCGATTACGACAAAGAAACCTTCGACGTCCAGATGGGAGATCTCAAAGACTGGCTCCATCAGAAGGGCATCCGCCTGGACTGAGCGGCTTCACGCAATCGGTAACCCGACGCGCAGTGAGCGTCATTTGCCCTTCGGCGTCTCCAAACCCAGTTCAGCCATGACCTTCTGCATGTCTTCCCAAACAGAGCGGCGGTTGTCCGGAGAGTAATTGCGCAGGAGGTAGGCGGGATGATACGTGGGCATCAGTTTCGCAGGGGCGGCCTCGGGCGAAAAGTAGTAGTCGTGGAACCTGCCGCGCAATCTGCCGATGGGCAGGTTGTTGTTCAGCAGCGTTCTGGCGGCATGAGCACCTAGTGCAACAATCACCCGCGGGCGGATCAGTTCCAGTTGCCGCTGAAGAAACGGGAGGCAATGCACGATCTCGTCCGGAGACGGGTCGCGGTTGTCCGGGGGACGGCATTTGACAATATTACAGATGAACACATCCTCTCGCCGCAGCCCCATAGCGGAGATCATGTTGCTGAGCAACTGTCCCGCCCTGCCTACGAACGGCCGTCCCTGGGCATCCTCATCGGCGCCTGGGGCCTCACCAACAAAAACGAGATCGGCATTGGGATTGCCCTCGCCGGGCACCGCGTGAGTGCGCGATTTGCCGATCCCGCACCGGCAACAGGCGCAAACCTCTTTGGCAATCGCCTCCAGACCTTCGACGACCGAACGATCCGACTCGCTCTCGGCGTGTCCGCCGGAGAATGCTTCACCAGCGACTTTCTCGCCGCGAACGGCAAAGTCCCCCGCAAAGAACGCGTCCATATCCAGATGCTGTCGCACGACTTTTGAAATGTCCCGGGTGTTGTCCATCATGTTGAACAATGTAAAAACCAACGCGGCTTCTGGCAATGACAAAATGCCTCAGCCGACGCAAAAATGCCCGTGACCTTAGCCTCAGCGAGACTCAGCCACAAAGCAGACCGTCTTTTGTTGGGTAATGTCGGCCACTATCTTCAGGCGGCGGCCTGTCGTGTCCACTACGCGGACAATCGCCTCGTACCGGTCCGCGTCTGAAACGAGTGAGGTAAGCAAGTTGGGCATGTCGCCAAGTACTTCAGGGCGAAATGCCGCACCTTGCCTGTCCAAAAAGAGGGCCACATAAAAAATCTCCACCTCGACGAGGTCCTGAAAGAAGTGGCTGCCGTAGGATAGCTCAGGCAGCAGATTTCCCTCCGGATACGATAACTCGCACAATACAGCGATATTGTTGATCTCAGAGAACCGCACGGGGATGCCCAGTGACGGCGTGGTTGTTCCCCAGCGTCCGGGACCGACCAGAAGCGTCTGTTCCTGATGATCGCGCTGTATCTGACGATTGAGCTTGCCGATCAGGCGGGCAATATTGTATTTTTCCTGCAATGGCAACGCGATGTAGCCGGCCGGGTCCACATAGATGACGCGGTGAATAACCTGTTCTATGTTGCCGCCCATGAAACTGCCTTCCGCCTCGAAGTAGATGCGGGACGCGTCCAGATTCGGGATACGCACCTTACCGCCCATGCCCCGCGTCTGCAGCGGCCGACACTGGAGCAGATTGACTCGCCCGGCGCCGCCCGGCGGCAAATTCAGCGTAAACTCGATGTCGACGGGGTACTCATAGTACGCTTGGAGCGTATTGAGCATGCGCCGCATGGACGTCACAAAGTCCGTCGTCTGGAGAAGATTGTCAAAGCTAAGCACCCATACAGGATCAGAACGCATGTCCTGCCCCGGCAGCGCCTCGGCGTCACAACGGGTCGCAAACAGTTCTGTCTGGAGCTGCTCATCCTTGCCGAGGACCTGCCGGGTCGAGATCGTTTCCAGCGCATTGGTCTCGATGTTCAGCACGTCCATGTAATGCTGGGAGTACTGCCGGATATTGTCGCGCGAAGAATGCGGCTGAACAAGCGGCGCATCGAGAGCCACGAGTCGGGGATAGTCGTTCTCGACGCGATCCACCGCCCGCGTACCGAGTCCCAGGACCATCCGCAACATGCCGGCGGCGGGGTCAAACTGAGGATTCCACACAAAGGTATTGTACGACACGCCGACACCCGCAGCATCCGGAAAGAAGCGATGCTCGTGGTACCGGCCGCTGACACGTTGAACGAGAAGGGCCATCTGTTCATCCTGCTGATCCAGCCCGCGCTGCAGGCGGTAAATCAAGGCATCCTCGCCCATCGCACTGGCGTAAATGCGTCGGACCGCTTCCACAAACTGGTCACACCGCTCGTCTGAGGAGCCTTGGTTTACCAGAAAGATGCTTTCATATTTACCGGCAAAGGCATTGCCGAAACCATCCTCCAGGAGACTGCTGGAGCGGATAATAATGGGGGACTGGCCGAAATACTCGATCATTTCGAGAAACTGCTCACGGATCTCATTGGGAAACCGGCCCTTGAGCAAGCCTTCGGAAAGCTCGGCTGCCTTCTCGAAATAACCTTCTTTGGTTTTCTGCTGCATGCGCAGCTTCCAGAGCCCGTTTTGCACGATATAGTTATGGAAGACGTCTGAGCCGATATAGAATGAATCGTGATTCTCGAGGCGCTGAGACCAGTCGAAGGACTGATCCTGGTACAGTATTTGTCTCGCCAGGAGCATGCCGATGGCTTTGCCGCCGATAAAGCCGGTGCCGATCATCCGGGCCTTAATGTCAAGCACGTCGCGCAGGGAAAAATGCGTGCTGATGAGGTCCAGCACCCGCTGGTCTTTGCCGAGCATAATGCCGGCAATCCGCTCAAGCGCCTCCGATTGTCGCGCAGAGTCGGGCGTACCGGCAAGCAGTTCTTCCGCTTCCAAAAACAGCTGATCCCACTGGTCCAATTTCCGGCGAACCCGCGTACGCCCCTTATTTGATATATAGGTGAAGAGCCTGGCGGCGTCGACGCTGTTGCCGATGGGTTCGAATCGCGTCCCGGCGTCCCGGTGCGGCAGGAACATGGTGGGCGAGTAACGGTTCCACACCTTCAGCGGATGGACATACACATTGCCTTCGAGCCGATAGACGTCCAGCAGCAGTTGCGTGGTTTCGCGAATGCGTGCAATCGTATCGAAGGAATGATGGTCCCGCAGAATAGCGAAATAAGCAATCGTATCCAGTTCGTAGAGGTAGGGACACGTCACCCGGAAAAAATCGGCGACCATGAGATCCGTCACCCAGGCGGCGAGAAGGTCCGAAAGGCTGTCAAAAACATAAAACACCCGCCTGCCGAATTCTGACACTGTGTTGTAGACCGACGACGAAAATGTTTCAAAGCCGACATTGATATCCAGTTCGACAATAGCCAGGCCGTCCTGGGGCTCAAGGAGCGCTTCGTGCATGGCAAAGTGCATGTAAACAACCTGTCGCCCCTCGGCAATGGCGCGCTGAACGTAGGGAATCACAAACTGGCGATAATCGTTGACTGTGTCCACCTGCCAAACCACGTTATCGCCGTAGCGAAGACGTAATAACAGGTCATCAAGATGATCGAGACCGGTGCTTGGAAATTTGTCCATTATTGCCTCACGCCAAAGGGGCTTGCAGGGCCGCTGGTAAACCGCCCTTGTGCCTTTACATCTTATAGTGCCGTTTCACGCGACGAGTGTTCACTTTAAAAACATCCAAAAAAGAAGCCCCTGCTGCAGGGGCTTCTTTTCTGTCAGTCACTGTTATATCGGCAACCGTTGTACTTGATCACACAACGCCTTGAGCCATCATGGCGCGGGCTACCTTCAGGAAGCCGGCAATATTGGCCCCGCTCACCAGATCGCCCTTGGCGCCGTAGGCTTCGGCGGCGGAGGTGCACTGATCGTAAACGGCGTCCATGATCATCTTAAGCCGCCGATCGACCTCCTCAAAAGTCCAATTAATCCGCATGGAATTCTGCGCCATTTCCAATGCACTGGTGGCAACGCCGCCGGCATTTGCCGCTTTGGCCGGTCCAAACGAAACCCCGTTGTCCTGGAAAACCTTGATGGCTTCGGGCGTGGAGGGCATATTGGCGCCCTCGCCGACCGCGATGCACTTGTTGGCAACGAGTTTTTCGGCGGCCTCTTCGTCGATTTCGTTCTGTGTCGCCGAAGGAAGCGCGATATCACAGGGAATGCTCCAGATACCCTGCCAATCTTCCACGTACTTTGCCGAAGCGTGCTCGTCGGCGTACTCACGGATACGACCCCGCTCAACTTCCTTGATCCGCTGAACGGTCTCAACCTTGATACCGGCCTCATCCACAATGTAGCCATTGCTGTCAGAAACGGCGATCACCTTGGCGCCCAACTGCTGGGCTTTCTGGGCGGCATAGATCGCCACATTGCCCGATCCCGAGACAACAACTCGCTTGCCCTTCCAGTCGGTGCCGCGATCTTGCAACATGCGGGTGACAAAGTACACCAGGCCGTATCCCGTCGCCTGGGTTCGCGCCAGCGAGCCGCCCCAGCCGAGGCCTTTTCCTGTCAAAACGCCGGTAAACGTGTTCGTGAGCCTCTTGTATTGTCCGAACATAAAGCCGATCTCTCGTCCGCCGACGCCGATATCGCCTGCCGGCACATCCGTGTCAGGGCCGATATGCCGGAAGAGCTCACTCATGAAACTCTGGCAGAATCGCATCACTTCGTCATCCGACTTGCCCTTGGGGTTAAAATCGCTGCCGCCCTTGCCGCCGCCGATCGGCGTTGTCGTCAGGGCGTTCTTGAATATCTGTTCAAATCCGAGGAATTTGATGATGCCCAGGTAAACTGACGGATGAAAACGCAGGCCGCCCTTGTACGGGCCAATGGCGCTGCTGAATTCGATCCGGAAGCCGCGGTTGATCTGAACCTCACCCCGGTCATCCACCCACGGTACCCGGAACATGATCTGGCGTTCGGGCTCGACCAGGCGGTCTAGGACCTTGGACCTGGCAAGTTGCGGCTCCCGCGCGATAACCATTTCCACGGATTCCGCGACCTCGCGCACCGCCTGATGGAACTCCGGCTCCTGTGGATTTCTAGCGATTACCGATGCCATCAGATTTTCAACAAACGAACTCGTCATTTACATATCTCCCTGATTCTGATTCCTCTCGGCAAAAATCCCGTCATTAATATACAGAATGCTTGCCACACCTTGCTTAGCTGCAAATCACAACTGTTTCCTTTTGTAACGCGTGAAAACGTAGTATAATGCTTCGAACAGTCCGGATGGAAACTGTTTATTCTAATATGTACTATCAGGACAGCTTATAATGCAGATAGATACGATGCGGCTTTTCTGCGATCTGGCGGATATGCAGAACTTTTCTCGGGCGGCGGAAAAACATGGCATCAGCCAGTCAGCCGTCTCACAGCAGATTGCGCAAATTGAGATGGCGCACCGATGCCAGATGATCAATCGCAAGAAGCGTCCTTTGACCCTGACCGCCACAGGCGAGCTATTCTATCGGGCATGCAAAGATATTCTTGAACGCTATGAAAGGCTTAACAGCGAGCTGGCTGCGATTACGCGCTCCAGTGCTCGAATCAAACTGGCGGCGATCTTCAGTATCGGGATGTACACGCTCCAGCCATACGTTAAGAAGTTTATGGAGATGTACCCAAAGGTGAATCTGTCAATCGACTACTGCAGCGCCGGGCAGATATATGACGATATTCTCAAAGGCTCCATCGATATCGGACTGGTCGCCGTGCCTCGCATGGACAAAAACCTCGATGTGTTTCCGCTTGAAAACGAGTACCTCTTGCTGGTCTGCAGCCCTGACCATCCGTTGGCCGGGCGATCAGGGGTCGACATCCACGATCTCCAGGGCTTTGATTTTATCGCCTTCGACAAGGACGTACCCAGTCGTGCTCTCATCAACGGCATACTCGCCCGCTACGGCATCACAGTGCGGGTAGTAATGGAGTTTGACAATACCGAAACCATCAAACGGGCCATTGAAATCAGGTCCGGCATCAGTATCCTGCCTGAGCCGGCGATTCGACCGGAGTTGGCCGCCGGCACACTGAAGGCCATACCAATCCTCAATGAGAACTTCTACCGGCCGACCGGCGTAATCGTCCGCAAAGACAAGGTCTTGACGCAGGCTGGCCGATATCTTTTGGAACTCTTACACAAGGACCGTGGGCGATAACATGGCGATAAAAACCGTAATTTTCGACTTGGACGGTACAATCACCATGCCCTTTCTGGATTTCGACGCCATTCGGCAGGAAATGGGCTTGTTAGCCGATTCCGGTTCGATTCTCGACCTGATGGAACAGATGGCCCCGGCCGAAAGGATCCTCGCCGAGGAGGTGCTGCTCAGACATGAGACCAGTGCCGTGACCCACTCTGTGCTGAACGAGGGGGCCTCTGCTACGTTAGCCGCTCTGCGTCAGGCGGGCATTAACATCGGCGTACTCACACGCAACAAACGCATCAATGTCGAGGGCGTCGCCCGCAAGCATAACCTGCGGTTTGATGCGATCGTGGACCGTGAGGACGGGCCGGCAAAGCCGCACGCTTTTGGAGTGCTCGCCCTATGCGACCACTTTGGGACATTGCCGACCCAGACCTTAATGGTGGGTGATTTCCTCGACGACCTTTTGAGCGCAAGAGCCGCCAATGCCGTGGCTGTCCTGCTGAAAAACTCACCCAAAGCACAGAATTACGCGAAATATGCCGATTATGTGATAACCTCGCTTGACGAGGTGCTCGGTATCATCGACAATATCGGGCATAATGCGAAAGGATAAACTCATGTTCAGGTTTTTGTTGGTATTTGCCGTTGCGGCCATTGTGTCGCCTTGCCTGGCGGACAACGCGCCGTCCGTACAAACCGAGTGCCCGGCCCCATTTGCTGAAGTTGCCGCTCAGGCGTCAAACAAGCCGGTCGATCAGTTGACGCTCGACGAAATCCTTGCGATGCTGCGCCGGCGCACCAGCGAAATCAGGTCCTACAAGGCGAATATCAAATATCTCTTTATCCAGGACCCCGAGCTTCTTGATTCTCGCACGGTACGCAAGGGTGTCATTTATTACCAGAAAACCGACGGCCGGTCGCACCTGCGAGTGAATTTCGATACGATCCAGCAGGATGATACTCCCCTCCGGCAGCGCATGGAGCAGTTTGTGTTTGACGGCATTTCGCTGACCAAGATCGATTACGAACTCAAGACCGTGGATGTGTATCAGCAGGCCGAACAGGACAACCCGCAGGATGTTTTTGAGTACATCAGCCACAATTTTCCCATTGTGGGGTTTTCGCCAACTGAAACCCTTCGCAAGCAGTTCGACATCAGCATCATTGAGCAGCCCGCCGATCGCACCAAGCCGGTCCGCCTTCATTTGAAGGTCAAACCTGACTCAATGTATAAAGACGACTACCGGGACATCGATTTCTCCATTGACAGCCGCACGTGGCTGCCGCTTCGCGTGGTCGCACAATCCAAAGAAGAAGATGTATATGACATTCATTTTTTGGATGCCGCCGTGAACAAAAAATTTGAAAACCGGGTTTTTGTGGTTGAAACCCCCAAAAGTTTCAGTAAGAATATACACCCGCTCCAGAAGGATCGTGAAGGAGAGAAGTAATGGCAACAGGATTGGTAATCTATTACTCCAGAAGCGGCAACACCAAGCATATGGCGAAAGTCATCGCCGATGCAATGAATGCCGCCGACCTCCCTACCAAGTGCAAAAGCGTCGACGATGTCTCCCTGGATGACTTGCAGGCCGCCGACGCCATTGTCGTGGGTTCCCCCACATACTACGGACGCATGGCAGGCGCTCTGGCTTCCTTTTTCGATGAGTCGGTGGCGCGTCATGGCAAGCTGGACGGTAAAGTAGGCGCAGCCTTCAGCAGTTCCTCAAACGTCGGCGGCGGCAACGAAACCACCATCCTGAGCATTATCGAAACACTGCTGATTCACGGCATGCTGGTGCAGGGTGACCCGCAGGGGGACCACTATGGGCCGGTATCGATCGGCAAGCCCGACGAACGCGTGCTGCGACAGTGTGAAAGACGGGGACGCCGCGTTGCCGAACTGGCAAGGAGGCTTTTTCCCTGAACAAGCCAGGGCGACGCGCAATTGTTTGTGCAGAAAGCATTATTCTATTGACAAGTTTTTTGGCGCACATTAAAGTTTTAGTCCAATTAAAAAATCGATGTTAACACTCTTTTGTGGAGGACACTTTTAATGCAGGAATACGAAGACCTCAAATCAATGGTAGCTGAAATTGAAGCGGACATCAACAAAGCTGAAGGCGGCAACAAGGCCGCCGGAACGCGGGTGCGAAAGCAAATGCAGCAAATCAAGCAGGCAGCGCAGATTGTCCGCAACCGTGTGCTTGAAATTAGAACGACCGACTGACTTTCAGCCGCACACCAGTTTGCCTGTGGACCGGCGATGCTCGCAGTCATGCCGGCAACTGGTGTGTTGTTGTTTTGGTTAAGATAAGGAGACTCATGCCTCCGACGTTGTTGTTTGATCTGTCAAAGATGGACCTCACTGCCGTTGAGTTCAATCGCGAAGACATCGCCGAAGTGAATCCCCAGTCCTTCGAGATGTCGCAGCTTGACGGCATTATCTGGCACGATCTGAGCAAGCTTTTATGTCTGGGTTACAAGGATGTTACGGACAAGGAGTTCTGGGTGCGCGGACACATCCCGGGCAGACCGATCATGCCGGGCGTAATTATGATCGAAGCGGCCGCGCAATTGTCCAGTTTCTTCATGAAGCATATCTATGGGCTCGAAGGTTTCATCGGCTTTTCCGGCATTGACGACACCAAGTTTCGTGAACCTGTGGTTCCCGGTGACCGCCTCTACCTGCTCGCCCATATCTGCAGGATCCGAAGCCGACAATTCAGCGCCAAAGTTCAGGGCGTGGTAAACGGGGTCATGGCATTCGACACCATGATCTCCGGCATGAAGGTCTGAAAAGGGAGAACATGCTGCAAGACCTTTTCGACGGCTGTCTGCACATCGATCCGATCGAGCAGACGACCGACGCGGTGGTCCAGGCGCCTCCGCCCGTGCCCACGTGCAAGGGGATCGTCGCTTTCGCCGACGCTGATGATCGATGCATATCTATGCTCACGGCCGCCAATATACGCCGTACGGTGGTTGCTCGGCTGTTCCCTGCACATGCAGAGCAATCCGGCAAACGCAGCACCATCGCACCGCTGGTGCGGATGATTTATTACCAGTGCTGCTACAATGACTTCGCCGCCGCACTGAAATATCTTCATACCGCTCGTGTTCTTTGGCCCGACGAGTGGCGATCCATGATGTCGCTGCCCCAATTGTGGTTCGTCAAAATTGATTTATCAGCGACTTGGCCGAACTTCTCGCTTACCGAAAAAATGAACACCGCCGCCGCACGGAAGATGTTCGGTCCTTTCCCAACGCGCAAGGCCGCCCATCGGTACATCACGGCGCTTCGAACGGCTTTTGCCCTTTGTCACCGGCCGGACCTGGTCGATTCTCCCCGGAAAGCGGCCGCGTGTCCTTATCTTCAAATGGGCACATGTCCGGCCCCTTGCGTGGGAAACATCGCCCGGGACACGTATCATCAGCAAATTGAACAGGCCGTCGCCGCCGCAGGCGGAAGATATGGAGATTACGCCGAACCGATGCGGCAAGAGATGATGAGCTGTGCCGCCGACCGGCAATTCGAGCGGGCCGCTCTCCTGAAGAAGCGCATCGAGGCCCTGGGCGTTCTCACCGACAACGATTACGCGTGGACGCGTGACCTTTCTGCTCTTGCCATCCTGCACATCGACCGCTGGGCCAGGGTCGCGCCGGACGGCGGCAAGCGAAGGATTCAGAGCTACGCCGGCTATTTGGTTGTCGACGGGCAAATTCACTGTTTCGAGCCCTTCACTACGAATGCAATCGCCGAGTTTTTAAATGCTGCCGGCGGGGTGCTCCGGGCCTCCGGCAATACCGGCGCACCCAATGCGACCGGGGAAAACCTCGCTCTTGCCGCCTCGTTTCTGTACCGCAACAACCCGCCGGGCATCTGGATCGACTGCTCCGCCGAGGAGTCCGCCCATAAAACGCCCCCGCCAGAAGACGTCGCCGCCCGAATACAGGAAAAATTCACCCCCGTCAAGACTGCCGGCGAGGGGAATTAGGCGGATGCGGGCGCGCATTTTGCGTGACAGGTATATGGTACAGAGGGTAACACTTGCCGGCCTGCTCAGTACAAACAGAGAGCCAGGCGGGCATTGCACCCACCTGGCTTGTTCAAGAACACGGCAAATTATTTCATCAGCTTAGCTGTTGAATTCGTCCCATTCTTCTTTGTTCAAAGGAATGGCCTGCCTCTCGGCCTTCGGCGTCCCCTGCTTTTTCGAAGCGCGACCCGCAGCGATTTGATGAAACGCATGGTCCGACGTCGACAGTCGTGCAGGACGGCCGGATTTGGCCCGGATCCCCGGCGAGTGATTACGCTGCGCGCCGTGGCCGCCCACCAGGGCAGAAAGCTCCAGTACGATATCGTTCAACTGCTCGGCCTGGGCGGTCAGTTCCTCGCTGGCCGAGGCGGATTCCTCGGCATTTGCGGCATTGGCCTGGGTCACTTTGTCCATCTGGCCGACCGCCTGATTGACCTGATCGATGCCTTGGGCCTGTTCCTGGCTGGCCGCGGCAATCTCGCCGACGAGATCAGTTGTCTTGGAAATGCTGTCAACGATCTCATTGAGAACCTTGGTCACCCCTTCAGCGATCTCAACTCCGTTCCTGGCGTTCTTGACCGAACCTTCGATCATTTCGCTGGTGTTCTTGGCCGCCTCGGCACTTCGCATGGCCAGGTTGCGCACCTCTTCGGCGACCACGGCAAAGCCTTTGCCCGCCTCTCCCGCACGCGCAGCCTCAACCGCTGCATTCAGGGCCAGGAGGTTGGTCTGGAAGGCGATCTCGTCGATGACCTTGATGATCTTGGCTGTTTCATCGCTGGACTTCTGGATTTCCTGTATCGCCCGGTTCATCGTTCCCATGGCCTCCCGGCCGGCGTTTGCGCTGTTGCGCGCTTCAGAGGCCAGGGTGTTTGCGTGCTGGGCATTGTCGGCATTCTGCTTGGTCATGGATGCCATTTCTTCCAGGCTGCTGGACGTCTCCTCCAGTCCGGCGGCCTGCTCGGTTGCTCCCTCGGCCAGGGACTGCGATGCCGACGACACCTGACCTGCAGCGCTGGACACCTGCTCGGCGCCCTCGCCCAGACCGGCAATGATTCGGTTCACCGGCTTGACAATGCTGCGTGTAATCACAACCGCCAGGCCGATTCCGATGATCACACCTGCGATTACGAGGCCTGCCAGAAGCGTGTTGGTACGGGCGGTGGTGGTCTTCATCGACTGGTCGAGCAGGGTCTTCAACTGGTTCATCTGTTCAACGAGCGTGCCGGCTGCCGCGGCCATTTCACTGCCGACTTTTCGCTCCGAAAGTAGCCCCTGGTAGAACTGTTGGCCTGCAACTTCATACTGCCGCACCGAAGCGGCGATACTTGTGGCGGCCCGCTCCAGTTCGTTTTCTCCCTTGACCAGATCGGACCAGTCATTGATTCCGTGTTTGGTCTTAGTGAGTTGATCCTGATAGCTCTTCCATTGTGCATCATTATTCGTTCTCGACAGATACACTGCATAAATGCGCTGAAGGAGGAAATTTTGAACCACTTGTTCGTTCAGGCTCTTCTCAATGCCCGACCATTTTGCCAACGCCTGCCCGTCCTGAGCAGCACGTGCCTTTTCCATGGCCGGATTGATCACCTTCTCTCCCGCAGTGTTGATGGTGGACGTAATCTCCCAACCGATCTTGGACCAATCCTCGAAGGCGTCGTCCTTGGCCTTCTGCGCCCGAGTTCCCTCCTCGAACAACGCTTTGTATTTTGGGCACTGTCCTATGAGATTGTCGGCCAGAGTTCGCTGTTGAGCGGACAAACCCTTGTCATCCCTCAAGGCCCCGATTTGACGGGTCAATTCGTTATAGGAATCCGCCCATTTTTCCGCGGCGTTCTTGCTTTCGCCCTCAGTGACGGTGAAGCCTCGGATGAGAAAGTCCCTGCGAAATTTGGCGCATTCATCCAGGGTACCCAATGCCTGACTGCCGGCATCGTTCAGACGCGCGATGTGAGTTACGCTGCTAAGACCCTGCCACCCCGAAATACCCAATACCGCCGCAATCAGCACCACGCTGCCAAATCCTATGGCCATTTTCATCGATAATGTAAGATTCTTCAACATTGCAATCTCCTTCAGTTGCCACAACTTGGTTTTCAATATGCTTGTTTGCGCCGGGCTTATACCACAGACCCGAGGTCCTCAATGCACTCACTGGACAACACACGATTGATATCCAACAGGATCTTGACCGAACTGCCGATCTTGCCCATCCCGAGAATAATATCCGTATTCATGTTGGATCCGAACTGAGGGGCATCTTCGATCTGCTCTTCCTGAATATCCAGCACCTCTGAGACTCGATCAACCATGATCCCTGTGTTGAATTGCTGCTTTCCGTTGTCTATTTCCACTACGATAATACAGGTCTGTTCCGTCACCTCCTGCTCAGCCATCCCAAACATGAGCCGCAGATCGACCACGGGGATGACCTGACCACGAAGGTTGATGACGCCCTTGACGTAGGCCGGAGTTT
Organism: Phycisphaerae bacterium; assembly: GCA_014859965.1. Classification (GTDB taxonomy): domain Bacteria; phylum Planctomycetota; class Phycisphaerae; order Sedimentisphaerales; family Anaerohalosphaeraceae; genus JACZKQ01. The sequence continues at coordinate 27,416 of JACZKQ010000182.1, forward strand.
GGGGAACGGCCGTAATTCCCATGTGCCCGATAATCTCACGCACTTTAAGGATTTCGAGACCGAACTCCTCATGGCCAAGGGCAAAGGTGAGGTATTTCCCCTCCTTGCCGTCCTTATCGATCTGGTTCCTGATACTCACCATACCTGACATAATTCTCTTCCTTACGAAGGTTAATGGGTTAGCTGTCGGTATTCGGTACATACCGCCGCCAGTAGGATTACGTCACACAGTCTGCGTGCCACTGGCTGATATCCGCCACGTGGTAGCTTGGTATCGGACCGTCCGTACTCATGTATGAGGCAGGACCGCTATGCAGAAAAAAAACGTTATCAAGAGGATGCGACATTGCTCACAACGGTGGCGGATTTGAGCACGGTAAAAATGGGCAATATCAAATTGACTTTACTTTTGCACCGCCTTCGAAAATCTTGTCGCCTGCAAGCAAACGTCCGATTTAGTGCGAAATGACAGAGGGAATGACGTGCGCTAATTCAAGATCTGCCTGCCATTAAGCCGAAGAACCAAACGAAAAGATCAATTCGACCTAATGCATGGCTTTTCCATCCGCCCGAAGAGGGAGGTACTGCAAATGAACAGTGATTATGATTTCAATGTGATAAAGGCCCTTCGGAAACGATCCGGATTGACGCTGCAGCAGCTTGCTCAGGCCTCTGAGTTGACCTACCCTACGGTCGAAATGGTGGAAACCAATAAGACCGTTCCCTCCCTTAAAACCCTTGATGCCTTAGCAGGCGCATTGGGGATCTCGACCAGCAATCTCCTGTCCCTTGCCGAACGGCGACTGGTGCAGCGACGAAAAGCCTGCCCCATTGCAGGTGATCCAAACCAGAAAGGTCTTGAGGGACTTGACCTGTGCAGAGTGGCACTCTATGACAAGGCCAAGATGTTTCACGTCCGGGCCGTCACCAACAGGCCTGTCCACGTAATGGACCTGCATGAAGACTGCCACGAGTTTTGTTACGTGCTCAGCGGCATCGTTGAACTTAGAGTCGCGGACATGACCTTCCTGCTGGAGCCCCATGACACCATCCTGTTCGACGGCATGCTGGACCACACCTATTCGGCCATAGAAGACGGAGAATACCTCACTGTTCACATTCCCAAAAACGCCCGCATTCTGGAATCGCTTCTATGGGAACATGGGCAAGAGCAGTAGATTGCCGGCCAGGCTCATCGGACGCCTTGAAATCCGCGGCCGCTAAGGTCATAATAGGTCTGCAGCCCGCCTTTGTTCGGCCGGCAACTGTTTTTGATTAGAGCACAGGAGATCCTGTTATGAAGTCGTGCGTATTCTCTTTCCTTTCATTCCTCATTGTATTGATGCCTGATTTCGCTGCCCGCGGAGATCGGCCTTTTGCTGGCCCCCGCGGCGAGACGTTGGACACATATTGTGCTGAAGACATATGGGAAAAAGACAACAACGCTTTCCTGGCCCAGTCGGTCAAGGTTCCGCGGGACCAGGTCGTGGGTTTTGCTCTGTACACCCATGACAGCGGCGTGCTGAAGATGTCGGCACAGCTTTATCCGCTCAAGCCCGACGAGCCCCGTATTGTGCGCCTTGAACTCAAAACAGGAGGGCAATGGCGGCAGGCGGCCGAGGCGCCCGTGGTGTATCCCGGTTGGTCGGCCCATTTTCGTATCGAGGGCTGGGATGGCAGCAAGGATGTGCCCTACCGTGTACGCCATGGCGCCAAAGCCATGTTCGAAGGCCTCATCCGCAAGGATCCTGTCGACAAAGAGGTCATTGTCGTGGGGTCGCTTTCCTGCAATTCCAACAACGATCGCAGCGATCGGGACGACATCGTGCGGAAGCTGAAACAGCAGGACCCCGACCTGCTCTTCTTCGCGGGCGACCAGAGCTACGATCACACCCAGCACACCGCTGCGTGGCTTCTTTGGGGCAAACAGTTTCGCGAGATCATCAAGGACCGCCCGGTCGTGTCCATCCCCGACGACCATGACATAGGACAAGGCAACGTCTGGGGCGAGGGCGGCATCGTCGCCGATTCCACGGCCGGTGACAGCGGCGGTTATTTTTACCCGGCGGATTACATCCGCATGGTCGACCGCTGCCAGACGTGGCACCTGCCCGACGCCTGGGACCCCCGGCCCATCGAGCAGGACATTACCGTTTACTATACGCGGCTCCGAGTCGGCGGCGTGGACTTCGCAGTGCTTGAGGACCGCAAATTCAAGAGCGGCCCCAAGGGCAAAATACCGCAAATGGGCCCGCGGCCGGACCATATTCGCGAGCCCGGCTACGATCCCGCAAAGATCGACCTGCCAGGCCTGAAGCTGCTCGGTGACAGGCAAATGGCCTTTCTGCACGAGTGGGGACAGGATTGGACCGGCGCGCAAATGAAGGCCGTTCTGTCACAAACTGCGTTATGCGGAGCTGTCCACCTTCACCAATCGAAGCAGAACCGACTGCTTGCCGACCTGGACTGCAACGGCTGGCCGCAGACCGGTCGCAACCAGGCACTGAAGGCATTTCGGAGGGCGTTTGCCTGTCATCTCTGCGGCGATCAGCACCTGGCGGTTGTCGTCAAACACGGCATTGATGCATTTCGTGACGGCCCCTATGCGTGCACCAGCCCGGCCACCATCAACAGCTATTATGGCCGCTGGTGGTGGCCCGAAGATGAGCGTCCCGGTGATAATCCCATCAGCGACAGCCCCCTGCCGTGGACGGGCGACTACCGTGACGGGCTGTACAACCGCATCACGATGTTCGCCTACGCCAACCCCGAACTCGACAGCACGCAGCAAATGGCCAAACATCGACGCGAACCTCAGACAAATCTCGGCGACGGCTATGCACTGGTGCGATTTGACAAGAAGCGGCGGACCATCACATTCGAATGCTGGCCGCGATACGCCGACCTGAGCAAAGGCGACGTTCAGCAGTATCCGGGCTGGCCGGTGACGTTCAAAATGGAGGAAAACGACGGCCGAAAGGTCTTCGGCCACCTTGCGGAGATCGTCAGCGACACCGCCGACGCGGTCGTTCAGGTGATCAATGAGGCAGACGGCGACATCCTGTACACACTGCGGATCCAAGGCAAGCGTTTCCGGCCGCAGGTCTACGCTCCCGGCAGCTATACGGTGAAGGTCGGCCGTGAGAAGCCCGACGCATGGTCGGCATCCGGTATCAAGCCCGACGCGGACGCCAACCCCTTAATGGTGAGTCTCAAGTAGCGCTCAGAGGTAGCGCGGGTATCAGGGTCGCCATGGAAACAGGCGGTCGCAAATACTTTCGGTTGTCATCAAGAACGGCCTGTGCTACGGAATCTCCGGCCTTGCAATGTCAATCACCTCAAAATGAAACTCGCCGCGAGGGATCGTAACGGACGCCTTGTCTCCCACCGAGAGCCCCAGAATGGCATCTCCTACCGGGGAGTGAATGGATATGCTGCCAGTATCAACGTCAGCATCATTAGGGCCCAGTAGTTGATAGACCACCTTCTTTTGGGTACGCAAGTCCAATAAGGTAACAACGGTGCCAAAAACGGCCCGATCGCATTGGACTTTTGTACAATCAACGATCTCTGACCGGTTGATCTTTGCCCTCAGTTCACCAAGCCGTCCTTCGATAAAGCCTAATTCCTGGCGACCGTAAATGTATTCACCGTTTTCTTTGAGGTCGCCCTGTTCACGAGCTTCAGCGACCCTTTTCTTGACTAAACTCTGTTCTTGCTCAAGCTCACTCAGTTCCTCATTGAGCTTATTGAAGCCGGTTTGCGAGACTGGCACAAGGTCAAGCATAGTGTATCTCCCTGTTTCAAAAATGTGGTGCTGTGCTGTTGATGGAGTGATCCGCTGCGTAGCGTCCATTTCGCCGCCGGAGCTATACTAATTCAGCATCAGGTATTGTCGCTGAACCTGCTCTACGGACATTGAACACTTCGAGTACCAGATCCTCCAAATCCCCTTTGCGAGCAGTAAAAAAGAATTAGCATGCTGCCAATCCCTGTTTTATAGGTAAGCAATCATTAACGCTTATAATAGCCCCAAGGGGATTCGAACCCCTGTTGCCGGGTTGAAAACCCGGTGTCCTAGGCCTGCCTAGACGATGGGGCCACGGAGAAATTACTCCATACTGAGCGCTTCAACCGGGCATTCATCAACGCAAACGCCGCAGTCGACGCACTTATCGGGTTCCACCTTCGCAGTGTCCCCGTTCATTACAATCGCCTCGCTCGGGCATGCCTCAATGCAGGCCTCGCAAGCGGTGCACTTTTCGCTATCTACTTTCGCCGGCATTACTTCTTCCTTTCTTAACAGTACAGTGTTCGCCAAAAGAGCGGGAGCATACAAAGTCTCCCGGGTGATTACAAGCGTTTTTTCAAAAAAAACGACAATATCTTCTCTCCCCCGCGCCCGCACGCTTTCACTACCCGGTGATCAGCCGCCGGATACCGTGCCTCCGAGTGCAATCGCCATTTCCCGAACAAGGGCTTGCGAGTCGTAATTCGCCGACCAGTCGAGCACCTGACCAAAAAGGCCGTCCTCCGACTTGCTGAGCAAATAAACCGCCATCAAACGCACAGGCCATCGTTCATCATTGAGATTACTCGACATGACCCGCGTAAGTTCGTAATCTAATTTTCCTGCAAGCGTCAAAGCCTTCATCGCCTCAATTCGGACCTTCCAGTTCTCATCTGCAAGGCTCCGCTTGACGGCATCCAGCAGGACGGGCCGGTCGAGGCGAATATAGCGATACAGCGGGCCCGCCGAAGTCATATGGTCCTGTTCGACAAGGAGCCCGGCAAACAGTTCCGCGGCCCGTATTTTTTGCCCTTCCTGGCCCCGCGCCAGCGCGTCCAGCCGCTGCATTACGTAGTCGCGGGTCAGCACCACCCCCTGCCGTTTGACCACCGTGCGAACCGGCGAAACGCCACTGAGTGCGTTGCGTACCTCACCCGAGGCCTCGACAACAGGGTCCAGGTACACGGTAAATTCTATCTCGACGGATGCCTGCGGATAGGACAGCAGAAGTGTGCGAAGTCTGCCCGTCATGAGGTCCAGCGGAATAGGCGCGTGCTCGCCCGCTGCAACAGGCATGCTGGGCACGACACGCGTGTCGATAAGCCGCTCAATGCGCTCCTTGACATCCCCTCTGACATCGGCGTCCACGCGAATGCCGCCGCGAAGGATCGCGTCGTCGGCGATAACCAGCGGACGTCCCGACGTGTTGGTGATCACCAGCGTTGACTCCATGTCGCTGCCGTACGAAAATTCCGAGCCGCCAAAATTGAGCTTGGCGGAAAAAATATCTGCTGCCGGCCGGAAAGGCCCTACAACGCGTTCTCCGAACTCCTTCTCCAATTCTCGGCGAACAACCTGGGGCGATGCCGCCGGTATGTACTCTGAGCCATTGGCCTCCAAGAGGGCACGGGCCTTGCCCGCGGCAAGCGAGCCCGGATCCAACGCAACAGCCTCCTTGAGCGCAGCGATCGCCGTATCGGTATTCTTCTGCGACAGTTCAATCATGCCCCGCGTTAATGCCGCGATCTGATTGTCTGGTGTATCCTTGACGAAGTCCTCAGCCAGATCGTATTGCTCTGTCATGGCCACGACATATCCGAACAGCGCCTGTGCGTCGTGCAGATCCGGTTCGGCAGTAAGGGCCCGGTTGGCCCATGCCAGCGCCTGCTCGGCGCTGGGGTTTGCGAAGGCATAAAACCATCCAAGTTGAAGAGCCGTAACCTGCTCGGCAACCGCCCCGGAACCCAGCATTCGCGCGGCGTCTCTTCCGGCTGCATCAAGCATCCGCTGGCCGACTTCCGCGTTACCCGTAGCCTTGGCCGCGGCCCCTGCCAGTCCTTCCATCCGCAAATCAAACCGCCCGCTCTTGCGAACCTTAGCGGCAATTTCCAGACATCTGGCGCGCGACATAGGGGTATTGTAACAGGCGATGGCCCAAGGCAGATAAATGGATGCAGGCAATGGCCGATCCGGATTCAAATGATTGAACAAGTCGGCGGTGTACTCATACCCCAGGGCCGCCACATCATAGATGCCCACACGTTCGCAATACTGAGCAAAAGCGAACGCCTTATCGATATCTACGGGGTTAACGTCCATCGCAAGTCGCAAATTGTGTGCATACGCCGCCGCGGAGAGCCCCCGGCCTTCCTTCTGCAGCAGTTCATCAAAACGCAAGAAAGCCCGTTGATTGTATTTGTTATAATACCAGGCCTGTTCGTAATTCTTTGCAGCCTCGCCCGTATTTGCCGTCTCTGCAACCAGTTCAGCATATTCGCTGATCAGTTCAGAAGCCAGAACCGGATTAGACTCGCGCGCCATCTCAAACAATCGCAGGAGGAGTTGCTGGCGGGCTTCTCGTGACTGGGTTGTCGACAGAAAATACCGCACCGCTTTCCGCAAAACCGCAAAATCGGATCGCTTGTCGATATACCTGCCGAATACACGGATCATCGCCTCCCGTTCCTCCGGATCGCCTCGCTCGGCCGCGCGCGTCAGCAGGTCGGCATACAGGTAATTAGGACGGGCATCCAGATGTACGGCCGCCTCCAAGAACACCTTCGCTACCACTTTGGTCCGTTCGTCCGCTGTCGCGGCCGCGTGACGCGCTGTTTTATGGAATGTGCCAGCCACCAGAGGCGAGAATAAGGGCTCCTGAGCCGCCTTCTTTTGCCCGAAACCAACCCCATTGCCAACCGCCAATGCGGTCAGAAACACAATAAAAAGGGATTTTCCGCTTGCCATTCAGGTCTCCAAACAAAACGCTCACATCACATCCGAGGATCCGGGCCGGACTCGGTTTACCGACAATGATAACTGAAACTCAGCACCTTGGGTTCAGCGAGCCGTCGGTATTCAGACACGTCCATTTTCAGAGCTTGTTCGTGCGTGCCCGCCTGGAACACAATATACTCATCCTCTTGGAGCGAGGCGTCCATGATTGTCTCCAAACCATACAGTGCACCGAAGGGCGGCTCCGCACCCAAAGCACAATCTGGAAACAATTTGGCCAGTTCGCTCTCTTCTGCCAGTTCAACCCGAGCCACGCCTAACTGTACCCGCAACGCATCCAAATCAATCTTGCAGCAGGCCGGCAGCACGCACAGGTAATACGTCGAATCCGCACGCACCACCACCGGCTTGGCGACAAACATTCCCGGTACGTGTTCCTCGGCCGCCATCTGCTGCGCCGTGAATGTCGGACGGTGTTGCGTTACCTCGTATTGCGCCGATTCTTCTTCTAAAAAGTCCACCACTTTCACGATACACCTCCTTAATTAGGACGATATCGGTCTCGTGTCGGCGCCGACGGTTATATCGGCACCGGAACGGCAGGTCAAACAGCACCAAAAAAATAGGTCTATTGTCTCTTGCCGCCCCCTTTATTACGTCTACCCTGTGATACGCCTGATAACGGCCTAAAGTTTTACTTCTTTCGCCCCGGCAGAATCAGCGACAACATTTCGTTGTTCAGCAATTTTGAGGCGACCAGGTAGACAAGGGCCGATAACGGCACAACCACCGCCAGTCTTATAAGGTCAGACAATGTTGTGGGCGGCAGGTTCCGCATAATCGCCAGCGCCCCCGCCGCCGCCAATCCCATCGCCGTCGTTCCCGCAACGGTCTTGAACACGATGGGCCCCAGGCCCTGAAGCAGAGAATCCCCATAGCGCTTGCTAAGCATCCGGACAAGTATGATGACTTGAAGGTATGAACACAGGGCCGTTGACAATGCAAGGCCGCCCGTGCCCAGAAACCACAGCAGTATCAGGTTCAGAACTACATTTACCGCGACCGCAACCGCTGCCGTCAATGCGGGCGCCTTGGAATCCTGGGTCGCGTAGAAGGCGCGCGTGGCGATGTGCTGGGCGAAGTAGCCGTACAGGCCGATCGAATAAAACGAGAGCGTCCATGCCGTCAATGCCGTATCCTCCGCCAGAAACTCGCCATGCTGAAATACCGCCGCTACCAGAGGTCGGGCAACCAGAATAGTGCCGACCGTCGCCGGCAGCGCCACAAACACAGAGGCGCCGAATCCACGAGAAACCGTTTTACAGAGTCCGTCAAAATCCTTCTTGGCGGCATCCACGCTCATGACTGGAAAAATCGCCGTCGCCAGTGAAATGCCCAAAACACCCAGTGGAAACTGGTACAGCCGCTGCGCATAGTATAGATGCGACACTGAGCCCCATCCCAACGGCTGGCCCTGGTCATTCGAGAACGCCAGGGCAACCAGATCATCGGCCAGCGTATTGATCTGCGTGACGGTCAGACCCAACAGCATCGGACCCATCATCAGCAGGACCTTTTTGAACCCCTCCGAACGAATATCCCACGCCGGCCGAAACGCGACACCGTGGGCGCGCAGCGCCGGCACATGGAGCAGAACCTGAGCGGCCCCCGCCAACAGGACCACCGCCGCCACATAAAGAACCTGTTTTTGAGGCGGGATACGCAGCAGCGTGCCGGTAATCACGACACCGGCGATGATTATCAGGTTAAGCAGCAGCGGCGCCGCCGCGGGTGCGGCGAAGTGCCGATGCACGTTAAGAATGCCGCCTAAGATCGCCACAAGACAGATCAGCACCATGTAGGGCAGCATGATGCCGCACAACACCAGTCCCGTTTGCGTGCCGAGGTTTAAATCCGCCAGGCCGTAGATGCTCCAAACCACCACTTCGCCCACCAGAACCAGCGCCGTCAGAAATACGCACAGGACTGTCAGGATCGTGTTGGCCAGTCTTTCGGCGGCCGCGGGATCTCTGTGCAGCAGCTCACTGTAGACGGGGATAAACGACGCGGACGCGGCGCCTTCCCCGAAAAGCCTGCGAGACAGATTGGGAATTTTGAAACCCATTGTCCATGCCGTCATCAGCCAGGCCGCTCCAAAATAGTACGCAAAGGCCATATCACGCACCATCCCCAGCACACGGCTCAGCACCGTCCAAAAAGCGATCTGTCGAAACCCTCGTATCATGCAGTTGCCGCCTTATATCTCCTTCGGTGACCGACGCGCATCACCGCCCTTCAACCGGGGAACAACTCAATTGTCAGCTCAGCAGGCGTCCTGCATCGCCACGGCGACGACGCACGCGAAGATCTTTACGGCGCCGGCCGCCCTGAGCGTTTTTGCGCACTCGTTGAGCGTCGCATGACTGGTCGTAATATCATCGACGAGGCAGAGCCGCTTTCCTGAATAATTGTGGCCCCTCCGCACAGCGAACGCCCCGGCCACGTTCTTTCGCCGCTTGGCCGGTGTGAGGCTCCATTGCCGCTGCGTGTAGCGAACGCGGACCAGATCCGCGGTGACCGCTGCCGGATGGCCCAGGCCTTTTGCAATCAGCTTCGACTGATTGTAGCCGCGCTCCACGCGCCGCCGCCAATGCAGCGGCACGGGTACAAACAAGTCAATCTCATCCTGAAAGGGGCTTCCTTTCAGCGCGGCGCTCGCCAGGAAGCACAGGTGGGTCGCCAATTCCGTGCGGTCCTGGAATTTGAACGCCAGAATCAAATCCCGCAGTACATCTTCGTAGACGCCGCCACGCGCGATCCCATCGAAGTGGATCTTACTAATGTCGCATCCGGCGCACCGCCCGTCGATGAGGGCATATCGGCTCGCCTCCCGGCCGCAGCCCGGACAATAGTCCCCCGCCGTACACGAGAGCAGTTCATTCCAGCAATCGCGGCACAACCGCTTGTCAGTCTCGGCAATGGCGGTCCGGCAGCAGTCGCACACTGCCGGCCAAAGCAGATGATTGAGCCCCTCCTGCGCCAGCCGCCCCCAGTGCGCCGCTGTCCGCCCTGCCGCTCTGATCGCCGGCATACATATACGGCTTTCTTCTCTGCTGGGCCGCATCAGGCTTTGGGATCCTTCGTCTTCGCTGCCGCCTTGCCCTGCCGCACGAAGGCTTTCATTGCAGCGCCACCGCTGGCGATGAAATCGCGCCGCGTCAACCGATTCGCCGCCATGGCCTTCTCCCGACATAATCCGAAAAACTGTATGCCTGCGCAGCACTGCTAAAGTGAACGATCGTCATCCGGGGGCCGCTCGCTCTGCGCTTCCGGGCCGCTCTCCGGGGATTCGTCCGCCTCTTCCATCTCATCCTCGACGATCTCTTCCGTGGTGACCGAAGTGGTTTCCAGGATGCTGTTGATCCGGCGTTTCAGCAAAGGCAGAAGCGGCACGTGCTCTATGCGGCGGAGGACCCGCCTGCCCGTGGCGTCATAGATCACCAGATCGCCCGCCAGGCAAACGATCAACTCGAAGAAATCCGGATAGCTCGTGCGAATGCGTTTGGCGCCGCGGGCCAATGAATCGTCCATGCGCCCGAACTGATAATGCTCGAATTCGTTATGCGTTATCCGCCATTTGCAGTTGACCCGCGTATAGACCCACATGATGGCGTACAGCACCAGGAGGGGAATACTGACCACCAGGCCCAGATTGGCCGAATACTGCGGATCGAGCTTGCAGAAGAAATGGTAGATATCCGCAAAAAGAGTAACGCCTTTTTCGCCAAGCCAGAGAATCATCAGCCACACCGCCGCCAGCACAATCAGCCAGAAAATCGTATAGTTGCGGTTAATATCCAGCCCCATCGTGATGAGCACCAGCAGGAGCGTCATGCCCCATATCCACGCGAGCGCCTCATGGGATATCCACTGGTAATGGGCGGACGGCCACAGCAGAAATCCCATCATGATCAGCGGCCACGTGAAGATGAACTTCGGATAGGTGTAGAACGTCACTTCGTGCCGCACCTTTGGAGCCTTCTTTTTCGCCATTACGGAACCTCCCTCAGTCATACTGGGCCATTTCGTCGATCATTTCCACATAACACAAAAGTTGAAGCCGCGTCAATTCATAGTGCTGCCTCAGCATACAGATGCGCCGCGAATACCTCGCCCGCCGGGCAATGTGGCGCTCGGCGGTCTCCACCGCCCGCTGCGGGCAGACATTGACCAGCGTCCGCAGATCGTGCTTATTCAGATAACATACGGTCCGCACAGCCCGTTTCGAAGCCGCGTCCCCCACAACATCGGGCAGGCAGTTCCTTATGAACTGGTCCGCGGCCCCCAGGCAGTGCCGGGCATCGGTTATCTTCTTCTCGACGAGCGCGCGCGGGAAAACACAACACGGAATTATCGATTCCAGGTGCGCGATATCGCTCAGCGGGTCATTATCCAGAAGGCCCGCCGCAAATTCAATATCATAATCCAGCCGCAGATGCATAGCGTTCACAAAATCGCGGCCAAACATCCGGTAGATGTGCACGTGAGCCACGTCTCTACTCTCGGAGAAAATCGACAGGAACATTTTTCGACGGACCTCCTGCAATTCCGCCAGCGCCTGGGGCCCCCGCCGATTGAACGCCTGCATCACGAGCCGGTCGCTCCGGGCGTCCTTCCAAAGGAAGTCCTGCGCATCGAAATAGTCCGGCATGTCCTTGCCCACGTACCGCTCGTTCATCAGTCCGACCATTCCGCCCACACTGGTGCCGATCTTTTTCATCGTCAGGCTATGCCACAGCGGATCAGGGTGACCGGAGAGCGCCTCGCGGAAGCGAACGAGCAGTGGAATTCCCACCTCCCGCCGGATCCCCCGGATCGTCCGGTGACCGGCGAACTGCTTGCCGAGCACGTTGTCGTTGGCGGTAAAAAACGCCCCGTCATACCAGTCCTCCAGAAGCGATAGATCAAAACCCGTGACCGCCTGTTCGAGCTTCTGCGGCAGGGACTCCCGCATCGCATACGCCGCCGAACAGACGAAGCCCTCCTTCGTTGTCTCCATGCACTCAGACAACGGCCGGAACTGCTCGACGTGATTCAGGAATTCGTCGACGCTATCGTTATCGATGCCGAAATGCCGCTTTATCGCCGGCGGCCAAGCCTCCACCATTGCCCTCAATTGCCGGCGACTGCCGGAAATTTGCTCAGCTTCGCTGGACGTATGATCGCCGTAGATCGCCGCCTCATATTTGAAAACCCTCTCCCACAGGACCTCAAGGTGGCGGGTCATCTGCGACTTCTTCTTGTCCTCCATCAGATTCATCGCGTTGGCGTCGGCTGCCAGCAGTTTTTCGGATGAAAAAAGATTCGAAATGCCGATCAGCATGTTTCCGACGCCGAACGTCGAAAGAGCAATACCACCCGGAAGCAGCGCCACATTAAGCTTGCTGAGATTCACATGGGAACCCAGCGCCATATCTGCAACGATCGCCCCGCCCGCCAAAACGGTCGCCAGCGAAGTGTACTTCATGCCCTTTCTCTTGAGCCACTTACCCGCCAGGAAGATGATTTGCCCCAGTCCGATGACTCGTTTGTAATCCTGTAGCATCGCCATGCAATAAGTCTAATCCCGGAATGTCCATAATACAAGCGCATTCTTACTTTTATTCAGACGTCAGACGGGGCTGTATGTTGCACAGAAAGAGAAGATTGTTCCTGATGTGAACGAAACAATGCGGACGACGGTTAATCCTGCCGCTGGGCGGCCTCGCGCAGTGCCTGCGTGTCCATCGGCCGCCCTCGCTATTTGAGGTCATACGCGCGGTTGTCAGCCGACAGGAAGCCGGTCCCATCGGCGATCTGCTCAATGCCGGCCGGATCGGTTTCTGTGAACAATACGGCCGCCGATGAGGCACTGCCGTCTGCCCAACCCACGTTGGTCCTTCCAAGATGCCGATACGCCTGCGTCCCCGCATAACGCTCCGCAAAACCATCGCGCGCCGTGGCCCATGGCGACCGCATGAATTTGTTGGCTCCGGATGCAATCCCGCCGTCGCCGAATACCGCGCAGCCGGCAGGCATTCGGATATCGCTGTCGCGGGCCGACGGCACAAACGCCGCACCGCTTCCGAAGCCGCCGATATGGCTCGTGTTGTAGTTATATCCCGTGTACGGGTCGTTGAGCCAGTTATTTCCCCCCCGAAACGACGGGCATTGGTGAATTCTCTCGTTGGTCTCTCCCTGCCACAAAACGCCCGGCGTCACGTATTCGGTCCCGGCATCCCAATCCTTTGTCGAGGTAAAGTCCCACGCGTAGGATACGCTCAGCGGATGACCCATCTTAGACAGGTAAGCAATGGGAAAATCACCGTCGTTATCCTGCGTGTATATCCGGGCGGCAATCATGAACTGCCGCAGATTGCTTCTGCACGCCACTGTCCGGCTCTGCTCTTTGGCCCGCGCAAGCGCCGGCAGCAGTATGCCCGTCAGCATCCCGATGATCGCAATGACTGCGAGCAGTTCGATCAGGGCAAAGGCTTTTACAGTCTGCGGCCTCATGGGCACCTCCATGTGCACGCAAGCCAGTTCTCCGCCAGGACCGCCAGATCGGCCATATCCACTCGGCAGTCCTCATTTACGTCGCCGGGCGGGTAGGGATGCTTGTAGTCGCCGCAACTGCTCACATCGGCGACGGCATCTATCTCGGTCGTCCCCATCGAGGCGGGATCATCTTCGATCCGCACATATTGTATCCAGTCGAGTCCGAGCACACCTATGTCGAATCCCGTTCCGCCGGCCGAGCCGTCATAGGCGTCGATCATCTGGGCGACGTTCATACCGTCGACCTTCAGCAGCGGATTGACCGGGCGCGTCGGGTCAAGTTCCTCGGCCCAGGCGTCCGCGACCGAGTCCCACCGGTACCCCGCCGTCGGGGCGAAAGTGTCGGCATAGGGCCCGCTCGAAAATGTGTGCCACACGACGCCATCCTGGCTCACTGATACAATTCCCGGCTCGCCGTAGGTGGCCTGCGTAACTACCGTATCTTCCGGGTTGCCGTTTCGCCAGGCGGGCCCGCTCTGGATCGCCTGCATGGCATTGCCGAAAACAATGAAGTCGACGCCGTGCGGGTTATGGCGGTCGTTGGCCACGGCATGGCTGAACTTCAATGTAAGCGAGCCGCCGCGGCCGATACTGACAACCTCAAAACTGCGAAATGCCGGGCCGATAGGCACGATCGGCACCTGGGTGCTCAAAGGAACATACCATCCGTCACCGGTGGTATTCAGCGTCGGGCGGCCCAGTGCCGCCGTCGGATCGTTGAACAACGCGCCCGATATGAAATCCTGCGGCACGCCGCTGCCTTGGACATACTCAACCACCTCGACAGCGAAATCGTTCGGATCGTATTCGTACGCCGCCGCCCTGCAGGCCAGCAGCACACAACCGGCCGCCATGACACGTTTTATTCTGCCTGTCGCCATCACATCCCCTTCTGCCTTGCCGGTGCGGACTCACTGCGCACCGACATCTCCAAGGATTCCGTCAATTTCCGAGCCGCCGCCGAAGGAAGAACGCGCCCGTTCCGATGAGCACCAGCGTCGCCGGTTCGGGAATGGCCGCGCTGCCGTAAACCCAGCCATCATATGCACCGTCGACAACAATCCGGTCCGAAGCCCCAAACATGGGACTTTCCCAAACCTGCCCGGCGTCCCTGGTCCAGTAGTGCCACCAGTCCTCGCCGCCGCCCCATCCTTCGTTGCTGTGGCCATCCCAGGCGATGCCGTCAACGTACTCGCCAAATCCATAGTCCTGCACAACGAGGGTCAGCGGCGTCTCTTCAGCAAGCCGCTGAATCAACGCCAAACCACTGATCGACTCCTCCGCAAATCTGACCATGAAATCGACACTGAAGCCATCCTTCCATTCAATGTATATCCCCGCCGAATTGCTGCCTGATCCGACCTCGATGGGCATCGCCTGCACTGCGCAAACACCCGCCAAAACACCCATCACCGCACACCACTTCTTCATGCACATCCTTCACCATCCTTCCGTTAAACAGTTGCAAACAATCACCCTTCAACCTCAATCCATAAGCGGCGGCCGATCGCCGCGCTGCGGCAGATCTGACCTTGACAGCCGCGACGATCGACACTTTCGGCCGCTGCCCTGCACGGGCTCGAATGGATATGGAACAATAAGCCGTACCGAAAGCACAGCATTCAACATGTTACCCGCGAACGCGTTTGCCGCCCTGTCCCCTGCAGCACATCCCACGCCAGGACAATAAAAAAACCGCCGCTCCCACGAAGGAAACGGCGGTTTAATACCCTGACACATCCCGAGCACGGGTCGACGCCGGCAAGCAGCCGACGGACCTCACGCGCCCGAGGCGCATCCTGTTCCAGATCGCGAGAACATGACAATGCTGTTGCGACGACAGGCAGGTTTTCTGACTTGCACCCTACCTCAAGACCCCTTCCCATTCGCATGCGCGAACAGTGGGACGAAATGTCTTGAGGACTTGCGATCCGGCGACAGTTTCTTCGCCTTTCGCATCGGACGCTCACAGAGGCGCGACCGCCACGGATTTTCACCGTGTTCCCGTTTGACTATCCATAGGACCAAAAGTCCTCGGACCTGACGTCTATATGCAATTTCAAAGAGCTAACCTAACGGCCGCTTTATACATCCGGCCGCGGACGGCAGCAAGCGGAAAATAAAAAAAATCGCCCGAGCGGCTGCATGGTCCGTCATACCGCTCGCAGCGTTCAGAGTGCCTCGTCCGCATCCTCGTCGGCCGCGGCACTCGGCGAACGCAAGGCACAGGCTGCTGTGACAAACGGGCAGCAGGCAATGTATTCTGCACCGCCGACGCCGATTACCGCCTAAGCCGGTTACAGGGCAAGGCTCAAAACCAGGCCGAGGCTGCAGAGCCATTTTTCTTGAACCCCAGGCTCATCTGTGCTATACAAAATGCCGAAAATTACAACGCGAAAGGAAATTTCATGAAGCTTGCCACCTATGCCTACGGAACCGCCATTACCTGCGGAATCGTGACCGAAAAGGGGATTATTGACATCCGCTCCTCCTGCACGGGGAAAGTCAGGCCGCACAGCATCAAAGAGATTCTCATTCGCGGCGACGCCTGCCTTGACATGGTCCGGGAACTCGAACACACCGCTCAGAACGTCATCGACCCGGCGGACGTGCGATTTCTGCCGCCGGTCCCCCGCCCCGGTAAACTCGTGGCGCTGGCCGGCAACTACACCAAGCACATTATCGAAGGCGGCGCCAAGCTCGGATTGAGCGACTCCCCGCGAACCACCACCGTGCCCCGCCCCTTCCTGATGCCGTCGACCGCCGCGGCCGCAACCCAGACCGAGATCCCCTGGCCCAAATACAGCGATGAGGTCGATTACGAAATCGAGCTGGCGGTCATGATCGCAAAGCCGGCCAAATGCGTGTGCCCCGAAGACGCCCTGCAATACGCCGCCGGCTACTGCATCGCCAACGACGTCTCCGCACGGAGCGTCACCTTCCGCGACAATCGCACGCCGCGCCCCTGGGATGAGTTTTTTGACTGGCTCAACGGCAAGTGGTCCGACGGCTTTTTGCCCCTCGGCCCGTGGCTGACAACCGCCGATGAAATTCCAAACCCCAACAGCCTGGACATGGAGTTGACCGTCAACGGCCGTGTCCGACAGAAGGCGAGCACCTCGCAGATGATCTTCTCCGTCGCCGAAATCATCTCTTTCGTCAGCCACCTCATGACGCTCGAACCCGGAGACGTGATCGCCACGGGGACCCCCCACGGAGTGGGTATGGCGACCGGTGAATTCCTCCGGCCCGGCGACCGTATCGAGTGCAGGATCGAAGGCCTCGGCATGCTGGTCAACACTCTCGGCCCAAAACCCGAGCAGCTCTACCGCCCTCTCGTCGTATCGTGACGGCTGCGCGCGGCGCAGCAAAAAAGGCGGCCGCAAACCGACCGCCCGTAGTTGTTCATGCCGCCGTGAAGGTTACGCCGACTTGTGGTCGAGAAAACCTTCCAGCTTCCGGGAACGCACCGGATGCTGCAGCTTCCGAATCGCCTTGGCCTCCACCTGTCGCACACGCTCTCGCGTAACCTTGAAGATCCGGCCCACTTCTTCCAGTGTATACGTGTAGCCGTCGCCGATGCCGTAGCGCAGCTTGATGATTTCACGCTCGCGGTACGTCAGAGTCTTGAGCACGTGATCGATACGGTCCTTCAGCATCTCCTGCGTCGCCGACTGCACCGGCGAATCGATACTCTCGTCCTCGATGAAGTCGCCGAAGTAGCTGTCTTCGCTTTCGCCGATGGGCCGGTCCAGGCTGAACGGATGCTTGGATATCTTCAGCACGCGCCGCGCTTCGGCGACACTCATGTCCGCTTCCGCGGCGATCTCCTCGATCGTCGGCTCGCGTCCCAATTGCTGCAGCAGGTTCTTGCTCACCGTCCGCAGTCTGCTCATCGTTTCGATCATGTGAACCGGGATGCGGATCGTCCTCGCGTGATCGGCGATGGCACGCGTGATCGCCTGCCGAATCCACCATGTCGCATAAGTACTGAACTTGTAACCCCGGCGATATTCGTATTTGTCGACTGCCCGCATCAGCCCCGTATTGCCCTCCTGGATGATATCCAGAAAGCTCAATCCCCGGTTGCGGTACTTCTTGGCGATCGACACCACCAGCCGCAGGTTACCGCCCGACAGGTCCCGTTTGGCCTGCTCGTACTCCGAATACACCGACTCGATCGCCCGCAGCCGTTTGTCGAGCTGCCGCGGCGTCTCAAGCACCAGTTCCTGCAGGCCGTCAATTTCCATTTTCATCGCCGCGATGTCTTCTTCCGTGTATTCCCGCGACGGACCCGCCGCGATAATCGCCTCAAGCTGGTGCATCTTCTGCCGAATTCCCTGAAGTTTTTTCATCATCGGCTGAATGCGGCTGGTCCGAAGACTCAATTCCTCCAGAAGCGTCGCCGCCTTGCGGCGGTTGCGGTGGATCTGTTTGATTTCTTTCTTTGCGTCGTTGATGCGCTGCGCCCCCATCGCCCGCTGGAACATCGCCATATTCTGGTCCAGCAGCTTCACCGCCGTCTCCAGGTTCTGAGGCATACGGTTCTTCACCACCGAACGGACAAGGTTCTCCGTCGTGCTCATCTTCATCGTCCGGTCAAACGGCAGAATCCCGTCGCTGACCTGCTGGAGAATCTCCACGCCGTTGCGGGCGCAGTAATCGTTTTCCAGCACTCTCCGGCGAAATGCCAGCCGCGTCAGTTCGATCTTCTTGGCAAGGCTGATTTCCTCATCGCGCGACAGAAGCGGGATCTCGCCCATCTGCGTAAGATACATCCGAACCGGGTCGTCGATCCGCCGTCCTTCGCTTTCGCTCAGTTGCTGTTCGAGGAAAACGTCCTCCTCCAGTTCCTCTGCTTCGTCCGCTTCCTCGGCTTCTTCTTCCTCTTCGAAGTCCGGCTCTTCTTTTTTCTGCGCCTCTGCCTCGTCCACGAGCTGAATGCCCATCTCGTCAAGCGTCATCAGCAGGCTGTCAAGGCGATTCGGCGTAATCGCCTCGTCCGGCAGTTCGTCATTCATTTCTTCGTAGGTGAGATAGCCCTTCTTCTTGCCTTTTTCGATCAGGGCTTTGACCATGCCTTCGGCCAGGCGCGCCCGCACCGACGGGTCCGCCGGGTTGACGGACCCGACCTGCTCGCCGTCATCGTCCGTCTCCGGCGTTACAGCGGACGCATCGTCCATCTTTGCGTCGATACCCGCATCTTCCTCACCGAGCGCCGCGTCCGTATCCTCCGGATCGTCGATATCCGCCGTGACTGATTTCCGCTGCGACTTCTTAACCGTACTCTTTTGTTTCTTTCTGGTCACCATATACCGATCTCGAACAAACCAAGCCTCAACGCCTCTGCATCTCGCCGGCGATGCATCGCGTCCTCACGTTTTCGCCTGCGGCAACCCTGCCGCAGACACATCCTTCATCGCCTCACCAGACCCGGGCTCCGCTGGCCCTTATTCCCGCTCGCCATCAATGCGATCATCCGTTCCAGCCTCATTGTATCGTCATCGTTCAGTTGCCGCTTGAGCACATCCTTTTCCATCTGAACACGGCGACTTCTCAGGAGCTCGACCGACTCTTCAAGCCGCTCGGCGAAACGCCCCTTCGACGCACCGCTTTGCTCCAGCTCAACCGCCAGGCCCGCGGCCTCCTGCGACTCCACACGCGCAAGAACATCCGCAATTCCCGGTCTGCCCCCATCCGCGCAGGCACCAACGATCGCCTGGCCGATTTCCCGGAGCGTCCCGCCGTCGAAGTCTTCCACCCCGATACGATCCCGCACGCTCTCCCACAAGTCCGGCGAACAGAGCAGCACTTCAAGCACTTCCTGTTGCACCGCCTGTGGTCCCGGAGCCCCGGCCGAAGCCGACACTTTCTGATTCGGCACCTTCACGCCGCCGCGGCCCATCCGCCCGCTCAGCCGCGCCAGCAGCCGCAGGGTTTCATCTTCGCCGAGACCCACAATTTGAGATAGTTTGCCTCCGATCAGCCCCGCGGCGATCGGATCGGTCCGTCCCGCCGCCATCGCTGTCGCCACGGTCCGCAGGTACTCTTCCGTAATCCGCTGCCGATCCGCAATCGTATCGCTGCCCGCCAGACCGTCTTGAAGCCGCTGCCATTTGTATGCCATCACGTCCGTGCCGTTTTCAACGAGACGCTCGAACGCCTCACCCCCTTCGCTCAGGATATAATCACACGGATCCTTGCCCTCCGTCACAAATGCCAGCTTGATATCGATCCGCTGCGACAAACAGACTTCCAGCGCGCGATTGGCGGCTTCCATGCCGGCAACGTCGCTGTCAAAGACCAGCACGATGCGTTTGGCATAACGCCTCAGGACCCGTGCGTGCCCCTCGGTAAAGCTCGTCCCGAGGGCCGCAACCACATTCTGGCGCCCGGCCTGGTGCGCCATGATCACATCCGTGTATCCTTCGACCACCACCGCTGTACCCCCGCCGGCGATTTGTTGTCGCGCCTTGTCCAAACCGTACAGCGCGTTGCTCTTGTCGAAGAGAACCGTCGCCGGGGAATTCATGTACTTCGCCGGGTCATCGCCTAACGTTCGACCGCCGAAACCGATCACGCGTCCCGTAACGTCACATATCGGAAACATCAGCCGGTTGCGAAACTTGTCGTACAGGCCGCCCTCGTCGCGCGATACCGCAAGACCCGATTGAAGCAACATCGCATCGGGGATATTCCTCGCCCGCGCCGCCTTGAGCAGATTGTCCCACCCTTCCGGGGCAAGCCCCAGCCCCCACGCCGCCATCGACACCTCGCTGAGCCCCCGTGAGGCTACATACGTACGCGCAGCAGCACCCGTCTGTTCATCCAAAAGCGACTTGACGAAGAACTTCTGAGCCCATGCATTAACCCGCGCGACCACCGCCGGATCGCCATGAGGGCCATCGTCCGGGCCCTCAGCACGGCTCCGCCGCGGCGCCGACGGCAACGCGATGCCCGCACGCTCGGCCAGACGCGTCACCGCCTGTACGAACGTCAACTGCTCGCGCATCTGGACGAACTTGATGACGTCACCCCCCGCTCCGCATGCAAAGCACTTAAAAATCTGCTTGCCGGGATTCACGAACATGCTGGGCCGGTGATCGGTGTGAAACGGACAAAGGCCCGCAAACTCCTTGCCTTTCCGTTCAAGGCTCAGGTGCTCTGAAATGACGTCTACGATATCGTTCGCCTGCTGGACCCGATTTATGGTACCGTGATCGAAACTAATGGACACTCCCGCTCCGTCTTTTCACTAATTCAATACAAAAGCCGCACATCATCATTCGCCCTCCTTGACATATGGCGTCGTTCACAAAGAAATACCACCCTTAAAGTCCGCGTAAGCAGCATCCGCCGGTGGAAGGAATACAGGTAGATATTAAAGTATAGGACAAAGTGGCGAAAAGTCAAGTCGTACTTGAAAAAGCAGCTTTCATCACTGAAAAACGTGCTTTGCGGTCTTCGTGGACATTTGGTGAATTAAGAAAGCCCTCGCTCGCACAACAAGCGAAGCTCCGCGATTTCGATGGCATCCAGCCGCGCGACCACCATCTCAGCATACGGCCGCAGATGTGCCGCAGCATAGGTATTCGTCACAGCCACCCGGTGCATTCCCGCCGCGGCCGCCGCCTGGAGCCCCCAATGCGAGTCCTCCACAACGACGCATCTTGCCGCCTCAATCTTCGCCCCCGTCCCGTTATTCAATCGTGACAGCGCCAGCAAATAACCCTGCGGGTCCGGTTTACCCTTTGTCACATCGTCCGCCGTCACCATCGGTCCGAACGCATCGGCCAGTTCCGTGCCCCTTAACATCTGGACGATATCCTTGCGTGTCGCCCCCGAGCATACCGCTGTGGGTATTCCGGCTTCGGCGAGCCGCCGCACAAATTCCACCACCCCATCGATGATCGCCGTCTCTTCGTTGACAAGTCGGTCGAAAATCTCCGTCTTTTCGGCGACAATAGCCGCCATCGTTGCCTCATCCCACCCCATACCGTAGTCGGCGTTGACAATGTGAACATTCTCATAGTCCGTATACCCGAGGTATTTTTCCCAGTGAACATCCTTGGGGATATCCAGCCCCCGCCCCTTCACCACCCGGTGCATCGCCTTGTAGTGCAGCAGTTCACTGTCGGCTACGACACCATCAAAATCGAATATCACCGCCTGGACCATACGGACCGCCTTTTGCCCTATGCCTGTTCCGGAACCGGGCCCACCAGGGCGCCGTAATCGCTGAACGAGGTCTTGTCGCCGCTGCAGATGCGTTCTACAAGCGATGTAATCTTCGGGGCGTTCGTCGTAACAAACCGGCGCGCTACCACTGCCTTGCGCTGCGTCATGGAGACCGTCTGCACCTCGCCGTTAGTTTTCTCGCCGGCAACCGCCACGTCCATCGCAACCTGACTCGACGCCTGCCCGCAGAACAGATACCCGATGATCAGGTCCATCGCAATATCCACCAGCGGCCGCCCGTACAAGTCCATGTAGTCGATGCCCTGCTCTTTGGCGAACGCGGCCGCCTTGAGCAATTGTTCTGTCCCCGTCGCCAACAGGTCCAGAACATCCTTCATTTCCGCCGCATACGCCATTTCGGCAAGCTCGGCGATATACTTTTCGAACGTTCCGCCGCACACGCCGCGGACGGCCGCAACCACCTGCAACTGGCTTGTGCCTTCATAGATCGTCGTGATGCGCGCATCACGCGACAGCCGCTCGCACGCGTAGTCCCGCATATAGCCGCTGCCGCCCAGCACCTGAATCGCGTCGTATGTCACACTGTTGCACATCTCCGAGCAGAGATACTTGCTCATCGGCGTCAGCATCGCAGCCTGCCGCTTGATCTTCCGCAGCAGGTTCTTTGCCTCTTTGGCCTTCTCCTTGTCCGCCTCCGGATTTTCAGCGATCTTCATCAGACCGATTTCAATATCCACCACGCGGCTTGTTTCATACAGCAGCGCCCGGCCCGCCTCGATGGCGATCTTCATATCGATCAGCAGGTCCCGCACCGCCGGCAGTTTTTCGATCGGTCCGCCGAACTGCTGACGGCTCGCCGCATAATCCCGCGCGATGCGATACGCCGCCTCCGCAATGCCCATCGACTGACCCGCAATCCCAATCCGCGCACCGTTCATCAGGCTCATCACGTAGGTGACCAGGCCGCGCTGCCGCTCGCCGATGATTTCACACGGCGTATGGTCGAAAAACAGCTCGCAGGTCGGCGACCCATGAATCCCTAACTTGTCCTCCAGTCGCCGCACGTGGACTGTCGGCCCGCGGTCGCACACGAACAGGCTCAACCCCAGCCCCCCGCTGCGGTCCTGCTCGCTCCGCGCCAGCACCAGCAGCACCTCGCCGCAGCCGTTCGTAATAAACCGCTTCACCCCGTGCAGCCGCCAGTTGCCGTCGCCGTCCTGGTACGCCCGCAATTTGCACGCCTGCAAGTCACTGCCCGCGTCCGGCTCCGTCAGCACCATCGCCCCGGTCACCTTGCCCGCCGCAAAATCGTGCAGATACTTCTGCTTGATCTCCTCTGAGGCAAACGCGTTGATTGTCTCGGCGATTCCCTGCAGCCCGAAAATATTCATCAGCGAGGCATCCGCCCTGCTGACGATCTCGATGGCGATGGAGTAGACTATATTCGGGAAATTCAGCCCGCCGAATCGATGCGGCAGGGTAAAACCCATCACCTCGGCCCGGGCGAGCGCACGGAGCGATTCGGCGATGCCCGTTGCGTAACTCACCGTCCCGTCCGCGTTCAGCGTATTGCCCTGGCGGTCGATATCCTCGCTGCGCGGGGCAATGAAGTCGCCGCTCAACTGCCCTACTGCCTCCAGCACCAGTTCATAGTTGCGAATCGCCTCTTCCGCCGTTGCCGGCGCATGCTCGCTTTGGCCGGCGAACCGGTATCCTTCCTCCGCGTATTCCGCGATGGCGCCCACGTCCATGTGCCTGAACAAAAACTGTATATCCTCATTATCCCTGAAAAAATTCGCCATAACAGAAGCCCTCTGTCCTCAGCTTTGAATACAAGTTTACACTCTTCCGTAACACACCGGCAAGCAACGCCGCGCTCCGCGCCGTCTTCGGGTTGTTACACCTTCTCTTTGATCGCCTTAATCATCATTGGAACCACCGCGTTCAGATCCCCCACGATCTTGTAGTGTGCCGCACTGAAAATGGGTGCATCCGGATCATTGTTGATCGCGATGATTTTCTTGCTTTCACTCATGCCCGCATGATGCTGAATCGCGCCGCTGATCCCAACGGCAACATACAGGCTCGGCCGCACCGTCGTGCCAGTCTGGCCGATCTGGTGGTCGCGATCGATGAAGCCCAGGTCTACCGCCGCCCGCGTCGCTCCCGGGGCCGCCCCAAGGCTATGCGCCAAGTCGTAGATCAGCCGGAAATTCTCCTTACTGCCCACGCCCGCGCCGCCAGCGACGATCACGCGAGACGCTTTGAGGTTGACCTTGCGGCCCTGCATTTCTTCACGCAGTATCTCAATCGGCAGATCCTCCGCTGAGAGACTGACGTTGTGCCGCACCACCTCGGCCTTGCGCTTCATGTCCGGCTCCGGCATCGGCATCACACCTTCGCGCACGGTCGCCATCTGCGGCCAGCGGTCGTAATTGATAATCGTGGCGATGATATTGCCGCCGAACGCAGGCCGTATCTGAAAGAGCAGATTCTTGTAGACGGACCCGGTCTTTTTCACCTCGTGATCGCCGATCTGCAGGTCGGTGCAGTCCGCCGTCAGCCCCGCCTTCAGGTTGCTCGCAATCCGCGGCGCCAGGTCCCGCCCTACCGGCGTCGCCCCGTAAAGAACGATCTGCGGCCGATGCTCATGAATCAGCTCGCCCATCGCCCGGGTGTACGAATTGGCCTGGTATTGTGCCAGCATCGCATCTTCGACCAGATAAACCTTATCCGCCCCATAGTGGCCCAGCGTCGCGCACAGGCCGGACACATTTTGGCCCATCAGCACCGCGCCCAGCTTCACGCCAAGTGCGTCAGCCAGTTCACGACCCTTGCTCAACAGCTCCAAAGGCGTGTCCGCAAGCGTCCCGGCGCGCTGTTCGGCAAATATCCAGACTTCTCCGGCGGTATTTACGTCGATCATAACAAAATCCCTTATAGCCCCCGTCTTCTTTTAGTATGCATGCGAACACAATACGGCCATTGCAACCCCGGCTGCTGCCGCGGTTTAGCCGATCGTGTGATCGTCAATCAGTTCGTGAACCATCGCGCTGATGCCCGCAGGCGCCGCCTCGACAACCTTGCTTTCCTTGGCTTCGAGAACCACGCTCTGAATCCGATGCACCTTGGTCGGCGAACCCTCCCGGCCGCACCACGAAAGATCCGCTCCGAGGTCGTCCAGCCCCCACTGCCGGATCAGCAGTCCCTTGTCCGTCAGCACTTTGCAGCGAAGCTCGCCGTCACCGCCCGATTCAAGCTCCGCCCGGGTGGCCGCGTCCTTGTACTTCATCAGCCGCTTGGCCGCCGCAACGCGAGGCTCGTTCGCCTCATCGATCACCGTTACCAGCACCGGCAGCGCTGTCCGGACCTCCTGCCAGCCATTGCCCATATTGCGGCGGGCGACCATCACGCGCCCTTTCAGCTCGATAACGCGTTCCAGATATGTCACCTGAGTAATACCCAACTTTTCCGCTATCTGCGGGCCCACCTGGGCGGTATCCCCGTCGATGGCCTGCCTTCCGCAAAGGATGATGTCATAATCGAGCTTGCTTACTGCGCAACTGAGAATGTAGCTGGTCGCCAAGGTATCGCTGGCCGCACACCGGCGGTCCGTAACCAGAATTGCCTCATCCGCCCCGCGGTACAAGGCCTCCCGCAGAACCGTCGTGGCCGCCGGAAGACCCATCGTGATCACCGTAACGCGACCGCCGTAGCAATCCTTGATGTCCAGCGCCAACTCCAGTGCATTGAGGTCTTCCGGATTGAACACTGCCGGAAGCGCCGCCCGGTTCACCGTCCCGTCATCGTTCATCGCCCGACCCGTAATCCGTTTCGTATCAGGCACTTGCTTAACCAATACCACACAATTATAAGACACCGAAAGCTCCTTGCTTAC
Organism: Phycisphaerae bacterium; assembly: GCA_014859965.1. Taxonomy (GTDB): domain Bacteria; phylum Planctomycetota; class Phycisphaerae; order Sedimentisphaerales; family Anaerohalosphaeraceae; genus JACZKQ01. The sequence goes on from JACZKQ010000182.1 coordinate 52,852, forward strand.
CATTACTTACGTAAATATCAGCCGATGCGCCGGCATGCCTTGTCCGTCGGGGCCACCGACACAGATCGCAGAGAATCTAATACTATTTTCCATCTTTATCAAACGGATTGCTGAGTTCCCATCGCCGAACCCGTACCACAGGTGCGATAGTGTAATGGATGAAGACAGCAAGTCAACGAAAAAAACCGCACCCCACAGCCGCGGCCCCTTGTGCTTCAGGGCACAAACGGCATACACGCCCCATTACGTCGCTCCAGGGATCCAAGTTCACCAGGCGGGCTCTTCAGATATGCAGCGCCTTTTTCTTGTGCTTAAACAGCAGTCTCGATATACTCAAAGCCCAAACGCTCCGACAGGGCCGCTATCGACAGGAGATTGAAAATGCCTGAAAATACATCCCGAGTCCTGATCGTCACCCGGTGTGACCGCGACCGAAAGCTCCTTTTCGAGGCGATCGCGCCGCCTAATCCGCGCGCCCATGTGCCATCTTGCTTGCCTGAGGACCTCAAGGCGCACCTCTCGACCCCTTTTAATGCGGTCGTCCTTGACTGCACTGCTCTTGAAAATCCGGCTGATATTATCCGCAATCTCGCTCCAACCCCCGTGATTTGCATGGTGGACAGCAAACACAAGGAGGTCGCCCTCGATGCCCTGCGACAAGGCGTCGTTGACGTGATCGTCAAGGATGAATTCGGTCTCTATCTCGACATTGTACCCTTAAAAGTACAGGGCCTGCTCGCCGCCCGCCCACGTCATCTCGCTGAAGCCGGCGCCGCAGGGACCCCTCCGCTGCCCGGCGAATACGAACAGCTCGCCCACAGCCTCTTCGAACATTCGCCCAACATGATCTTCATCAACGCCGGCGGACGCGTCGTTTACGCCAATCACAAGAGCGTCGAACTCATGGGCTACAGTCGCCAGGCATTTTATGCACCTGATTTCAACTTCCTCGATCTGATCGCGCCCGAATGCCTGGACATTGTGAGACTCAATTGGGGACGCCATCTTCGCGGTCAGGACGTCGATCCTTACGATTACACGCTCATCACTAAAACCGGCCGGCGCATCGAAGCTGTCATGGCCAGCAAGCTCATACAATACCGGGGCCAACAGGCGATTCTCGGCATCATCACGGACATCAGCCACCGCAAACGAATCGAAGAACAACTCACGCGGGCCCGCACCCAGCTCGAACAGCGTATCAAGGACCGCACCGAAGAACTCGTCAAGACCAATGAATCGCTCCTCGTTGAGATCAAGGACCGCCAGCGCGCCGAACAGGCGCTGCGCCAAAGCGAAGAACGTTACCGCAGCATCTCTTCGCTCACCTCCGACTACGTGTACGCCTTGTCCTGCGAAGAGGGCTATGCCGTCGAATGGATCGCCGGCGCCTTCGAGAAGATCACAGGTTATCAGCCTGCAGAGATCACCACGCTCGACCACTGGTTGAAAATCGTTCATCCCGAAGACCTCCGTATCATGAAGGAACTGGCCGAAAAGTGTTTTTCCGGCAAGGCCGTCGAATGCGAATACCGCATCCGCACCCGCCAAGGCCAACAGCGCTGGCTCCAGGATCATGTGCACCCCGTCGTCGACGAACAGAGCGGCCGCGTCACGACCCTTCTGGGCGCCGTTCGTGACATCACCGAACGCAAGCAGGCCCTGGATGCGCTCAAGGAAAGCGAGTTGAAATTCAAGACCATCTTCGACAATGCCGGAGGGGCCATCTTTATCGCAGACACCGAAACCGGTATCATCCTCGAGTGCAATGCGGAAGCCGAAAAACTTACCGGCCTGCCTCGCAGCACGTTGATCGGCCTCCATCAGACGCAGATTCATCCCCCCGAAGAAGCCGAAAAGTACGCGGCCAAATTTCGCGACCATATAGCCAAAGACCACTTGCTTGATTTCGAATCCGAAATTCGGCATAGCGACGGTCGCAGAATCCCCGTCTGGATATCTTCACAATGCCTCTCCTTCACTGACCACAGAGTTTTGATGGGGCTCTTTCTGGACACCAGCGCCAAACGGCGCGCCGAAGAGCAGCGGGTCCGACTCGCCGACATTCTCGAAGAAAAAAACCGTGAACTCGAGAGCATTATTCACGTCGCCAGCCACGATTTCCGAACGCCTCTGATCACCATCGCCGGTTTCGCCGGTGAACTGCAGCGCAGTGCGCGCCAGCTCGAAGACCTCCTTGCCTCTAAAGCATTGCCCGACAGTTTCGCCAAGCCGGCAAGCACCATCGTCTCGCAGGACATTCCCGAAGCCGTCGGGCTCATTACCGCCAGCACCGTTAAGCTGAACGGACTCCTCGACGGCCTCACCCGACTTGCCCGGCTCGACCATCCGGCCATGGAAATGTCCTGCATCGACATGAACGCCATGCTTGAGGAAATCCTCAAAACGCTGACCTGTCAGACCCGGCATCGCCAGGTCCAGGTGCGCATCGAACCGCTGCCCAACTGCTGGGGCGACGAACAGCAGATCAACCAGGTCTTCTCAAACCTGCTCGGCAACGCCCTCAGCTATCTGGACCCCTCGCGCCCCGGGCTTGTCACCGCTACCGGCCGATGCACCGAAGACCACACGATCTACTGCATAGAAGATAACGGCATCGGCATCGATGCGCATAACCTGCCGCACATATTCAAAATGTACTACCGCGTGGACCCGGGTAAAACCGAAGGCCAGGGGCTCGGCCTGGCAATCGTGCGCCGCATTCTCAGCAGACACAATGGCAAGGTCTGGGCCGAATCCGAAGAAAAACGCGGAAGCCGCTTCTTCGTCGCCCTCCCGAATCCCTGAGACTTTGGGTCCGGCGTCTTACCGATTTTCGTTGACATCCTGCTTAAATACGATAAACTCCCGCGGCGTGGCAGCATGGACGCCATAGGTGGACAAAACCGGATTCTCGAAGGTAGGAGGCTGCATCATGAGCATCAAAGTACTGCTGGTAGATGACCACGAAATCATGCGGGAAGGACTCGTCGCCCTGCTCCGACGCCACCCCGAGTATGAAACGGCCGGCCAGGCCTCCGACGGACGCGCCGCCGTGGAAATGGTCCGCGAACTGGTCCCCGAGCTTGTTATCATGGACATTGAAATGCCTAATCTCAACGGCATTGAGGCCACACGCCAGATGATGGAGATTAACCCCAACGTAAAGATCATGGCCTTGTCGACCCATTCCCGGAGGTCAATCGTCGTCAAAATGCTTCAGGCCGGCGCCGCGGGCTATATGCTCAAGGAGTCCGCTTTCACGGAGCTCATGGAAGGCTTGAAGGCCATGACTGAAGGCAGAACATATCTCTGCAGCAAGATCGCCAAAATCGTCTTCAGCGACTACGTAAAAATGCTCACCAACCCGAGGTGGGCCGGTGGCGACGGCCTGACGTCACGCGAACGCGAGGTCCTGCAACTCGTCGCCGAAGGTCATACGACCAAGGAAATCGCCAACGTGCTTCACCTCAGCGCAAAGACGATTGATTCCCACCGCGAACACATTATGGAGAAGCTCGGCATCCACAATATCGCCGGACTGACGAAATACGCCGTACGCGAAGGACTCACCAGCCCGTGACAGGCTGAGCAGACCCCCAAAATTCCCCGCTTCACATTTCCGCCAACTCCATCAGCCCAGGCGAGTATGCGTCTGTTTCACACCCGGGCTCCGTTTTCTATCACTCTTTACGTGGGTAATTTTCCTCACAGAATTCGGTATTCTCCCGTTGAATGCCGCCCTCATCTATGACCGATATATAGCATGCCCTGAGGGTAACCGAACCTGGTGACGCGGGAATTGAGAGAAAACGAAGTGCCGCGACAGATGTGCCGATGTGCTCACATCCATTGCAAACATCGTATCTCAATCATCGGGTTTTAAGATTGCTACAATCCTCCTTACAATGGTTTTGCAGTTTGCGTTTTGCAATCCGAGGTCGCCTGCCCAGGTTACCTCGGATTGCGCCATTGGTTTGTCGGCAGGACTCACCGACAATATGTATTGTGTCATCCTGAACTTGCCGCCCGCGACGGTACGTTCCTATTTTTTGTGCAACAGGATAATCGCGAAATGGCACCGACGCCCGGGAAGAAAACACGCGATTTCACCAGCACGGAATGCATGACGATAATTATCGCCGACCATGACCCCTGCGCCTCACAGCGTATCCAACAGCTTCTCCGGGGTACAGAGCAGTACAAGATGCTCGATATCCGAACCGTGGCGAATTGCGCCGCACTGCACCAGATCGCCGATAAGACAACCCCGCACGCTATCCTGCTCAATCCAAAATTCGGCGACGCCCGCAATGAGGATGCGCTCGACACAACGCGCCGGTTGTTTCCCGATGCTGCCGTCCTTCTACTGACGACCGCGCCCGATCCCGATTTGGCTGCCCGCGTGCTCGCTGCCGATGGCGACGCCATCCTGACACTCAATGACGCCCTCCCGCACGTCCTGCTGCCTGCGCTGCAGCAGGCGCTCGCCGCAAGACAAGCCCGCCGCTGCTGCCGTCACCTTGCCGACGAGGTCAAGTCGCTCCAGGAGAACCTCGCCCGAAACCAGGCCGCCCCCTTACCGACGAAACAGACCGGCGGACCCGCCTCGAAGACCTTTTCCAAGCGAGCCGTGCCGACTATCTGGCTATCTTCGATTCAGCGCCCGCCATGATATGGTATGTCGACCAAAGCGGAACCATCCTCCGCGCAAACAAACCCGCCGCCGAGTTTATCGGCATGCCGGTCAGCAGCCTCATCGGCAAGGACTACTACCAGCTTTTCTCGGCACATCACCACGTCACCGCGGCCGAGGATCACGCCATCATAAAGTCCGGCCGGCCGCGATACGGGACGATTACCCGCATTGAAACGCCCGACGGCCGGATGAAATGGCTTCGCCTCGACAGGATTCCGTGGATTGACCGCGCCGACCACGTCACGGGGATCACCATCTTCGCCAGCGACATTACCGAAGCCAGAGAAGCCGAAGACCAGCTCAAAACCGCAAAGGCCGAAATCGAGCAGATAAACGCCCAACTGCGCACCGCCGCCCAGCAGGCCCGGACCTACGCCGACGAAGCCATAGCCGCAAATCGCATCAAGAGCCGGTTCCTCGCCAACGTGACCCACGAACTGCGAACTCCGATGAACGCCATCATTGGCTATGGCGACCTCCTCGCTGAAGAACAACTCTCCGGTGAACAGAAGCAGTATCTGGCCATTATCCAGAGGTCCGCCGAAAACCTGCTGGCTCTTATTGACGACGTGCTCGATTTCTCAAAAATTGAAGCCGGAAAGCTTGATGTAAACATACGCCCCTGCGACCCCCGGCAGCTCCTGACCGAAATCCACGAACTCATGAGACACACCGCCCAACGCAAAGGCCTCACCCTCGATCTCGATATCGCCGAACTGCCGGCCGCGCTCTGCACCGACGCCGGCCGCCTCCGTCAATGCCTCATGAATCTCGTCGGCAACGCCCTGAAATTCACCAGCACCGGCTCCGTGCACATCAGCACCGCCGTGTTTGGCCCCTGTAACGAACCCCTCCTGCGAATCGACGTCCGCGACACCGGAATCGGAATCGCCGCCGACAAGCAGCAGTATATCTTCGAATCCTTTGCCCAGGCGGCCGCCAACAGCACCGGCGGCACAGGCCTCGGGCTGACCATCACAAGACGCCTGATGGACCTCCTCGGCGGAACCGTCGAACTTGTAAGCGAGATCGGCAAAGGGAGCACCTTTTCCCTCATCCTGCCCATAACCCGGCAACCGGCCTCCGCGGAGGCTATCCCGTCTCACGCCGGCCCCGCCGAAAAAGCGTCTTCTTCACAGTCTATCGAGCCTTCCTGACAGCCTCCTCAATCAAGCCGTAACCCTCGGCCCATTCGGACAGCCGCGTAACATTGTTGCGCCGCGCGACTTCGACAAACGCCTCATAGACCGCATCCGCAGAATCGCCCACCGGCCAATCCACTGCCGCCGCCCGCGCCTGCTCGCGCAGCGGCTTCCAATGCTGCAAATACGCATACATCACCGGAAGCTGCACCATCTTCACCCGCTCCAGGATCGCCGGGTCTTCGCCTGCCGCCGCTTCGGCCGCCTTCAGATGCCGCCACCCCTCCGCCAGCGCCGCCGCCGTCAAGAAGCTCGGCTGCTCATTCCCGAAGGGCAAACACGCCAGATAGTACCCGCTCGCCTCCACCGAATCGTGCATCACATCCAAATAGCGCCCCACGTGCTCTGCCGCCGCTCCGTAATACCCCACGAGAAACTCCCTCGCAAGCGCCTTGCCGCCCGCCTTCGGATTCCACAACAGCTTCGCCAGCACCCACGCCCGCAGTTCCGCCATCTCCGCACCGACGCTCGTATACGCCCCCTGCTCGAAAATCCCCCTCACGCCGTGCTCGGCAAAGAACGTCACGTTCGGCCCTAACACCCGCAGATTCGGGTGCGGCCGAAAGTAATGACAAAAGTTCGTCGTGTAGTCCCAGATGTAAAGCCGGTTGCATATCTTCGACCACCCCACGATATCGTCGCGAAACGACTTGTTCCGCTCGTCCGCCAAGGGCTTGCTGAACGAACACTCGATACTGCACAGCCGCACGATCACATTCGCCCGCGGCTTGACCATCTTCGGCGGCTTCCGCGTATACTGGTAGGCTAAGGTATCGATCGCCACATTCGGAAACTCCCCCTCGATCTCCGCCGCCACCGCGTTCACGAACCGAAGCATCGTCCCCGCCGGCGAGCCCTCCTCCGCGTCCACAGCCGCACACTTGGCGCACGTGCAGAACCCGTACCAGTCGTTCTGCGACACCGAGGCAATCGTCGCCGCAGGATTGGCCCGGAGCCGCTCCCTGAGGTTCTTCACCAGCTCCGCCCGCATCGCCTCATTCGTCAGGCACAACTGCGTATGCTCGTGTTTGCGCACCCCGCCGATCTCGCTGAACCACTCCGGATGCGCATCGAAGTACTTCGCCGGCGGAATCAGCGGATAGAACGTATGCACGAACCCCTCGTAAACGTGCCGCCCGCCCCGCGCAGCGTCCAGCCGATGCGTATTGCCGTTGCACTTATTCCGCACCGACCAGTACCCCTCAAACGCATCCGTCCAGAACACCTCCCGATACTCCAACATCGGCACATAACGAATATCCACCCCCTCCACAACAAGCGTCGGCCGCTTCGGAATCGCACTCACCGTCGATGACCACCACCGACACCCCACCACGTCCTCCAGAAACGTATACACCGCATACAAAGT
>JACZKQ010000183.1 GCA_014859965.1 Phycisphaerae bacterium
GGAGGAATTTAAAGGGCCGAAGGTCGGTTTGACCTTCGGCCCGTGTCATTGAGGTTCATGTTACGGTTAAAGTGCCTTGCGTCTTCGAAGCCAGCCGACGACACCGACTCCGATACTGCCGAGCAACAGCGCACCGGGCGCGGGAGAGTGAATCACCGCGGCATCAGGCACGACAAGATGACCAAAGCAAGGACCATCCTGCAGAGGGCCGGCCGGATCCGGGTCGTTAAGACCCGAGTTCCAGATTTCGCGGCGGCCGCCCCTGGCGAAGAAGTCGCCCCATCCGGGAAGGTGCCTGCTGTAGAATTCCACAACAAACGTATGGCCCAGATCACTGCCGGGCTCAAACTTGATCGCCGCATTTCCTACCTGCTTTGCGCCTTTGCCATCTTCTAAAAAGACGCCTACACTGCTCTTTGCATGACCGTCAACCCAGAAGGCGAAATCGGCAAAAGCTGTCGAGCCCGCAGGCCGCTCCAGCATCATGTGCCCTATCGCCCAGGTATCCTGCGGGATCGTCAGCTCGTAATGATAGAGCCACCAGCCCGCTACGCCCTCGGCGTCGAGGTCGCGTGAAACCGTCCATGAAAGCGCCATGTCGGTATGCGGCCGGCCAACCAGACCGTCGGCCCCGGTGAGACTGCCCGTATACGACACCGTCGGTGCGGCCACACAGCACCCGGCCGCTGCCAGAAAAGCAATCAAACATCCAAGTTTTTTGTCCATTCTAAACTCCTTCTTCCCACTGTCCCTCGGGGCATGAGGCCCCGGGCGTCAGGGAAAGTTCAACTCTACAGCGTCCTGCGCCTGCGAAGCCAGCCTACGAGACATGTACCCAGTGAACCCAGCAGCAATGCACCGGGAGCGGGAATAATGGCCGTAATCTGGCCGCTCAGCGTGCCGTCATTTATGACGAGGCCCTGGCTGAGGACGGTATCCAGGCCCGCCATTGCGCCATCCAGCGACAGCGAAATGTCCGCGAGCCCAAAGGCAGTCAACTGCTGCAAGGCATCTGAACCAAGCGCTATGCCGGCGAACGTGAGCGTCATGTTCGAGAGCTCTGGAGCAAACGGGAAATAGATGGTTGCAGTCGTACCGCCGGTGAGCAACTGGCCATCGCCCAGCTCGGCAGTCCAGTAGGCATTCCCGATAAAATCCTGAATCCTTACCATTGCCGGCGCAACCGGTGACACATTCCAGATTGATACGCCGGGAGCCAGTACTGTCTGTGAGCCCAGGTCGACGGCCAGGTCGGGAATAATTACTTGAGCGCCTACGACAGGATCTGTTTCAGCGCCATTCACCGTGTCCACTACAAGAACCGGGGTGAAGCTGATGATCCCCATGCCATCGTACTGCCACTGGGCCGGCATACCTAACTGAGGACTGTATGTCAGTGTCGGCGCCGCCAATGCGGGCGCGGCGATAATCGCCATGAATGTTAACACGTGTATCTTACTCATTTGAATCTTCCTTACAATTTTTGATTTGCTGCGTTTGTTTTTGTTGTGCCCTCACACAGGGAATCGCGAGATCGCTCCGTGTGTGTTACTGCTGAAGGGGAATCGCCGGAGGGCCGCGGGCCGGCTTCATGAATGCGAATACCGGTGAAGATATTATCAAACGCCTGGTTATGCCGGGCAGACACGCGTCTGCACCGTCGGGCCACACGTTAACCTGCTGAATGGCCTCCATCGCGACAGGTTGACCGTGTACACCGGCAGGGACACTAAGATTCGCTGCTCGCGTGGCCATTCGCCCGGGTGTCTGCCGAGAGCCCTTGCGCGGGGCAGCGGAGGTGATCTCTGAGCCACGGCCCGCCGGCTCCATCATGAGCTTGTCAGAAAAGCAGAAGCAGGCATGGGCCGTGCTCTGCCGGAGGCTGCGGGCGCGGATGCTGCAGGCGAGCTGCGAGGCAGGATGCGTGCCCACCTGGCCAAGGCACATGAGGGCACCTGCGAAGGTGAGCCACGCCCGCCGATCGCGGATAAGCGACACACAGCAGAAGCCGAAAAGCGTCAGGAGCAGGGCCGGGGGCGCAGCGGGCAGTCTTCTGGCGGAGGCGTTTGCGCAGCCGCTGAACGGATGCAAGCATGCGTTCGCTTCCAGCAACTGCGCACCGGCGTCGGCAAGGCCGACTGCCGATGTGGAAACGTATGCTGACGTCTCGCGCAGGGCGGAGTCGAACATGGAAACTTCATGGGGCAGCGGGGCGAAGACGCTGTTGGGGTATTGTGCAGCGCTGGCGCAGGCGGCTGTACACAGGACAACCGTTATACACAAGCGTTTTGCGATGCAGCTTACCATTCGCTCTCCAAGCGGATCAGAGTTATTGTCGCCTGACCTTGCCGGCAAGACCATTTACCGGCAGGTCAACTGTCACTCAGCATACGTTGAAGACGCTGTGCGCTGCTATCGGGAAAGTGCGTGTTCTCCACGATACAGTCCTTAGGCCGCCGCTGCGGGGTGCTCAACACACGCCGACTTTTACTCCGCCCTTCACACATGCGACATCGATGCCGCCCAGTATGGACCGATCCTCAGGCAGCAGGCGTCGTTGTGAACGGCTGCCCGACGGCTGTTACAGAAAATCAGCCGGAGGCGTGATGCCGGCAAGCATCTTAGACCGGCAAGTGCGCCATTTCCCGATAGACGGCGGAACGGAGAAGGCATACTATAGGTGCATTCGCGAATCGTTTCTGCCTGCGGCTGCGGCGGCGGCATACGGGCATCAGACAACTTTTGGCACTCTCCGGTTTTCCCGCTCCGGAAACCTGGGGACCGGGGGCGGCAGCGCGACTGTCGCCCCCTTCTTATGATCAACGGAGCACCATGCATCGATTTCACGCATGTTTGCGGTTCTACTAAGGGAAGATATCTTGAGTATTCGAATTCTATTAGCTGACGATCAACGCATTGTTTGCGACAGCCTGCGCGCTATCCTGGAAGAGTTGGAAGAAACCGAGGTTGTGGGGCAAGCCGCCGACGGGCAGGCGGTGCTGGAAGAGGTCCGCCGACTGCTGCCCGATGTGGTCGTCATGGAGATTGCGCTGCCGCTGCTCAACGGGGTAGAGGCAACACATGCGCTCTCGCAGGATTACCCGCACGTCAAGGTTCTGTGTGTGTCGGGACGCACCGACAGCGACTCTGTCTACAGGATGCTTCGCGCGGGCGCCAAAGGATTTTTGCCGAAAGACTGTTTGCCGGAGGAACTTGTTCAGGCGGTTCGGACCCTTGCCGCCGGCGGGGTGTACATCAGTCCATCGATAGGCAGGGCGGTGCTTGCCAACCTCGTGCGCGGCAGGGGCGAGGACGGCGTCGTTTCGACATTGAGCCATCGCGAGAAGCGGATCGTGCAGCTTCTGAGCGAAGGCGAGACGACTCGACAGGTCGGCAGATATTTACACATCAGCGGCAAGACGGTGGCTGCGCATCGGCGGGTGATTGCGCAGAAGCTGCAGATCCGCGGGGCTGCCGAACTGACCAAGTTTGCGATCCGCAACGGCTTGTCCGCCGCCCTTCTGAGGTCGGCCGGCAAAGGAGGCCGTTACTGTTTTGGATCGGGCGTCGTGAGCCCCTGCCGGATGGCGTATCGGGTGAGCTCGGCCACGCTGTCGATGCCGAGTTTGCGGGTGATGTTGAGGCGATGGGTTTCCACTGTCTTGGGACTGATTCTGAGGTCGCGGGCGATTTCTTTGGTGGCCAAACCGTCGGCGAGCAGATGGAGTATCTGTCTTTCGCGGGGGGTCAGCGCGGAGAAGACGGATACCCGCTGGCCGGTCTTGTCAAGAGAGACGTCTTTGATCGACGGGCTGATGTACTTCCTGCCGGAAGCCACCGTCCGGACGGCTTCCAGCAGTTCGTCCAACCCGCAGCTCTTCGGCACATACCCGGAGGCGCCGGCCTTGAACATGTCAGCGACAAATGAAGGCGTCCGGTGTATCGACAGGGCGATTACCCTGGTTTCGGGCAGTTCCTGCACAATCTGACGTGTGGCGTCAATGCCGTTGAGATTCGGCATGGAGACGTCCATAATAACGACGTCCGGACGCCGCTTTTTGGCAAGCTCGACCGCGCTGACGCCATTAGCGGCCTCGGCAATGACTTCCATGTCCTGCTGAGATCGCAGGCACCGACTGAGTCCGCCTCGAAGCATCGTATGGTCGTCGGCCACCAGAACCTTAATACTCATTCTTCTTTCCCCTGCGGCTCGCGAGTGCAGCGGGTCGGAAGTGCCGGCACACCGCTGCCCTCGGTCCGATCTGTTTACACTCGGCCCGGAGGCCGTCCGGCCCCACAACAAAATCTACCTCACTTTTTCGAAAAGGCAAATGCCAGAGGTGATTATGCAGGGCAAACGCATTCTCCTCATAACTCGCTGCGCAGGTGTCGCCGGGAGGACCGAGCAAAACTGTTCGGGGCTGCAGAAGCCGAAATTCCCCCCCCGGCGAAAAGATGCTCCCAATTTTGGCCTCTGCCCAACCGGTTTTGCTCTCCATTGTCGCCGCAGGGCGCCGGCGTTGGGGTTCATGGGAGTGGGGGGCGTGTGGTGTGAGGCACAGGGTTTTGTGTGGGTTGAGATTGCTTCGCTTCGCTCGCAATGACAACGGGAGGGGTGTGCGACGGGGAGGGGCGTGGGGCGGAGGGCCGAGCAAAACCGTTCGGGGCCAGTCAATCATGTCCATAACTGGACACCCGGAATAATGAAAAGTGCGTACCGCATGCTATTTTCAGAGCAGAGGCCAAAATCCCCCCCCGGCGAAAAGATGCTCCCAATTTTGGCCTCTGCCCAACGGTTTTGCTCTCCAGGGTCGCCGCAGGTGCGCGTTTGGGATGCGGATGACCGGAGAATGCGACAATGCTGCATTGCCCGCGGAGTTATTGTCGCTATCGTCTTCGGCTCAGGAAGTAGACGGCGACACCCAATCCCAGAATTGCCAGAGATATGCCCGCTTCCTTCGGCTTATAGATAGCTCCGCTGTAGATGAGAAAAGCGCAGACGCCGGCAAACAGGATGGGCGTGAATGGGTAGCCCGTGACCCTGAACGGTCGTTCGACGTCAGGCTCTCTTCGGCGGAGGACGATGACCGAAAGGCTCGTCGCCATGTAAAACATGTAAACGGCCGCGGCGGTGTAGAGAATGGTGCGTTCGAACGAACCGAAGGCGACGATCAGGATCAATGCGAGGATCGTCTGCAAAATAAGGGCCGGGACCGGCGTGCTCCTTTGGCCGTGCCACTGGCCGAGGGCGTTAAAGAGTCTGTGATCTTTGCCGAGGGCGTAGGAGATTCGTGCGCCGGCAAAGATGAGGCCGTTGACGGCCCCGAGGGCGGAGATGCAGATGATGATGGCGATGATGCGGGGGCCGAAGTCCCCGAAGCGGCCTCTGATGGTGTCGACTGCGATTGCTTCTGTGCCGGCCATTCCGGCATGGCCGAGCGATCGCAGGAATGCGGCGTTGGCGAGCAGGTAGAGCACAATGACGGCTATCGTGCCGACGACAAGGGCACGGAGGATGTTGCGCTTGGGATCCTTCACTTCCGCGGCAACGTAGGCCATTTCGTTCCAGCCGCCGTATGTGAAGAGAATGAGGATCATCGCCAGGCTCAGCGGGGGCTGCCATGCGGCGGTTTGTGCGACCGCCGCCGGGGCTGCGGCAGGTTCGGTGAGTCCGACGAAGACGATCAGCGCCAGACCGAGTGTCTTGACGACGGTGAGAAAGTTCTGCGTCCACTTGCCCTGGCGGACGCCGATGATATTGATCAGCGAGAGCAGGATTACCGCGGCGCAGGCATAGATGAGATACATGGCGTGCTGACTGAACCAGTCGGTGTTTTGTGCGAGGGGGTTGTAAAGCTGTTTGGCATAGCGGGCGAAGATGAAGGCCATGAGTGCGATGTCGCCGGGCCGGACGATGATGAGCTGAATCCACCCGAAGAGAAAGCCCGCCCACCGGCCGTAGGCTCTGGTCAGATACACGTAATCGCCGCCCTCTCTTGGATAAGCGGAGGCCAGTTCGGCGTAGCAGAGGGCGCCGGCCAGTGAGAGCAGTCCTCCTACGATCCAGAGCACGAAGATGCCCCACGCATGGTTTACGCTGGCGGCGACGGTGGGGGCTGTTTCGTAGATGCCGGCGCCGATGATGATGCCGACGATGAGGCAGGTGGAATCGAAGAGCGTCAGTTCCTTTTTTGGCGTCTGTTCCATAATGCGAGTCTCCTAAGGCACGCGCGTAACGGTTGTGCGAGTGTACCGTGAATGGAACGCTTAATCAAACAGCTTTATTGCTGCAAATCAGGTGGTGCTCGCCAGGGCCGAGCAAAACCGGTCGGGGCCCAGAGGCCAAAATCCCCCCCCCCGCGAAAAGATGCTTCCAATTTGGGCTTCTGCCCAAACGGTTTTGCTCTCCATTGTCGCCGCAGGGCGCCGTGGTTCACGGGAGCGGGGGGCGTGTGGTGTGAAGGCACAGGGTTTTGTGGGGGTTGAGATTGCTTCGCTGCGCTCGCAATGACAACGGGAGGGACGTGTGACGGGG
>JACZKQ010000020.1 GCA_014859965.1 Phycisphaerae bacterium
GCTGCATATTGTGGGTGACGATGACAATGGTATAGGTTCCCTTTAGCTGGGCGATCAGGTCTTCGATGCGGCCGGTCGCGATGGGATCGAGGGCCGAGCAGGGTTCGTCCATAAGTACGACGGTGGGCCTGGTGGCCAACGTACGGGCCAGGCAAAGACGCTGCTGCTGGCCGCCGGAAAGGGCCAGTGCGGATTTGTTCAGGTCGTCTTTGACTTCGTCCCAGAGGGCGGCATCGCTGAGGCACTTTTCTACGATGGCGTCCAGGTCGGCGCGTTTTCTGATGCCCTGAAGGCGCGGGCCGTAGCAAATGTTGTCATAGATGGTTTTCGCGAAAGGGTTGGGTTGTTGGAAGACCATGCCGATCTGCTGGCGGAGATTGACCAGATTGGTGCGTTTGTCGTAGATGTCCTGGCCGCCGACCGAAAGCAGGCCCTCGGCGCGGCCGTGGGGGATCAGGTCGTTCATCCGGTTGATGCAGCGGAGGAACGTGCTTTTTCCACAGCCGCTGGGGCCGATGATGGCCGTAACCGAGCCGACTTCGATGTCCATAGTGATTGCTTCGACGCCGGCTTTTGCGCCGTAATAGAAGGTGAAGTCGCGCGCGGTGATAATGACGTTTTCGGGCAGGATCGCGGCGTTGTTCACGGTGGGCTGCTGACGGGGGGCGATTTTAATGCGGCCTGCTTTTTCAGGTTGATCGTGTTTAACGGATCTGGCGTCCATCGCAAGCCTTTCCGTGAGTTTTCTTTTTTTATTATCAATAAGCATGGACATGTCAGCTACCCCTCAGCTTTCGGCTCATGTGTGAGCGGATGACGATTGCGGTGATGTTCAAGGTCAGCACCAGGAGGATCAGGGTCATGACCATGCCGAACTGGTTGTGAGGCACCATCATGGCCAGTTTGTCGCCGACGGTGATATCGTAACAGCCGTATGACAGGGCGCGGCTGGGTTGGAGCCACCATTTGCCGGTGAAGTCTGGAATGGGGCCCAGGGCGACGGCCCCGGCAAAAAGTATCGGGGCGGTTTCACCGGCGGCACGGCTGAGGCTGAGAATGATGCCGGTGAGAATGCCCGGCCCGGCGGCGGGGAGGGTGACGCTTGTAAAGGTGCGAAACTTGCCGGAGCCCAGGGCCAGGGAGGCTTCGCGGTAGGTTTGCGGGACGGATCGGATGGCTTCTTCGGAAGCGCGGATAACCACGGGCAGGATCAGCAACGCCAGCGTCATGGAGGCGGTGAGGATCGAGGGGTGTCCAACGACTGTGACGAAGAAGGCCAGGCCGAAGAGGCCATAGACGATGCTGGGCACACCGGCGAGTGTATTGATGCAGGTGCGGATGACCTTGATGACGACGTTGTCGCCGGCGTACTCGACGAGATAGGCGGCAGAGATGATGCCCGGCGGAACCGCGAAGAGAATCGCCAGCAGGGTCAGCAGCAGTGTGCCGAGTATCTCGGGGCCGACGCCGCCGAAATAATGGCCGGGCGTACTGTCGTCGATGAAATATTGCCAGTAGAAGGTGAATCGCGGGTTGAGCATGGCGTCGGCGTTTTCTTCGACTAAAGCAAACAACGGAACCAGTTCGGTGCCCGCGAACACGCCTGTTTCGGGGTCGTCGCGGCGGACGAGGGTTTTAACGAGCGGTTTCCCCGGTTCCTGTTCAATCCATCGTTCCTGCCAGATGAGATAGCGAATATGCTTTTCCATCATGTCGCGACGCGTTGCGCCGAAGCGGTACATCGCCAGCGCAGGTATGCTCTCGCCTGGCAGAGGGCCGAAGAGCCACCGCAGTTGTTCCTTGACCGCTTCCAGTGCGGCGGCGTATTCCGGGCGTCGGGTAAGATCGACGCCGCGGATGGCGGCGCGATAGTCGCCCGCCATGGCAATAAGAGTTTCCATCGATGTGCCGACGAACTGCGGACTGCTGCCCAGGTTTGTTATCTCTTCGAGAATCGGCAGAACCTCGTCTTTGTCGGTGTTCTCATAGGCTTCGATCAGACGATCACGGACACGGCGGGCTTCCTGTCGCAGCTCGATGAATTTCTCGGTCGGAACATTACGAAAGCGGAGTTCGTCGCCGTACTGTCGAAACAGGGTCTTGGCGTCGCTTTCCAGTTGTGCGGTATCGATGCCGCGGCTGAAGCGTTCGAGGAGGGCAAAGATTTCAGCCCGCGCCTGCTGAGTGCTGTCCATCTCGCGCTGCAGCGTTTCGGGATTGCCGCGTTTGAACAGTTCGGCCTGCATTTTGCGAAATTCGACCGTGCCGCCGAAAAAGACGGCAGTCAGCCCCTTGGAAAACATGGGGAGCAAAAACAGCAGCAGTGCTGCGGCCATCAGCAGAATAGTCATGGACGACAGGGTCGTGAAACTATGATTGGTCCATTCTCTCAGCTTCGTACGCATCAGCCGCCCCTTGCCTGTCTTTTGACTTTGGCCATAAAGTATTCGCTGAAGAGGTTCAGTGTGAATGTAAAAGCCAGCAGCAGGATGCCGATGGCAAAGAGCACATAGTAGTGGTCGGAGCCCTTGGGGACCTCACCCAGTTCGCCGGCGATGGTGGCGGTCATGGTGCGGATGGACTGGGACAAGTCCCACCACGGCGAGGGAATGCGGGAGGCGTTGCCGGAGGCCATCCAGACGACCATGGTTTCACCAATGGCCCGCATCATGCCCAGGATGACAGCGGCGACGATGCCGCTGTGGGCGGCGGGGATGACCACCTTGACGATTGTTTCGGCGCGGGTGGCGCCGAGGGCATAGGAGGCTTCGCGCGTCTTGCGTCCAATGGCCGAAAGGGCGTCCTCGGCGACGCTGATAATCGTCGGCAGCGCCATCACCGCCAGGATGAGCGATGCATTCAGAGCGTTGGCGCCGGTGTTAAAGCCGAGGCGCCTCTGCATCCACGGGGCGACGACCATCACGGCGAATACGCCGTAGGCGACCGAGGGGATGGCGGCCAGGATTTCGATAAGGGGTTTGCAGATTTGCCGGAGCTGAAAGGGGGCGATGTCACTGAGGAAGACGGCGGCCAGGACACCGATCGGGACAGCCAGCAGCAGTGAGCAGACGGTTACATACAGTGAGCCTGTGATGATGGCCAACGCGCCGTAGTACGGGTCGTGTTCCCGCTGCGGATACCAGTTGTTGGCAGTAAGAAATTCTTTGACGCGGGCGAAGGCGTCGGCCCACGATCCCTTGAAAAAGAACGGCAGGGCTTCGTATACAACGAATGCAAAAATCAAGAGCACGGCGACGACCGACAGAAAAGTGGTCATAAATAGAAATGCCCGGCCGAGGTGCGAGCCGATGTAGCCCCGCAAATCCTCGGCAGCACTCAGACGCAGCGGCCGGGTGAATCGAGCCGCTGCGCCGGTTGGGTCCAGTTGTATCGTTTGGCTGTTCGTCAAGTCAGTCAAAAGTCCTTTTTTGTTCAGTATTCCGTCCGTGGTACAAAACCTTTGGACTCGATTATTTCCTGACCCTGCTCGGTTAGATGGAACGTCACGAAGGCGTGCGTCATGGAGCCAAGGGTCGGATAGCCGTTGGTAAACAGGAACAGCGGACGGCTGACGGGGAAAATGCCGCGTGCGATCGTCGAACGGCTGGGGGCTACTCCGTTGAGCTTAACCGTCTTGACGTAGCGATCCAAAAAGCCGAGGCCGACATAGCCGATCGCGCCTTCGGTGCTGCGGACGCGGGCGTGGGCCTGAGGGTTGGAGTTGACGTACTCTACGCCGGCGGCCATCTTTTCTTTTCTCATCACCAGCTCGTTAAAGGACTCGTAGGTTCCGCTGGAAGTGTCACGACTGATGATGACGATGGGGCGATTGACGCCGCCGACCTGATTCCAGTTGGTGATTTTGCCGGCGTAGATGTCGCGGACCTGGTCGGTGGTCAGTGCCTGCACGGGGTTGGACGGGTGAAGGACGACGCACACGCCGTCCATCGCAACAACATGGGCCACAGGCAGGACGCCATTGTTGACGGCGTTCTTGAATTCCGCTTCTTTCATGAAGCGGCTGGCCATCGCAATGCTGCAGCGGCTGTCGATGAGCGAGGCGACGCCATCGCCGCTTCCGGTTTTGCTGACGGTAATGGAACAGGTCGGATGCAGGGACTTGAATGCTTCGGCGAAAGCGTCGGCTATCGGGCCGACCGTTGTTGAGCCGTCGATCTGAAGTTTGTCCGCAGCGTTTGCGCCGGCGGCTATCAACAGCACGGCGATACCGACCAGGATCGCGCCTCTACCCGTTCTGCAATTCTTCATCTGTAACTCCTTTCAATTCTACTAATACTTTATGTGCGGCCAATTAGCGGACGATGAGCACATCGTTAGTGTTTCGTTAAAACTTCAGCTCGATGTCCAACTGCAGGCGGCGGTACTTGTCGTCTCGTTTGCCGCCGCCGTCGGCGTCGCGTTCGCTGATAAAATAAGTGGCTCCGGCGGCTACATTTTTCGCCAACGCGTATTTAAAGCCGAGCTTATGGCCTCGGCCGTACGTGCCGCCGCCAATGAAGTCCGAATCCGTAAACGCGCCCAGCACCGCATCGCGTTCCAAATCCCGGTACTCATAGCCCGCTTCCCAGGTGCCGGGGGCGCTTGCCTTGTTGTACCTGGCGCCCAGCAGCCAGCCTGTGTCGCCCTGAACGCCCGAGGCGGTATTGACCACATAATTGCCATAGAAGGCCATGGGCGTTTCGCCCAGTTTGGTCGCATATTCGCCGAACGTCTCAAGCAGTTCATAATCGAATGCATACACGCCGCCTTGTGAGGTGTTGCCGGCGAAGGCGCCGATGGCGGCCTTGCCTTTGATATTGCCGTACTTGTAGTAGCTGACGCCGCCGGTCAGCTTGCTTTTGTCCTCAAACAGGTGTGACAGGCCGCCCTGAAGTCCCCAGAGGCTGGTGTCTGTGTCGCTGCCGCGTTCTTCGACCCACATCCCGCCCCCGTTGGCAAACAGGCTCCAGGTTTCGTTCAGGTTGACGGTGTATTGGACGGCGATGCCTTCCGGTGTCAGGTCGCTGTCCCAGATGAGCTGGTTGCCGCCGACAGTATAGAACGGCATTCCCATCTTGCCGGCCAGGACCGCCAGTCCGTCCATCTTATCCGGCTCATAGGTCAGAAATGCCCTGTCCAGCCAGATGCGTTTGCTTGAAAATCCCCCGTCCAGATCCTGGTTGGTGGAGATCGGTGAGTCATCGTTGCCGGACGCCAGACGCAGGTCGAAACTCCACTCGTCGTTGATGCTGCCCTTGAGTCCTACCCGGGCGCGGATGCGATGGCGATCGCGCTGGTCGACCCGGTCGCCGTCAATCTGCTCGTGCCGATAGCGAAAATCGCCGTAGAGCCTTACTCTCTCGGCCCACTTCATGGGTTCGGGGAGGGTAAAACCGCCGGTGGATTCCAGTTTTTTGACCGATTCGGCCTGCTGTTTCTGGGCGTTTTCGACTTGGCTAAGCTGTATTTGCAGCCGTATCAGTGCGTTGTACTGTTCTTCGACCTGTTTTCGCAAATCACTGATCTCATCGGCACGCACCATGCCGACAGAACCGGCTGCCAACGCCGCAGCAAGCACCCACATTCTGATTCTCCTAACCATTTGTCACCTCTTTGTTGCATGTTGCCCCCATTCGTTTTGAGCCAAGACTGGTTCAAATGCATACTGCTCTTGTTGGAGGAAAGATACCTGTTCATGATGAGCAAACGATGAGCGGTCTATTAGATTGACGCTAAAAAAAACAATGATTCGGAACGCGCAAACTGCGCAGAATGAGTCCGGGGTACCGTTGCCGGGATGGGGTTCAGGACTGGGTCCGCGGCAGATGCAGAGTAAAGACGCTGCCTTCGCCGGGTCGGCTTTCGACGCTGATGCGGCCTTTGTGGGACTGGACGATGTGCTTGACAATGGACAGGCCCAGGCCGGTGCCGCCGAGTTTTCGACTGCGGGCCTTATCGACACGATAGAAGCGCTCGAAGAGGCGGGGCAGGTGTTCTTTGGCGATGCCGCAGCCGCGGTCGCGGACATGGATGAGCAATTCGCCTTCGGCGAAAAGGGCCTCCACGCGGACGGCTGCGTTGGTATCGCTGTACTTGACGGCATTGTCCACCAGGTTGACGACGGCCTGTTCGAGCAGGGATGCATTGACGCAGCTCTGAAGGTTTTTGGGACAGTCGACCTCGATGCGAATGTTCTTCTCGGCGGCGGCGCCCTGGCACAATTCAGCGGCGGCTTGCAGGATCGGGAGAATCTGTGCCGATTCGAGGGTCATCTGTTCCTGGCGACTCTGCTGCTCGATGCGCGACAGTGTGAGCAGATCGTCAATAATTGAATCGAGGCGGTTGGCCTGTCGGGCGATGATCTCCAGGAAACGTCGTCGATCGCCTGGGTCTTCCATGGCGCCGTCCAGCAGGGTTTCGATGAAGCCTTTGATGGAGGTGACCGGCGTCTTGAGTTCGTGTGAGACATTGGCGACGAAATCGCGGCGGACTTCTTCGAGGCGGCGGACGCTGGTTATGTCGTTGAGGACGACCAGAGCGCCGATCTTGCTGCCTGAGTCGCCGAGCAGCGGGGTGCCGTGAGCCTGTATATGACGCTCGGGCATGATGTTTTCGTGCAGGGTGATGCGGTATTCGGCGGGTTCTGTGTTGTCGAGGATGCGGCGGACGAATTGCTGAAGTTCGGTGTTTCGGATGACTTCTTCGATGGTGCGTCCGACACATTGCTCCTGGGCGATCTGGAGCATTTGGGCGGCCGCCCGGTTGGCGCTTAGGACGCTGCCGGCGGTGTTGACGGCCAGGACGCCTTCGACCATGCTGCCGAGCATCGCCTGCTGTTGGTTCCGCTGGGCGACGATTGTACGGATGCGTTCGTCCATCTGTGCCGCCATCTGATTCATGGATTCGGCCAGCGCTCCGATCTCGCGCGAGGCAGGGACGTGCAGGCGATGATTCAGGTCGCCCTGCGCGAACCGCAGTGCGCCGAGTCGAAGGATTTCCAGGGGCCGGCTGATCTTCCAGGACAGGGCCAGGCTCAAGGCGGCCAGCACAATGGCGATGATGACGCCATATCGAATGATTTCCCGATTGATCGTCTGTGTGGTATTGCGGAGTTCGATCAGCGGAACGGCGATGCGGAGCACGGCGGCGGTCTTGCCGTCGCGGGTCAGAGGCAGCCCGACGTAGAGGAGTTCCTGTTTGACGGTCTTGCTCGGGCGGATGTCCGAGCCGATGCGGCCGTCGAGCACGGCCTGCACTTCGGGACGCATCAGGTGATTTTCCATCTGGCGGGGATTCTCGTCCGAATCGGCCAGCACCTTGCCTTCGAGATCGATCAGGGTATAGCGGAGCTGTGTCGTACGGCCCAATTCCGTGCACACTGACTGCATTTTGTCGAATTGCTCGGTGCCGACGATGTCCTCAAAATAGTGTGTCGCCACGCGCGCCATACGTTCAAGCTGGGCGGTTTTTTGGACCTTGTAGAATTCCCTGAGCAGTACCGAGACGTTCCAGGAAAACGCCAGAAGGCCGATGAGGGTCATGACCATAAAGACGGGATAGATTTGCCAGAGCAGGCGTCGTTTCATTGATCACGCTTCCTCAAAACGATAGCCCACGCCGCGGACGGTTTCGATGTACTTGCCGGCGGCGCCGAGTTTTTTTCGCAGGCCGACGACCTGCACGTCGATCGAGCGGTCGGTGACGGGATAGTCGCTGCCGTGGATAGCGTCAACGATCTGATAGCGGGTGAAGACCCATCCCGGCCGGGCGGCGAGGAACCGCAGCAGATTAAATTCGGTGCTGGTCAGGTCGATCTGTTTGCCCCGCACATGGACGCGATGTTTGCCCGGATCGATCTCGATGTCGTGGATGCGAATGACGCTCTTGTCGTTCTCCACGGGCGCTTCATTTCGACGCAGCACCGCCTTGACGCGCGCCAGCAGCACCCGGGGACTGAAGGGCTTGGTTATGTAGTCGTCGGCCCCAATTTCCAGCCCGGCTACAATATCCGCCTCCGTCCCTTTGGCGGTAAGCATGATGACTGGAATGGCGGCGGTCTCGGCCTGGGCCTTCAGCAGACGGCACACCTCCAGGCCATCCAACTCGGGCAGCATTAAGTCCAGTAACACGAGATCCGGGCCGACCGACCGGGCCTTGCGCATTGCCTCCCGCCCGGTCATTGCACACTCGGTGGCATAGCCGTTCTTCTGGAGGTTGTATCGCACTAGTTCAAGCACGTCCTCTTCGTCTTCAACGATCAAAATTTTTCCCTGCGTCATAGTCTTTCCTGCCTCATCTAAGTACTTTGGCTGAACCCACTATGTCTTAACTATATTAGCATAGTATTAGAAATCCGCTAATTTGTCGTTTGAGCGTGCAGGAACTGCCCGAGTTAGCCTTGGTCAGCGGCTGGGTTACGGGTGAGCCTATTGCGAATCGTTTCTCCGCCTGAGCAGCGGGGCAGCTTTAATTCGATCATAGAGTCTCTTGACGATTTCCGCAAGATGCGATAGGATGCCAGGAAAGGTATGGAGATTTGCAAGAAGTTGTGCTTAAAAGAGTTATGCGCGTAAACCCGGCAGTGGGGTCAGGGGATTGGACTATGAAGAATACCGGCGGGCCGCAATGCATTACCACGCAGGGATCAGGCAGAAGGGCCTTCGGTGAAGGGTGTCTTCACCTGTGGGCGGCGATTTGCCTCTTGTCGTGCCTGTTGGTGTCGCCGCTTTTGGGGCAGGAAGTGCCAGCGGGAGACCGACTGCAGATCAGCGGGGTTTACCCCCATCTTGCCTACTGGAATACGGACGCCGAATGCGGGACCGGGGCGGTGGTGCCTTGGGCGGGCCGGCTTTGGGTGATTACCTATTCGCCTCATCGGCCGCAGGGTTCGACGGACAAACTGTACGAGATCACACCTGAATTAGAGATGACTCCATTCGAGGGGAGCGTGGGAGGAACCCCGGCGAATCGTATGATCCATAATGAAAGCAATCAACTGATCATCGGTCCCTATGTGATTGCTGCGGACGGGACGGTGCGTGTGATTACGCCGAGCACGATGTATGGACGTTTGACGGGCAACGCGCGGCACCTGTTCGAGCCGGAGAGGAAGGTTTACTATGCGACCATGGAAGAGGGTTTCTATGAAGTGGACATGCAAACGCTGGAGGTGACCGAGTTGTTTCCGGACAATCAACGGCAGGTTCAGGGGGGCCCGGCGAACACAGCGGAAGCCCCGAAGCGGCTGGCTGACATGCCGGGGTATCACGGCAAGGGGATGTACTCGGGGCAGGGACGGCTGATCTATGCGAACAACGGGGAGGTTTCGGAAGAAGCGAGGCGGCGGCCGGATGTTCCGTCCGGGTGCCTTGCGGAATGGGACGGCAAGAGCGACCTGTGGCGGGTGGTTCGGCGGAACCAGTTTACTGACGTGCGCGGTCCGGGCGGCCTGTATGGGAATGCCGATCCGGACACCGATCCGGTGTGGGCCATCGGGTGGGACCATCGGTCTCTGCTGTTGATGGTGCTCGACGAGGGGGTGTGGCACACGTATCGGCTGCCGAAGGCGAGCCACACGTATGACGGCGCGCACGGGTGGAACACCGAGTGGCCGCGCATTCATGACATCGGCGAGGATGATTTTGTTATGAACATGCACGGCATGTTCTGGCGGTTTCCGCGGACGTTCTCGTTTGCCAACTCGGGCGGGATTCTGCCTCGGTCGACATACCTGAAGGTCATCGGCGATTACTGCCGCTGGGGCGACCGGCTGGTTTTCGGCTGCGACGATACTGCCAAGAGCGAGTTTCTGAACAAGCGGCGGGCCAAGGGGAACATCGCCGGCCCGGGGCAATCGCATTCGAACCTGTGGTTTGCCGAGCCGTCCATTCTCGACGCCCTTGGGATACCCATCGGGCGCGGGGCGGTGTGGGTGGATGAGCCGGTCTGCAAGGACGCGCCGTCGGAGCCTTATTTGTTCAGCGGATTCGAACGGCGGAGCGTCTGCATAGTCAACGGCGGCGATGAACCGGTGGTTTTTTCGTTCGAAGTCGATGCCAAGGGCGATGGGCGGTGGCAACCTTTCAAACGGTTCACCGTCGGCGGGGGGGCTGCTGTCTGGCACAACTTCGATGCCGGCGACCGGGGCGTCTGGCTTCGAATTTCGACGAATCGCGATTGCAGGAAGGCGACCGTGCAATTCCATTATAGCCAGGCTGACAAGAGAACGACCGAGCCGGGTCGCATGTTTGCAGGTGTGGTGAGGCCGGCTTCGAAGAGCCTCTCGGGCGGTCTTGTGCGGGTTCGCGGAGAGAATCTTAAGACACTTGCGTTCGCGGCCGTGCAGGTCGTGGATGGGCAGGCGGCAGAACCCAGGTTTTATGAGATGGGCGGCGATATGAAGCTCAGGCTCGTCGAGGACGCGGCGGCCTTGAAGTGGACGATGGACAATGTTGGGATCCCTGATGCCGTGCTGACGGTGGATGCGGCATCGGTCGTTTACGTGGACGACGACGGGAACCGATGGCGGCTGCCCAAAGGAGATCCGGCGTTCGACGGGGCCGGGCTATTAGGTGCGGAGCGCGTTTGTCGAGAGGTGGTTACGGAGCGTGACCTGTTCAACTGCCACGGCACGTTTTACGAACTGCCGGCCCGGAATGCGGGCGGGTTTGCGAAGATTCGCCCGATCTGCACGCACAATCGGCGGATCAAGGACTATTGCAGTTATCGCGGGCTCCTGATCCTGAGCGGGGTCGATTCGGATGCGCCGGCGGAGGATGGGCACATTATTCGTTCGGACGACGGCGCCGTTGCGCTTTGGGCGGGCGTTGTGGACGATCTGTGGCGGTTCGGCAAGCCGGTGGGGACGGGCGGTCCGTGGAAGGGGACCTCGGTGCAGGCCGGGCAGCCGTCCGATCCGTACCTCATGACGGGCTATGACGAAAAGACGCTTATCCTGTCGACGGCCTCGCCGCAAGAAGTCACGATTCACGTCGAAGTGGATATCACCGGTACGGCAAACTGGCAGCGGTACAAGTCGTTTAAGGTGAGTCGCGCTAAGCCGATTCGCTACGCATTTCCGGCGGCGTTTGGGGCCTACTGGGTCCGCCTGGTGTCGGCGGAGGATGCGGTCGTAACAGGGCAGCTCGAATACCGGTAACCAGTCAGGAAGGGTACACAAGCGGCGATCCGGCAGCCCTGCCTGGCCGGACTGGCGCGGGTCCTTACTCCGTGCCCATGGCTCTAATCGTTTTCTTTTCGCCCGGGCCTGGTGATAGGGGCGGGGATCGGTTCATCGGTGTTGCGGGTAGTTTTGGCGTGGATCACGCCGTTTTCGTCGAACCAGAGGGGGTCGATTGCCAGGAAGCGGGCCCAGCCGGGTTTGGTGCTGTTTTGCTGGTGGTAGACCATCCACAGCCCGCCGTCGGGACCTTCGACGACGCAGTGGTGGCCGGGGCCGAAGACGCCGTTGCCCTGTTTGGCGATGGGGTTGCCGGGGTGTTTGGTAAACGGGCCGGTGGGGGATGAAGCGGTGGCGTAGCCGATGGCGTATTGCGGGCCGTCGGCGCCGCTGCCGGAATACATCAGGTAGTAGATTCCCTTGTGCTTGAGCATCCACGGGCCTTCGGTGACCGCGCCGCGGGCCTGTTCCCATGGTTCCGTGGGGCGGATGACCTCGCTGGGCGAGCCGGTCAGCGTGAGGGGGTCGGACATGGGCCGGACGAATATGCGGAACGGGTTGCCGATGAGGACATAATAAAGGTATAGCGAGCCGTCATCGTCGCGGAAGAGGTGTGCGTCGATGGCGTTGTTTTCGACGAGGCTGCCCTTGTCGACGAAGGGGCCAAGGGGGTTCTCGGCGACGGCGACGCCGATGAGCTTGCCGCCTTTGGGATTGTTGACGGTGTAGTAAAGGTAGAACTTGCCGTCGCCGGCGGCATTGTGGAAGACGTCGGGGGCCCAGGCGCCGCCGCGGGGGTCGACGTAGCATTTGGGCTTCTGCCGCCAGTTGACCAGGTCGTCGGAGACGAAGACATCGTAGCCTTTACTGTCCCAGGTGGGGTAGAGATAATACTTGCCCTCGCAGCGGATGACATGGGGATCGGCGGGGCCGATGTGGTCGATGATGGGGTTGCGGTAGGTCGCGGCGACGGCCGGGGCAATCGG
The DNA here is from genome assembly GCA_014859965.1 of Phycisphaerae bacterium. Classification (GTDB taxonomy): domain Bacteria; phylum Planctomycetota; class Phycisphaerae; order Sedimentisphaerales; family Anaerohalosphaeraceae; genus JACZKQ01. The sequence continues at coordinate 12,166 of JACZKQ010000020.1, forward strand.
GTCGGCGGCGTCGGCGGCCGAGAGCGTCAATGGCAGCGCCAGCAACGGCAGTAAGCACACAACAAGCTTGTAACCAGTCCACTTTTTCATCATGTCCTCCGACTGTTCTTCGGGTTCACATTTGCACTATAGTAGCAATGGTCCGGCAGTTCAATCGATAAATTTGTGAAGACCGCATGATCCAATTTCCCGTAATGCCCATAATCATTAGCGGTGCGCATTCGTTAAGCCCGCATTATAGGGTCGCATAGAATCGCAATTATTCGATTATTTTACTCCTCGCCGGTTTGCCCGCGTTTGCTTTGTTTCTTATGTTTTTCCTGTAGCGTGATGTGTTCTTTGAAAAGAAATATCCAAAACTGATGAAACCGTGTTAAAGCGACTTTGTGCTTTTATGCCAAAGCGAAGAACTCAGTTCTCTACGGTTAAGAGATCAGTTTGGCGAGAAACAGAAAGCTTTTGGATCAAGAGTTTTGAGCGTTTCAAAACCCGATGCCGAAACGTAATGTGGTTCAGTAATTTGGAGAAGTATGATGAGAGCAAGAAATGGTGGTTTCACACTGGTTGAAATTCTGATTGTGGTCGTCATCCTGGGTATTTTGGCGGCGATCGTTATCCCTCAGTTCACTCAAGCCAGCACCGAGGCTCGGGAGTCCTCGCTGGTGAGCAATCTGCAGACGATTCGTTCGCAGATCGAACTGTACAAGATTCAGCACAACGACATTCCTCCCGCCGTGGATACGTTTGAGGCTCAGATGACCAAGTGGACGAATCTTGCGGGCGATGTTTTTGATGCTCCTGCTGCCGGGCTGTTGGGACCTTATCTCCAGAAGGTGCCTAATAATCCCTTTACAAATGGTAACGCCGTTACCGGCGGCGACTGGCTGTACGCGATTCAGAACGTTACATCCTACACGTTTGTTGCCGATGACGGCGGAACGAGCCCTGATGGCACGGCTCACAACGCCTGGTAACAGGGTGTCTACTGCCGAAAGGGCTTAGCGAAATGAAGCTGACCAGCCGAGGGCATCCGAAGCTGGTCAGCTTTTTTGGTGCAGGTTAAGTCAAAGCAAAGCGAGCGGAACGATGGAAACAGAACGACAGGAAGACGCTGCACCGGCCTCGATGCGGGAACAGCAGAATGCAGCTACTCAAGACGATCCAAAGGATAAACGGGTGCGTTACAGTACAATGGACATCCTGATGACGGTGATGGTGGTTGCCCTGATCACCGCGACGGCGGGCCCCCGATTGAGCAAGGCGGCTGCCGAGAGCCAGCTTTCTCAGATGGTTGCCGGTCTCCATGCAGTCCGCTCGCAGATTGAACGCTATCGGATCGAGCACGACGGCCTGCTGCCCGGACAGGACGCGCCCGGCAGACAGATTGCTGCCGATGACTTTAAGAACAGCCTTTGCGGAAGAAATGCCGCGGGCAGTCGCCGGCTTATAGCCCTTCCCGCTAATCCCTTCATGTCCGGCGATGCCGCCGCCGACGTCACCTGTGTCAACGACGCCCAGGCATCGCCTACGGGAGAGGAAGGCACCGGTTGGTGGTTCAATGCCGCCACAGGCCAGTTCCTCGCCTGCGACAGCCGGTTCCATGCCGCATATTAAGGAAGCAGGGCGCCGCTTGCCCGCGCAACAATACCAGATTCGAGGACCGACAAATGGAAATGATCAACAAAACACGACGCGGCTCGGTTGCCGTTGGGCAAGCCGAGAGAAAAACTCGCCGCCGGCGCCGAGTACGTCGCGGTGAAAGAAACAGGCACGCCTTTACACTGGTGGAGATACTCCTGGTGGTCGTGATCCTCGGTATTGTCGCCGCGATCGTGATCCCTCAGTTCAGCCATGCCACCAGCGAGGCCCGACTCAATTCTCTGCTTGGAAACCTGCAGACGGTCCGTTCGCAAATCCAACTCTATAAAGTCCAGCACCACGATTTGCTTCCCGGCCAGACGGTCATAGGCGGGGATGTCGCAGCGGCCGATTTTGTGGATAATCTTATGAACGACCCCAAATACGGCGCCTATCTCCAGCGGCTTCCCGTGAATCTTTACATTACCGACCGCGCCCAGCGTGACACAGTTACATGTGTGAACGATGTGACTGCGGGGAAACCTACCGGCAATGAAGGCACGGGCTGGTGGTTCAACGCCGCAACCGGCGATTTCCGCGCGTGTTCGGCAGACCACATAGACTACTGATGAAACAAAATGGCAAACCCGCATAGAACAGCAAACGGTTTCACCCTCGCCGAAGCGATGATCGCCATGGTCATACTGGCCACGGCGGCCGCCGCGGTCATTCTGCCTTTTTCGGCGGGCGCCGCAGCCCACTCCGAAGGCGCCAAGCAAACGGTGGCGGCGCAACTTGCCGCTGAACTGCTTGAGAGGCTCAAGAGCGAGTCCTTCGACATGCTCTGGATATACGACGGCTACGTCGAGTCCAAGGGGTGTCTGTTCGACGCAAACTGGCAGATGTACACTGATCCTGCCTACAGCCGTTTCTGGCGACGCACCACCTGTGCGGACGCCATCGTCGGCGGCCGATCGCTGAAATGGATTACTGCCTACGTCTACTATAACGATAACGAAGTACTGCGCATGAGCACCCTGACAGGTCCATGACAATGACAACACACCCGCGAAAACCCGCTCAACGCCAAAGAGGCTACACCATCGCCGAACTCCTCGTCGCGATGACCGTGTCGGCTATCGTTTTAGGCGCTGTTGCAACCCTGGCCTTCGCTACGGGCAAGGCCGACACGGCGTTTGAGGACCTGCTTACCGCCGAAACTGTCAGCCGGTTTGACACACGCCGGATCAGCGACGCCCTGCGCTACAGCCGGGCCCTTTTCCAGACGCCAAACGGCAATATCGCCCTGTGGCGAGCCGACGATAACGGCGACAACAGAATAAATGGCTCAGAACTGCTCTTCCTGAGGAAGGCCGGTTCCGATTTGAGGTTATACAGGTTCGGCTATTCAACTGAGATAACCGTTGGTGAAATCGAAAACGATACGGCCTATAACGAACTGCTAAGCATCGCTTCCGCAAATGACGAGGTGATCAAGAGCACCCTCATGCGATTGCCTGACAAGTACAATCCGGACGTCTGCACGGATGCCGGCCTTAAAATGGTCTTCTCGAACGTCTTGTTCACCTTTCCCGACATGTCGAAGACGAACTATGTCAATCTCAGCTACGACCTGACCGTCAAGCGCATCGATAAAAGCGGGCAGGTCACGTCGCAGACCACGACGCGACATAACCTGCCTGTGCGCTTGCTCTCTTCGGCCGACAACCTGCTGGATCCGGGCACGGGTGAGATCGTGTCCTCAGACGATGACTAAGTGAAGCAGAAAAACGAATGCATACAGCCCGCACAATAAAACATAGTGATGCGAACGCGCGATCAGGCGCCGTGCTCCTGGTCGTCCTGTTTGTGTGCATGGTCGTCGCGATGCTGTCCATGACGGTGCTCGTCAGAGCCAACCGGCAGGTCCTTTCCGGCGACGGCGGCGCTACCCGGCTGAAACTCGACTACCTCGCCGAATCCGGGCTGGTCCATGCCAAGACGCTGCTGCTCCATCCGCAGAACGCCGATACGAGCGGGGAGGGTTACTGGCAGGGGGGCGAGGGTCTGCAGGTCGAAGCCGGTAACGACTACTACGATCTGACGGTAACCCGAAGCGCTTCCGGTTCCACCGCCCGTTGCACATACAACATCGAATCCCAGGCTTATCGGCTTAAGAATGGCGACAGAACCGCCCGCAGCAGCCTCTCGGCACAACTGCGTCTGGACCCCTGCATCGCATACTGGGCCGGGGCCGCCGCAAGCCTGCCGAACAGGGTAACAATCAACGGCGACGTCTACTGCGCGGGCGCACTGTCCAGCGCCGCCACAGTGCAGGGCGACGTATTTGCCGACGGCTTTACGGGTGCAGCCACCGGGCAACTCCAATCTCGTGCCGATGCCGGTGTACTATTTCCTGATGTTACATGCACCTTTTTCTCGCCCGCGTACAACTACGGCGGCCTCTTCTATTTGCCCCGGACGGTCGCCCCGGCAGACTGCAACAACCCGCCCGATCCGTTCAGCCCCAGCGGCGCAAACCCTGCGGGCATTCTGTACAGCGTCGGGCCCTTGGCGCTCGTCGGAAACGTCACGATTAACGGCACGCTTGTCGTTGACGGCGACCTGACGATGCAGGGCGGCGCGGTCACAATCACCCCCGCCAAGAACTACCCGGCCCTCGTGGTCAACGGCAACCTGACGATACAAGACACCTCGCGATTCACCGCCAGCGGCCTCGTACAAGTCAATACCATGACCGTCGCCTCGACCGCCGGCAATATTACCGTGCTCGGCGCGCTGTTCGTGAGAAACGCCGGCGTCTCGGTCGACTCGCTATACGGCGGCGAGGTGGTCGTAACCGCGGCCCCGATGCGCTCGGCCGTTAAACTCTATTCAACAACCATGGCCCTTCGTCAATGGTCCCCGGCGGGCGGCGCCTTCTTTAAATACGTGAAGCGGAGCAACAACGGCGAATAGCGGCTTCGCGGGGGTATTCCCTGGCGGCGGGCCGCAAACGCGCGCCAGCAGAAAAAATGAGGATTGTAACGATTATACCGAATATGCGCGGCTGCCTGGCGGCTGCAGAAACGGCATTGCGGCCGGCGTCGCGCGATTGTGAGGCCTGTGACGAAGCCAACGACCGGTAAAACCGTCAGAATGACGCCGGGCACGAATACTGCCGCCTTGCAGCGGATGGTGATTAAGGCAGCCCCTGTGGATGCCGAAAAAAAAATCGAATGAGCGCGTTTGAGCATTGCGCGAATCTGTGATGGAAAGGCAAGAATAGAGATGATGTTATCAGCCAAACACGGCCGACGACGGGCGTTTACACTCATCGAGATCATTGTCGTCGTGGTGATCATCGCCATAGCGGCCTTCATGGCGGTTCCCATGTTGTCGTCCGCCGCCGACGTCCAGCTCCGTGCCGCCGCCAACATGATCGCCGCGGACATCGAATATGCAAAGAGCCTGGCGATCACTCGGCAGCGCCCGCATTCGGTTGTCTTCGATACGGCCAACCACGGCTACGAAGTCCAGGATCAATCCGCAACTGTGGTCCCCCATCCGTTAAGCAGCGGGGGCCTGGCGGTCTCGTTTTCCGGCGATTCACGTTTGAACAAAGTGACCATTGTCTCGGCAGACTTCGACGGCGCCGCGGACAAAACGGTTACCTTCGACGATCTTGGAAGCCCCTACAGCAGCGGAACCTCACCGCTCGTCTCCGGTGTCATCACGCTTGCCGCCGACGGAATGACCATGACCATTACCATAGAACCGGTTACAGGCTATGTCACTATCGATTAGACAACATATTGATGCCGCCAGACGCTTGCTTGGCAATAACGCCGGACCTATCGGGCTGGACTTGGGCCACGATGCGATCCGAATGATCCAGTTGGCCTTCGCCGCCGACAGGATCAGCGTCATCGCCGCACAGGAAACCGACATCCCGCACGACCTGCCGGATGCCGAGGCCGTGCGCGAATTTACTGTGCGCGCACTCCGCAAAATGCTCGGCGACGGCGGCTTCTCCGGCAGAGAGGTCGTCTCGTGCCTGTCCAACGACAGGCTCAGAATCAAAAGTCTCAGGCTCGATACGACCGATCCGGTGGAAATTGAACTCCAGCTCAAGACCGAGGTCGCTCAGCGTTTCGGGCTGAATGCCGACCGCGACGAAATCCGCTATATGATCGCCGGCAGTGTGTACCAGGGTGACGAAATAAAGAACGAAGTGATCTTTTTCGGGATGGACAACGAAAGCATCACCGACCACCTGTCGCTCCTTGAAGAAGCCGGGCTGATTCCGGTCGCCATTGACGCGGTCCCGTGCGCCCTTTTTCGCAGTTTTCAGGCCTCACTCCGGCGGCAGGAAGACCAATGTCAGGTCAGCGTGCTCGTGAACGTCGAGGAACTCTACACCACCGTGCTCATTGCACGCGGCCAGGAAATCATATTTGTCAAGCAGATAGCCGTCGCCGCCGCGCGCCTGACCGCGGAAGTCGCCTCCAGGCTCCATGTCACCGCCGACGAAGCAAAACTGCTCAGGGCCGGGTTAAAGGCAAACGCCGACAGTGTCGATCCCGCGACCCGGCAGGCGGTCATTGACGCCATGAGTCACATCACCGAGGAACTTGCGAAGGAAATTTCCCTTTGCTTTCGATATTACGCCGTCACCTTCCGCGGGCAGCGGCCTACTGAAGTCGTCTTTGCCGGCGGTGAAACCGACGAAACCACGCTCCTCAACGCACTCCGGCGGCATCTCGGCGTCGACGTCACTGTAGCCAGGCCGTTGCGCGGCATCGAAATGGCGAACACCGTCATCAATCGGCGCCGCAACATTGAAATGTCTGAGTGGGCGGTTGCAGTCGGTCTGGGTATGAAGGGAATGGACGCCTCGGCATGTGGAACGGAAGATTATGAAAGAAATTGACTTTATACCTGAATGGTACCGGGCCGGCAGAAAGCGGCGCGGCAGCTATCATCGGCAGTACACGATGATCGCCTGCCTGTTCGTCGCCCTGTTGGCGTGGAATTACGCCGCGGGCAGTTTTCTCGCCGCCGCCAAAGCCGCCGTCGATGGGGCCCGCACTCTCCTCGCCGCCAGTGCGCCTTTCGCACAGGAATACGCCGCCCTTAAAGAAGAGATCAAGGACCTGAGCGACAGAGCCGAGGTCCTCGAGTGCATCAACACCCCAACGGCTTTGGGAGCCATCCTCGGGGAACTGAGCTGTCTCATCGGCGACCGGATTATTCTCAGCAGCCTTGAAATCAGCGCCGAGCCGCTGCAGTCGGAGACGTCCGGCAGGAGCAGAGACGCGGTCGTTCTTAGCCGCAGATCCGGCGGCGATGCGGCCGCACTGCCGGGAGGCGACGTCTGCACGAAGGTTGTCCTTGCAGGCATTGCCGCCGACGCCGCCGACGTCGCGGCGCTCATTGCCGCCATGGAAAAATCGAATTACTTCTGCCGCATTATCCCCGGCTACTCCAGAAACAAGGACATCCGCGGATGCCTTACCACTGAGTTTCAGATTACTGCCCACGTTGCCGACTATCTTCAGACAAACAAGGGCGTTTCACCATGACGAAACCGGAAAGACAACAATGGATTATCATCGGCCTGGCCGGCGCGATCATCGCCGGTTTCGCTTTGCTGCGCTTCTTTCCCCTGATCCGGCAATCCGTCGCCATGCGGCAAACACGAGGCGACCAGGAAGCCGCCGTCGCCAAGGCCAGGGAATGCGCGGTGCAACTGCCCGCCCTCAGACGCCAGGCGGACCGCCTCAGACTGCAGAACGCCGAGTACAGCCGCAGGATACCCGAGGCCAGACAGTTCGCCGAACTCTGGCAGCAGATAGCCGACACCATGAACCGGCATAACCTGACCGAACAGATCGTGCAGCCCGGAAAAGAGACCATCGGACGCACGGTGAACAGTATCCCCATAACGATTCAATGCGCAGGCAGCCTCGAACAGGTGTTCCAATTTGTCGAGTCGCTGCGCCGTTTTGAAAGAACCGTAAGAATTGACAAGTGCCGCCTGCTTAACGACAGCGATTTCTCAGGCCGCCTCAAACTGAATGCCGAGGCCACGGTCTTCTATCAGAATACCGACGCGTCCTGAATGGCGAACACATAAGGATTAAATCATTAACATGCACGACGGCAAGAAACATAAAAAGACCGACCTGGACCTGGTGAGGAGACTGCCCGTCCCAAGGGGAAGGATTGTCGTTGCGGTTATTCTGGTGACGACCATGGCCTTTATGTGGGCGCGCGTGCTGTTCTCCGGCAAGGGCGGCCCGGCCGCGGCATCCGGCGCCGTTCTGCGGGATATTGCGACCACCGCCGCGGACGCCAAGGCGCGTCCGCGACTGACCCGCATCGACCTGCCCGTCATCGAGGGAAGGCACGATCGCCTCAGTCGCGATTTCTTCGCCACCGCCAACGGGCAGGCTTTTCAGTTCCTCGGCCGGGGCCCGTCGAATACGCCGCCTGCCGACCCCGTGGCGCAACAGGACCTCACCGAGTCTGATGTGCGCGCCATTGAGCAGGGCATAAAGCTTGACGGCATTATCGCCGAACAGAACCACAATGCCAGACAAGCGTTCATCAACGGCAAACTGGTCTCCGTCGGCGACGACGTCAAAATCGAATATAAATCGCGTCAGTTTAAACTCACGGTTATCGAGATTCACAAGAGTAACGTCATGCTGGGGCTGGAGAACTATAAGCTCAATGTGGCAATGCCTCAGGCTGACAATCTGAACAACTGGTGAAAGAAGGAAGGAAGGTGTCGTATGTTGCAACTAACTAAAAACCGAAAACTCAGGATCACCAATGGCATGGTCGTCTGGTTCCTCGGCGTCGCCACGCTGGCGGCGCTCGTGCTCGCACAGGTCGAATCGGGCGAGCCGCAGGCCGTCGTCTTGGACCCGGTCGTCGCTGAAACACCGTTTGACCCGGTCCATTCCGTTGCCGCCGAGTTGACCGGCCACGCGGTGCAGTCCCTCAGCTTCAAAGAGGGCACGACCATTCGGCTCGCTCTCAAAATGCTGGCCCTGAAGTACAGCAAGAACATCGTGCCTACGCCTCGTGTCGACGGACAGATCACTGTAACCGAGCTGTTCAACGTGACATTTGAAGAGGCCCTCCAGGCGCTCATCGGAAGCAACAAGTTCGAGGTCCAGGGCAACTTCATCATGGTCTACACGCCCGAGGAGTACGAGCAGATCAAAGCCGACAAGCGGCGTATGGAAGACAGGTATTTCGCACTCTACTATATCACCGCCGACGAAACGCAGAAGCTCGTTGTGCCGCTGCTCAGCCCCGACGGCAGCACGGCCATCAGTTCGCCCGCACACACCGGTGTTCCTGCCGGCGAGTCCATCAGTTCCGACTCCGCAGGAGGCGACAACCTCGCTTTTCAGGATACCATCGTGATACGCGACTATCCTGAGAATCTCGCCCGCGCGGCCGAATTAATCAAGAAACTCGACGTCCGGCCCAAGCAGGTTCTCGTCGAAGCAACCATTCTCAGCGCCACCTTGAACGAGCAGATGCAGTTTGGCGTTGACTGGAGCCTCGCCGCGGGCGTCAGCCTGACCGGCATTAATCAGATCGGCCAGGGCGAGATCACTGCCGGCACCCCCATCCAGATCGGCGGCTTTGCCAAGACGGGCATCAGTGGTCTCCGCATCGGCGTCACGGCCGGCGATGCCGCGATGCTCATCACGGCGCTGGAGACGATCACCGATACGACGATCCTGGCCAATCCCAAAATCCTGGCGGTCAACAAGCAGCTCGGCCAGGTCTACATCGGCACCAAGCTGGGCTATCGCGAAGGCGATGTCGTCACCGACGGCGGCGCCACGCAGCAGGGGTCGGTCAAGTTCCTGGACACCGGCACCAAGCTGGCGTTT
>JACZKQ010000184.1 GCA_014859965.1 Phycisphaerae bacterium
CCATAAACCCACCCAAATGCCCCCTGCATGCCCCGCGGCCCAAAGATTTTTGCAACCAACCTCCCGCAGCGGGCGTTTACATAATTGGAGGGTGAAAAAACCGCAAGCCCCGAGCAGGACCTTGCCTGTCGAGTTTGCGGGATTTCTTTGACAAAGACCATAAAACAAGGTATGATAGTTTTAGGCTTTGTGCCCGAACCCGGGCCGTTCGTGAGCATGGATTGGATGGGCGGGGGTAACCATATTCCGGAGATGTATAACCGGATAGGAGTTGACATGAAAGCCGTGAAGTTCTGCAAGGACCTGCCTCTGTGGAGATTCGCCTGGCATTTCCTTTTCGCATTTCTCATACTCATCGCGCTGGTGACCGGAATGACTTCCGTTGCCCTCAGCGACCTCGGAGCCGAGCCATGGCCCGCCGAGGCGGTCATGTCGATGATCGGCGCAATTGCGCTCGTTTCAGCACTGCTGGCGGGATTCTTTTCGCTGCTCCTTCTGGCGTCGGAGAGCATCAAAACCAGCAAGGCCAACTGCGAAAAGCTCGAAAACCTGGTGGAAATGATCACCCGCAACAACAGCCTGCTGGCGGGCATTTCACAGGCCGTGCGGCTCAGCGATGCGGCCAAGGAAATCGCGTTTCGCGACACCGAGCGGATGGAGCTTGCCGAGGCGGTTCTAAGCAAGCTGCACCAGCACGACTTTGAAGAAACATATTCCATGGTCCGCGCGATGGCCCAGACTGACAAATACCGCGGCCTCGCCGAGCAACTCGGCAAGACGGCCGACAGCTATCGCAACGCCACCGAAAAAGAACGCATCGGCCAGGTCATGTCGCATATCGACGGGCTCTGCGTGCAGTACCGCTGGAATCAGGCGGCCGCCCAGATCGAGAACCTGATCCAGGCGTTCCCATACAGCGAAGAAGCCAAGCTGATGCCTCGAAAACTCCGGGAACGCAAGGACCGGCGAAAACGCGACCTGCTGGCCATGTGGGATCAGGCCGTCCAGTCGAAGGACACCGACCGAAGCCTGGAGATCCTCCGCGATCTGGACACGTATCTGACGCCGACAGAAGGACTTGCGCTCAAGGAATCGGCCAGTTCGGTCTTCCGGACAAAACTCCATAATCTCGGGGTGCAGTTTGCCCTGGCGGTGACGGAACGCAAATGGACCGACGCGCTCGATGCCGGCCAGCAGATCGTGCGGGATTTTCCGAACAGCCGCATGTCGCACGAGATCCGGGCCAAGATGGACATCCTGCAGGAACGCGCCAAGCAGGGCGGTCGGCAGACCACCGAAGCGGCCGCAAGCTGAACTCCTTGTGCAGCCGCGACTTATGAGAATGCCGCCTCCGCCGGGCGGACATAGCTCAGTGAAAATCGATGAGCGACTGGGTCTTTATAATAGTGACCTGGTCGGGATAGGCGTGGAACGTGTGCAGGTGCAATTCTTCTCTTCTGGCCTCGAAATCAATGTAGCTGAACGGCTCCAGGCCGCCGACGGTGAGGTCCGGGAAACGGACGAAAACGCCCCGGTTGCGGGCGAAACGCTCCAGGTCGATGTGGCTCTTGCGGTAGAGGTTGGGGCTCATTTTTTCGACCTGGAAATCGGTCATATAGCTCATTCCGCGGCTTAAAGTGCACTTGTGGTTGCGCTGGCCGTGGAAGCTGAAGCGTTCGATGAGACCTCTTTTGGGCAGGGTCTGGCCGGGGATGCTGATGAGTTCGGTGAGGCAAATGTCTTCTGCAAAGACACTTACGACGTGCGAACAATCGGTGACCCAGATGGTGGTTTCGTACTTTTCCGTTTTCAGGTGCCGCTTGGCGAAGATATCGAACAATTCCGGGTGAAGCGGCCTCTGGTAAAGAGAAAAGCTCAGTTCACTGATCGCTAAATTCGTTCTCGGTGACTCCATCAAGTATTTCCGCCCTAAGTTGAGGTTTTAGCTTATTCTTATGCCCGTATTGTACTGCGAATGACGGGCGGATTCAAGCAAATTATCAATACTGATAAGGACGGTTAAGTCGCTTATAGGACGTTAATTTTGCAAGTTTGGTCAGGGCAACGAGTAACGAACGGCAGGAATTTGCTAAATATTTTGAAAAAAGCGGCGAACCCGCGGCGGGTGTGACGGCCGGGGGGCGGATTGGGTTTGATTGGGTTTGTTTTTGGGTTGGTTTTCTTTGTGTTCTCCTTGTCTTCTTGTCTAAGTGTATGCATTTTAAGCATTTAAGAGTTCGGCAGATCATTGAGATTGGGTTTGTTTTTCCAAAACGGCTTTTTCGTCGCGGGGGAGGTTTGGGGCTACGGAAAACGGCGGTCTTAGGCCGGGGGCGGGGGAATTGGGTGCGGCTTTGGTGTTTTGTC
>JACZKQ010000185.1 GCA_014859965.1 Phycisphaerae bacterium
TACGAAAACATCCTCGACCGAAAACTCATCCCTGTCATCGGCGAAAACCACCCCAAGTGGGGCAACATCCATTACCTCCCGCCTAAATCGCTTGGCTCGCACGCAAGCAAACTCATCGCGCACCTCAAAAAAGGCCACAACGAGATCGAGCTGACGCAGGAAGAATGGATCCGTCTTACAACATGGGTCGACTCCAACGGCCAGTACTACGGCTCCTACTACGGCCGCCGTAATCTCCGTTACGCGGACCACCCCAACTTCCGCCCCAAACCCACCTTCGCCGAGGCCGTCTCCACCAAAGCCCCGCTGCCGGAAGACTTGCGCTGACGTTGCACGGGCATCCTGCCCGTAATCTCAGTCGTGCACAGGTCGGCGGCGCGCCGAGCCTCTAAACAAAAAAAGGGCCCAACCGAACATCTCGGCGGGCCCTGATCATCCCACGTGACAATAACGTCGCCTACAGATCAAACGGCGAAATCATCTCGCCATACTTCTCCTTGGCCGCATTCAGCCGCCCGCGAATCGCCGCGAACGTATCGTAAACAATCTGAGGCGTATCCGGCACCTTGCTCTTATAGATCGCCTCCACCCGGTCGAACTTCGCCAGCAGGTTCGGCACACGAACCGTAAACGCCCTGACATAATCCGCTTCCGTGTACGTCTTGTCCAGCCGCTCCTTGAACAGCCGCGCGATATCCGCATACCGCGGAATCCAACCCGTCGGCGTGGTAATCGCATCCACGTCCTTGTTCGTCCGCAGCTCCGCCCAAAGCATCCAGACCGTCTTATCGAGTATCTCGTTAAGGTACTTGCCCTTATCATCCCGCAGGAAGTAGTTCACCAGAAAGATCGCCGGCGGATGCGCTGCGCCCCGGGCGAAATCGAGGTTGTTCTGAATGTACCGGCCCAACGGAATCGACACAAAGTCCTGGTTCGACATAATGCAGAACGTCCGCACGCCTTCCTTGCCCAGGGTCGCCGCCGTCGTTTCCGACTCCAGCGTGGCGCCCTTTGCGATAATGCCCTCGCTCCAGTCGAACGCCTGCTCCACCGGCATGAGCGTATCGCTGTCGCGCCCGCCGTAAACGATTGCCCCAAGCGGCACGCCGTCCGGATTGTCCGCCTCCGGATCGCGATTGGCCAGCGCACCGATGCTCACAGTGTACCGTGCGTTCTTGTGCGACGGATCGATCGCCGCGCCGGCCGCGTTCTTCTTGCCCTTATGCCACGGCCCCGCGTAGTTTACGCCCTCGTCCGGAAGCTCCGAACCCATCCCCATCCAGTACGGCTTTCCATCCTTGATAAGCACATTGCCGTAAATCACCTCGCCCGGCTTGGTGATCGCCTCGTAGATCACCGGGTCGTCATGCGGATTCACATCCTGAATAATCCCGAAAATGCCGCGCTCGACGTTAGCACAATACATCCGCCCGTCGCGCTTGCGAAGGTAAGCGATGTCGTCGCCGATAATCGTCTGCCCCGGGATCATCGCGGTCGACGTCTTGCCGCACGCCGACGGAAACGCCCCGGTAAAATACGTCACCCGCTTGTTCGGCCCCTGTACACCCATCACAAACATGTGCTCGGCCAGCCACCCCTCCCGGTCCGCCTTCTGGATCGCCAGACGCAGCGCCAGTTTCTTCAGGCCCACCGTGTTGCCTGCATACTGCGTATTAACCGAAAACACGGTATTGTCTTCGAGATCGATATAGATGCGTTTCAGGTCGCTGTTCTTGCTGACGTCGTTTTCGAGTTCGCCCTGCGAGTGCAGAAACTGGAAGAATTCGCCGTTCCGCCCGACCTTCTTGAACTGCTCATACCCCGGCCGATACAGAATGGACTCGCTGTGTGCCACATACGCCGAATCGGTGATCTGAATGCACGAAATGGAAAAGTCCGAGTCCGTCGGCCCCAGACACCAGAAACAGATCAGCATCTGCCGCCCGACCATACTGTCCTTCAGCAGCGACCGTATCTCCGCGATACCCTCCGGCTTGCCCATGCTGTTGAGCGACTCGCCCAAAACCATGCCCTCCGGCAGCAGGTATTTCGTCACCTCTTTGTCGCGGCCCTGGTCGTTCACCCCGTCAAAATGATACGTGTGCCCCTCCATCGCCAGCGGATGCTCCCCGCCGCCGGGCTGCTGGGCCAGTTCACGGATATAATCCAGCTCCTCCTGCGCATCGGTCAGCACAAAAACCGTCGCCGGATTCGTCAATTCGATGGCGTTAGCCGCAAACGCATGCATCTTCGGGCTGTCGATCGCCATCAATTTGTCGTAATTGTCTCTTGTAAGCCTGCTTGCCAACAACGCCTGTACACTATCCACTGTCGTCCGTCCTTCCTTTCAAAATTGCGGGTTCCGAAAATCCGAGTCATTCTAAGAACTCACTCCGCCCCCGTCAAGCCTTTTCGCAGGACCGCCGTGTTAAAATGGGCAAATCCCATTGCCGCGCGCAAGACGTCAACCGCCCGCCCCGCCCCGCACCATCCTTACTGCAGGGCTGTCGCATTCTCCGCACGTCCGCATCCCAAACCCAACCTGCGGCGACAATGGAGAGCAAAACCGGTTGGGCAGAGGCCAAAATCAGGAGCATCTGTTCGCCTTGGCTTTTTTTCGGCCGTGTTGCCTGACTTGCCTATCGACGGTATAATCCCGCGACCGGCCCCCGTTGGGTCGCCGCTTTAAGGAATTCTACATGCGAATCATCGATTCAGCAGCCGCACTGGAAGCCATCGAAAAGGGCTGGGCCCTGACGATCGGCAACTTCGACGGCGTCCACCAGGGCCACCGCGACATCATCGCCGCCGGCCTGGATGCCGCTCGCACGCACGGGCTCACCGGACTGGCGGTCATGACCTTCGACCCGCACCCCGCCGCCGTCCTCCGTCCGGACCACGCCCCCGGCATGTTGACCCCGCTGGTCCTCAAAAAGCACCTCCTGGCCGAACTGGGCGTGCACTGTCTGATCATATTAAAGGACTCTATGAGTCTTTTGAACCTCAGCCCCGCCGATTTTGTCGATACATTTCTCATGAACACAGTCGCCCCCCGCGCCGTCATCGAGGGCCCCGACTTCACGTTCGGTTACGGCCGAAGCGGCACCGTCCAGGACCTCCGGCAGCTCGGCGCCGACCGCAGCTTCGACGTCGTTGTCGTGCCGCCCCGACGCGTGACCATCGGCGGCGAGCCGTGCATCTGCTCCAGTTCGCTCATCCGCCGCCTGATCGCCGAAGCCGATGTAGCCGCCGCCGCACACGCCCTGGGCCGCCGCTACCGTCTCATCGGCAGAACCCATCCCGGCCGCGGCATCGGCCGCCAGTTAGGCTTTCCCACCGCCAACATAGAACCCCTCGAGCAGATCGTCCCCGCCGAAGGCGTCTACGCCGGATTCGTGCTCACCGGCCCGACCCCCGAAGCCGTCTGCGGCCCAACCCATGCACGCCCCGCAGCTTTCAGCATCGGCAGGGCCAAAACCTTCCTCACCGACCACCCGCTCCTGATCGAGGCCCATATCCTCGAACCCGACGTCGAGGACCTCACAAACACCTGGCTCGCCATGGACTTCGTGCAGAAGATCCGTCACCAGCAGCGCTTCGAATCCCATGAAGCCCTCAAAGAACAAATCGCAAAAGACTGCGCCCGGGCCCGCCAAATCCTCGCCGCGGTGAAATCAGAATGAATCGACAAGACACATCCCCCGAGGCCATGAAAATCGTCGACGACATCTACCGTCGCATGTCGCCTGCACAGAAGTGGGCGCTCATCTCAGACGCCTACCATACGGGCCAGCAGCTCGCAATGGCCGGCATCCGCATGCAGCACCCCGACTGGGACGAAAAACAGGTCTGGCGAGAATGGGCCCGCCGCCATCTCGGCGACGATCTCTTCAATAAGGTCTATGGAGCTGACCAGAATGAATAACCCGGACGATTTGTCCATTCTTAGAAACCTGGTCGGTATATTTGACGCACTTGGCATTGCCTACGCCGTCGGCGGCTCCATGGCAAGCTCCGTATATGGCCGAGTTCGCTTCACGCAGGACGCCGACCTCACCGTGGAGCCCTTCGCCGCAAAGGCGCAGCAATTCCTGGAGCGCGCTGCAAAAGACTATTACATCAGCGCCGATGCCATGCGATATGCCCTCGATCACCGCACCAGCTTTAACATCAACATCATTCATATTGGAACCGCTTTCAAAATCGATCTCTTCATCCGCGGCGAAAGTGAGTTTCAAAAACAGCTTATCCCCCGGCGCCGCATGGTCAGGCTCTCCGAAAACGACGAGGCGCCATTTGCGGTTGTTTCGCCTGAGGATATCCTGCTTCTAAAGCTCACATGGTACGTCCAGGGAGGACGTACATCCGATAGACAGCGCGACGATGTCAAAGGTATCCTTGCGACCCAGCAGAACACCCTCGACTTCGCCTATCTGAAAAAATGGGCTGTCGTCTTGGAAGTGGCCGATGTACTGGAGAATGCCTTGAAGGAGTTGACGTGACGGGCCGGGGATAAATATCGCCTTCAGAAAAGGAACACGAATGATAACAGCAGATGATTTCAAGCAGGCGATCGCACTGATCGAGCATTCACATCACGTTCTCATCACTACCCACACGCGCCCAGACGGCGATGCCTGCGGCTCCGTCCGCGCAATGGTCGCCGCCCTCGCCGCCCTCGGCAAGACCGCCCAGCCCATCTTCCTCTCCCCGCTGCCCGAATGGTACGAATTCCTCTTCGAGCAAAAAGTCCCCATCCTCGGCAACGACATCACACCCGACGACCTCAACGCCCCCCGCTTCGCCGACGTCGACCTCGTCCTCATCGTCGACACCAACAGCTACGTCCAGCTCCCGCAATTCGACGAATGGCTCCGCGCCGCCGACAAGAACGTCCTCGTCATCGACCACCATATCACCGGCGACAATCTCGGCCGCGTCCAGCTCATCGACACCAGCGCCGCCGCCGCCGGCGAAATCGTCTTCGATCTCTATCGCCACGCCGGCTGGCCGATCACCCCGCCCGTCGCCGAGGCCCTCTTCGTCGCGCTCGCCACCGATTCCGGCTGGTTCAAATTCAGCAACGTCGACAGCCGCCTCCTCCGCAACGCCGCCGACCTCGTAGACGCCGGCGCCGACCCCAACGCCGTCTACCGCAAGCTCTATCAAAACTTCTCCCCCAGCCGCATGGACCTGCTCATCTGCGTACTCAACAGCATGTCCCTGCACTTCGACGGCCGCGTCGCCGCCCAGCACCTCCTGCGATCCGATTTCGACGCCACCGGCGCCACCGGCCGAGACACCGAAAACCTCATCGACGAATGCCAGCGCATCGCCTCCGTCGATGTCGCCCTCCTCTTCGTCGAACTCGCCGACAACGGCTTCCGCTGCTCACTCCGAAGCAAAGGCAAAGTCGACGTCCGCAAAATCGCCCAGAAATTCGGCGGCGGCGGCCACACAATGGCCTCCGGCGTAAACCTCCCCGGCCCGCTCGAACACGCCCAAAACCTCATCCTCACCGAACTCGCCAAACAACTTAACCCCTGATTCTCTTTCCACGCCGACACAACCAACGCCCCAACATCTCCCAACCGCAAGCGCAAAAAAAAATGTGCAGAGCCGAGGGGAGCCGACTCCGCACATCAGGGAAGAGAGAAATTCAGACGTTACCTTTGCATACCCCCGGGCACATGGGCCGCATACAGCAAGCGGTTTTCCTGCCATTGCCGCACGAACCGCACCACGTCCCCCGCATACCTGAAGTCCACGTAATAGCCATGCCCAAAAAACATGCCAGCACCGCACGCGCCGCCGTGATCCGCGACCCGTCCCGCCGCTTCCGGCACGCACACCGCATCGCAGTCAGCCGCAAGCGCCGCATCGCTCATCCGTCCCGCCGCCGGCGCCGCAAACAGCGCGCTCGCACGCATAGGCTCGACCGACCGCACCCGTTCCGCCGACCCGCGTCCCGCCGCCTCGGCAAGAATCGCGCCCCGACTCGCGCCGCATACCCCCCACGCCATCAGCAAACCGATTACGAATGTTCGCATGCTTCCCCCTTGTTCGTCTTCGCACGCCCCGCAACCCGCCCAGGCTCACGCCCTGAGCAGCACCAGCAACGCATATACGAACAATGGCACGACGAGCAATACTCTGTTGAATCCCATTT
>JACZKQ010000186.1 GCA_014859965.1 Phycisphaerae bacterium
GGCGGCGGCCTAATGTGATTCTTTATGTTGTGGACGACCAGGGGAGCACGGATGCGGGGTGTTACGGGAATCCGGTGATCAAGACGCCTGGGCTGGACGAGTTAGCCGCCAACGGGACTCGGTTTACTCATGCGTTCTGCACGACGGCGTCTTGCAGTGCGAGCCGGTCGGTGATTTTGTCGGGATTGTATAATCACTTCAACGGGCAGTATGGGCATCAGCACGACTATCATCATTTCAGCACCTTTGCCCGGGTGCGGTCGCTGCCGATTCTGTTGGCGGAGGCCGGGTACCGGACGGCGCGGTGGGGCAAGTTCCATGTGGCGCCGGATGAGGTTTACCAGTTCGACGAGGTGATACGCGGCGGGGCGCCGGCGCAGGGGGCGGAGAATTGCAGGGCGGTGATCGGGGCGGCGGATGAGCGGCCGTTCTTTTTGTATTTCTGCACGACGGAGCCGCATCGGCCCTTTAAGCGGGAGGGGTCGGATGAATTCGATCCGAAGGACGTGGTTGTGCCGCCGTATCTGCCGGATTCGCCGGAGTGCCGGGGGGAACTGGCGAAGTATTATGGATCGGTGCAGCGGGCGGATGCGGGGTTGAAGCGGCTGATCGAGATTCTGCGCGAGACGGGGCGGTGGGAGGATACCGTTGTTATTTACATCAGCGATAACGGGATTGCGTTTCCCGGGGCGAAGACGACCTTGTACGAGCCGGGGATGCGGCTGCCTTGTGTGGTGCGGAACCCGTTTGCCGCGAAGGCGGGCGTGGTGACGGACGCGATGGTGAACTATGCGGACATGACGCCGACGATTCTGGATTTGTGCGGGGCGACTCCGGAGGGGTATGCGTTTCACGGCCGGTCGTTTGCGTCGGTTTTGGACAAGAGCCACGCAGCGGGCTGGGATGAGGTCTATGCGTCGCATACGTTTCATGAGATTACGATGTATTACCCGATGCGGGTGGTGCGGGGGCGGCGGTATAAGCTGATCTGGAATATTGCGCACGGGCTGGAGTATCCGTTTGCTTCGGATTTGTGGGCGTCGGAGACGTGGCAGGGTGTAATGAAGCGAGGGGAGAAGGTTTACGGGAAGCGTTCGGTGGAGGCGTACCTGCATCGGCCGCGGTTTGAGCTGTACGACTTGCTGGAGGACCCGCATGAGGTGAAGAACCTGGCGGACGATCCGGGGCACGCGAAGGTCTTGGCGGAACTGAAGGCGAAACTGAAGGCATTTCAGAAGCGGACGCAGGACCCGTGGATACTGAAATGGGAGTATGAGTGAGCTGAGATTAGATATGATCCGCAGATGACGCAGATGTCGCAGATAAAAGATAATTCCGTATCTGCGCAAATCAGCGTAATCTGCGGATATCTGTAAGACGGTATACAGGTTGGAGGCCAGATGATGGACAGACGCGGATTTTTGAAGGGAGTTGGGGCGAGTGTGTTGGGGGCCGTTGTTTCGCCTTTGGCTGCGGCGGCGGCGGAGGAGCGGCGGCCTAATTTTGTTGTGATTTTTGCGGATGATCTGGGGTATGGGGATCTGGGGTGCTTCGGGCATCCGACGCTTCGGACACCGCATCTGGATCGGATGGCGGCCGAGGGGGCGAAGCTGACGCAGTTCTATTCGGCGGCGAGCGTGTGTACGCCGAGTCGCGCGGGCTTGATGACGGGCAGGCTGCCGATCCGCAACGGTATGTGCAGCGACAAGCGGGCGGTGCTGTTTCCGGATTCGGGGGGCGGGCTGCCGGAGAGTGAGTTGACGATCGCCAGGTTGCTCAAGAGCAAGGGTTATGCGACCGCCTGCGTGGGGAAGTGGCATTTAGGGCATTTGCCGCAGTTTCTGCCGACGAGCCACGGGTTCGATTATTACTATGGGATCCCATACAGCAACGATATGGACCGGACGGCGGGGGCGCATCGGGACGCGTGCATCGATCCGAAGGTTGAGTATTTCAATGTGCCGCTGATGCGGAACGAGGAGGTGATCGAGCGGCCGGCGGACCAGTCCACGATTACGAAGCGCTATGCGGAGGAGGCGGTGGCGTTTATCAAGCGGGCCAAGGACAAGCCGTTCTTTTTGTATCTGGCGCACAGTATGCCGCATGTGCCGCTGTTTGCTTCGGAGGATTTTGCGGATACGTCGCTTCGGGGGATTTATGGGGACGTGATCACCGAGATCGACTGGAGCGTGGGGCGGGTGCTGGATACGCTGCGGGCGGAGGGCTTGGCCGAGAACACGCTTGTGATCTTCACGTCGGACAACGGGCCATGGCTGGTGTTCAAGGAGCACGGCGGATCGAGCGGGCTCCTGCGCGACGGCAAGGGCAGCACGTGGGAAGGCGGCATGCGCGAACCGACGATTGCCTGGTGGCCGGGGACGATTAAGGGACAGACGGTCATTACGGATATGGCGAGCACGTTAGATGTGCTGCCGACGTTTGCGGAGCTGGCGGGGGCGGACGTGCCGAAGGCCCGCGTTTATGACGGCTGGAGCATGGCGGACGTGCTGAAGGGCAAGGGGCGCGGGCGGCGGAACGTGATGTACTATTATCGCGGGACACAGCTTCGGGCTATTCGCAAGGGGCCGTGGAAGATGCATCTGTATACTAAAACGGAGTATGTGGCGGGCAAGGTTGAGAAGCACGAACCGCCGCTGTTGTTCAACGTGGAGCGGGATCCGTCGGAGAAGTATGACGTTGCGGCCGCCCATGCGGATGTGATCGCGGATTTGAAGAAGGAGATCGCCGCGCACGAGGCGACGGTGGAGCGTGGGCCGTCGCAATTGGAGATACCTTTGAAGAAGGCGTGAGTGCAGGGTGACGGTTAACATGATCCGCAGATTTACGCAGATGTCGCAGATAAAAAAAGGCTTTTAAATCTGCGAAAATCTGCGCAATCTGCGGATGAGAAGTGAGACAGCGTTCAGATTGGGAGCGAGTGACATGATGGACAGGCGCGGGTTTTTGAAGGCGGCGGGGGTTACGGCGGCGGGTCTGGCTTTGGGGGCGACGCCGCGGCTGGAGGCTGCCGCCAAGAAGCGGATAAATATTCTGTTCATCATGACGGACGACCATGCGTCGCATGCGATGAGCTGCTACGGGAGCAGGATCAACAAGACGCCGAACCTGGACCGGATCGCCCGGGAGGGGATGCGGTTTGATAACTGCTTCTGCACGAACGGGATCTGTGCGCCGTGCCGGGCGGTGGTTCTGACCGGCAAGCACAGCCACATCAACGGGCACATCGACAATACCAAACGGTTTGACGGCAGCCAGCAGACCTTCCCCAAGCTCTTGCAGGCGGCCGGGTATCAGACGGCAATGATCGGCAAGTGGCACCTCCAGAGCGATCCTACGGGTTTTGATTATTGGAACATCCTGCCGGGGCAGGGGGATTATTATAACCCTGTCATGATCGAGATGGGCGAACGCAAAAAGTATACGGGCTACGTAACGGACATCATCACCGACACATGCATGGAGTGGTTGAAAGGGCGCGATCCGGAGAAGCCATTCTGTCTGATGTATCATCACAAGGCGCCGCACCGCAACTGGCAGCCGGGGCCGAAGCACCTGACGCTCTACGATGATGTCACGATGCCGGAGCCGGAGACGCTGTTTGACGATCACGCGACCAAGAGCGCCGCGGCCCGCGAGCAGGAGATGACCATTGAGCGGCATTTGAACGCGGCGGATTTGAAGCTGACGGCGCCGCGCGGCCTGACGGAGGCGCAGCTTACGGCGTGGAATGCGGCGTACGAGCCGAAGAACGAGGCATTCCGCGAGGCGAAGCTCGAAGGTAAAGAGCTGGTGCGGTGGAAGTACCAGCGGTACATCAAGGATTACTTGCGGTGCATTGCGTCGGTCGATGAGAACGTGGGGCGGATGCTGGATTACCTCGACGAGTCGGGGCTGGCGGAGAATACGTTAGTGTTTTACACGTCGGACCAGGGATTCTATCTCGGCGATCGCGGGTGGTTTGACAAGCGGTTCATGTACGAGGAATCGCTGCGGATGCCGCTGCTGGCGCGACTGCCGGGTGCGGTGAAGGCGCGATCGGTGAGTGCGGACTTGGTGCAGAATCTGGATTTTGCAAGCACTTTCCTCGACTACGCCGGAGTGGAAATTCCGACGGACATGCAGGGGCGGTCGTTCAGGAGAATTCTGGAGGGCCAGACGCCCGAGGCCTGGCGGAAGTCCATTTACTATCACTACTACGAGTACCCGGCCGTGCATGCGGTCAAGCGTCACTACGGCGTGCGGACGCGGCGGCACAAGCTGATTCATTTCTATTACGATATCGACGCGTGGGAGTTGTACGATCTGGAGAAGGACCCGGGTGAGACGCGGAACGTTTATGACGATCCCGCTTATGCGGGCGTGGTCAAGGAGCTGAAAATCGAACTGGAGCGGCTGCGGGCACTCTACGGCGATTCGGATGAGCTTGCGCGGCAGCTTCGCGATGGGCTGGTGAAGGGGACGCATCCGGATTTTCAGGCCGTGTATGGCGCGGCAATCAGGAAGTCCGACTTTGGTTACGATATCACGGCCCAGGGCAGCGGGTTTGCATTGAAGAAGACGTTGCGGCCGCTGACGAGCAAGGCGGCGTTTCGGTGCAAGCTCAAGACGCTGCGGACCGACGGGACGCGTAACGGGCTGATCTGTTTCGGGGCGAGCGACCGGCCGGACGATCTGATCAAGTGCGGCGTGTACATCGGGGCGGGGGAATATGTCGTGCAGTATGGCGGGTTCGGCGGTGAAGAGATTTTGCGGACGCCGGCGAAGTTCGACAAGGACAAGACGTTCGATGTGACGGTCGCTGTGGACTTGCATGCCCGCACGCTTGTACTGACGGTGGACGGTAAAGAAATCTCAGGGCCTTTGAAGAAAGCATGGAAGACGATTGATCACTATGGTTACACGGCCACCTCGACAGAGACGGCGTTTAGTACGATTGCGGTTGAGGGTAACTGATCGATCCGCAAATTATGCGGATGTTCGCGGATATTTTTTGGATTGACTATTAATGTGCGGCGAGCTGTTTTGCGAGCGTCTTGGGAGGAGTTTATGCGGGAATTGACACGGCGGGAGTTTTTGAAGGTTGCGGGGGTCGGGGCGGCGTCGGTTGCGGTTGCGGGCTGCGCCCAGGCCTTGGAGAAGGCGGCGGTGACACCCATGTGGAAGCGGCCGAATATTCTTCTGGCTATTTCGGATGACCAGTCGTGGCGGCATGCGTCGGCGTATGGGTGCAAGGGCATCAAGACGCCGGCATTCGACCGCGTGGCAAAAGACGGCGTGCTGTTCAGCAATGCGTATGCGGGTTCGCCGGGGTGCAGTCCGTCGCGGGCGGCGCTTTTGACGGGGCGCAACTGCTGGCAGATCGAGCACGCCGGCACGCATGCGAGCGAATTCCCGGCGAAGTACGCGTGCTATCCGGATCTTCTGGAGGCGGCGGGGTATTTCGTTGGGTATACCGGAAAGGGGTGGGGGCCGGGCAACTGGAAGGTTTCGGGGCGGACGCGGAACCCGGCGGGCGACGATTTCAGCAAGCTTAAGAACAAGGCGCCGGCAGGCATTTCGGATAACGATTATGCGGCGAACTTCAGGGCATTTTTGGCGCAGCGGCCTGCGGGGCGGCCGTTCTGTTTCTGGTATGGGGCGCATGAGCCGCACCGGGGATACCTGAAGGGGATCGGGCTGAAGGAAGGGAAGCAGCTCTCGGATGCGGAGGTGCCGCCGTTCTTGCCGGATGCGCCCGAGGTGCGGTCGGACATTCTCGACTACTACGTGGAGATCGAGTGGTTCGATATGCACCTTGGACGGATGCTCGAAGCGCTTAATGAAGCGGGCGAGCTGGAAAACACGCTGATCGTTGCGACGGGGGACAACGGGATGTCGTTTCCTCGGGCGAAGGCGAATGTATATGAATACGGGGTGCACGTGCCGATGGCGGCAAGCTGGCCGGCGGCGGCGCCGGCGGGCCGCAAGGTCGATGACCTGGTAGGATTCGTCGATCTGGCACCGACCTTTCTGGAGGCGGCGGGGGTTGATCAGCCTGCGGGTGAGTATGCGATGGCGGGGCGGAGCATCGTGAACATTCTGACGAGCAAGAAGGAGGAGCGGGTGGATATTTCGCGACCGGCGGTGTTCAGTTCGCGCGAGCGGCATTCGAGTTCACGGTACGACAACCTGGGGTATCCGCAGCGGTGCATGCGGAGCGGCGAGTACCTTTACATTCGCAACTTTGCGCCGGAGAGATGGCCGGCGGGCGATCCGCAGAAGTACGACGGGCAGGGTCGCTTAGGGCCGATGCACGGCGGGTATCATGACGTCGACGGGTGCCCCACGATGGACTATCTGATCGCACATCGGGACGAGGCTGACGTCGCCAAATTCTTCCATCTGGCGGTGGACAAGCGCCCTGCGGACGAACTGTACAACGTCGAGAAGGACCCGGGCTGCCTAACAAATCTTGCGGCTGACCCGGCGTTTGCCGCGGTCAAGAAGGATCTGGCGGCGGCCTTTGAGCGCTACCTGAGGCAGACCGGCGACCCGCGCATCCTCGGGACTGGCGATGTTTTTGAGACAGACAAGCGTTACAGTCCGATCCGCGACTTTCCGGCGCCGGACGGCAATTGAACACTTCCTGAGGTCATCTTTATGAAGAGCATGCAGGGGACGCGTCGGGAGTTTCTTAAGGCGACTGGTGTCGGAGCGGTTTCGTTTACGCTGCCGGCGTGGGGGGCGGCGCAAGCGGCGAAGGATGCGGCAAAGAAGCCGAACGTCTTGTTTATTGCCGTGGATGACCTGAACGACTGGGTCGGGTGTCTCGGTGGTCATCCGGATGTGAAGACGCCGAACATTGATCGGTTGGCGGCGCGCGGTGTGCTGTTTACAAGTGCGCACTGTGCGGCGCCGGCATGCAATCCGTCGCGGGCGTCGCTTATGACGGGCGTGCGGCCGTGGACGAGCGGCGTGTATCATAACCCGAACCCGTGGCGGAAGTCGCCGGTGCTCAAGGATGCGGTGACGCTGCCGCAGCACTTCATGGCGCACGGATACAAGGCCATCGGCAGCGGCAAGATTTACCATGGCGGCTTTCCCGACCCGGCATCGTGGCAGGTGTACTGGCCTTCGCAGACGCAGAACAAGCCGCCGGACCCGCTGCCCGCGGGGCGGCCGCTCAGCGGGATACCGAAAACGGCGCATTTTGACTGGGGGCCCGTCGACGCGGACAAACGCGAGATGGGCGACTGGCAGGTGGCCGACTGGGTGATCGGGCAGTTGAAGGCGAAGCACGAGAAGCCGTTCTTTCTGGCGTGCGGGATGTACCGGCCGCACCTGCCGTGGTACGTGCCGCAGCAGTATTTCGATATGTATCCGTTAGATAAGATCACGATGCCTGTGGTCAAGGAGGACGATCTGGACGACGTGCCTCCTATCGGGCGGAAGATGTCGGGCGGGGGCGACCACGCCAACGTGCTCAAGTACGATCAGTGGCGAAAGGCCGTGCAGGCGTACCTGGCGTCGATCAGTTTCATGGACGAGTGTGTGGGGCGGGTGCTCGATGCGCTGGACGCCAGCGCGTATGCGGACAATACGGTTGTGGTGTTCTGGTCGGATCATGGGTGGCATTTGGGCGAGAAGCTGCACTGGCGGAAGTTTGCGCTGTGGGAGGAGGCGACGCACAACTGTTTGATGTTTCTTGTGCCGGGGCTGACGAAGGCTGGGGGGCAGTGCACACGGCCGGTGAACCTGATTGATATCTATCCGACGCTGGTTGACGTGTGCGGGCTTGCGCCGAAGAAGGGGCTTGAAGGCGTGAGTCTGCGCCCGCTGCTCGAAAACCCTAAGGCGGCATGGGAGCGGCCCAGCGTGACCACCCACGGACGGGGGAATCATTCAGTGCGGTCCCAGCGGTGGCGGTATATTCGGTATTCGGACGGGACGGAGGAGTTGTACGATCACGAGAAGGATGAGCTGGAGTGGACGAACCTGGCGGGTGAGGCGAAGTATGCCGACGTGAAGCGGGATATGGCCAAATGGCTGCCGACGAGCGAGGCGGCGGAGGTTGAGAAGGACGCGGCCGGCGGCGCCGAAGACGGCGGCGTGGGCGAGGTAAACCAGGCGGCACGCGCCGCGAAACGCAAGCAGGCAAGCCGTTAGCGGTGCAGCATGTAATTGAAAGGCGGACGATGAATCGACGGGATTTTTTGAAGGCCGTGGGAGTTGGTGCGATAGCGGCGGGTTTGCTTGATTGCGCGCGGGCACAAGAGGGGGTGGCGCAAGGGACGGCGAAGCGGCCGAACATCGTGATTATCATGGCGGACGATATGGGGTTTTCGGATATTGGGTGCTATGGGAGCGAGATTCAGACGCCGAACCTGGATGCGCTGGCGGCGGGCGGATTGCGGTTCAGGCAGTTTTACAATACGGCACGGTGCTGCCCGACGCGGGCTTCGCTGTTGACGGGGTTGTACTCGCACCGGGCTGGGATCGGGCACATGACGGCGGACTACGGCAAGCCGGGATATGTCGGGCGGCTGAATGAGAACTGCCTGACGATTGCGGAGGTGCTTGGTACGGCGGGGTATACGAGCTACGCGGTGGGCAAGTGGCACGTCGGCGATGCGCCGGAGGTGTGGCCGTGCAAACGCGGTTTTGCTCGCTATTACGGGGCCGTTTCGGCGACGGGGCATTACTTTGGCCTGCAGAAGGCGCCCGGGCGCAAGTTTCTGATGGACGACACGGAGGTCCCGCCGGAAGGCGAGCCGCGAATGGTCGGGCAGGCGGCGTACTATCCGTTTAAGAATGCCGACGGCAGTGCGTGGTACGGGACGGACGCGTACACCGACTATGCGATCAAGTACGTGGATGAGCACGTGAAGGAGAAGGACAATCCGTTCTTTTTGTATGTGGCTTATACGGCGCCTCACTGGCCGCTGCATGCGCTGCCGGAGGATATTGCGAAATACAAGGGCAAGTATATGAAGGGGTGGGATGCGCTGCGTGCGGCGCGACATGCGCGCATGAAGAAGATGGGGATCGTCGATGCGGATTGGCCGCTGACCCCGCGCGACGAGGCGGTCACGGCCTGGGAGGCGGTGGATGCGGAAAAGAAGGAGGAAATGGACCTGCGGATGGCGGTGTATGCGGCGATGATCGACCGCATGGATCAGAATATCGGGCGAATCGTGGAGTCGCTGAAAAAGAACGGCGTGCTGGAGGATACGCTAATCTTGTTCCTGGCGGACAACGGCGGCTGTGCGGAGGGCGGGCCGTGGGGCTTTTCGCGGAACGAGGAGCCGACGGGGACGCCGGACAGCTATGCAAGCTACGGCACGAGTTGGGCGAATGCGTCGAACACGCCGTTTCGGCTGTACAAGCATTGGGTGCACGAAGGCGGAATTGCGACGCCTTTGATTGTGCACTGGCCGCGGGTGATTAAGGAGCGCGGCGCGTTGACGGACCAGGTGGGGCATGTGATCGATCTTGCGGCCACGTGTTATGACGTCGGCGGAGCGACGTATCCGGCGACATACCACGGCCGGGAGATCGCGACCCTGGACGGGCGGAGTTTGGCTCCGATCTTCCGACGCGGCAAGCGCGAGGGGCATGAGGCGGTGTTCTGGGAGCACGAGGGGAACCGCGCCGTTCGCCGGGGCGACTGGAAGCTCGTGTCGAAGCACCCCGGCCAATGGGAGCTTTATGACCTTAAGTCAGACCGTACGGAGGTGGTCGATTTGGCGGAGAAGCGTCCGGATATTGTCAAGGATCTCAAGGAACTGTATCGGCAGTGGGCGGCGCGCTCGCAAGTTGTGCCTTGGGCACAGGCCCGCAAGCGCATTTAGTGAATGGAAGAGTCAATCAGGGGCGTACAAGGAGTACGGAAGATGAAAACCAGTCGGCGTGATTTTCTGAAGTTTGCGGGGGCGGCGGGGGCGGCAGCAGTGCTGCCCGTTGGCATGTTGAGAGGGCAATCCAAACCGGAGCCCGCCCGGCCGAATATCCTGTTCATCCTGGGCGACGACCTGGGATGGTCGGAGTTAGGCTGCTACGGCAATACGTTCAACGAGACGCCGAATCTGGACCGGCTTGCGGCTGAGGGGATGCGGTTTACGGATGCGTATGCGGCGGCGCCGGTGTGTTCGCCGTATCGGGCGGCGTTGATGACGGGGCAGTACCCGGCACGGGTCGGCATTACGGATTTTCTGCGGCCGAAAACGGATCTGCATCTGTCGCTGGACTACATCACGCTGCCTGAGGCGCTGAAGAAGAACGGCTATGTTACCGGCATCGTGGGCAAGTGGCACCTCAGCGGCTACGTGAACGCGGGGAGTGCGGAGGAGACGCTGCCCGACAAGCACGGTTTCGACGAGGTGATGGTCTCGGAGAACCGGGGCATCGGCAATGGCAGCTACTGGCACCCGTACCATTTCAATCGCGAGATCGAAAAGCGGATCGACGGAAGGGAGTACCTGGTCGACCGGTGCAATCTGGAGGCCGTCGAATTCATCGAGCGGCACAAGGACAAGCCGTTCTTTCTGTATCTGAGCCATTATGCGGTGCATACGGCCCTGGCGGGCAGAGACGATCTCGTCGCCAAATATCAGGCCAAGGCCGGCGCCGGCGAAGGACCGCGTGCAAAAAAGAACAATCCGCATCTGGCGGCCCAGTTGGAGGCGATCGACGAAGGGGTGGGCCGGATTGTCAGGCGCCTGGACGAGCTGGGAATCGCCGACAACACGATCGTTATCTTTACCGGCGACAATGGGGGCGAAAGCAACGTCACCGACAATGGCCCGCTGCGGGAAGGTAAGAGCACGCTCTACGAAGGCGGCATCCGTGTGCCGCTGATCGTGCGCTGGCCGGGGCACATTCGGCCCGGGACGACGTGCAGTGAGCCGACCGCAAATTACGACTTTTACCCCACACTGCTTGACTGTGCACGGATCAGGTTCGCGGGCGGACAAAGCCCTGACGGCGTTTCGTTACGGCCGGTTTTCGCAGAGCCCGACACACACCTCGACCGTGTCGGTTTGTACTGGCATTACCCGTTGGAGAAGCCCCATTTTCTCGGTGGAAGGTCTTCATCCGCCGTGCGTATCGGCCGCCTGAAACTGATCGAGTTTTACAGCACCGGCGAGGTTGAGCTTTATGATCTTGCCGCGGACCCAGGCGAAGAGCGCAACGTCGCCCGGACGCTGCCGGAGGAAGCCGCCCGGCTTAAGCAATCGCTGGACACATGGAGGAAATCCGTCGGCGCCGCCATTGCTAAAACGGACTAGCGCGTTGCCTCTCTGCACAAGATATTTCTGAACCAAACAGTCTTGCGGAGTTTCTGCAGTCCGCCTGCGAAAGCCCGCGAGGTGAATTGCCGAACATCTTTTTATCGCATGCGTAAAACGAGTTCGGCTGCATTGGTTTAGCTTCAACCAGGGGGCAACATGGGCAGGATGACAACAGTAACGATTGTAGTGATTCTTCTGGCGGCTTACACGCCGTGCCTGGCGGCGGATTGGCGTGGATTTCGCGGGCCTAATCGCGACGGCAAATCGCTCGAAGCGGGCCTGCTGCGCCAGTGGCCTGAAGGGGGCCCGCGGCGGCTTTGGTCGGTCGGAGGGCTGGGCAAAGGCCTTGCGAGCGTTTCGGCGGGACAGCAGATGCTCTTCACTACGGGACTCCACGGCAAGAAGGGGTTTGTCTTTGCTTTCGACCCATCGGGTCAACTGAAATGGAAAAGCTCGTACGGCCCCGAATGGAACAAATGTTTTCCCGGCGCGCGCACCACGCCGACATTCGACAGCGGGCGCGTGTACGTGATCAGCGGCATCGGCAACGTGGTCTGCCTGGACGCGGAGAACGGGCAAACGCTCTGGCGGGTCGATACGGTGAAACGCTTCGCAGCCGACTGCGGAGCGCTGGGCATGACGGAATCGGCGCTCGTCGTCGACGACGTTGTGATCTGCACCCCCGGCGGTCCGGATGTGACGATGGCGGCGCTGGACAAGATGACCGGCAAGACCGTCTGGAAATGCCGCGTTCCCGGAGAGAAGGCGGCCTGCTGTTCGCCGGTGCTGATCGAGCGGGGCGGTCGCAAAATCATAGTCACCATGCTTCAGCAGTCCATCATCGGAGTCGACGCACGAACAGGCCGGCTGCTCTGGCAGGACAAGTTCGCCGACTACCAGGACGACGCCGGTACGATCAATTTCGTCAGCCCCATCTACAGCGACGGCAAACTCTACGCCACGAGCGGCGATAACGACGGCGGCGCGATGTACGAACTGAGCGAGGACGGCACACGCATCACACGCCTGTGGACCGATGATATCCTGGACTGCCATCACGGGGGCGTTGTTCAGGTCGGCGACTACGTGTACGGGGCGAACTATCGCAATCTCTGGTCGGGCGACTGGGTGTGCCTGGAATGGGAGACCGGCAAGGTGATGTACGAGCAGAGGTGGCACAGCAAGGGCTCGACCATCTACGCCGACGGCATGCTGTACTGCTATGAGGAGAAGAGCGGCAACGTGGCGCTCGTCAATCCGACTCCCCGCGGCTTCGAGATCGTCAGTTCATTCCAGGTGAAAGAGGGCAACGGGCGACACCTCGCGCATCCGGCCATCGCGGACGGCGTGCTGTATATCCGTCGCGGCAACACGCTGACGGCCTGGGACATCCGGGACACGAGCGTGTCGCTGGCGAAGTAGCCGGTCATCCGATCTTCGTCTTGCCTTACAACGATTCGAGATAGTCGAGAATATGCTCGAGTTCCTCTTTGCTCAGTCGTTCTTCGTAGGAGGGCATCGCCTGCCACGGATCGATGAGTTGCTTCCTGACGTTTTCCCTCGTGGCGGGCCGCCCGCTTGTGGGGAGTTGTTCGCCATGTAAGATGTTCTTCAGGCCGGGACCGATCTTCGTCTCGGTGCTGTCCGGATAGTGGCACTGTATGCAGCCCTTTTCCCGGAACAGGCGGTCGCCCTGGCCGTTGGCGGCCGCTTCGGCGGTGTTGGGGCGGGTCCGGAGGAAGGCGGCTGCTGCAACGAAGATGAGGTTGGCGGTTATTACGGCGGTGGTTGTGCGGGTGAGTTTTTTGTGTCGCATGATCGGGCCTTCTAATCAATAAGTCTGAATATTTCCGTGCGGATTTGACGGTCCTTGACGCCCATGGCGGCGAGGTCGGCGATGGCGGCGTCCATGAGCGGGGCGGGGCCGCAGATGTAGAACGTTTTCTTTGACAGGTCGCCCTGGACGCGGCGCTGGAGCAGGTCGCGGTCGATGTGCCCTTTTTCGCCGGTCCAGTCGTCGCCTGGGCGGCTGATGACGTGGACGACGGTGAGATGGGGATCGTGCCCGGCGGCGATCGTGTCGAGTTCGTCACGGAAGACAATGGCGTCTTCGGTTCGGTTGGCGTAGAGCAGCAGGACGCGGCGGCCGTCTTTTCGGTCGCTCATGCAGCGGAGCATGCTCATGAGCGGGGTGATGCCGATGCCGCCGGCGATGAAGACGAGGTCGCTTTCGTCGGGATGGACGCGGTAGGAGAAGCGTCCGAAGGCGGTGTGGACGCTGGCGGTGTCGCCGACCCGGGTGTCAGGAATGGTGGCTGTAAAGTCACCGATGTTCTTGATAGTGGAGGTGACCCGGCCGGGCCGCGTGGGGGACGAGGAGATCGTAAAGTGGTGCTCCTCGTGGGGCAGGCCGCGGTTGCGGTGCAGCGTGAGAAAGTGCCATTGGCCGGGCAGGTAGTCGGGGGTGGCTTGGCTGGCGGGCGGTTCGAGTTCGAGGGTGCAGACGGTGTCGGTTTCGGGCTGGACGGCCGTGACGCGCCAGGGATGCCGCCGCAGGAGCACGGGCCTTATCAGGCGGTGGTAAACAAAAATCGCGACGCCGCCCGCGAGGAGGGCCGCCGAGACGGTGCGGATCAGGGGATGCTGCAGATCGCCGCCGATAAACCAGGCATGCGTGAAGGCGACGACCAGCAGCAGCGGGCCGACGACGTCATGGACGAATCGCCAACGCTCGAAGGCGATACGGAGCCGGTTGCGGCAGGCGCTCAGGACCAGGTTCAGGAGGAGCAGAACCAAAGCGATGCGGCCCAGCCAGATGTACCAGGGCGCGTCGAGGCGAAGGATAAGGCCAGGTCCTGCGCCGCCGGCGGCCAGCAGGATCGGATGCGCCACGAGCAGCACGCCGGCAAAGAGCGCGATGTTCCGGTGGAAGCGGAAGACGATGTCCAGGCCGAAGGGGCGGCTCGCATATTTCCACCGGGCGGCGAGCACCGTCTGGAGGACGAGGATCGCAAAGCCCGTCAGCGCCGCGGCCCTGCCGGCCTCGTAGGCAAATCCGCCCGCCGGCGGGGCGAGCCATGCCGCCAGCGCCGCCGGCGTGCAGACCAGCACGAAATAGAGCGCGACGATAAGGACGCCGGATACACTCATCAGCTTTAATCGTTCATGAACAGGTAGTCGTTGCCGCGGGCCCTCTCGTGGCAGGAGATACATCCGCGGTCCGTTTCCTCGCCGACCGCTCCGGCTATTTTTCGGCCTCTGCGATCGCTCATGACCTCGCCGTCGGGGTCGTATTGGACGTAGAACCAGTCTTTGTTCTCGGGATCATAGCCCTTGCGTTTCTGCATGACCGTGACGGATCGCAGGGCGCCGCGGTCTCTTGCGGAGTAGTTTTCCTTGACGATGACGGCCAGGTTCTTGTTGAGGTTTTCTTTGGCGGCGTAGTTGTAGTAGTAGCGGAGATATCTGCCGTGGGGACTTTCGCCTCTTTGCCAGCCTTCGAGTCCCTTGGGGACGGGCCAGGTTGGGTAATCCTTAATGTCCCGCCAGAGCGTCTCGGCGTGTGCGACGTCGGCGCCTCTGGCCCTGCGGTCCTCGTCGCGGCGCCCGTCTTCATCTCTGCGCCTGTCTTGGCGTCCGTCATCGTCTCTGCGCCGGTCCTCGTCTCGTCGATCGCCGGGCCGTCGCCAGTCTTCGGGCAGCCAGTCACCGGGTGTGCGGCCGCGCCGCTGGGCCTGGCTGCTTGCGACAAGAAAGATCACGGCCGTCAGCCCGAGGAGCAGCGCCAGTGCGGCAATGGTTTTACCGAGTTTCGTTTTCATGAGTTCCCCCCTTTTCTGCCGGGTGTTTCTGCCGGCCGATACATTCTCACCGCCGCTGGGCTGCTTAGGCCGACACAATCGCAGCGGCACTCACGTTACATAAAGGACGCTTAATCGTTCATGAACAGGTAATCGCCGCCTCCGGCGGTCGTGTGGCAAGGGACACACCCTTCATCCATGCCCTTGCCGACGGCGCCGGCGATCTTTCGCCCCTGATCGTCGGTCATGACTTTGCCGTCCGGCGAGTACTTGACGTAGAACCAGTCGTTGTTTTCGGGGTCGTAGCCCTTGCGCTTTTGCATGATGGTGACGGCGGCAAGAGCGTCCGGGCTTTCTTCCATGTAGTTTTCTTTGACGATGACGGCGCCGTCTTTGTTGAAGTCTTCTTTGGCAATGTCATTGATGTAGTAGCGGAGATACTTGCCGTGGGGGCTGATGCCGTCCTGCCAGCCTTCGAACCCTTCGGGAACGGGCCAGTTGGTGTAGTCCTCGATTTTTTCCCAGAGCTGCTCGGCATAAGCGATATCGTCGGATGACCTGCTTGCGGTTTCCTGTTCGGCGCCGGCCTTTGGCCCGCCTTTTTGCCGCTCGGCATCGCCGCGCGCGGCGAAAAAGACCACGACCGCCAGCAGGATGAGAAGGGCCACGGCGACAGAGTACTTTTTCGACTTTTTCATGCTTTGTCCCCTTTCGTGTTTTACCTGACTTTTTGACTTCTCCTTAAAGCATCGGGGTTTCGGCGCGGGTGCTTTCGGACATGCATCAGGACGTCGCATTTTACGGGGATCGCACGGTGAGATGTCCGATAGGCGCCCGTGTTCAGGGTTCGTGTGCAGCGCCGTCGGCGACGTCCTTTCCTATGAAGTAACTCGCCAGGGAGGCGGCTACATAGCCGAGAACCGTAATGGCGTAGGTGGCAAGGAGAAGGCAGAGTATCTTGCCCTCGACCGTGATCGGCCAGTGCTGTGACCCCAGGGTCGTGACGATCATGGCGGTCCACCACACCGCATCCCAGTAGGAGGTGAAGCCCTGCTGCTGGGGCGCGTTGCGTTCGAAGGCGTACATGCCGGCGCCTCCCGCCAAAACGACGATCAGCGTGATGCCGAACACATACGGGGCGCCGCGGCGGCTCATTGTCGCGGCGAGCGAGCGGACAGAACGCCTGAAAGAGGTGACGAGCCTGACGAAGCGGATCCCGCGGAATGTGGAAGCGGCTTTGAAGAAGCGGATGGATTGTGCAATGCGGAAGATTCTGAGCGCAGGTATCATCAGGGAAACGCCTGTCAGCCAGTTTGCCTTCAGGTACAGAAGTTTGTTGCCGGCCATGAAAAACCGAACTGTGAAATCGATGATGAATATCGCCCAGATGAGGTTTAAGACCCCCAGGAGCAATGGCGACAGGCCGTAGGCGAATTCGACGATGAGCAGGACCAGCCAGACAAATCCCAGGAGGGCCAGTGCCATCTCGGATACAGCTTGCACCTTCGCGGACTTTTCGTTTTCAGTCGTTGTTTCCTGAGCCATTCTGGGCCGTCGGGTTTGACAGTGCGGCAATACCGGCGAGTGTCTTGCCTTTTATTATTTGCAGGCGACTGCGCGCAGGGCCTGGCATTGTTTATTCGGCCCAAGGGTCGTGCGCCATCAGAGAAGGTCGTGTACGAAGTGCGTGTGCGGGAGGCGGACGGCTCAAAAGGGGCCCGCCGCGGCATTACGGCGGGGAGCCGTCCGATAGATACGCGCACTATACGAGGTACTGGTTGGCCTGTTTTTCGTCCGCGATGGTCGTGGACGGGCCATGGCCGGTGTAGACCGTGGTGTCGTCGGGGAGGGTAAGCAGTTTTTCGCGGATGCTTTCGATGAGCTGATCGTAGTTGCCGCCGGGGAAATCGGTCCTGCCTACCGAACCGGCGAACAGCGCGTCGCCGGCGAACACAATGCGCTCCCGGGGGCAATACAGACAGATTCCTCCCGGCGTGTGGCCGGGGGTGTGCAGCACCTGGAACCGCAGGCCTGCGTATTCGATGGATTCTTCCTTGTCGAAAACGACCTCGGCGGCCTCGCTGGAAAACGGGATACCGGTCATAATGGAAAGGTTCCGCAGCGGATTGGTGAGCATCGTCGCATCGTCGGCGTGTATTGCAACGGTAATGCTGCCCCATCGCTGGCGAAGCATGTTGAGTCCGGCGATATGGTCGACATGGCCGTGCGTGAGGAGCACGGCCGCGGGAGTGAGGTCGTTTTCCTCCAGAAAGTCCTCCAGCGGTTCCGGCGACAGGCCGGCGTCTATGATCACACACTCACTTGCTTGTGCATCGGTGCGCAGCACGTAGCAATTGGTCTGAAAGTCACCCAG
Source organism: Phycisphaerae bacterium (assembly GCA_014859965.1). GTDB lineage: Bacteria > Planctomycetota > Phycisphaerae > Sedimentisphaerales > Anaerohalosphaeraceae > JACZKQ01. The sequence goes on from JACZKQ010000186.1 coordinate 17,466, forward strand.
GATAATCGTGTTAATCGTCATGCGAAGCTCCTGTTCAAAGGCCGAAAGTGTACATCGGTTTGTTCGGCACGTCTATAAAAAAGCGAAACGAACCGCGATGCCGCTTGCCCGCCGCGCCGGTTTTGCGTATACTGCCCTCTTTTTGCGGATGGACCGGCGGCGGGCGGTCCCAATTATCCTATGACCACACGTACTTTTACGAATATCCCTTTTGCGCCGCGACGGTGCCCTGTCTTTTACGGCTGGGTCATTGTGGCGGTCAGCACGCTCGTAATCATATGCAGCATTCCCGGTCAGACGATGGGGGTCGGCGTATTCACGGATTACCTGATCGAGGCCCTCGGGCTGTCGCGCGAGCAGTTGAGCCGTGCGTACATGTTCGGCACGATCGCCAGCGGCACGCTGCTGCCCATCGCCGGGTGGCTGCTGGACAGACTCGGGGTTCGCGTGATGGCGATCCTTGCCTCGGCGGGTCTGGCGGTGAGTCTGCTGGTGGTGAGTCGGTCGGACGCCGTCGCGCGGGCCGCCGCTTCGGTTATCGGAGCCTCGGCGGCGGTCTGGATCGGTATGACCACTATTACCGCGAGTTTTATGCTCATGCGTTTCTTCGGGCAGGGGACGCTGACGATGATCGGCCGCGTGGCGATGGGCAAATGGTTCAATCACCGCCGCGGACTGGCTACGGCGATCAGCGGGATCTTTGTGACCTTCGCCTTCAGCGCTGCGCCGCTGCTGCTCAACCTCCTGATCGACGGTTTCGGGTGGCGAAGGGCGTGTGTGGTCCTGGCGGCGGCGATCGGCGGCGGCATGAGCCTGATCGCCTGGGTGTTTTACCGCGACAATCCGGAACAGTGCGGCATGGTGATGGACGGGGTCACCGACCCGGAATGGCTGGACCGCAAGGCGAAAAGGGCGACGGAGATACGCCGCGAGTTCACGCGTCCCGAGGCGATGCGGACCCTGACATTCTGGGCGTTCAGCCTGGGACTTTCGACCTACGGGCTGGTCATCACGGGGGTTACCTTTCATCTGACGAGCCTCGGCGAGGAGATGGGACGCAGCCGCGCCGCCACCCTGGCTATTTTCTGGCCCATGTCGGTGATCGGCGTCGTCGCGCGGTTTATCAGCAGTTGGCTGAGCGATCGCAGCCCTATCGGACTGAAGTGGCACCTTTTTGTCATGATGGCGGCGGAGGTTGTCGGCACCGTCGGCGTGCTGTTTTTTCACACGCGCGCGGGGTGGGTGCTTGCGGCTTTGGGTTACGGCGTGACCGGCGGGCTGATGGGGGCGCTGCTGAATATTGCATGGCCGCGGTTTTTCGGCAGAAGACACCTCGGCGCCATCAGCGGATTGAACATGTCGGTCATGGTCTGGGCGAGTGCGGTGGGTCCGTGGCTGTTCAGCCTGGGTCACCGTTTTACCGGCGATTACCGGACCGCCATCGCCGGCTGCCTCGTGCTGCCGGCCGTGGTAATGGCTGTCGCGCTCAAGGCGGATAATCCGCAGCAGCGATGCTGTGTGGACGATACAGCACCGGGTACAGAGTAACGCATTGGAGGGAGGTCGCATGGGGCCCGATCGGTTCGAGGCGTTGGTGGTTCGGGAGGAGAACGGTGCGTTTGTCCGCCGGATCGAGACGCGGCGGATCGACGACCTGCCGGAAGGCGACCTGCTCATCAAGGTCAGATATGCCGCGCTGAATTACAAGGATGCGCTCAGTGCCGCCGGGCACAAGGGGGTGACCCGCCGCTATCCGCATACGCCCGGCATCGAGGCCGGCGGCGTGATCGTCGCCTCGCGAGGCGACGCCTTTAAAGTCGGCGAGGAAGTGATTGTCGCGGGTTTCGATCTGGGCATGAACGTGTCCGGCGCGTTCGCCGAGTACATTCGCGTGCCCGCGGGGTGGGCCCTTCGCCCGCCGGCGACGATGACGCTGCGCGAGGGCGTCATCTGCGGTGTGGCGGGGTTCACGGCGGCGCTGTCGCTGTACAAACTGGAATCGGCGGGGCTTGAGCCCGGGGGCGGCTGCGTACTGGTCACGGGCGCAACGGGCGGCGTGGGGTCGCTGGCGATTTCGATACTCGCAAGGGCCGGCTACGAGGTCGCCGCCGTTACCGGCAAGGCGGACAGGGGCGACTATCTCCGGCAGCTCGGCGCGGCGCGCATCCTTGGACGCGCCGAAGCCGACGACGCCAGCGGCCGCGCGCTGCTGCAGCCGCAATGGGCGGGCGTCATCGACAGCGTCGGCGGCAACATACTGGCCACGGCGCTGAAGTCGACGCAGTACGGCGGTTCGGTCGCGGCGTGCGGACTGGTGCAGTCGGCGGACCTGCATACCACCGTGTACCCGTTCATCCTGCGGGCGGTCACCCTGTTCGGGATCGATTCGGTGCACTGTCCCGAGGACCTGCGCCGCCTTCTTTGGACGCGTCTGGCGGATGCATGGAGGCCGGCGACTCTGGAGGCGATTGCCGTCGAGTGCCGTCTCGACGCACTCGACGAGAAGATCGATCTGATGCTCGAAGGGCGACTCACCGGCCGGACGATCGTCGTGCTCGACTGATCGCGCCGTGTTTTGGGCAGGACCGAGCAAAAGCGTTCGGGGCCCAAGGGGCTCTCGCCTCTGCAATATGCGACCGCGGCCTTGCTCTTTTCGAACGCTCGCTTTAGAATCGTCGTATCAGCGAGCAATTGTCGGAAAGGTGTGTTTTGGAAAATATCGAGACGTTGACAACCCGGGCCCGGCTGACCGAAGGTCCGGTGGGGCGGACCCTGGCGGCGCTGACGCTGCCGATGATCTGGGGGATGTTTTCCATTATCGCCTTCAACCTGACCGACGCGTATTTTGTGGGCAAGCTGGGCACCGCGCATCTTGCGGCGCTGAGTTTTACTTTTCCCGTCGTGATGACTTTCGGCAGTCTGGCCGTCGGGCTGGGCGTGGGCACGTGCTCGGTTCTGTCTCGCGCCATCGGCGAAGGCGACCACCGCAAGGTGCAGACGCTGGCGACCGACAGTCTGACGCTGTCGCTGCTCTTCGTGGGCGTCTTCATCCTGATCGGCGTCTTCACGATCGATCCGTTGTTCGGTGCGCTCGGCGCCGACGCCGAGACGCTGCCGCTGGTGCGTCAGTACATGCGCATCTGGTATCTGGGCATGATGTTCCTCGTGGTCCCGATGGTGGGCAACAACGCGATTCGGGCCTCGGGCGACACGATCAACCCGAGCCTGATCATGACGGTTTCGGCGGTGATCAACATCGTACTCGACCCGATACTCATCTTCGGGTGGGGTCCGATTCCGCGGCTGGAGATCCAAGGCGCGGCCATCGCGACTGTTTTCGCCCGTGCGATCTCGATGGCGGCGTCGCTGGCGATTCTGCACTATCGCAAGAAGATGCTTGTGTTTCGCGTGCCTGCAGTGCGCAGCGTGCTGGACTCGTGGCGGCAGATACTGCGCGTGGGTCTCCCGGCGGCGGGGACGTATGCTATCGGGCCCGTCGCCATTGGGCTGGTGACGGCGATGCTGGCGTCCTTTGGCGCCGCGGCGGTGGCGGCGTTCGGCGTCGCCAGCCGCATCGAAGGGTTTGCGCTGATTGCGATGTTCGGGCTGTCCACCAGCGTGGCGCCGTTTGTCGGGCAGAACTACGGTGCGGCCCTGCACCATCGGGTGCGGCGCGGGCTGGATCTGGCGTTTCTGTTTTCGGTCGTGTGGGGCGTCGCTCTGGCGGTCGTTCTGGCGGCGGTCCGCACGCCGCTGGTGGGCCTGTTCGACACCAATCCCGAGGTGATCCGCATCGCGTCTCTGTATCTGCTTATCGTACCCGTCAGCTTCGGGGCTCAGGGCATTATGCTGATCACGAGTTCCTCGTTCAACGCGCTGGGCAGGCCGCTGCCGTCTGCGGCGCTGACTCTGGTCCGCATGTTCGTCCTGTATGTGCCGCTGGCTTTGGTGGGCAAGCTGGTGTTGGGGCCGGTGGGCATCTTTGCCGCCGCGAGCATCGCCAATTTTATCGCTGCCTTCTGGAGCATCAAATGGATCGCCCGGGTATGCGTCGCCAACGGCGCTCAGGCGTCGGGCTGCAGGGGTCCTGTTCCGGAGTCGTCGCAGTCGCCCGGTTGACTTTGTTTCCTGGCATATCCGTAGAATATATGGAACGACCGGCACCTGATTGCAAAGGTCGTCGTGACCTGACAAACAGGTGCACGCGACAAAGGCGGTACGTGGCCGCCTGGAATCGCGGATTACTGTCTTTCGGCAGCAGAGCCGCATACAATGAAAGGAGCCGGTCGTGAACACAAGTATAACTTATGTTGTGCAAATGAAAGTCCGCAATACGGCTACCGAGATCGCCCGGCTGTTCAAGAAACTTCGCAAGCACGCGGCGACATCCGCGTCTGCTACGAAGCCGGGCCCTGCGGCTTTGTGCTCAAGCAGCGTATCGAGGTCCAGGACGGCTGCAAATGCAGCGTCATCGCGCCATCGCTCACCCCCGTCAAGCCGGGCGACCGCGTCAAGACGGACCGCCCCGGTCGGTGCCACCCTTCGGCGTGCTTGCTGATTGTTCAATAACACATCGCATCATTAACTTCTTCCATTTCCACCAACCAGGCTACCATCCTCTTGAATCCTCTCTCGTCGAAGCCGTCGAGCCCGCTGGCTTTCTGTTCAAGAAGGGTCCGGCCAACGGCGGCGCCAAGCGAGTGGGGCATAAGGAACCATTCTGTTTCGCCACCCATGCAATTACTGGTCGTCCCCAAAACCTGCCCCTCGCTTCCCGTGACCAGAGGCGGACGAAGCCAACGTATGGCAAGGTGCAACAAATCCCTTTTGTCTGCCTCGGCATCGTCAGCGAATAAACCAACAGCTATAACCTCGTCGTCGTACACCAGGTAATTCGGCTCGGCCATTCTGCTCCTCTGATTGGCGTGGCGCCCGGCGCGCCTATACGTTGGAAGAGGCGCGCCGGGGGCACATTTCGCCGGTGTTATATCTGCGAATAGGACGCGGGCTTCAGGAGGATGTTCGTAATCCCGCAGAGGATTTTCTTGTCGGCGTATTCGGGCTTGGCTCGCAGCGCCAGCCATTCGGGATGCTTGACGAATGTCTGCCAGGCCTTGTCCTGCGCGGCGGCGTCGTCGAAGCCCAACATGTAGGTGAGGTTGGGGATCTTCGTGCCGGTGATCGCCTCGCCGAAGAAGACGGGGTTGAGCCCGGTCTTGCGGAAGATGTCAATCTCGCCGACGTTGAACATCTCGATCTTTTTCTGGCCGGTCTTGACGGTGGGGCTTTCGTAGATGCGAAGCTGGAAGACGCGGGTGTCTTTCTTCGACGGGGCCTCAAGCTGCCGCATGCCCTCGAAGGCCAGCAGCAGCGAGCTTTCGATCCGCTGGTAGGGGCGATTCTCGTTGCCGGCGTCCAGGAAGGCGGCGCCGTCGGCCAGGTAGGTTTCGTCCTGCAGCAGGCTCGCCGTGGTGGTCGTGACCGTCCGTGCGGAGCGGTGGCGCAGGAGCACGTAGATCGTCGGCTCGGCGACGGCCTGGCGCTCGTGGAACACGCCGACCTGCTCGATGCCGAGGCGGTTGAGCGCGGGGATCATGGCCTTTTCGAGGAACGCATCGACGCCCCTGGCCTGCTCGGCCGAGGCGCACTTGTACTGCTTGAGCTCGTAGATGTCGCGGGCCTGTCCCTGGGGACGGGCCGCGGCCTGTCCCTGGGGGCGCGTACCGGTTTGTCCGCGGGCGCCGCGCTGCCTTGGCTGGGCGTCCTGGGCCATCGCGCCGGCCGTAACCGCTCCGAGCCCTGCTGCACAGGAGGCCGCCAGAAAATCACGTCTTTTCATCGTACAATTTCCTTTCATTGGGTCGTCAACTGCCGATTACGGTTCAGATGCCCGCCGAGTGGGTCGGCTCCTCCGACGGCGGCAGGTGCATTATAGCAAACGCCAAACAGCACGTCAAAGAATTGGACACCCGTAAATCCGCATACGCAGCACGGGCATCCTGCCTCAGGGGCCCCGAACGGTTTTGATCGGGCCTCCCCGGACCCCGGCGGTCGGCATGCCCACGTCGACAACCCGGGTTCACCCCCGCCTGGGCCCGTGTGTGCGGGTTCGTCGGCATGCCCGATGGCATTCGGTGCGCGCTGTAGGGGCGGGGTTCACCCCCGCCCGGGTTTGCCGACGGGCGACGACATGCGCCCACCCACCCACGCGCCGGGCGGCGGCGCGAGCGGCGCGTCATCGTGTGCTGAAGAGCGCGTCGGCGGTTACTCCCGTGCGGGCCTTCTCGGCCATGCGGTCCAGGCCGTCCAGGCAAAGCTGCGACCAGGTCTCCATCGTGTCGCGCACGCCGCGGAGTTCGTCGGGCGTCATGAAGGTCATCTGCGTGATCATCTGTTCGCGCCGCCGCACGTTCACCGCGTCGAGCGTCCAGTAGTGAACCACGCCCAGGTGCACCTTGCCGACGTCGTTGGAGTCGTCGTTGAGCAGCGCCACGATATGATCGGTGTGCCCCGCGTCGAGCGTGGTCTCCTCGGCGACCTCGCGCCGCACCGCCTCCAGGTACGTCTGCCCGAAATCGCCCAGCAGCGGCATGGCGTCGACGGGGTTGATGTGCCCGCCGATGCCGATCGACCGATTGCCCACGAGCCGGGTTTCGCCGGCCCGCTTGCCGCGGACATACGTGAGGTACTTGCCCTCGTGCGTCATGATGACGTAGGGGATAAGCTGCTTGTAGTCGGGGTTGTTTTCGGCGGCGGCGCGCGGCATGAACCGCCCCGCCCCCGGCGCAAACAGCGCCGACAGATAGGCGTCGACGTCGAAGTTGAGCCCGTGAAAGGCCCCGATCTCCTCGACGATTCTTCGTTCCACAACCAGTACGCGTTCTTCGGCCATGCGGTGATCCCTGTTCCAGTAGGTTTAACGAGTATGCCGCCGCAGGGTAGGCGAAACGCCCCCGTTTGTCAAGGCGAAACTGAGGCGATTGCGGCGGCGGCGGAGAAGGCAACGGAGGCGTCGGCGCCGTTCGCGCTCCCGCCCCGCGTGCTATTCGATGTGAACCACCTTCTGCTTGCGGTCGGCTGCCAGCGACTCCCGCTTGATGATCTCATAGAGATATTTCGGCGCCCGTACCTTGAGGAACTCGAATTGCGGGTCCGTCTTGTCCTTCGTCTCCAGGTGGATGGTTCCGATACCCAGAATACAGTCGAGCAGCGTGCGGTGCAGTTTGTAGTCGACTATTCGGAACATGTCGAGATTATCGATCTTACGGTTAAAGATGCCGCGGGCCCATTCGATGTTGTCGGCGGTGACTTCATAGCTGATCTGCTTGATCGCGGCGATCTGGAAGGCGAGATACACCAGCGTCGCCAGGGCCAGTATGACGCCGCCGAGGTGAAGATACCCGATCAGGGCCTCGGCGTGCTCGGCGGTGAAGCTGTCGCCGGTCGGCTTGATGATGCGGTGCAGCGGATAGAAAAGAAGAAAGAGCGCCCACGCAAAGAGGATCAGCGAACCGGCGATCGGCTTGATGATCGCAAACAGCGACGGCCGGCCCCAGTACAGAATGCCGTCATCCTCTTCGTCGGGCTTCTTGACGCCCGCCTCCTCGGCGGCCGGGGCACACCCGCTGCCCGGCGGCGCAGGCGGCACCGACGTGTAGTTGTACCGAGGATCCAGAAACTCGCAGCAGAAGCGGCACTTGACCGCCTGTGCCTGGATCACCTCCGCACAAAACGGGCACTTCTTCATCTTCGGTTTTGCTTCTGTCGTTTCGGGCATCGTCCTCGCCTAAGACTTCTGCAAGAGGCGCAGCATTTGTCGGTCCAGCTTGTGACCGTGAAAATCCTCGTACGCGACGTCGCTCCGCCCGGAGTCCAGTATCCCGAAGCTGCCGCGGAAATTCCACAGGGCATAGCCGAAGTCGTTCGCCTTGAGGATATCCATGACGTCCTCCAGCCAGGCCAGCACGATCGCGTGCGGCGTCTTGTTGTACGCGCCCCCTTCGCCGAAATGCACGGGCACGCCGCTCTTCTTGAGGGCGATCCACGGCGCGTACATGGCGTCGAGCTTGGCGCGGTCATAGCCGTTGCCGGGCCACGCCGGCTCGGGACGGTCGCTGTTGGAAACCCAGCTCGCCTTGTAGTGCGTCAGGCTGTGCGGGTCGTACGCGTGGCAGCTCTGCACGCAGCCCAGGTCCGCCAGCTCCGGACAGGTCAGCCTCCCCCAGCGAATGCCGTCGATGAAGATGATGCGGTCGGGTGATATCTCGCGGATCGCCTTGACCGTCGTCCGCACGACGCGCTCGTGGTCGGCGCGGGTCATGTGGGCCGGGTTGTCGTCGCCCTTCGGCTCGTTGATGAGGTTGATGCTGAGCTTGTCCTTGGAGACGCCCTTGTACCGCCTGGCTAACATCGTCCAGTGGAAGACGAAGGCGTCGAGCGCCGACTGGTCCTTCCAGAGGTTGTGCGGCTCCGTGAACTCTGCGTTGACCGAGTAGCCCGGCCCGCGGTGAAAGTTCAGGTTGATGTGGATGCCGTACTTCTGACCCAGATCCACGGCCCGGTCGAGCTTTTCGAGCACGCCCTCGTTGATCTTGTAGTCGTCGCCGTCGACGATCCACAGCCGGTAGCACATCGGCAGCCGGGCGAAGTCGAAGCCCCAGTCCCGCATCCAGCGAAAATCGTCCTCGACGAAGTCCGCGCGGCTGCGCATCGTGAACATGTCCAGCAGGTTGAAGCCCCGCCACCGCGGAATGCTCAGCGGCGGTACGGGCTTTTCGGCGGGCGCAGCGTTCAGCGGAAGCTGCACGCCGCCCAAAGCGGCGCACGCCCCCGCCGCGGCCGTCATCTTCAAGAAGTCGCGTCGATTACTCATAATCATCTCCCTCAAATGCATCGTCATTTCGGGTACGTTTACATTGACATTTTACCCGCTTACCGGACAAAAGCAAGCGCAGCAGGGCAGGTGTGCGAGTACAAATTCTGGCGGCATCGTGGCACGGGCATCCTGCCCGTGGTGTAGGGGCGGGGTTCACCCCCGCCCGGGTTTGCCGAGGGATGGTGACATGCGTTCACTTAACGCACGAGACGGACGACGCGCATCGTCGCCACCGTCACATCACGGCGGCCAGGCGGTCGCCGGCGAGCAGGCCCCCGGAGAGGATGCTCTTGAAGGTCTCTTCGATGGTGAGGTCCGTTTCGACGACCTCGTCGGCGGGGATGAGCGCCAAGAAGCCGCTGGTGGGGTTGGGCGCCGTCGGAACAAAGACCCGGCAGAAGCGCCTGCCGTCGGGCGTAGTGAATCGGCCGGTCAGAAATCCGAGCGACTTGTACCCGGGCCGGGGAAACTCCACCAGCACCACCGACTGGTACGCCGTCTTCGGTTTGAGCGCGACGGCGTCGATGACCTGCTTGGCGGCGGTGTAGATATTGCGGACCAGCGGAATGCCCAATACAAGCCGCTCCACCAGCGCAATCAGCTTTCGCCCGATCACGGCCTGACCGACCGCACCGACGACATAGATGATCGTCAGCAGAAACAGAAGTGACAATACGAACAGGATCGCCTTAATCGCTGTTGGAGGCACCACATCCACGATGGCGACGTTCCTTAAAGTAAGCAGAAGGTATTGCACGATGGGGCGAAGCAGGTTCCGCAGCCAGCCGAGAACCCACCACAGGACCATCAGCGTAAAGGCGAACGGCACAAGCAGCAACACGCCCGCCAATAGCCGGTTTCGTACGGCGTGATCGGTTTTCTTCTCGATCATGAACAATCCCCTGAATTCAGTCGCTACAGGATACGAACAAAATCCGCCCGCCGCTGAAAAAAAAAGCGAATAATACCGGGCAAATGAAAAATCGGCGGCGTTTCAAGGTCCGGTATGATTCCCCAGGGCCGCGGTTCGCCTCGATCTGCGGGTAAGCCACACCCTCAACCTCCCCTCAGCCGCATTGCGTATAGCGGAAGCAGCTCACCAGGTGGTCGTTAACAAGCCCCGTCGCCTGCATGAAGGCATAGCAGATGGTGGAGCCGACAAACTTGAACCCGCGTCGTTTCAGGTCCTTGCTCAGGGCGTCCGATTCGGGCGAGGTCGCGGGTATGTCTTGAAGGGTTTCCCATGCGTTGCGGATCGTCCGCCCGCCGACAAACCCCCAGACATACGCGTCGAACGAGCCGAACTCCGACCGGACAGCCAGAAAAGCACGGGCGTTGCTCACCGCCGAGGCGACCTTCAGCCGGTTCCGTACGATCCCCGGATCGCTCAGCAGCGCCGCGATCTTGCCCTCGTCGTAGCGGGCGATCTTTTCGGCATCGAAGTGGTCGAACGCCCGGCGGTAATTCTCGCGTTTATTGAGAATCGTCGACCAGCTCAGACCCGCCTGGGCGTTGTCCAGCAGCAGAAACTCCAACAGCGTGCGGTCGTCATGAGCGGGCACGCCCCATTCCGTATCGTGATAGGCGAGCATCAGTGCGTTGGAACCGGGCCAGTCGCAGCGCGTCTTCATCGGTCCGGACCCTCATCGAGGTTACGGCTGCCTTCCAGCAACCCCAGTGAGACCAGAAACCGGTTGGTCCCGAGCACCCCGCTGCCGAACGAAAACGAACAGACGGCAAGCAGCATGAGTATCCACGTGTGATTCAATACGTTGTATTTGTACACTGTGCACCTCCAGTAAGTGACCCGGCGAACCCGCTGCATTATAGACAGGCGGCCCGCCGGTATCAAGCGCGATGTGCCGGTGTGCAGGGCTGTCGCATGCTCTTTGCCCCTATGAGATGTCAGCATATCCGTAGGGGCGACCTTTACGGTCGCCCGGCATGCCAACCGCCGGCGCCGACGCGCATCGCCCGTCGCGTGCGTGGGTGGGCGCATGTAACCGTCCCTCGGCAAACCCGGGCGGGGGGAAAACCCCGCTGCACCACGGGCCGGGTGCCCGTGCCACGATGCCGCCGGGATTTACTCGCACACGTGGGCAACGTTGGTCGAATATGGTGCTTTGCTGTGCGGCGCCGTTCTGGTATAATCGTCGCCTTCGTAGACGAATGAGTTTTGGGTTTCTCTTTTTCAAAGGATCGTTGTGGCGTTACCGGTAGTTGCCATCTTGGGTCGCCCGAATGTGGGCAAGAGCAGTCTCTTAAATGCATTGTCGGGTCAGATGATCAGCATCGTCGAGCCGACGGCGGGGGTGACGCGCGACCGTGTCTCGGCCATCGTGAACATGAATGATCGGTACGTCGAGCTTGTCGATATGGGCGGCTACGGAATCGTCGACAGCGACGCCCTCAGCGAGCACATCGAGTACCAGATCCACCGCGGCATCGCGACGGCAAACCTTGCCCTCTTCGTGGTCGATGCGCGAGACGGCGTGATGCCGCTGGACGTCACCATCGCCGAGCTCCTTCGAAAGAGCGGGCTCAAGGCGCTCCTGGTCGCCAACAAGTGCGATTCGCCCAAGCAGGCCCACCAGGCCGGTGAGTTTGCCCGACTGGGATTCGGGGAGCCCGTCTGCGTCTCGGCGACCAACAACGTCAACAAGGCGGGCCTTATGGAGCGGATCGCCGAGTCGCTGGAGCACCTGCCCGCCGCCGCACCGGAGCAGGAGGTGATGAAGATCGCCCTCGTGGGCAAACGCAACGCCGGCAAGAGCACGCTGATCAATGCGATCTGCGGACAGGAACGCGTCATCGTCAGCGAGATCCCCGGCACCACGCGCGACGCGGTGGACGTACGCTTCGAAAAGGACGGCCGCGTGTTCATGGCGATCGATACCGCCGGTGTCCGCAAGAAGAGCAGTCTTGCAAGCGACATCGAGTTCTACAGCTACACGCGCGTGCTGCGAAGCGTGCAGCGGGCCGACGTCATTCTGTTCCTCATCGACGCCACGCTAAAGATATCCCAGGTGGACAAAAAGCTGGGCCACCTGATCGGCGAGGAATACAAACCCTGTATTCTGGTCGTCAACAAGTGGGACCTCGCCAAGGACGTCGCCGCAACCGACGACTACGCCGAATACCTCGGCAAGATGCTGCCGGGTCTGCGTCATGCACCCATCGCGTTCACGACCGCCAAGGACGCCCGCAACGTGCAGAGCGTGCTGGACCTGGCGACGGAGCTGTTCAAGCAGGCGTCCACGCAGATTTCCACCGGCAAGCTCAACAAAGCGATCAAGATGCTCGCCGAGGAGCGCATGGGCGGAGGACGCAAGAAGGGCGGCCATCCGAAGATTTTCTACGCCACGCAGGTGGCCACGAATCCGATCTCGCTGCTTCTGTTCGTCAACCGGCCCGAACTGTTCGACGAGGCGTACCAGCGGTTCGCCATCGGCCGCCTTCGGGAATGGCTCGACATCGAAGAAGTGCCGCTGCGTCTGCTCCTGCGAGCGCGGCGGTAACGGCGCATCGCGCCGGTGAGGGGAAGGAATGCAGTTGAAGGAGACGGTCAATGGAAACGTTGCTGTTGATGGTAGTCAGCGGTGCGGGCTTTCTTGTGGCGTATCACACCTACGGGCGGTTCCTGGCCCGTAAGATATTCAAGCTGAACCCCGATGCGACGGTGCCCAGCAAGGAACTCCACGACGGCGTCGATTACGTCGCCTCGCCCAAGGAAATCATCTTCGGCCATCACTTCACCTCGATCGCGGGCACCGGCCCCATCGTGGGGCCCGCCATCGGCATCATCTGGGGTTGGCTGCCCGCTATGCTGTGGATCGTCTTCGGCAGCATCTTCATGGGGGCGGTGCATGACTTCGGCACGCTGGTGGTCTCGCTTCGCAACCAGGGCAAGAGCATCTCCGAAATCGCCGCCCGATACATCAACGGACGCGTGCGGTTCATCTTCTTCATTGTCGTCTTCCTCGTCCTCCTGATCGTGATCGCCATCTTCGGCATGGTGATCGCCATCGTCTTCGATAAGTTCCCCAGTTCGGTGATTCCGGTCTGGTTCCAGATCCCCATCGCCATCGGCCTGGGCCACGCGGTCTACAAGCGCAATCGCCGCGTGGTGCCCTCCACGGTCATCGCCGTGGCGCTGATGTACGGGGCAATCACCCTCGGCGCGGTGATCGAAGCCAGATCGCCCGGCGCCCTGACGATCACGTCGATCGGCCCGGTGCCCGCCACGGGCGTCTGGACGATCATCCTGCTCGCCTATGCGTGGATCGCCTCGACGCTGCCGGTCACTACGCTCCTGCAGCCGCGCGACTACATCAATGCGTGGCAGTTGTTCGTCATGATGGGCCTGCTGTGCATCGGCGTGGCGGCCTCCTCTCTGACGGGCGAACTGCACATGGCCGCACCCATGGTCAATCCGTCGGGCCCCGGCACGGGCATCCCCTCGTGGTGGCCCCTCATGTTCGTCACCATTGCCTGCGGCGCCATCAGCGGCTTTCATGCGCTCGTCGCCAGCGGCACCAGTCCCAAGCAGATCGGCAACGAACAGCACGCCACGTTCATCGGATACGGCTCCATGCTCGTCGAGGGCTTCCTCGCCGTCCTGGTCATCATTTGCGTCGGCGCAGGCATCGGCATGGCCTACCGGGTTCAGGCGACCGGCGAGATACTGACCGGTCACGCCGCATGGTCGCAGCATTACGCGTCGTGGCAATCGGCCGACGGCCTGGCGGCGCAGCTTTCGGCCGTCGTCACCGGCGCGGCGAACATGATGCGAACGCTCGGCCTCGCCGAGGTGGTCGGGGTGACGCTGATGGGAGTCTTCATCGCGTCCTTCGCCGGAACCACGCTCGACACCGCCGTGCGGATCCAGCGCTACGTGGTGGGCGAACTGGCCGGTGATCTGAAGATGCCGCTCCTGTCCAACCGCTGGACGGCGACGACCTTCGCCGTGCTGACGGCCGCGGCATTAGCCTTCGCAAGCGGCGCCGACGGCAAGGGGGCGCTCCGCCTGTGGCCCATGTTCGGCGCGGCCAATCAACTGTTAGCGGCGCTCGCCCTGCTCGTCGTCACGATGTACCTCCGCCGCCGCGGCGGATGGGCCTGCATCGTCGCCGCCGTCCCGTGCCTGCTCATGCTCGTGATCACCGGCTGGGCGATGACCCTCAAGGAGATCGAATTCTACCAGGCACAAAACTGGCTGCTCGTCGCCATCGGAGCAATCATCATCGCACTGGCCGCCTGGATGACCGTCGAAACAGCCATCCTCTTCGTCACCCCCCGCCACACCGAATAACCGCACGCGGCTCGCATCGCCGAAGCCCTGGGGCACGCTGCGCCCTGCGATCTGATGTAGATGCCCCCAGGAGCCGCCGTCTGCCCCTTTTCAGAAAATCCTTTCTTTCAAGTCGGCTGTGTGCAACAATGCCGACGGCACCGCATCAACACGATCATTGTGCACGGGTCGAACATGGAGACGGACGAAAAGCTCATTGCGGCGGCAAACGCCGGTGACAGCGAGGCGTTTGAGGCGCTGTACCTGCGTTACCGCGACTGGGTGTACGCTCTGGCGATGCGTTTTACGGGCAACGGGGCGCAGGCCGCCGACGCGGTGCAGGAAACATTTCTCTATCTGCTCAAGAAGTTCCCCGGGTTCGAGCTGCGCTGCGGCATGAAGAGCTTTCTCTACCCGGCCGTGCGGCACATCTCGATCACGATTACGCGGCAGGGGCGCAGGACGTCCTCTGACGAGGCCCTGCTGGCCGAATTGCCGGCACCGGACGCCGCCGAGATGGGCGGCTCGCAGGCCGAGCTTGCCGCCGTTCTGGAGACCTTAGCCGCCGAGCAGCGGCAGGTCGTGCTGATGCGGTTCGTGGACGACATGCCCCTGGCGGACATCGCCGAGGCGCTGGACCTTTCGCTCAATACGGTGAAGTCACGGCTCTACCGGGCACTGGAGGCCCTCCGCAGCGACTCACGGACGCGGCGGTACTTCCTTGATTAACACGCGCCACGGCGATCCTGGCCGCGGGGCAGAGGGCATTGTGAGGTGCTTGGACCATGCAGGATGCCCGTGCCATTTTTTTTTGGATTGCTGAAACTTTTTGCCGCCCATGCGCGCTTAATCCAGCGGAGTACGACATGAACAAAGACAATGAACAACTTGATGCATTAGAAAACAAGGTCGCCAAAGCCCTCGGCGAGGACCTCAAGGCACTGTTTTCGCCTGCCGGTCGGACGCCGGACGAGGTGGACCGGGCGGTACTGGACGCAACGCGGAAGCGGCTGGTGCGGCCGCGGCGGCATCGCTGGCGACTGGTCCGCGCCGGTGCGGCGGCGATGGCGGCGGTGGTGCTGCTGGCGGTGGTCCTCAATGTAACGCGGGACCATGTTGGCCGCATGCATCCGGCGGCGACGGCAACGGCGCCGGCCGACATCGATCATAACGGGCGCATCGACATCCTGGATGCCTACAAACTGGCCCGGCGGCTGGAAGGGCCCGGCGCACTTGAGGCGCGCTGGGACCTGAACGCCGACGGACAAGTGGACCGGGCGGACGTCGACCTGGTGGCGTTTGCGGCCGTTCGGCTGGACGGGGGGGCCTGACGATGAGGTACGCGATTCTGGCGGCAGTATTAAGCTTGGCGACATTTACCGCGGTGCGCGGCTACGAGACGCGGCCCGAGGCGGACCCAGCCTGCAAAACAAGCTTCGAAACAGCGGACAGCGATGACGCGGCCGTGCGCTTCGTGCCCCTGCACGTGTTCATCGATTCGGGCGAGGCGCCGCTTGCCGCCTGGCAGTTCGAATTGAATGCCACATCCGACGTGAAGATCGTCGGCGTCGAAAACGGCGAGCACGAGGCATTCGCCGAGCCTGCCTACTACGATCCCGCCGCCTTGATGAACAACCGCATCATCATCGCCGCCTTCAGCACGGCCGACGCGTTGCCGACAGGCAGGACCCGCGTCGCGACGATCCACCTGCAAATCACCGGCGACGCCGATCCGGACTATGAACTCATCCTGACCGTCGCCGGCGCTCGCGACGGCAGCGAAATTCCCGCAACCATCACAAGTCTTGTTGGAGAGGAGCAATGATGAAGGCGACTGCCTCCCTGATGATCGCAACGGTGTGTCTTTCGGTATGGCTGACGGGCTGCTCATCGATGGACGCCTATTACAAGGCGTCCGAAAGCCGCAACGCCCGAACGCAGAAGCAATTGAGCAGGACCGTCGACCTATCGAAACTGGAGGAAGATACCACCTTCGAGGAGGCGATGGAACTTTTCAGGAACTCGGTAGACCCACCGCTCAAAATGGTCGTTCTTTGGAAAGAAATTTCCGAGAACGCCTTCATCGAAAAAAACACGGCAGTCGGTTTTTCCGGTGAAGGACTCTCGTCTGTACCGCTTCGCACCGGCTTGAAGATTGTCATTGAGGCGATCGGGGGCGGGGGAGGCCTTGCGCAACTCGGTTACGTTGTCTATGACGGCGTGGTCCTGGTTGCTTCCAAGGACCATTTATTCTCTTATATGGAGCCTTCAGAAGAAGAAGGTGATGCTTTCAACGTGCTGGGCAGTTCCGACGAGCCCTGGAAATAATTACCGTTGCATAAGGGAGACCCAAGTTGAAGACCGGGAGATATTCGATCACTGTTTCAGTCGGCGTTGTTTGTGTTGTATTTGCTGCGGTTCTGGTTGGTTGCTCGTCGCGCCAAACCGTCAAGCGGAGTGACCCTGCCGTGGCGAGCGACTGGACCGCCGCGACTGCGGCTGAACCGCACCAGCGCATCGATCCGCGGACCACAGGCGACTACGGCGGCGGTATGATGGGGGGCTATGGCGGCAGCTACAGCGGTTTCGGCACGTTACAGCGTGAGGATCGACGCATTCCCCTGCTTGGCGACGTTCCCGTAGTGGGCGGACTTTTTAGAACGGAACGAGTCGATTCGAGCGCGGGGGAGGACGTTTACATTTCGGCCGATGAGGTGTGGGTGATTGTGCGGCCGCAGGGGCCGATTATTCGCGATGACAATACGCCGGGGTGCGGGGCGATGCGGGTGCGGCCGCCGCGCCAGACGAGGGAGATTGAGCTGCCGCTCAAGCACACGGATGTCAAGGCGGACGTCTGCGGCTATATCGCTACAGTGAACGTAACACAGCAGTTTCATAATCCGTACGACGAGAAGATCGAGGCGGTGTACGTCTTTCCGCTGCCGGAGAATGCGGCGGTCAACGATTTTGTCATGACGATCGGCAAGCGGACAATCCGCGGCATCATCCGCGAGCGCGAGGAGGCCGAACGGGTCTATAAGGCCGCCCGCAGCCAGGGCTACACGGCGTCGCTGCTGACGCAGGAGCGGCCGAACATCTTCACGCAGAAGGTCGCCAATATCGAGCCGTGCAAGGACATCGACGTGACAATCCGCTATTTCAACACGCTGGCCTACGTGGACGGCTGGTACGAGTTCGTCTTCCCGATGGTCGTCGGGCCGCGGTTCAACCCTGCCGGATCCAAAGACGGTATCGGCGCCGTCACCCGCGGCGGCAGGGGCATATCCAGGCAGGACACCGAGGTCCAGTACCTCCGCCCCGGCGAACGGAGCGGCCATGATATTTCGCTCAGCGTGGAGCTTGACGCCGGAGTCGAGATCGAGGAACTGCTCAGCCCGAGCCACGTCATCAGCAAGAAAATGCTCTCGCACGGGCGGGCCGAGGCGGCGCTCAGCGACCGCGACGACCTGCCCAACAAAGACTTCGTCCTGCGATATCGCGTCGCGGGCGACAAGCTCAAATCGGCGATGGTGACCCACACCGATAAACGCGGCGGCTTCTTCTCGCTGATGCTCTACCCGCCGGCGCGGCTGGAGCATCTGAAGCGGTCGCCGATGGAAATGATCTTCGTGCTGGACTGTTCCGGCAGCATGTCAGGCAAGCCGCTCGCCCAGGCCAAAGACGCCATTCGCCGCGCCTTGAAGAAGTTGGGGCCGGATGACACATTTCAGGTGATCCGCTTCTCCAGCAACGCCTCGCAGCTCGGCCGCGACCCTCTGCCCGCCACCGAGAAGAACATCCGCAAAGGACTCGATTACGTCGATTCGCTGCGCAGCGGCGGCGGTACGATGATGATTGAGGGGATCAAAGCGGCGCTGGATTTCAAACACGACCCGCGACGGTTTCGCCTGGTGTCGTTCATGACCGACGGCTACATCGGAAACGAGGCGGACATATTGGCCGCGATACATGAGAAACTGGGCGACAGCCGCATCTTCAGCTTCGGCGTGGGCTCGTCAGTGAACCGCTACCTCCTGGACCGCATGGCGGCGATGGGCAAAGGGGCGGTGGCCTATATCGGCCCGGACGACTCCGCGGGCGAGGTCGTGGATTTGTTCTATGAGCGCATTAGTCACCCGGCCCTCACCGATGTCGAGATTGACTGGGGCCGGATGGAGGTTGAAGACGTCTACCCACGGCAAATTCCGGACCTGTTCGTGGGTCGGCCGGTGATCGTCACAGGGCGTTTCACGGGGCGAGCCGACGGTGACGTGCGCATTCGCGGCCGCATCGACGGCCGGCGCTGCACCATCGACGTACCCGCCCGCACCGACCGCACCGGCCGAAACGACGGTATCGCCTGCGTCTGGGCCCGCAAGAAGATCGAGGAACTGTCCAACTGGGCGACGTGGAGCAGCAACCCTTCGCTTGATCGGCAGATCACCGCCACCGCGCTGGAGTACGGCCTCATGTCGGCCTACACGGCATTCGTCGCGGTGGATTCCTCAAGAGTCACAAAAGGAGACCACGGCGTGACAGTAACAGTCCCCGTGCCCGTCCCGGACGGCGTACGCTACGAAACAACCGTTCAAAACTAATCCGCAGCGACACGCTGATTCGTCGCGCGGGCTACCCCGGCGTTTCGTCGATGGGCACGAGTTTGAAGACGGCCTCGCGGGGGGCGCCGGTGAGTTCGATTTCACCCTTCCGCACGAAATCCGTGGGAAAGTTGTAGATAATGGGCCGGTGGACGTTCTCCCGGTTTTCGTCGCCGTCGCGGACCTCAATCATGATGAGATACGGCATCTTTTCGTAGGCGTTATACGCGGCGTCCGAGGCCTTGTACTGCACGGTGCGAAGGTCGTTTTCATTCGTCAGTTCCAGGTTGTACTTGCCCTGGAGGTTCTTGCTGTAGATGATCCCCAGCTTCAGCAGGGGGCTTGTCACGCGGTCCTTGAGCGGACTCTCCGTGCTGGGCAGCTTGATGGCGACCGGTGTAGTAAACCACCTTCTGCGGCCCGGCTGAAGCTCGATGAAGGGCCGTTCGGACACGGGCTCCCGCCGGGCCTTGTCGATCATCGCCGCCGTGAGAATCACGTTGGCCTTGAGGCTGTCGCCCGACCAGTGCTCATACCCGTGCATCTGTATCGTGGACGGCTCGATCAGTTCTGCCCGCAGCGGCTCCTTGTTTTCATCCAGCACCTGCACGTTGAACCACTTCTGTGTGAGCTGGTCGACTTTCACATTAATGGTCGCCGGCTCGCAGTGCTCGACGGAGACCGCCAGGTTCTTGAGCTTGTCGCTTTCATTGAGAAACGTCAGCAGGTCCAGCGGATACCGACCCGGCGCGGAATGGTTTTCCAATTCAACGTCATAGAAGAACTCCAGGCGCTCCTTCTGCGGATCGGTGTCGTCGGCCCGCAGCCGCTTCTTCAGTTCGTTCATCTGCCCCGGCGAACCCTTGAGCGTCAACTGGATGTTAAGGGATGCGGGCTGCTCCTCGAAGCTGACGAACAGATCAGATCGCGTCGCCGGCGAAATGCTCAGCGTGCCCGTGGCGGGCATCGTTTCTTCCAGGGCCAGATACGCCCACGCCCAGATCAACCCCGTCAGGGCGACAACGGCACTGAGTTTCTTCAACATGTCAACCATGAGGTGAGGGTCCTATTCTTTGCCTTCGCGCGACTGCACGGCTTCCTTCATACGTTCGATCAGGGGGGTCGTTTCCACGACGGCGGTGGTCAACTGTCTCCGCAACTGGGCTTCCGAAACATTCCGGATGAGATTGCCGTTGACCGCGAGCGAGACGATGCCGGTTTCCTCGCTGACGATGATCACGGTGGCGTCGGAGCTGCCGGTGACGCCGATGGCCGCACGGTGCCGGGAGCCGAGCTGTCGGCCCTGAAAGCTGTCGCCTTCGGCCAGCGGCAGTTGAACGCGCCCGGCGACAATCCGGTCGCCCTGGATGACGACCGCCATATCGTGCAGCGCCGAGCCCGGATAAAAAATAGTCTTCAAAAGTTCGGCGGTCACTTTGGCGTCGATCCGCACACCGGTCTCGATGAATTCGGCAAGCCCGACCTGCTGCTCGATAACAATAATGGCGCCCGTCCGCGTGGCGGCCAGTTGGGTCACCGCGTTGATGATTTCCTCGACGCTCCGCGTGAGCTGCTGAGGCGAGCTCGACAGAAAGCCGGCCTGCCCGATACGGATCAGAGCACGGCGCACCTCGGGCTGGAACGCGGCGACAGCGACAATGAGAATGGCCAGCAAAAAGCCCTTGTAAAGGTAGGCGATACGGATGAGCCCGAACTGCTCGACGACGAGATTGAGGATGAGCGAACCGACGATCAGGATAAAAATCACGCCCCGGAACAGACGTTCGCCGCGGGTGCCTTCGAGAAAGCTGATGATGGTGTAAACAAATATCCCGATGAGAACCAGTTCAAGACCGACAATGAGACGCTCGTGCAGGCTTATTCGGTATAGATACTCAACGATTGCGTCCAAACAAGCAACCTCCCATCAGCTTGACGGTTCGAGTTTTTCACACTGCGACGATCCGCACCCGATGGGTACCGCGGCTGCTCAGCGAACATACCTGCTGCTGAGCCGGCTGGGCCTGTCGAGCAGGAAAAGGGCGTCCAGATCGTCCTGCATCTGCAGATTATTGGTCCTGACAACATCAATATGCCTTCTGTGCACTTCGGCAGCGGTTTCCCCCGAGGCTCCCCCGCCGCAACCGAGCAGCGAGACCGCGATCGAAACCAGCAGGCAGGCGCAAATCAGGACCCTGCAACATCTTGAAAACAGCGTGTTTTTCATTATTGTCCTCATTTATTATGAGACATCACTTCCCATCGGTCCTCCGTGGACACCCGGCCGCCCCTGCCTGGGGCTACGTTATTCTCATTTTAACAAAAAATCCACTATTGTCAATGAAAAAACGCTGTTCTTCAGTGGCTGTGTACGTTTGGCGGGCAGTACGGTTTGGATTTTTCCTGCAATCAGCCCCGATAAAAATTGTTTTGCCGCACTTCTTGACGCACCGCGCGAGCGGGGCACGGCGGCAAGCACCATTTTGCACGCTGGTTCTTACCAGAGGCCCGGCAAGAGACGGTATTTCGTCTTCCGCGTGTACTCCGTATAGCCGCGCAGCTCCCGCTGGAGGGTCCTGTCCTCCAGCGACGTCCGGATAACCAGCACGGCCACGCCCGCGATCGCCGGTATAAACGCCGCCGCCGAGCGGGTCATCATGGGAGTCGTCAGATTCCAGATTATGGCCCCCACATAGCCCGGATGACGCACAAATCGGTACGGGCCGGTGGTAACGACCGAATGGCCGCGGTCTGTCTGTATCCGAACGGTGGTTTCGAAGTGCGTGTTCCTGAGCATGGACCACGTCAGCAGGGCCGAGCCGGCCAGAAAACCTGCGATGCCGGCCACCGCCGCGCCGGGCCCCATTTCCGACCAGTGATATCGCCCGACATCCAGGCCCGCCACGGCGGGCATGAGATAGCAACTGAAGATGCCGTAGACCATTATGAGCCACCTGTCCCAGGGCTTGGTATCTTTTGCCCGCCTGAAGTCTCCGCGACGGTTAACGAGTTCCGGGTTGCGTGCACAGACCGGCAGTATGCCGCCGACCAACCCGATGAAATTGACTACAAGGTAAATCCAAATCCAGGGCAGGTCGGTCCGGCCCGCACAACTGAAGATGATCAGGCCGTGAATCACGGGCGCGGCGGCATAGCCGATGAGGAGCTTGTATCCGCTTTTTCTCAATTTGGCCCGGGTCACGTTCTCGTCTCCGCACGCTGCACACGTCAGCAATATAACTGATCGGCCGCATCGAGGCAAAAGTAAATGGGACGTGCCAAGGCGCCAATCTCGCGTTCTGCCGTGTTTGCCTGACACGGCGAACTGAGGTATGATGACGTTTTTGGAAAGGAGCTTTCGATGTACAGCAACGCGAAATCAGCAGTCCGGATGTTGTTCGCAGGGTGCGCCATGTTGGGGCTTTCTTTATGCGCCTGCGCCGCCGGCAACCTGAAGACCACCGAACCGG
Organism: Phycisphaerae bacterium; assembly: GCA_014859965.1. Classification (GTDB taxonomy): domain Bacteria; phylum Planctomycetota; class Phycisphaerae; order Sedimentisphaerales; family Anaerohalosphaeraceae; genus JACZKQ01. Next base: position 39,699 of record JACZKQ010000186.1, read on the forward strand.
CCCTGCGGGAGCGCGCGGACGTGGTCTTTTTTTGTGACTTCGAGTCGGAAAACTGGTACGAGCAGTTCGGGATGCGAACCGCTCCGGAACGCGTCGCGTGCGTGGATTCGGACGCGGACCGCGGCTTCGACCCTCTGGCGGGCAGGGCATTGAGGATCAAGGTCGACGCCGGCGGCCATTACGGCACAAGCATCGTCTACGCCTTCAAAAAGCACACGGGCCGCGAGCCGGAAGAGATCTACTTTCGGTACTACCTGCGGTTTGGCGACGACTGGGATCCGGCGGGCGGCGGCAAACTGCCGGGCATCTCGGGCACATACAATCGCGGCGGCTGGGGCGGCCGACCTTCGGACGGGCAAAATGGCTGGTCCGCCCGCGGCCTCTTCCGCAAGCAGGTCGACGGCCGCACGCCGGTCGGCTTCTACTGCTACCACGCGGACATGAAGGGCAAGTACGGCTCGGAGTGGCTGTGGGAGCGAGAAAAGCGCGGCTGGCTCGAAAACAACCGCTGGTACTGCATCGAACAGTACGCCAAGATGAACACGCCCGGCCAGAACGACGGCATCCTCCGCGCCTGGGTCGACGGACAGCCCGCCTTCGAAACGACCGACCTCCGCATGCGCGACGTCGAGACGCTGAAGATCGAGGCCGTCTGGCTCAACCTCTACCTCGGCGGAACCTGGACCGCCAAGAGCGACCACCACCTCTACATCGACAACGTGGTCATCGCCGGCGCATACATCGGGCCCATGAAAGACTTTGCCCAAACCGCCCAATGAAGCTGCGGCCGATCCGATTTCTTCCTCCGCAAAATCTTCAAACACACAAGGCGAGCCGCATTGGACCGCCGTGCGGCTGAGCCTAACTAAAATTGTAGTGCTTGCGGACCGCCTCTTCGACGTTCCAGATGCACCTGAACCCGACCGGAAAGATCACCAGATCGCCCGGCCCGAAGGTGACCGAATCCGCCCCGGCCGGACGATCCGTGACCGTCACCTTCCCTTCGAGGATCAGGCACGTCTCCGTCTCGGTGTAGTCCCAGTCGAACGTACTCGGCTCGCACGTCCAGATCGGCCAGGCGCTGCACACGGACGCTTCCTCGTCGGTCGGCTTTTTCACAATCACATCCTTCACTCTCGGCACAGGTCACCTCCATAAACCATTCCACGGAACACAAACTCACAACGGCCGCCATTATACCGCAAACCCCACTCACCGCCAACCAGGTCCGCCAGCTTCCTTCACGTCTGCCGCATTCTCCGGACGTCCGCATCCCAAACCCGCACCTGTTGCGACCCTGGAGAGCAAAACCGTGCGGGCAGAGGCCAAAAGTGGGAGCATCTTCTCGCCGGGGGGGAATTTTGGCTTCTGGGGCCCCGAACGGTTTTGCTCGGTCCTCGCTGGAAAAATCGCGGCGATTGCGGTATGATCTGTTTTTCCCGAGAATGCCCCTGAAAATCCAACTGGAATATAAGTAGATGCAAACAAAGCAGTTGCAGCAATTCAAGCAATGGTATGCCGATTACGTTGCCGGCTTCTACGGCGACGACGCCTTTGTCAACGCCAACCTGAAGCTCAAAGAGGATCACACGGCACGGGTCTGTGCGGAGATGAATGACCTGACGCAGCCGCTTCGAATGACAGAGTCCGAACGGCTGCTCGCCGAGACGATCGCCCTGTTTCACGACGTCGGCCGGTACGAGCAGTTCACGAAGTACCGCACCTTTTCCGACATCAAGAGCGTGCCGCACGGCCCGTTAGGGGTCCAAGTCCTAATAAAACACAAGGTGCTCGAAGGTCTCGACCCCGACGAGCAGCAGGTCATCAAGCGGGCGATAGAACTGCACGCAATCAAGCAACTGCCGAACGGTCTACTTGAGTACCTCGCCCCCTTTGCCAAACTGATTCGCGATGCGGACAAGCTCGACATTTACTATCTGATGACCGAGGTTGATAATTGGCCGCTCGAAGATCCCAAGGCAGCGCCGATGGTCAACTGGTTTGCGCCCGGCGACGGTTACTCGCCGGAGATTATTAAAGCGATCCTGGAGAAGCGGCACATCGATTACACACTCATGAAAACCAGCCACGACATGAAACTGCTCGAACTGGCGTGGGTGTACGACCTGAACTATCAGGCGACGTTTCGAAAGGTTCGCGACCGCAGGTACCTCGAAAAGATCATCGCCATGCTGCCCGACACGCCCGACATTCGAAAGGTCGCCGGCGTGGTGCTGCGCTATCGCGATGAAATGCTGGGTGAAGAAACAGGTGAGGAGCAATTATGAAGCTTGCAGGTATTCTGATCGGCCTGGCTGCGGTTTTCAACGCAGGCGCCAAAGGCGGGACGCTTTCATCGCCGGACGGCAATGTGACAGCGACCGTGACTGTCGCCGACAGCGACGGCCTGACGCAATGTCTGCTTTGGCGCGTGGCGTACAAGGGCAAAGCGGTCATTGCCGATTCGCCGCTGATGTTCGAACTGAAGGAGATGCCCGCACTGGGAATCGGCTGCCGGATCACGGATGTCGGCCGCCGTACACATGATGAAACGTGGCGGCCGGTATATGGCGAGCGCAGCGCAATACGCGACCATTACAACCAGATGGACGTGGATATCCGCGACGAGCAGAACAGGCGGCTTCGCCTCACGGTCCGCGCCTACGATGCCGGCGTCGCCCTGCAATACACATTTCCAGAGCAGTCGACGATGCAGACCTTCACCATAAAGGCCGAGCGCACGCAGTTTCGCTTCACTGCAAATCACACGGCATGGGCGGTGTACTCGGCGCAGGGCGTCTACAGCAGGGTGACTCTCAGCGAGATCAAACCCAACTGCGAGCGGCCCTTGACCATCGAATTGGCCGGCGGCCCAGCCGTCGCCGTCGCCGAGGCCGCGCTGGTCGATTACGCAAGGATGCGATTGCAGCCGGTCGCCGGCGTGCCTTTCGCCGTCGAGAGCATGCTGGCAGGCGACGTGCAGGCTAAAACGCCGTACAGCACGCCGTGGCGCGTCCTGATGATCGCCGACGACGCCTGCGGACTTCTGGAGCAAAACGACTTCATCCGCAATCTCAACGCCCCCTGCGCCATCCAGGACACGTCATGGATCAAGCCCGGCAAGGTCATACGCGAAGTAACGCTGACAACCGAAGGCGGCAAGGCCTGCGTCGATTTCGCCGTCCAACGCGGCTTGCAGTACGTCGAATACGACGCCGGCTGGTACGGCCACGAATACGACAACGCCTCCGACGCCACGACGATCACCGTCGATCCGAAACGCTCGCCGGGTCCGCTGGACCTGCACGAGGTGATCCGATACGCCGATGAACGGAACATCGGGATTATCGTCTATGTCAACCAGCGGGCACTGGAGCGCCAGTTGGATGAGATCCTGCCCTTATACCGCAGTTGGGGCATCAAGGGCGTCAAGTACGGTTTCGTGCGGGTCGGCGATCAGAAGTGGACGACGTGGCTGCACGAGGCGATCCGCAAAGCGGCCGACAACCACCTGATGCTCGACATCCACGACGAGTACCGGCCCACCGGCTACAGCCGCACGTACCCCAACCTCATGACGATGGAGGGCATTCGCGGCAACGAGGAGATGCCCACCGCCGAGGAGAACTTAATCTTGCCGTTTACCCGCTACCTGTGCGGCGCCGGCGACTATACAATCTGCTGGTACAGCGGCCGTGTGAAGAACAGCAACGCCCATCAGTTGGCGGCAGCGGTAGTCTGTTACAGCCCGTGGCAGTTCCTCTACTGGTACGACCGCCCGGCCATGTACAAGGGCGAGCCGGAACTGGAGTTCTTCAAGCACGTCCCCACGGTCTGGGACGACACACGCGTACTGCACGGCAGAATCGGAGAGTACGTCACGCTGGCCCGCCGCAGCGGCGACGCATGGTTTGTCGGCACGATGAATGCCGTCAAACGGCGGCAGATCGACATCCCGCTCGCGTTTCTTGAGCCGGGCCGGGAATATACGGCACATGTCTACGGCGACGCAAAACCCGACGGCAGCGACCGTTTGGGCGTAACCACCCGGCATTGCACAGTCGATTCAACAACAACGCTGACGGGGGACATGGCCTCCAACGGCGGTCAGGCGATCCACCTGATCCCGGTCGGCCGATAGAACCATCAAGGGAACCAGGACTGCGAGACGCTTCATGTCGGAGAGAGTATGCACCCTCCACAGCGGCGCCTTGCGGCTCAGGGGGTTGGCAGGATGGTTTGTGGCCTGCGTCTGGGGGTGGTCCCAAAAAAGATGAATGTCGTCAGGAGCAGGGCGGCCCCCGCGGTAAAAATCACTCTGCGATTCTGGGGTTCGGCGCACCGGTGCACCCATTCGGGGATGAGGGGCTGTTGGGTTTGTTTGTCGAGTTCTTCCAGGAGCGCCTCCTTGGCGGCCGTGAGGTGTTCGTCCGACGCCTTGGGCAGGGCGACCCCGTCGCCGGCGGGCTGGCGGCCAAAGGTGATGGTCTGGAGTTTGACCAGCAGGTCGGGGTTCTGTCGGAGCTGCACGATCTGCGCTTCGTATGCCGCCGTCAGCCGGCGGATGCGCTCGTTGCCTTCTTCGATAAGCCCCAGGTGGACGCGGTTCTGATAATAATTGCTGATTTCCGGCTCGACGAGGATAGACAGGGCGATAGCGCCGGCGCCGATGGTGAAGAAGACGCAGAACAGTACATAACGCAAGAAAAGGACTCCTTTGTTCATTTGCCCGTCCGGTTCAACGTGGCGGCGAGGCAAGCCCGCCAGCCGTCAAAAATGCCGCTTTGCCGGCATAATTAGGTTTATCGACCAGAGAGCCGTTCGGACATGAGCGCCTGAACACATGGCGTGCACCCCTGCCGCCGGCCGCGTGCGCCGCCGAGGGAAGAACGCACGCGGCCGGGATCGGTTTTTAGTCCATTCTGACAATGACCGTGGCTTCCCCGGCACTGCCGGCCATGAGGTCTTTGCCGTCGAGATGAATCGTCACCTGGACCATGCTCCGACCCGGGCAGGAGACCACGAGCACATACCGACCCGGTTCCGCGGCAAAGAACCAGCCGTCGCTGTCGACCTTGTACGGTTCGATTCGGCCGGCGGGCCCCTGGAGCCACACGTCGGCAGCGACAGTCAGATAGTGCTCGTCGACAACCTGCATGTGGAGATGACCTTTGTTGAGGCTGGTGAAGTCGGAGACGACGTCCAGCGCGGCGCTCTGGCCGTCAGCCAGGGCAAAATGCGATGCTTTGGAGGTGGCGACCGTGTAATAGCCGCCGATGCGGTAGTCGCCCGCGGGCAGATTCTCAACCGCGTAGGTGCCGTCGTCCTTTTGCGGAACGTACGCCCGGACGCTGTGGTCGTTGCTCAGGAGGAAAACCGCCTCGTCGCGGTCGGCTGTCAATCTGCCGGAGACGGAGGCGGTGCATGCCGGGATGTGCATCGCAACCTCAATGTCCGCTTCGGTGGACTCCACGAGCACGGTCTTTGTGAACTGCACGAAGTCAGGACGCATGACGACGATGCGGTATATCCCGCAGGGCACGCCGGTGATCAGGTACGGTTTGCCTTCGCCCTCCGGCGCCTTTGCGCGGCCGATCTTGGCGCCCCACAAACCCGTTCCCGCCTGCACGTACACGTCCATGTCTTTAAACGCGGCGTCGGAATTGAGGTGCACTGCGATTCGCCCGGTGGACATGTGCAATTCGCCGAGGTCGCAATCGTCGTCGCCGACTACAAGTGTGGTGAGCTTGAGCCAGTTGGGCGCCGTGTAGCGTTCGTCCTGCGGGAGCTTGTAATAAAGGCCGTAGAATCCTGCGGGCGTGCCGTGGAATCGAAAGCATCCCTGGCCGTCGCCGGTTACCCGACTCACGAACGCCAGTGCGCTGCTGTTGTACGGGTCACCCAGCATAAGCTCGGTCGCGGCAAGCGGATGGCCGTCGACGAGAAAGCGGCCGCTGAGGACGGTGGGGCCGCCAAAGTCGAGCGTCGTTTCCTCCCCGTCAACAGGATCCACGGTTCGGCAGACCACGCCGGCGCCCCGGTAATACTCGGACCGCTGGACGTAGCATATCTGCTCGGGCAGGTGCTCGATCCTGTAGTAGCCGTTCTTGTCGGTAACCGCCGAAGCAATGCGTCCCGTGTCGCTGCTGCCCCGATAGCCGGCGGCATCCTGAACGACGATCAGGACGTTGGCCTGCGGCTTGCCCTGTTCGTCGTGGACGTGCCCATGCACTGTGCCGCCGGGGGTGAGGACGAGTTCCACGTCCTCTGCGGTTTCGGCGGAGTCGACCCGGATATTCTCGTACACCGCCGGGCTGTAGTTCGGATGCGTTACTTTGACGGTCTCCGATCGGGTGGCGAGATCGCCGAGCACAAACCGGCCGCCCGTGCTTTCGACCGCCCCGGCGGCCGAGGTGAAACGGTCGTAGTCGAACCAGAGATTGCCGCCCGCCTTTGAAAGCGGGATGATTTTGGCGCCGTTGACGGGCGTGCCGGAACCATCCACGACGCGGCCTTTGATGACGCCGCCGGGGGCCAGCGCGACGATGATCGGCTGCGGATTGGCGCCGTCGACCGGGTCGCTCCATGTCCAGGCCAGACCCTCGGCGGCGATTTGGACCTGCGCCGTACCGGGTCCGGGCGACTCGATGTCGAACTTGCCTTCCGGGTCGGTGAGTTCGTGCCAAGACATCGCTGCGGGCGTGTATGACCCGGTGAGCGATTTGAGGATTCGGACGCGGGCCTTGAAGTGCGGAACGGCCCGGCCCGTGGCGGCATTGACGACGACACCCTGCAAGCGGGGCTTGCCGCCGGGTCGAAGGCATTTCAATTCGACCTTCATGCCCTGTGTCGAGCCGGCGATGTCGGTGAGCGTCTTGCTTTCGATGTTCTCGCCGGAGAACGTGAGGCGATACGTGCCGGGCTTGAGCCGGTCGACTACGAATGCGTCGCCGGTGACGCGGCCCTGTTTGGGGCCGGTCTTTGTCGAGTAGGCGGAGACGGTGACGTTGCCGGACGGCGGGCCGTTTATGAAATCTATTGTGCCGCTGATTAGAGTCAGACCTGCCGGTGAGTCACCGGGGATCGTCAGCATGAGAAGCCCTTCCTGCAGGGGAAGCACGGTTTCCAAGACGCTGCTGGAGAGCGATCCGCCGCCGGGATTGGGAATGTGCACCATGATAATGTAGTCGTCAGGCGCGATGTGAGTCAGCGTAAACGCGCCCGCCGCGTCGACTGTACACAAAGGGGTGCAGGTCGTGATGTTCCACCATTTGGGTTGTGCGGTTATCTTCAGGTCGGCGGCGGGTTGGCCGTCGGCGTAAGCGGCATAGCCCTCTACCGTTGTGCCTTTCTGCATCACGACGCGGGCCGGGGCGACCACGTTCGGGTCGGTCAGTTGGACGACGCATTTGGCGGGTGCGTAGTCTCGGTGCATGGCGGTAACCAGATACGCGGTTGCCGACGGGCGGAATGCTCCCATAATGCGGCGACCGTCGGCGCCAGTGGTGATCGCGCGTCCGCTCTGTCGCTCCGTCTGGCGGCCGTAGCGTTCGCCCATCCATGTGACGTACAGATACGTGTCCTTCACTGGCCGGCCGTTGGGGTCTGCAACTTCGACCTGAACCTGGCAGCCGCGTTCGAGCCCAAAGTGCTTGACCGCCTTGGCGTCTTTTTTCAGCACAATGGACGGCTCCTCGTTCCAGTTGTCCACCCAAAGGTACTCGCGCGAGTGCAGCCGGATCTTGTAGCTGCCTTCATCGTCGATTTCGTCGATATGATAGAAGCCGTTGGCGTCGGTGACGGCCTCGAAGCGCCGAGACTTGGTGATTTCCACTCTGGCATCGACGACCGGTTTACCGGTCTGTGCATCGGTGATCAGGCCGCTGAGCACGCCCTGTGGCGCAAATTCAGATTGCGGCTGGTTAAGAACATGAACCTCAGGCGCCTCATTGCCTGCCGCAACGGGCTCCGGCCCCTGCGGCTGCGGTGAGGGCCCAGCCGCTGGCGCCCCAGAGTCGGTCTCTACGGCCTTGATCGGCGCCGAAGGACGGATTGTTGCACGCGGCGTAGTCGCCTCCTCCGGAATAAAGATCGCGGGAGTCACCGACGCCTGCGGCGCTGCCGGCGCGGGCTCCTGCCGGTTGACAGACCTGTAAAGCATGACAGCCGAAACGCCGGCCGCGGCGATGAGTGCGGCGGCAATGATCTTGACGGCCGCGGCGCCGAAAACAGTGGTGGTGCCTGCTGCCGCCGCGGGCGCCGCGGACGTCAAAGATTCAGACGGCACGAAGTCTTGCACAGCCGACGCCGAGGCGCCCCTGCCGCTCGTTACTGCTAATGTGCCGATCGCCGCCACGACGCCCGCGGTAAAGGCCTTGCCGGGCGCGGTGCGGCTGATCGTCGTCTCGACCATCGCGGCGACCCTCTCCTTTAACAGCTTGCGTCCTCGCGAGAGGCGCTGCCTCACGGCATTCTCGGAAAGGTCCAGTTGCGCCGCAAGCTCTCGGACCGATTTGTCCTGCCGGTAGAAGAGCACTAACGGCTCGCGGTACTTGAGCGGAATCTGCTGGAGGGCCTGCCGCACCACCGCCTGGCGCTCCGCGGCAGCAGCCGAGTCGTCGGCTTCGGACGCCGCCGCGTCCGCCGGTTCCACGCCATCGATGGGAACGGCCTTGCGGATCGGGTCGCGCTTCCTGTCGCGCAGGGTGTTTCGGACGGCGTTGCGGGCGATGCTGCAGAGCCAGTGCTTGAACTTGTCCAGATCCCTGAGCTGGGCCAGGTCCTTCCAGGCGTTGATGAAGGTCTGCTGGGCAAGGTCTTCGCTTTCGGCGACATCACCCAGTGCGCTGAACGTGATGCCGCAGACCAGCGACTGATAGGCCCTGACAATCGTCTCGAAAGCCGTCGTATCGCCCCGCAGGCTGGCCTCAAGCAGGCGGATTTCCTCGTGCGTTTCTCGGGTCATGGTCGGATTCCTTTGCAACTGAATAATAATCGCTTCTCACCACTTCAGGAACCCGAAATCCGGAAATGTGACAGAGTGAGCGCAAAAAAAGACGACAGGAACACAAAGTGCATTCCTGCCGTCGGAAATGGCTTCCAGTCGCTTAGTACTTGAAGATTTCGCCGCCGTACTGTGCCGCACTGCCGAGTTCCTCGTGAATGCGGAGGAGCTGGTTGTATTTGGCGATGCGGTCGGTTCGGCAGGCCGAGCCGGTCTTGATCTGGCCGACGCCGGTTGCCACGGCCAGGTCGGCGATGGTCGCGTCTTCGGTCTCGCCGCTGCGGTGGCTCATCACGGCCGTGTAGCCGTTGCGATGGGCCAGGTTGATCGCGTCGAGCGTCTCGGTGAGCGTGCCGATCTGGTTGACCTTGATGAGGATCGAATTGCCGCAGCCGAGTTTAATACCCTTGGCGAGCCGCTCGGTATTGGTGACGAACAGGTCGTCGCCGACGATCTGGCACTTGTCGCCGATCTTCTTTGTCAGCGCCGCCCAGCCGTCCCAGTCGTCCTCGGCCAGGCCGTCTTCGATGCTGACGATCGGGTACTTCGCCTGCCACTTGGCCCAATGGGCGACCATGGCGTCGGAGGAGACCGCCTTCTTCGGGGCGGACTTGAAGAACTTGTACGACTTGCTGCTCTTGACCCACATCTCGGTGGACGCCGGGTCCAGCGCGATGGCGACCTGTTTGCCGGCCTTGTAGCCCGCCTTCTTGATCGCCGCCAGAATCACTTCGATGGCTTCTTCGTTGGACCCGAGCGACGGGGCAAAGCCGCCTTCGTCGCCGACGGATGTGTTGTAGCCTTTGCCTTTCAGGACGTCCTTGAGCGTGTGGAAGATTTCCGCGCCCATGCGCAGCGCTTCGGGGAAGTCCTTGGCGCCGATGGGCATGACCATGAATTCCTGGAAGTCGACATTGTTGTCGGCATGTTTTCCGCCGTTAAGGATGTTCATCATGGGCACGGGCAGGACGGTGGCGTTGCAGCCGCCGACGTAGCGGTAAAGCGGCAGTTCGACCGCGTTGGCCGCCGCCTTGGCGACGGCTAACGAAACGCCGAGGATGGCGTTGGCGCCGAGCTTGGCCTTATTGGGCGTGCCGTCGAGGCTGATGAGGAAGCGGTCCAGTTCCACCTGATCGAGCGCCTCCATGCCGATCACTTCCTGTGCGATGAGCTGGTTGACGTTCTTGACGGCCTTCTGGACGCCCTTGCCCAGGTAGCGTTTGGCGTTGCCGTCGCGGAGTTCCACGGCTTCGTGGGCGCCGGTGCTGGCGCCCGACGGCACCGCGGCCCGGCCGAAAGAGCCGTCGTCCAGCATCACGTCGACTTCGACGGTCGGGTTGCCCCGCGAGTCCAGTATTTCCCTTGCCACAACATCTACAATCGTGGTGTACATGTTTGTCCCTTCACCTTTCAATAAAATGTAAGCTGCCCTTTGATTCGGTGCAGACATTACAGTCTATCGACGCGCCCGTCAAGGCTTATTAGGGAAAAGCGCCAAAGGTGAGCCGGCGACAGGCCCGGAGGAGGGGCCGTGCCGCCGGCGCTGCTGGATTACTGCGCGTCAGTTGGTCCGCGATTTTAGTGCCACACCGGGATGCCGATGACAATGGGGGGCCGGACCGCCGGAGCCTCTGTATCGGTCGCAGGTTCGGGGATTCGTGCCAGCGGCGTCCTGAGCCCTTGCGGGCCGGCCTTGATGTTCACGACTTCGAACCGCTTCAGGGAATCATTGTACGTCAGACGGTGTTCTTTTTTAGCGTCCAAGCCTGTGAAGAAGCCCAGGCCGTCAGTCAGAGGCGTCAGTTCTCGTGTCGCGCCCCCGGTTTTCCATCCACTCGCCTGATCCATTTCTTGTTCGTCCCAGAAATACTTGTCGCCGTCTTTCCGCAACTGGAACCTGTAGTAGGGAAACCACTTGGGCTGATACCATCCGATGAAATCGTCCGGATTCTTTGGAGCGGGCGCCGTCGCATCGAGCAGCCCGACCGGTTCGTCAATGCGTGTGACGGGCTGCTCTTTTCCGAAGCCCAGCGGGTTGGCGCCCGATTCCTCGAGGTGGTGGATGGATTGCTGGTCCATGTTCTTGAGATAGTACTGGTTTGTCCCGGCGAATCGCCCGATCGTCGTGCCGGCCATGCTCGAGGGCTCCAGCGCCCACTCGAGCCCGTCGGCGGTCTCTTTGAACGGGACCTCTATGCCGCGGCAGGCTGCGTAGAACGTGCCGTCACGCTTTAGAACGGGAAAGACAATCTCCTTGTTCAGCCTGTACCAGCCGATGAAATGGTCGTGCATGCCTTCGGCCTTGCTCTTGTCTTGCACAGCGGCACTCTCTGAACTTGCCCGCAGTAATTCGCAAAGGCGGCCGTATTGTTCCTTGAGCAATTGCCAGTGTTGGTCGAGCAGTTCCTTGTGTCCGCCGCGCGACAGCTCGCGGCAGCCTTCGGCGGTTTGCTCTATGTCGCTCAACAGCTTCACTACGGCTTCAATCCGGGCGTCGTCGAGGCCGCCCCATTCGTCCCGGCCGGGCGCGGGGCCGTTCTTGCCCTGCAGATCGTCGCAGAATTCGTTGATCTGGTCGAAATAGCCGCTCAAGGCCGCTATCTCGCCGTCATTCTGCAAATCGATGTACCTCATAAGCAAAGCGATCTTGTCCAGGCCATAGGTCACACGGCGGCCTGCGTCCTTGGGTAATGTCATACGGCCGATTCCCGCGACGGCTGTGCCTTCGGGCATAGGAGGGAGCATTGGTGTTGCGTCTGGATGTGCCAGCCGGAATTTGCTTATGAAGGAGGCTTCCTTCCCTTCGGGCAGGTAATCGATATCTCGTATTTGCCAGCCGCCCGAGACGGGCTCCATGGATAGTCCAAACCTTGCGGTCCTGTTGCCCGGCCCTTTCGCGGGGCCGATGAGCGCTGCAGCCTGTTTATCCGACAGCAGCACCTGTTCGACCGTTGCCTCGGCGAAACTGAAGCTTCCGAGCAGTTGCTTGGATGCGCCCGCTTCGGCTGAGCCGGATTTGCACAAGTGCACGGCTGCGTGGTCGGCCCGCTGCAGGGCGCTCAGCCAGGCCCGGGCGTGGCTGAGAGGATTGGCCGGACGGGCAATTCGCGTTTCGTATTCTCCCGCCGTGTACACGCGGATGAAGTCGCCGTCGACAACGTGTCGGTGTGTGCCCAGGATGGCGCGGAGCGTTTCTTCAAGCGTTACGTTCCAGAGGTCCCTGACCGGGATGTTTCCCTGCACCTGGTCGGAGGGGATGATGTTCTTCTTGAACGCCTTGGCCAGGATTTGCAGGGCTTCTCGGATGGACAGATCTCTTGCGAATGATATCCGCTCAATGCGTCGTTCAGTACTCGCGGAGGACGGGGGGCGGAGCGCAACGTCATTCCGTACGTCGAGGCCCAACTGTGCGGCCTCTTTGGCGGTGAAAGGCACGACTGCCCTGAGAACGCCGGAGGCGGCATCGTATTGCCAGTCAGCGGAGTCGTCCGGGGCGATCTTTGAGCCGCCGGTGAACGGATTGACGGGGGCGGCCTTGATATACGGGCCTTTGCCGGTGCGGTCGAGCAGCGCCTGCCAGCCGCCGCTCAGATCGGGCCGCTTGCCCTCATCGAGTTCGCAATGATCCATGGCCATCCGCACGAGGTTAAGCTGTCCGATCAACTCCGCGGCACGCGTGCGGTCGGCTGCATTTATTACCGCCGCCGAATCAGCGGCAGGTGTTGTTACCTTCGCGCCCACGGGCCGATATTCGATCTTCAGTGCGCCGTCGGCCGTCTTTTCGAGGACGCTGACATCGAACTGTCTGCCGTCGCCGGTGGTGACGAGAAGGCGGCAAGGAATGTTGGCGAGGTCGTATGCCCGGATGTTGAATTGCTCGTGGACAACGGGCGGCATCGCGGTGGGCTGAATTCCGTTCCAAAAGCTGGCGCTTCCGTTGCGCAGGATAATCAATTGCTTGTCAAAGCCCAGGTCGCCCTTCGACAACTGTCTCAGATGCGTCCGCAGGGCGTCATTGTCTTTCTCAATGCCCACAGGCATGACGATCATCTCGCCGGTCGCCAGATCGACAAACGCCGGCGTCTCGTCGAGGTCGGGCAGGGTCGCGCGGCGGGGTTCGGCAAGCGAGACCTTGGGGGCGAGCGAGGCAAGGCCGATGGCCTCGATGCGCGGCGGGCCGTCGGCGGTTTCGGTGATGCTTGCCAGCGACCAGGCGACGGGCGTCTGGTCGCTGCCCGTGCGGGTCATTTCGATGACGGCGAGATTGCCTTGGTCGGTGAGTACGGCGGCCATGAGCCCTTCCTTGTAGTCGTACTGGGTGAGCTTGCTTTGGTGAAGCGAGCCAAGGTATTTGACCGCGGAGGCCCCGGCTTTGCCGAAATTCATACCGGCGTCGTGAAGGGGCAGTATGCGTCCGGGCGTGGAATGAAGAAGGAGCAGGCAGTTGCCGATGATCGTCAGTTCATAGGCGCTCGTATCGGCGGTGGCATACTCATCGCGGCCAATGATCCTGCCTGTGTCGAGGTCGAGCCACGTCTGGCCGCTCGGCCATTCGGGGGAGGTCAACTCGGCACGAAACATGGGATGTTCGGGGCCCGCGAACGGATTGGCCGTTACGCGTTCGAGCACAGCGGCGCCGGCCCCGATGGCCAGGCGAATTCTGCCCCCGTCATAGCGGGCGGACTTGACAAAATCCATGGCGGTGCGGTCGCGTTCGGTTTGGGGGCTGAGGGTCAGGATGTCGCCATCCGTCCGCCACATGCCGCGAATCGGTTCGCCGGTATCGGCGCCCTCGCCGATGAGCACAAAGGTCATGTCCAAGTTGAGCGTCAGGAACAAGGCCGTGATTTCCTTCCTGATGTCGCCAACAAACTCGCCCGACTTCCAAGAGCCTGCGAACCGCCGGTCAATCGCCCCCGGACCATACTTTCTGAGCACAATCTTGGTGTTCTCGTCGATGATGGTCAGCGTGTTGCCTTCGAAGATCCCCACGGCCGATGGACTGACGTGCTTGCCTTCGAATGTAACGTTGTTTCCAGTTACAGTATAACGGCCGGCGCCGCTCTGGTGTCCCCACTCGCCGGAAACAATGGTCATGGAAAACGTACCGTCGCTCTTCAGTTCAAGTCGTGTCGTGAAGTCTTTCTCGACTCCGTCATTCCAGCCCTTCTCGGCACGCCATGTGCCGAGGAAGCCGGCGGGACCGGCGGCCGAGACCGGTTTCCTCTGATAGACAACCGTCGCGTCGTTGTCGACGATCGTCAGGCGGTCCCCTGCGACGGTGATCATGGTCTTGGACCCTGCGTCTTTGGGGTACACACGCCCATCACTTAATACATAGGCGCCGTTTTTCGTCTGTTCTGTGCCGTCGTGCCCTTCTATGCAGGCCAGGTACGTGCCGTCCGCATTGAACGTCAGAGTAATGGAAGCATAATCTTTCGCTTCCTCTCCGGAAAAACTGACGGCCTCCCACGTGCCGACAACCGATTCGGTGGCGGATGTCGTAGCCGACTCGGATGGCTCGGGGTCATCGGTCCGCGTGAACTGATAGACCTTATCATCATTGGTGAGATACAGTGCGCCGCCTTCGATACGCCATGCGATGGGTTCCCATTGATCGTCGGCATCTGGGCCCTTGCCAATAATCGTATCGCCTTCTATCCTGTACACGCCCCGCTCGGCATGCACTACGTTTCCATCGGCGCCGATTTCAGTGCTGCGGCCTGTCCCATCGGCGTTAAACTCCAAGACAATCGTCTCCGGTTCATCAGTGGATTTCCATTTGCCGACGATCGGATGGGCTGCTGATTTTGTGGCCGGCGTTCGGGTCACACGTTCAAAGACAAACCGGGTGTCGGCTTCGATCCAGGTCATGGTGTCGCCTTCGAGGGCCAGGGCGAAGGTCTGCTTGCCCCAGTAGCCGCTGACGACTAGGCCGTTGTCTTTTAGGCGGATGTGGTCGTAGAAGGTTTTGGGGTTGGGATCGTTTTCAGCCGATTCGTGGCGGACGCAGGTGGCGTCGGGCTTGATCTCGATACGTCTGACACTGCCGGCGTTGGTGGACTTCTTGGCGTTGACGCGCCACGTGCCGATCATCTTCTGGAACATCAAATAGGTGCCGTCATCTGCGTCAGCGCCATACTTGTAAGGGGCCGCCCAAAGCGCGTCGCTGCTCATCCCGACCCCGACGGCGAAGGCCGCCGCGATGAAGACAAGTGCGATAATCGCCCAGCCCGCCGAGCGGTTGCGCAACAACGACGATTCTCGCTCCAGCCCCAGAATCCGCCGAATGCGTCCCACGAGCGACCCGCCGTCTGCGGCGACAGCCACGTGCGGGAGGGCGTCTTTCCTTTCGGCGATCTCGGCCAGGGCTCGGGCATAGTTAACCTGGTCGGCAGTGAGTTTAACGACGGCATTGTCGCAGCAGTATTCTCGCTCGAGCCGCACGCGGTGCGAAATCCACCACACGGCCGGGTGATGAAAAAACAGCGTCTCCACGACGGTTTGCATGAGGTTCACGAGGTAGTCGCAGCGGCGGACGTGAGCCAATTCGTGGGCGATAATCGCTTCGATGTGCTGCGGCGACAACTCGCTCAGGATGCTCGCCGGGATAAGGATCACGGGCTTGAGCCAGCCGATCGTCATGGGGACCTTCACAACCGTCGATTGCAGCAGTTTCACGGCACGGCTTATCGACAGCCGACCGCGCAATTCACGAACCGCCGCAACAAGCTGATCCGGCGGTGGCCATGTACCGATCATTCTCAGTCGCCGCACGGCGATCCACCCGCCGAGGTTCCAGATCGACATGGCGAACACGCCGACAAACCAGATGCCGCAGATGTAATCGGTCCAAGGCGAAACTGCACGAGCCAAATGCTGCCTCCAGGGCCTGGCCTGCGGCGGGGTCCGCGGAGTCTCAGGCGTCACCGCCGGTTCTGCCGCGGGCGTGCTGTCCTTTGCGGGAGTAAGGACCGGTGCGGTCCTCGCTTCTTCGCCCGTCGCCGGCGTAGTGCTCGACACCGGCGGCGTCATGCGCCACGGATTGACGACCGCAGATTCGCCCGGCCTCGGGCCCGCCACCCACGCCGTTGCACAAAACGCCGCCAGCATCGCCAGCAGTGCCAGACATCCGCATCCATAGCGCAGATTGCTCATGCGTCTCGGAACCAAAATCAGTGCCGTCCCGAAAACCACCGCCACAGCCAACCCCTGCCAGGCCGAATGTATGATCGCCCAGCCCACGCGGTACACGACATCCGACGACATGATCTGATCGAACCAGTTCATTTTCTCTCCCCTTCAAAATCGGCGATTAGTTTTTTGATCTGCTGGAGGTCCTTACTTGAGACCTTTTTTGATTCGAGCGCCGCCATGACCAGACGGTCCACAGCCCCGCCGAACGCCCGCTGCATCAGGTCGTCGACCAGCCCCGCCTGCGCCCGCGTCTGCGACATGGCCGGGCGAAAGATCTGCGGCCGCTGCTGATCGTCCTTAATAAGCAGGCCCTTCTCCGTCATCACCTGGACCATCTTCAGCGTCGTCGACAGGCCCGGTTCGCGATGCTTCTTGAGCACCTCGTGGATCTGGTTGACGGTCGATGGGCCCAATTCCCAAAGCACATTGAGGATTTCAAGTTCGACTTCCGTGGGTTGACTCGATGCCTTGCGTGCCATCCGTATGCTCCTTTCTTTGCCTGCGACGGTTCTTCTGTGTGTGTCTACGAATAGTTTCGTACAGGAAGCCGCATCTGTCAACGAAAAAATTCGTAAAACTTACAAATCTGCGTGAAGCTTCTATGCAGGTCGGCAAGGGGCCCTCTTATTCGGGCGTGATGGCATTGGTAGGATTGTGGCTGGTGGACAACTGCTTTGGACCTTCTTTAAATTGTTTTGTGCTTGCAGTGCAGGTCCGATATTTGTATACTGGTGCGTTGTCGAGATCGACGGAAGCGTTCTGGCGGGGAGAGGAGCGTAACAGGAGGTTTGGAACGGATGTAAATTCAGATTTCGGGCCCGGAACTTCGAGCCCACTACAGCACTTCGCAAGCAACATCGCATTGTAGTATGCAATTTTACGTTTTTTGAGGAGGCGTTATGATGGCCGCAGATTCGCACAAAGGTGTTTTCAGTTTGATTATTCTTGTTATGGTGTTGTTCGTCGCCGCGCCGTCCTGGTGCCACGATGGAAATGTGGTTGCCAGTTGCGACGTGGTCGGCATTGGGGGCGACCACGCAGCGTCGCGCGGTCTGCAATTCAAGGTTGCAGCGGATTTTGCTTCCGTCGAGGTCAGGTTGAATCCGTCAATCGGCGGCGTTTATGAGTTTACTGCGGAGTTGAGGCGGTCGGCGGGTTTCGGCGGACCGGTTCTGGCGGCGGTGCGGGTGACTGCACCTCTAACAGCCGTGCCTCAGACGCCGTATGCGGTGGTGCACATCGATTATCCTCTTATTGGGGTCAGTGGAGTTGAAACGTTCACCCTTCGGTTCGTTGATATTGTCGGCCCCGGTATATTGTACGTCGAGACGGCGGGAATTGGCAATTTTCCCTGCCCGGACATTATTGTTACCGAGGATTCTGTAAGCGGCGCTCCGGTTCCGAGGTCATCGGCGACGGGATTGAGGATACTGGCGGCCCAGGACGCTGTTTGTGCTGGCAGCGGCTGTGATGGCGACATCAACGGCGATCTTGTGGTGGATCTTGAAGACCTGGTTATTTTGGCGGCCAACTGGCTGCGGACCTGTCTTCCGGCGGAGGCGCCTGTTCTCCTGCTGAACGGCAGCGCCATCGATGAAGGGATTGCCGGGCGAATGGCGGAGTTATTTGGCCTTCCGGGCGGGATAATCGGTGAGGACGGAGCGGCTCGGTATACTAATGAAGAGCTGTTCCAGTTCGTGCCCACGGCTCTCCTGGGCCAGGGCGAGTCGGAGGAAGACAGGCTGCCCGTGCACATAGAGGCTTTTGATTTTGGCGCGATCAGGGGAGAGGTGCTTGACGGAAAAACGGCCAGGAACATCGTCGGAGAGGCGCTGACGGCATCGGGATTCAAACTGCCGGATGCATTGAAGTCGACAATTTCCGTGGATCACAGCATGTTCGATGCGGTCAGGAGCGATGGAGAGCCGATCACGTCGGTGCCGTTGGACACGCATGTCGACTTTGCGTTTATGCAGGGCAATATTCCGGTCCTGGGACCGGGGGCCAAGATGAAGTTTGTACTGAATGCCGATGGCAAGATGACGCATTTGACGATGGCGCTTCCGGCGGTTCAGGGAGTCGGGCAGGTGTATCCGCTGCTTTCGCAGCAGAAGGCGGACGCTCTGGCGCGCCAGGCGTATGGACTGCCGCGGGGTATTCCGGTTCAACTGACTTCACAGTTGGTTTACTGGATTCCGGCGGGCGGCAGCAAGGTGACGCAACTGGTCCCGCAGTTACTCTACGGGGGCACGATGACGCTGCCGGACGCCGGCGGGGTCGTCGAACTTAGACGGATACTTATACCGGCAATTGCCAGAGAGAATGCGCCGGAACTGGTGCCGCAGGTTTATTTGTATGCCGACACATCGCGCGATGCGGTATTTGCGGCAACCGAGGTGGGTGGCGGAACACCGCCTTACACATGGACCTGGAGCTCCAGTACGACGGATCTTTCGGGGCGGACGGATTCGTCTATCCAGTACGCCATCGTTCCGCGTCCGGACATGCCGGCGCCGAAAGAGGAAATTCTTACGGTTGTGGTGACGGATGCGGCGGGGCTTTCAACGTCGGCCAGCGAAACGATGGTTCTTGCGGGCGCAGCATTGCAGGCGCTGCCTCCGACAAAGGTCGGCGGCGTGGTTGATGTCGGAACGGAGTGGGTCGGAACAAGCCAGGGTCTGGGCGGTTCGGCAGGTAACGCCGCCGGATTTGTGTTGAAATTTATTTTGGCCGGTGTGCATGTTCGTTTCAATTGGGGTGACTTCAACGCGTGGGAGCGCGACTTCAAGGATCCTTCGCTCGGAGGCAACGATACCAACTGGATTGACAACGTGGACGCAGCATTCTATACAGGCCACGCCAACGGCAAAGGTTTCACGTTTTCCAGCACGAAAGACGACGGGTTCTTGCATTACACTGATGCGCGATGGGGCAATAACGACCTCGAGTGGCTGGTAATAGCGGCGTGCGGACCGCTGCAATTAGAAAGCGACGGCAAACATTGGTGGCAGCGGTGGGGGCCGGCTTTCCAGGGCCTGCATATGATTCTTGCGTATCAGAATGTGAGCAACGATAATACCGTCGAAGGCGGCAAATACGCGGCCTATCTGCTCGGCGGCAAGACTGTTCGTCAGGCATGGATCGATACGGCCATTGAGGTGCAGCCCAGCTCAGTGCGATTCGGTGTGATGGGCGTTATCGGAAAAGACGGCATGAGCAACTGGAATGACCGTTTCTGGAACAGAGGACCCACCGGCCCGGACATCAAAGGTTCCAACATTGTCGGCTATTGGCTCGTGCATGGGCCGTGCTGACGCAGGTTCGATCGCGATCAATTCGAATCAGAGCTAAGAAGGGGCGCTTAAGCGCCCTTTCTCTTTGGTGTTTGTCTCCCCGAAAGGCTCGGCGACGGCGGTCTGATCTGCCGTGCAGGGCCTTTGAGGCAGTTTGAGCAATCTTTGGCAGCGATCTTACCAATCCGGCATGGTAGGCGTCAAGGGCTGCGGGTCTGCCGCGGCGCATCGGTCCGGTTGAGATCAACCGTGGCGTTTGCACCAAGCCAGGCCTTGGAGGACGGCGACGGTTTGGCCGCCTTCGTCCGTGACGGTGACGTGCCAGGTGGAGACTTTTCCGCCGGCGGCGACTTGTGTTGCACGGGCGGTCAGCGTGCCGCCGGTCACGGGCCGCACCCACGAGATGGTGGCGCTGAGCCCCAGCGTGAGCGGCTGAATGGAATTGGCCGCAACCGCCATGGTCCAGGCGGCCAACGTGAAGATCGCGCCGCCGTGTACAACCCCCGCGCCGTTGAGATGGTGAGCTCGAATCACCAATTGCGCAGCGGCGCCCGCATCGCCGGCCTCGATCAGCTCAACGCCGACGTACCTTGCGAAGCTGTCATCGACAAAAGCATTGCCTGTTTCGGTCATTGCCGCCATCCATACGGGTTCACCCTCCCATACCTATTTTACTCCAATACGAAGTGAATATAAACGTGCAGGAAGCGCAAAATCGCAGCAAATAAGGCAAAATATCAGCCCTCCCGGCAAAAAACACGCCGATGGCAAGATCAATTCGCCACTGCACGCGCGCCGGGTAAAGCGCCGCCGCCGAAAACCCGATGCCACAAGCGTGGGGTGTGCCATGCGGCGCAACCAAGAGTGAGAAGTGCGATTTGGCAGGCGGGGCAAACAGAGAGGGGTTTCATCATGCTGCGACTGGACGATTTTCGGGGGCTTGTGGATGATACAAATCTGGCGGAAATTCATCGACGGGCCCGAAAACTGCATCGTGTTCATATCGTTCACCTCAATGCCACCTATCAGGGCGGCGGGGTCGCCGAAATACTCTATCCGCTGGTGATGCTCATGGACGACGTAGGCGTCGATGCGGGCTGGCGTATTCTGCACGGAAGCCAGGAGTTCTTCGAGATCACCAAGAGCTTCCACAATGCGCTGCAGGGGGGCGACCTGAAACTGACCGAAGAGAAGAGGCAAACGTACTGCCGTGTGAACGAAAATTTCTCGCGATTCACCCATTTGAACCACGATTGCGTGATCGTCCACGATCCACAGCCGCTTTCGCTGATCCAGTACTACCGCAAAACGCAGCCGTGGATCTGGCGGTGCCATATCGACCTGACCGCACCGCACAAGGCCCTGTGGAGCTTTTTGAAAGGATTTATTCTGAAATATGACCAGGTGGCGGTTTCCAGCGAAGACTATCTTAAGGAAGACCTGCCGGTGGATCAGCGCATCGTGGTCCCGGCCATCAATCCGCTCAGCGCAAAAAATCGTGATATATCAGACAAAATGGTCGCCAAAATGTTCGAGAAGGCGGGCATTCCGACGGAGAAGCCGATCATCACGCAGGTCTCGCGCCTGGACCCGTGGAAGGACCCGGAGGGGGTGGTCGACGTCTTCCAGAGAGTCAAACAGAAAGTCGACTGCCGCCTTGTGCTGTGCTACAACATCGCCAGCGACGACCCGGAAGGCTACCGCATGTACAACAAGGTGTACCGCAAGGCCGAGGCGATGAGCAAGAAGGGCGACGTAGTGTTTGTTGTCGGCAACAACGAGACGCTGGTCAATGCGGTGCAGCGAAGGTCGGACGTCATCATCCAGAAATCGATACGTGAGGGGTTCTGCCTGGCGGTCACCGAGGCCCTGTGGAAGGGCACGCCGGTGGTGGCTTCCGCTATCGGGGGCATTCCGCTGCAGATCGACGACGGCAACAGCGGTTTTCTGCTGAAGCCCGACGACAATCAAGGGTTCGCCGACCGCATCGTACACCTGCTCCAGGACAAGAAACTCTGCGAGCACATAGGCCAGCAGGCCAAAGAAAAGGTCCGAAAGCACTTCCTTATCACACGGCTGCTTTCGGATTACCTCGACATGCTCAATTCGCTTTTAAGCTGACATTATCTGCCGGCGTTGCATACGGTTGACCTGCGGGTGGGCGTGACAAACAAGGCGTTCCGTTTCAGAGCCTGTTTTTCCTAAGCTCGCTGAGCCTGTAGAAATGGTCGCGCCAACGGATGCCGCCGGTGATTAGGGTTTTTGCGACGGCCCGGACGATCGTGTAGACCAGCAGCAGGATGCCGAAGGGAAAGAAGAACGCATGCCACGCCGGCACCTTCCAGAGCCGCGCCTGATCCGCGTAGGAGACCGTCCACGCGGCAAACGCCGCTAAATTGAGAACCCGGGCCCAGCCGCCGGTGAAAAAAACCGTAATCGGCGGCAAAACCAGTACGGAAAGCAGGAAAACACACACCAGCAGCGCAAAGGCGACGCTGTAACGCAGACCGGCAAAGGCGTTCTTCTCCAGGCCGCGGATCATTTCGCCACACGAGGCGTACCATTCCAACCCGATGAGGTCCCGGCCGACAAGCATCTCCTGCCGCAGACCCGCGCCCTTGACCAGCTTGCCTAACATCATATCGTCATCCGGACGCAGCGCGATGCGTTCATGGCCGCCGACGCTGCGGTAGGCGTCCGCGGTGATCAGGTTGAACGCGCCGATGCCCATGTGAAAAGGGCTTTTGCGGCGACGGGCAAACCAGGGTTTCGTGGCAAGGGTAAAGACGTACAAAAACGCCCCTATAAGCAGGTTGAGCCAGAAATCGCCTCCGCGGACGCTTGGCGCGATGGGCAAATGGTCCAGTTTGTTTTCGCACAGATAGCTTATCGCCCGGCCGACGGCGGTGCCATCCATAACGACGTCGGCATCGGTGAAGAGCAGGTACCGGCCCGACGCAAAACCCGCCCCCACCTGGAGGGCATGGTTCTTGCCCAGCCAGCCGTCCGGCAGGTCGGTGACGTGGACGACCTTCAGCCGCTGGCTCGTTTTCGCAAGGTCGTCGAGAATTGCACCCGTGCCGTCGGTGGACCGGTCATCGACGAGAATGATCTCCAGATCGGGATAGGTCTGGGCGATGAGCGATTGGACGCCGCCTGCGATATGACGCTCCTCGTTGCGGGCGGCGACAATAATGGAAACCTTGCCGCACGATTCGCCAGGGGGCGCGACGTTCTTGAGCCACCGGAGCCTGCGGTTGCCGGCGGCCATCTCCAGTGCGGAGCCGACGGCGACAACGCAGGCGAACGCGGCCAGTGTCAGCATAACAGTCTGCATCAGCCGCCTTCCATGAGCATATCGCTGTAGGAGCGGTCGATCAGGTCGCCGTCATCAATGCCAAGCAGCGCCATGTACCGGCGGCACTGCCCCAGCAGGCGCTCGCGCCCGATGCTCCCCTCAGCATCGATGGCCTCGATTTCCACAAAGCTTCCCAATCGCTCGACCGTGTCGATGTGGAACTTGACGTTGTCGACAAAGTAGATTTCCCGCTCCTTGACAACGCGGACGCGCACGCCCAGCATTTCCGTGAACAAAGCCTCCATGCCGCTCTCCGGCGAACAGGGGCAAAGACACACGTCGGACTGCTTCGGCCCCGGCTCGTTCGGGCGCTCATAATAGATCAGGGCGTTCTCTATGCCGCCGCGGCGAAGCTTCAGCCGCCCGCGGGGCACATTGAAATAGACATCCGTCTGCCGATCCATCCCCCTGAATGCGGCGCCATGATCGCGCAAAATCGTGCGAACCTTCTCCGCGTCACCGCAGCGGGCCTTGATCTCAATATTCATATGCGCCATCATCGTCTCACTAAGTGGCAATCCGGGGTCGGCACCGCGATGTGCTGGAATAGGCCGCTATATGCGATTACGATACTGAAACCTGCGTGTCAGCCGCGCCCGGTAGTTTCCTGGGCCTTCCGGATAAGCTCTATGATGCTGGTTACCCTCGGTTCCGGCGGGGCAAGGATGGCTCCTATCTGTTCGGCGGTGAAATGCTCGCGAGCGAACGCCTCGACATCGAAGATCTCGAACCAGCAGTCCAGTACTTTGCGGCACGGCTGTGCGGCGGCGGTCTGCCGGCAATAGGCAAACGTGATTTCATGGCCTAACATGCGGCAGTGTATTTTCCGACTGTCGTTCTGGTCTATTTCCATTGTATGTTGCCGATCAACTCTCCGTTTATGCCCCATTCGCTCGCGGCGCGATGACACGCCGCAACCCTCCATAATAATACCAGCAAGACCCGCGGAAGGCAACATCAATTGCGGCGGGGCTCGGCGCCGCCTGGCTTCAAAAAGTACGTTCACACCTCAAAATGGCAGAAAGCCGCCGATTGACTCATCCCGGAAGGTTCACTAAGATGATCGAGCTTCATTTTTGCATTTCTGAGAGGAAAACGAATGGGCAAGGGGCCTTACGAACGCTTCGAACCAAAAGAATTGATTCTGCGAGACGAACTGGCCATAGACCGCACCTTACTGGCGAACGAACGCACCCTGCTCGCCTACCTGCGATCGGCTGTGGCAATGCTGATTACCGGCGGAACGATCATCCATTTCTCTGTGCAGACATGGTTTATGGTCTTGGGGATGGCATTTATACCGGGGGCCCTCGTGGTTGCGATGGTAGGGGTGCATCGTTACCGGAGGATGAACAGGGCAATATCTACTGTCCGCAGAAAATTCACGGTGACAGCGGCGCCTGCTGCAGCGGCAAACGACGCCGCGGCAAAGTAGTTCGGCCATGGCGGCATCGGCTGACGCTGCGGGGCTGGCTGGTGATCTACGCTTTTGCGGGCATTCAGATGGGCTGGGTGCTTCGGCCGTTCACTGGTTCCCCGCACAGCCCGACGCAATTCTTCCGCGCGGGGGCAGGGGCAACGCGTATGTGAAGCTGGCCGAAATCGTCGTGGGGCTGTTCGGCGGGTGAGCGCAAACTTAAGCAGGACGGCATTAATGGGGGTGATGCGGGAGCCTACATGCGCCAGTTTGCAGGCCAGGCGACCATGTTTCTGTTGATCCTGGCCTCTTTGCAGAGGGTCTTGACCAGCTCACGGCTGCGGGCCATCTGGCATTCGGTAGGCATCTGGCCCACACCGTCGGCGACGACGCAGATGCGGATGGTGTCCATGCTGCCGCTCCATGTGTCGCCAGGCAGACACGGCTGCTGGAGCAGCCATCGGTTGGTCCGCTCGATCTCGCCTTCTTTGCCGCCTTGTCCGTTGCAGATGACGAAATGGGCGTTGAGATCATGGCCCTTGCTCAGGCGGTTCAGCGTCTCCAGTTCCTGCACGTTTCCGCGGGTCGTCTGACTATAATAGACTTCGATGCGACGCCACTGGCCAGGACTGGAAGTGAGGCCCTCGAATGCGACCTTATCGACGGAATCGTTGCTGAGGTATGCGGCAAGACTGAAAGGCCCGCCCTGGACGGCGCCCTTGTCGAGGGCCATTAGAACTACCGCGCCGATGGTCATCGAGACGATCAGTCCTATCAATACACGCGAAGTCCTCGCCTGCTCTGTCATTGGATCCGTTCCTTTGTTATTGCCAATCCCTTTAGCAATACTACAAGGGATTGTTATAGCTATTTGTTCGGCAGATTCCAACGATAAATTAAAAGATTCGGGGGTTTTTCATCAGCCGCTTATAAAATCTAAGAAATATTTCCAGCGGCGAAGGCATTATTTGACGGCGTTTCTCCGCAGTGCGGTTTTTCAGCAGTAGAACAGTGCAGCGACAGTAAACAGACCGAAAAGAAAGCCTGTTGCTTACAAGAAATTGTTAGTTTCTCGGGCGTGCCGTTCGGCCTGTGCAGGCAAGGCTATTATCGGGGACGCTGCAAAGGCGTTATCAGTATTGAAAACGGCATGATCTTAAGCGGGTGTGGTTCACGAACAAAAGAATCTCCCGGCGGCACGGCAATTTGCAGGCTGAACGAGGGCGGCTCAACCAGACAGCCGGCGCCGAACGCCGCGCCGACGCGTGCCTGCTGCTGCGGCGGCCATCGCCTTCGCCGAGTCACACGAGCGGCCGATTCCCAGCGGGCGAGACATTCCTGGCGAAACCTCGCCGAAGATTGGAGGCGAAAGCGCATTTCTGCCGAGAATCATCCGGAGATTGTCGCTGAACTGACGGCCCTGCACCGGCTGGAGGCTAAGGACGTCCATGAACAATAATGAAATGTGACAGGTTTCAAGGGGACCCAGATGAGGCAGTGCTTAACGATCCTGACAGCAGTGGCGTTCTTGGCGGCGGCAATGGTCGGCTGTGAGGAGGGCGAAAGAACATTGTTCACTACGGGCAGCGTCCGGGTGAGTGCTGACGCCCCGGCATCGACGGCCGGCCCGCTGACGCCCGCCAACCTGCGATGCGAGTACCGCGTCGACCCGTTGGGCATTGATGTCATGCAGCCGCGGTTCAGTTGGATTGTCCAATCCAGCCGGCGAGCCCAGCGGCAGAGCGCCTACCGCGTGCTGGTCGCCGGCAGCCCCGAGAAACTTGAAAAAAATGAAGGTGACCTGTGGGACAGCGGCAAAGTCGTCGGCCGGGCGACAAGCCAGGTCGTCTATGCCGGCCAGCCGTTGCAGCCGCAGATGCGGTGCCACTGGAAAGTCATGGTGTGGGACACGGACGACCACCCCTCCGGCTGGAGCACGCCGGCGCTGTGGACCATGGGCTTACTGCAAGCCGATCAGTGGAAGGCCGCCTGGGTGGGCCTCAAGAGCGCCGATGCCAAGCAGGAGGTGAGCATCCTCAAGGACTCCCAGTGGATCTGGGTCTCGGAGGGCGATCCCGCCAAGAGCGCACCTGTCGGCAAACGGTACTTCCGCGCGACGGTGACAATACCCGCCGGCCGCAAGGTTCAGAAGGGCATGCTGACGATGAGCGCCGACAATGGCTTCGTGGCGTACGTCAACGGCCGCGAGGCCGGCCGCGGCAGCAACTTCAAAGCCGCCGAGACAATGGAGATCGGCGAGCATCTCGTAGAGGGGACCAATGTGATTGCCGTCGTTGCTGAGAACGTCGGCGACGCACCAAACCCCGCCGGGCTGATCGGCATGGCCCGCATCGAATTCGAGCAGGACGCCCCCGTGACGACCTTCACCGGCCCCGACTGGAAGGCCTCCGAGAAGCAAGAGGCCGGCTGGAACGAGCCGGGGTTTGACGATTCGACGTGGCGGCAGGCCAAAACGCTCGGTCCCGTAGGCATGCAGCCCTGGGGCCAGGTTGCAACGCGCATCATGCACCTGCCGCCGCCGCGCTTCCTCCGAAAGGGCTTCGACCTGTCCGGGCCCGTCCGCCGGGCGACAGTCTACGCCACCGCGTTGGGCATCTACGAACTTCACATCAACGGCGAAAAAGTTGGCGACGAGTATTTCAGCCCCGGATGGACCGATTACGACAAGCGGGTCTACTACAACACGTATGACGTGACGCAGATGCTCCGGCAGGGCGATAACGCCATGGGGGCCATCCTCGCCGACGGCTGGTACGTCGGCTACATCGGCTGGGGACACCAGCGCGAGCACTACGGCAGCGACACGCCCTGGGTCAAAGCGCAACTCCACGTGGAATACGCCGACGGAACCCAGGCGGTCATCGCAACCGACGGCACATGGAAGGCGGCCACCGGGCCGATCCTGGAGGCCGACTTCCTGATGGGCGAAACCTGGGACGCAAACAAGGAACTGCCC
Organism: Phycisphaerae bacterium; assembly: GCA_014859965.1. GTDB lineage: Bacteria > Planctomycetota > Phycisphaerae > Sedimentisphaerales > Anaerohalosphaeraceae > JACZKQ01. Next base: position 66,945 of record JACZKQ010000186.1, read on the forward strand.
GGCTGGTCCAGGGGCGGATTCGACGATTCGGCGTGGAGTCCTGTGGTGGTAAACGCCCAAATCGCCACGCCCGTCCAGTCCTATCCGGGTGTGCCGGTGACGGCCTTCCAGGAAATCAAACCCCTCAAGATCACCGAACCCGCGCCCGGCCGGTTCGTTTTCGACATGGGAACCAATTTCGCCGGCTTTGTGCGCCTCAAGGTTCAGGGCGAACAGGGCGACAAGGTGGTGATCCGGTTTGCCGAACGGCTCAACCCCGACGGCACGATCTACACGACCAATCTCCGCGGCGCCCGCACGATGGATACCTATATCTGCAAGGGCACAGGCGTCGAGACCTGGCAGCCGCGGTTTACGTTCCACGGCTTCCAGTACGTCGAGTTGACCGGCTATCCCGGCAAACCCGGCAAGGATGCCGTAACCGGCGTCGAATTGACCTCCGCCACGCCGGTGGTCGGTGCATTCGAATGTTCCGACGCCCAGGCCAATCAGCTCTACAAGAATATTACACAGACGCAGCGCGCCAATTTCATTGAGATTCCCACCGATTGCCCCCAGCGCGACGAGCGATTAGGCTGGACGGGCGACGCTCAGATCTACGTGCGCACGGCGACCTACAACACGGACGTGTCCGCGTTCTTCACCAAGTGGCTTGTCGATCTCGAAGACGCCCAGCTTCCGAACGGCGCCTTCCCCGACGTCGCCCCGCGCAAAGTCGCGATGGACGGCGGCGTGGCGGCATGGGGCGATGCCGGCGTCATCTGCCCGTGGACCATCTACCAGGTCTACGGCGACATCCGCGTGCTCGATACCCATTACGATGCGATGACGCGATGGATCGACTACTGCAAGGGTACGACAAAGGACCTGCTTCGCCCGGCGACCGGCTATGGTGACTGGCTAAGCATCAATGCCGACACACCCAAGGACGTCCTGGCCACGGCGTACTTTGCATACAGCACAAAACTCATGGCGCAGATCGCCGAAGTGTTAGGCAAGACTGACGACGCCGCGAAGTACGATAAGCTCTTCACGGAGATCAAGGCGGCCTTCAATAAGGCGTACGTCGATGCCGACGGCCGCATCAAGGGCGACACGCAGACCGTCTACGTGCTGGCCCTGGCATTCGATTTACTGGATACCAGAGACCGCCTGCGGGCCCAGGAATACCTCGTCGACAACATCAAGGAACGCGATTACCATTTGTCGACCGGTTTCGTGGGCACCAAGGACCTCATGGCGACGCTGACCGCCATCGGCCGGCCCGACGTGGCCTATCGCCTCTTCGCCAATGACACATTCCCCTCGTGGGGCTTCTCCATCAAGCACGGCGCCACGAGCATCTGGGAGCGGTGGGATGGCTGGACCCCGGAAAAAGGCTTTCAGGACCCCGGCATGAATTCGTTCGCACACTATTCGTTCGGCGCCGTCGCCGAGTGGATGTTCAAGACCATCGGCGGCATTGACACTGACGGGCCGGGTTATCGCAGCATCATCATCCGCCCGCGGCCCGGCGGCGGACTCACCTGGGCGAAGGTGCGCTACGACTCGATCAACGGTCCCATCGCCAACGACTGGCAGTTGAAATGGGACAACCTGTACATGGATGTGACAATCCCCGCCAATACCATCGCCCGGGTCTATGTCCCCGCCTCCGACGTCGACAGCATCACCGAAGGCGGCATACCCGCCCACAGGGCGATCGGAGTAGAGTTCCTCCGGATGGAACACGGCGCGGCCGTCTACCGCGTCGGCTCAGGCCATTACCGCTTCGTCTCAAGAAATGTCTCGACAATCCCCGCGGCAAAGTAAGGCCTTGGATCAGTCGCCCGCAACGAACAAATGTCGTAAAGCGCACAGGTAACGACAGAACTTTAATGAAGCGGGCGATCCGCTATTGGATCGCCCGTGGAGTGAACGAAGATAAACCGGAGCACCCGGTTCAGATGTTTCTAAGCGCCGGCGGCATTTTCCCGGGCACATAATGCTCGCGAACCCAGTCAAAGTCTTCGCGCTCGCCATTGGTCGGCCTCTGTTTCACCTGGAGGTCCGACATGTCACGCGTGCTTTGATTCTTCCACTCGTGTTTCTCGGCATGGCCGTCGGCAAAGCTGAAGGTGCTGCGGTTGTTATGCAATATTGAGAACGGGTCGCCCCAGATGTCTCGCCGATTAAGGTAAAAATTCCACGTGTTGCCGTTGTAGCCGCTGCCGTCTTGCTCTTCCAGAAAGACAATTTTGTGGCCCGGTGAGACGATCTCGCCGGTCCTGTAGACCACGACCAGATTTTCGTCCGTCGGCCAGCCCTCCGTGTAGCAATTCCAGACTGCGCCGAGCGAATAGGTTCTGTATCCGCCTTTGCGCCCCCATATCGTGCCTCCGAACTGGTCATTGCCAAGGTACTGATCCCCGCGCGGGGGCTTCAGGTAACGCTTGTCCGTGACGCAGTGGAAAAGTTTCTCACTCTCTGCATAGGGCCAGAGTCCTCCCTGTTGAATCCCGCGCCATTCATCTTCGACGGTGTCATTCTGACTTGTGTTGCCGATGCCATGAGGCGAGCCGACGAAGTTCTTGACAGAGCGGGCCGGTCCGGGCGGATTGGCGGGAAAAGGTTTGCTTATAATGGCATTCCAGTTGTGAGGTGTCGCGCCGATGACCTCAGTGTCGTTGTCTTCAGCATAGAGCACCCACGCCTTACCCAGGCCGCTCAGGTTGGCCATACAGACGATAGATGACGCCTGGACTTTAGCGTAGTTCAGCGCCGGGATGAGAATCGCCAACAGCAGTCCGATGATGGCGATGACCACGAGAAGTTCGATGAGCGTAAAAGCTTCTTGCTTCTTCACCTGCCTGCCCTCCATCCACTTGTTCGCTTGACATGTGTAAGAATTGTCCAGCACGGACGCCAAATAACTCACGCAAGCGACTGCAAAGTGCACCGGGGGTTCCACTTCTGCAATCTGCTTCAGATGTTGCGGTACGCCGCAGGCATCCTGCCGGGAACGTAATGCTCACGGAACCAGTCGATGTCCTTGTATTCGCCCGGATTGAGCGGAAACTGTTTTCTGCCCTCTTCGGACATTCTTCGCGTGCTCTCTTCCTTCCACTCATGCCGCTCGGCATGACCGTCCGCAAAACCGAACGTGCTCCGGTTGTTATGCGACACGGAAAACGGATCGCCCCACTTGGCCCGCGTATTCAAGAAAAAATTGAACGTGTTATGATTCATGCCGCACGAGTCGTTCTCTTCCAGAAACACCATTTTCTGGGAAGGCAGTACGATCTCGTTTGCTTTATACACGACCACTTCATCCTCACGGGTATCCCAGCCGCCCCCGGTGTAGCAGTTCCAGACGGCGCCCAGAGAATAGGAACGATACCCACCTTTTGTGCTGTTCGCCCAAATCCCTGCTTCCCCGGTTGGCGCCTCCAAGTAGCGCTTATCGGAGGGGCAATTGAAGATTTTTGAACTTTCAACATAACTCCAAAGTGCGCCCCTGCGAAGACCTCGCTCTTCATGTTCCAGGCTATGATTTCCAGCAGCACCGCTTTGGTCTTGCGGCTCGCCGACAAAGTTCCAAACGCGCCTTGGTTGACCTGCAGGGAAAGCCGGATAAGTTTCCGTAGAGTAAGCATCCGCTCCGTGCGGCCTGCAGCCCATAACCAGGTTGTCATTGTCCTCGTTGTATAGCACCCAACTCTTTGTCAATCCATTAAGGTTGGCCATGCAGACGATAGACGATGCCTGGACTTTAACGTAGTTCAGGGCCGGGATGAGAATCGCCAACAACAGCCCGATGATGGCGATGACCACGAGCAACTCGATTAAAGTGAATCCGTTTTGCTTTTTCATTTGTCTGCCCTCGGTTTTGATCGCCCCAGGAATAAGTAATGAATGCAACGATGTGATGCGCGGGGCTGTTCCTTGTTTACTTTCATCTTTCGCTCCAGCAGTTTTCCCCCCGATTCACCCGTCTGGTCGCGCCAAGTCGCGTTTGCCATCAATGCGCAGTACCAGCCGAGCCACCAACCTGTATATATTATAGGACAAGGGCGGGCACTGTCAAGAGTATCCGCCCTCAATTATGGCTTAAAGCGTGTTCGGGCCTATTTTTCTTCGATGACGGCCTTTTCTTTTTCAGCATCGACGAATTTCTCAACGGCCTTCTGGCGGGCTGCCTCGGACAATTCGCGGACGACGACAGGGCGAACCTCGTCGATGGGGCAGGGAACCGGCGGTTTCCTGTCTAATACTTTCGCGATATGGTAACCGAACTCCGTCTGGAAGACGCCGCTGACCTGCCCCACCTTCATGTCGAAGACAACATTTTCGAATTCCTGGACCATCTGTCCGCGAGCAAAAAAGCCCAGATCGCCGCCGTTTTCGGGGCATTCCGAGTGTTTGCCCGCCAAAGCGCCGAAATCCGTGTTATCGCCGATCTGCGAGCGTATGGCGTCCATTTCGCTCTTAAGCTGGTCCGGATCATCAATAGGCTTGACATGTTTGACAATATGGGCCGCACGCACCATTTCAGGAATAGTAAACCGCTCGGCATGCTTCTCATAATAGCGTCGGATTTCCTTTTCGGTCGGCTCCGGCGCTTTGTCGCTGATCTTCTGGATGAGGCGTTCGAGCCGAATCCGCTCGGCGATACCTTCCTTGATCCGACCCCGTTGATCCGCCGCAAGGCCCATCCGGCCATAAAACTGCTCCGCCCCGCCGGACTGCTCGATCATCTGGTTCAACGTCGCCTCGACCGTCGCCTCGTCAATCGGCCCAATGTCCCGCAAGGCCGCCTGACGCAGCAGAATCGCCTCAATCACGTTCTCTCGCGACCAGTTTATAAGTTGTTGTTCCCGCTCATCTTCCGGCATGTCGGCGAAGGTGGCGTCGTGCTGGGGACGCAATTTGTCGGCTTCTTCGGTGATCCGCTGCGGGTCGACTTCTTCGCCGTTTACATACAATGTCATTGCCTGTCCTTTCCTCGTGCGGGAAACATTCCGTGCAGGGGGATTGTTAACCCCAACAATAGCAACAGGATACCGTTTTCGCCGGAAGTTTCAAGAGCAAAATGCGCAGCGACAGCAGTGCCGCAAAGGCCTGGGGAGCAAGCGGATAAATGCTGTCCTGCTGGGGTACGGCGATGGCAGGCGAAGCCGCCCGTCAATTCATGGAACTGCGGACGTTTGTGGCTCTGCCGACGCGGCGCTTGTTGCTGATCGTCTTTCGGCCCTTGCTGGTCGTCATGCGGGTCCGAAAGCCGCTTTTCCTTGCGCGTTTGACTTTGCTTTTACGAGCGTTTTCCACGGATATCTCCTGTCGGAAATCAGTCTGCTTTATTATGAGTGTCGCCGCGGCCGAAACGATCACGCCGCAGGTATCGACCCGGGCATCATAGCAGGAAAACCCCCCGTTGCAATAGGGTTACATGAAAAAGTACGTTTTTGCCCATCTTCGCGCGCCGACGAGTGACCCGCCCGACTTCCCCGACCCGTCGCGCACAGGCGGCTTTTTGCGCTTTACTTAACTATATGCGGAGGCTACAATGGCGGCTCAATTGAGGGTTTACGAGTGTAACTATGGGACAGATAAAGATTTACGACACAACGCTCCGCGACGGCATGCAGGCCGAGGGCATCAGCTTTTCGTTGGCCGACAAGCTGCTCATCGCCCGCCGGCTGGACGACTTCGGGGTGGATTACATCGAGGGCGGCTACGCGGCCGCAAACGAAAAGGAGATGCAGTTTTTCGAGGAAATCGCCCGCACCCCCCTTGCGCACGCCAGGATTGCGGCCTTCGGCAGCACCCGCCGTGCCGACACAACCGTCGAGGCCGACACCTCGTTAGGGGCGATGCTCGCCTGCAATACCCCCGTGGTCACCATCGTCGGCAAGACATGGGACCTGCACGTCCGCGAGGTTCTGCGGTGCTCGCTGGAGGAAAACATCCTGCTCTGCGCCGAGTCGGTCGCGTACCTCAAGAGCAAAGGCAGGGAGGTGCTCTTCGACGCCGAGCATTTCTTCGACGGCTTCAAGGCCAATCGCGAGTACGCCATGCAAGTCCTCGACGCCGCCGCAAACGCCGGGGCCGACGCCGTTATCCTGTGCGAGACCAACGGCGGCCGCCTGCCCAACGAAGTCTATGACATCACGCGGTACGTCTGCGGACACCTCAGCGGGCTGGCAATCGGCATCCACACGCACAACGACTGCGATTGCGCGGTCGCCTCGGCCCTGTCGGCGGTCGCCGCGGGAGCCACGCACGTCCAGGGTACGATCAACGGACTGGGCGAGCGAACCGGCAACGCCAATCTCTGCACCATCATTCCCAACCTGGCCCTCAAAATGGGCTGTGACGTGCTGCTGCCGGACAAGGTGGCGTCCGTGACCGAGCTTTCGCGATTTGTCTTCGAGATCGCCAACCTGGCCCCCGTGATGAACATGCCCTACGTCGGTGACAGCGCCTTCGCCCACAAGGCGGGGCTCCACATCGACGCGCTCCGAAAAAACAAGAAGACCTACGAGCACATCGACCCGCACGCAGTGGGCAACGAGCGCCGCTTCCTGATCTCGGAGCTGTCGGGCTCGTCGAATATCCTTGCCAAGCTCGAAAACAAGCAGCTCGTCCAGGACAAGGTCCTTGCCCGCAAGATACTGAAGAGGGTCCAGGAGCTTGAAAACGAAGGCTATCAGTTCGAGGCCGCCGAAGCCAGTTTCGATATCCTCGTCAAGAAAGCGATGGACACGTTTCGCCCCAGTTTTGAACTGAAAAAGTATCACGTCAACGTCGAGCGGGAAACAACCGGCCAACTGGTCACCGAAGCGACGGTCAAGCTGGCCGTTGACGGTGACATCGAGCACGTCGTCAGCGAAGGCGACGGTCCTGTCAACGCCCTCGACGGCGCACTGCGAAAATCGCTCGAACGCTTCTATCCGAGCCTTCGCGACATGCACCTCATCGATTACAAGGTACGCGTCGTGAACGCCAAAGCGGGTACGGCCGCACGGGTCCGGGTCGTTATCGAATCACGCGACCGCGAAGATATGTGGGGCACCGTCGGCGTCTCCGAGAACATCATCGACGCCAGTTGGAAAGCCCTTGTCGACAGCGTCGAATACAAACTGCACAAAGACGCCGCCAAACAAGAATAGAGGTGCCTGGTATCTTTTTGGCGGCATTAAGGAGGAAACGATGAAGCCTGACCGCCTTCTGAATCGCCGCCGTTTTCTGAAGCGCCTCGGCTTCACCGCGGCAGCACTCGCGTCTGCCCCTCTTTCGGCGCTCGCCGAAGCGCAGCAGCCGCCTAAGCCCAACTTCGTTTTCTTCCTGATCGACGACATGGGCTGGACGGACCTCGGCTGTTTCGGCAGTACCTTTTACGAAACGCCGCACATCGACCGTCTCGCCGCCCAGGGCATGCGCTTCACCGACGCCTATGCCGCCTGCCCCGTCTGCTCACCCACACGCGCCAGCATCATGACCGGCAAATACCCCGCCCGCGTCGGCATAACCAACTATATCGCCGGCCGCCGAGAGGGCAAACTCATCGAACCCGACTACCTCTTCAACATGCCGCTGGAGGAAGTGACCGTCGCCGAGGCATTCAAGGAGGCGGGCTACCGCTGCGGCTTCTTGGGCAAATGGCACCTTTGTCACGGGCCGGATGAAGAAACCTACCGCCCCGACCGCCAGGGATTCGATATGAACAAGGGTGGCTCTATCGCCGGCGCCCCCCGCGGCCGAAAGAGCGCATTCGAAGGCGGGTTCTTTCCGCCGTATGCCAACCCGGCCCTGCCCGACGGACCAAAGGGCGAATACCTTACCGACCGCCTCACCGACGAGGCGGTGACGTTCATCGAAGCCAACAAGGACCGGCCGTTCTTTCTGTATTTGTCGCATTACGCGGTGCACAACCCGCAGCAGGCCAAAGCCGAATACATTGAAAAATATAAGGCGAAACTGGAGAAAATGCCGGCCTCCGACCAACCCGAGTTCATTGCCGAAGGAGCCAGCCAGGCGCGGCAGATCCAGAACAAACCCGTCTACGCCGCGATGGTCCAAAGCGTCGACGACAGCGTAGGCCGCGTCATGGCCGAGTTGGCGCGGTTGGGCCTCGCCGACAACACGGTCGTCATCTTCATGTCCGACAACGGCGGCCTGTCCACCTCCGAAGGCTCACCCACCTCAAACGTCCCCCTCCGTGCCGGCAAAGGCTGGCTCTACGAAGGGGGCATCCGCGAGCCCATGATCGTCAAGTGGCCCGGCGTCACAAAGCCCGGCGCCGTCTCCGACGCCGTTGTCACCAGCACGGACTTCTACCCCACTATGCTCGAAATGGCCGGCTTGCCGTCCAAACCCAGCCAGCACGTCGACGGCCGAAGCTTCGTCGGTGCCCTCAAACAGCAGCCCGACTTCGACCGCGGGCCTGTCTTCTGGCACTACCCCCACTACGGCAACCAGGGCGGAACCCCCGGCGGCGCCGTCCGGTCCGGCGACTACAAGCTCATCGAATTCTACGAAGACATGCACCTCGAACTCTACAACCTCGCCGAAGACCTCTCCGAAAAGAACAACCTCGCCGCCAAAATGCCCCAAAAGGCAAACGCACTCCGCCAAATGCTTCACAACTGGCGAAAACAAGTGAACGCAAAAATGCCCACCCCAAACCCAAATTACAAAGGCGGGCCGCCACAGGCAAGGCCATGAACGCGGGCGAGCTCAATCTGGAGTCTACTATGCCAAAGACATGGGTTGCTCTAATTGTTGTACTATCTGTCTTGACCGCCCATGTTAGGGGCGCCGTTGGCGATGGCTTTGTTCCCTGGCGGGAGTGCTTGCGTCAGCGGCCGCAGTGGTACGGCGGCCCGGAGGCACGACGGATTGCGGATAACCTGCTGCTTTATCAGCGAGTCGGCGGCGGCTGGCCGAAGAATACCGAGATGGCCGCCGTACTGACAGACCCCCAGAAGGCCGAAATCGTCGCCGACAAGAACCGGATCGATTCGACCATGGACAATTCCGCGACCTGCCCGCAGATGCGATACTTGGCAAGGGTGCATAATGCGACAAACGATGTGGGGTATCGCGATGCGTTCATGCAAGGGCTGGATTATCTGCTCGCCGCCCAATACGGCAACGGCGGCTGGCCGCAGTTCTATCCGCTCCGCAGCGGCTACTACTCGCACATCACCTTCAATGACGGCGCCATGATCAACGTAATGACCCTGCTCGCCGAGGTCCGCGACGGCCTGCCCGACTTCGTATTCGTCGACGCCGACCGCCGCGCCGCCTGCGCCCGGGCTGTTGAAAAGGGCGTCGCCTGCATCCTCAAGTGCCAGATCGTCGTCGACGGCAAACGCCTCGCCTGGTGTGCCCAGCACGATGAAAATACCCTCAAGCCAACTTCGGCCCGCAGTTACGAACTGGCCACCCTCAGCGGCGCCGAAAGCGTCGGCGTCGTGCGCTTCCTGATGGCCGTCGAAAAGCCCACGCCCGAAATCATCGCCGCGATCAACGGTGCGGTGCAGTGGTTTGAGCAGGTCAAAATCACCGGCATACGCGAGGTCCGCCGTCCCGCCCCGGGAACCGAACGCGGCTACGACAAGGTCATTGTCGCCGATCCGGATGCCCCGCCCCTCTGGGCCCGCTTCTATGAAATCGGCACAAACCGCCCGATTTTCTGCAGCCGCGACGGTATCCCCCGTTACGACATAAGCGAGATATCCTACGAACGCCGCAACGGCTACGCATGGTACGTCAACCTCCCCGCCGACCTCCTGGCCAAGGATTACCCTGCCTGGTCCAGACAACTTGCCGAGTGAATCGGACCTGCCGGTGAGTGGATTTGATGTGTCCGGCGCGGGCATTTCTGGCTTCCTAACGCTTGACCCGCCCACAGCGATGTGCTACAATCACTCTGTTTAGGGTACCGTCGGGGGACAATCTTTATCTAATATAGGGAGGTATGTGATGGACCGTCGCCATTTTATGGCCGCAGGCATTGCCGCCGGCGCGGGTATTTCGGCAGGCGTTACGAGCGCATCGGCGCAGGAAACGTCCAATGCACCGAAGTTCAAGCTGCGCTACGGCCCCGACCTGGGCACCTTTCGCGGCCACGTCGGCAATGATGTGATCGACAATATCAAATTCGCCGCCGACCAGGGCTTCCGGGCCATGTTCGACAACGGCCTCGGCGGAAAGCCCGTCGAGCTGCAGGAAAAAATCGCCGCCGAGATTGCAAAGCACGACATGAAGCTCGGCCCCTACGTGGTCTATCCGAACTTCGGCGATTCCAATCTCATGACCAACAAGAAAGACAGCATCGAAGACTTTCTCAAGAAGATCGATGCCGGCAAAGAAGTGGTCAAGCGGACCGGCTGCGAAGGCATGCTCGTCGTCCCCGGCAAGGTCGACCAGCAGCTCGAAGTCGACTACCAAACCGCCAACCTCATAAAGGTCCTGCGCCGGGCCTGTGACATCGTCGAGAAGGACAATGTCATGATCGTCCTTGAGCCGCTCAACCGCTGGAACCATCCCGGCCAGTTCCTCTACGGCATGCCGCAAACCTATATGATCTGCACCGCCGTCAACCACCCCTGCTGCAAGATCGTCGACGACATGTACCACCAGCAGATCACCGAAGGCAACCTCATCCCCAACATCGACCGCTCATGGGACCAGATCGGCGCCTTCCATATCGGCGACAACCCCGGCCGAAGGGAACCGACCACCGGCGAGATCAATTACAAGAACGTCTTCCGCCATATCTATAAGAAGGGCTTCGACGGCGTACTGTGCTGCGAGCACGGCAGAAGCAAAGGCGGCAAAGAAGGCGAACTCGCCTTCATCGAGGCCTACCGCTGGGCGGATAGCTTCGAAGCGTAAGTCATCAACGAACCGGCCCCTTAGGGACGCCGGTTTTTTTTATGGAAACCGACAGTGAATTCAAAGGAGCAAGTTAAATGAGTATCAGAAGTTTCGTTTTGCCGATCATCGCGGCCGCCATGCTGGTCTGTATGGGATGCCAAAAGCAGACGCGCCTGTTCAACGGAGAGGATTTCACCGGCTGGAAGATGCACGTCGATGACCCGTCCGTGGACGTCAACACCGTCTGGACGGTTAAAGACGGCGTGATCCACTGCACCGGCAAACCCAACGGCTACATCCGCACCACCGCCAAATACTCCGACTACAAGCTGCATGTCGAGTGGCGATGGCCCGAAGAGCCGACCAACAGCGGCGTCCTGCTGCACGCCAGCGGCGAAGATCAGGTCTGGCCGCGGTGCATCGAAGCCCAGCTCAAGACCGAAAACGCCGGCGATTTCGTGCTCATCCGGCACACCGGCATCACCGCAAACGGCGGCCCCACGCAAAGCGACGAAAAAATGTACGTTGTGCTCGCCAAGAAATTTGAGAGTACCGAAAAGGCGCCCGGCGAATGGAACAGCTATGATATCGCCTGCAAGGGTGACACGATCATGCTCTATGTCAACGGGCGGCTCCAGAACGCCGGACGCAAGGCCACCGACACGTCCGGTTGGATCTGCCTGCAGAGCGAAGGGTCCCCGATTGAATTCCGCAATATTTATCTTGTACCCCTCAAGTAAGAGGACATAATTTAATAAAATCCAGTAAGGAGCTTGCCATGAAGCAGGAATACGCAAAGAGCGATGTAACGCGACGTGATTTCATGAAGACCACCGCCGCCGTTTCGCTGACGGCGATGGGCGTAGGCGCCCACGGCGTATTCGCCGCCGGCCCGGAACGGTTCCGCGTAGGCCTCATCGGCTGCGGCGGCCGCGGCACGGGCGCCGCCATCGACTGCCTCGCCGCCGACGGCGCCGTCGAGATCGTCGCCATGAGCGACCTCTTCGAGGACCGCCTCAAAGGCGCCGCAGGCGCCATCAAGGCGAAATTTCCCGACCGCTTCAAGGTCTCCCCGGAAAACATGTTCACCGGCTTTGACTGCAACAAAAAAGTCTGCGGCGTCGCCGACGTCAATCTCGTCATCAGCGCCACCCCGCCCGGCTTTCGCCCGCTGGACCTTAAGGCCGCCGTCGAAGCCGGCAAGCACGTCTTCATGGAAAAGCCCGCCGCCACCGATCCCGCGGGCATACGCTCGGTGATCGCCTCGTCGGAACTGGCCGAACAGAAGGGCCTTGCCATAGTCGCCGGCACCCAGCGCCGCCACCAGAAGCATTACATCGAACTCCTCAAACGCGTCCAGGACGGCGCCATCGGCGAGATCAAAACCGCCCAGGCCTACTGGAACGGCGGCGATATGATCGGTTACTGGAAGTGGTATGAAAAGGGTCCCATGACCGGCATGGAATGGCAGTGCCGCAGTTGGCCGTGGTTCGTCTGGACCAGCGGCGACCACATGGTCGAGCAGCACGTCCACAACCTCGACATCGTCAACTGGGCCATGGGCACACACCCCATCTCGGCAACCGGCATGGGCGGACGCCAGGTCCGCACCCAGGGCAACATCTGGGACCACTTCGCCGTCGAATACGAATACGCCCCCGGCGTCCGCGTGCTCAGCATGTGCCGCCAGATCAACGGCTGCACCGACAATGTCAGCGAGCATATCGTCGGCACAAAGGGCACCTGCTACACCGACGGCGGCGGCGGCCGCATCTACGGCGTTAACGGCTACAGCTATGAGGGTCCCAACCCGAACCCATACGTCGAGGAACACAAAAACCTGATCGCCAGTATCCGCGCCGGCAAGCCCCTCAACGAAGGCAAGCGCGTCGCCGAAAGCACCATGACCGCCATCCTCGGCCGCATGAGCGCCTACACCGGCCGAGCCATGAAATGGGACTGGGCCATGAAGGCCTCCAAACTCGACCTGACGCCCGAACGCTACGACCTGAGCTACGATATGCCAATGCGGCCGTTAGCAATGCCGGGCAAGACCCCGTTGATCTGAGAAGGTCCATAGCTCTGCTATCACAAATCTGATACCATTGCGGAGCTTAAAATAAGGCATTAGGTGCCTTCTGGTTAAGGCTGTTTTGTTGTAAAGGAAACCTGCAAGTGCAGAACTTACAATCGATCGCCGCCGGCGCGTTTGCCGCCGGGTCCGACAAGATCCGTGTCGGTGTCATCGGCTGCGGTGCGCGCGGTACCGGCGCCGCCAAGAACTGTGTCGAGTCCTCGCCCAACGTCGAAATCGTCGCACTCGGCGACACGTTCAAAGACCGCGTCGATACGTGCCTCAAAGCGCTAAAAACCAACGACACCGCCGAAAAGAGCGAATGGAGCGCTGCCGGCCCGTGGAAACACGCCGACAAGATCACCGCCACGCCCGAGACCTGCTTTGCCGGCTTCGACGCCTATAAGCAGGTCATCGCCTGTGACGTCGATCTCGTCCTCTTAGCCACGCCGCCGCACTTTCGCCCCATCCACCTCAAGGCCGCCGTCGATGCGGGCAAGCACGTCTTTATCGAAAAACCCGTCGCCGTCGACCCCGTGGGCATCCGCTCCGTCCTCGCCTCGTCGGAACTGGCGAAGCAAAAGGGCCTCTCCATCGTCGCCGGCACCCAGCGTCGACACGATCCGCAGTACGTCGAACTCATGAAGCGCATCCACGCCGGCCAGATCGGCGACCTCCTCGGCGGCGAGTGCTACTGGGTCCAGGGCTGGGTCCGCCAGTGGGGCTTCTGGCACGAACGCCAACCCCAATGGTCCGACATGGAATGGCAGGTCCGCAACTGGTACTACTTCACCTGGCTCTCCGGCGACCATCTCGTCGAGCAGCACGTCCACAACATCGACGTCATCAACTGGGCTATGGGCACGCCGCCCGTCCAGATCATGTCCCTCGGCGGCCGACAGGTCCGCACCGAGCCCGAGTTCGGCAACATCTACGACCACTTCGGCGTAGAATTCGAATACCCCAACGGCGCCCGCGTCCTCAGCATGGCCCGCCAGATCACCGGCTGCACAGAAATCATCGGCGAACGCGTCGTCGGCGCAACGGGCACCGCCCGCGCAGGCGTCATCGAAGGCGCAAATCCCTGGACCTACACCGGCCCGCGACCCAATCCCTATGAGCAGGAGCACGCCGATCTCATCGCAAGCATCCGCAGCGGCAGCCCGCTCAACGAAGGCCGCCAGGTCGCCGAAAGCACCCTCTGCGCAATCGCCGGCCGAATGAGCGCCTACACCGGCCGCGAGATGAAATATGAGTGGGTCCTGAAGGCCTCGAAGCTCGACCTTTCGCCCGCAAAATATGAGTTCGGCCCGATCCCCGTCGCCCCGGTGGCAATGCCCGGCCAAACCCCGCTCACGTGAAACAAATAGGAGCAAGACACGCCTTGCCCTCGGCAGGATGTAACGATGCCAGACAATATGGAAAACAATAAAATGAACAGCAAATCAATCTCACGGCGAACGTTCATCAAAACAACCGCGGCGGTTTCCATCGGCACGATGGCGGTTCCGGCCGCACAGGTCTTCGCCGCCGGCTCCGACGAACTCAAGGTCGGCCTCGTCGGCTGCGGCGGCCGAGGCACCGGCGCCGCCACACAAGCCCTCATGAGCACCAAAACACCCGTCAAGCTCTGGGCCATGGCCGACGTCTTCCGCGACAAACTCGACTCCTGCTACGGCCTCCTCGCAAACGGCGGCAAAGGCCGCTACGACCGCGAAGACACCCCCTCGCTCCTCGAACAGATGAACGTCCCCGAAGACCGCAAGTTCACCGGCTTCGACGCCTGCCGAAAAGTCATCGAAAGCGGCGTCGACATCGTCATCCTCGCCACGCCCCCGAATTTCCGCGCACAGCAATTCAAAGCCTGCGTCGAAGCAAACAAACATGTCTTCATGGAAAAGCCCGCCGCCGTCGATCCCGCGGGCATCCGCATCATGATCGAAGCGAGCAAACTCGCCGAAAAGAAAGGCCTTTCCGTCGTCGCCGGCACCCAGCGCCGCCACCAGAACCACTACATCGAAATCATGAAGCGCATCCACGACGGCGCCATCGGCGAAATCCGCGCCGCCCAATGCTACTGGAACGGCTGGGGCGCAAGCCTCACCCGGCCCAAACCCGCCGACATGTCCGACGTCGAATGGCAGATCCGCACCTGGTACCACTGGCTTTGGCTCTGCGGTGACCACATCGTCGAGCAGCACGTCCACAACCTCGACATCATGAACTGGGCCCTGCAAGGCCACCCCGTCCAGTGCCTCGGCATGGGCGGCCGACAGGTCCGCACCGGCGGCAACATCTTCGACCACTTTATCATCGAATTCGAGTACCCCAACGGCGTCAAGGTCGCCAGCTTCTGCCACCAGATGGCCGGCGTCGGCAACCGCGTCTCCGAACACATCGTCGGCACAAAAGGCCGCGCCTACATCGACAGCGCCTCCGGCTACATCACCGGCCCCAACGCCTTCAAGCCCGGCGACTCGCCCAATCCTTACCTGCAGGAGCATGCCGACCTGATCCACAGCATCCGCAGCGGCAAGCCGATCAACGACGGCCTCGCCGTCAGCGAAAGCACCCTCTGCGGCATCATGGGCCGCATGAGTGCCTACACCGGACGCGCCCTGAAATGGGACTGGGCTCTCAAAGCCAGCAAGCTCGACCTTAGCCTCGAAAAATATGAATTAGGACCGTTGCCCGTCGCCCCGGTCCCCGTCCCCGGCCAGACCCCGCTTGTATGAATCTGAAAACCAGGGACAGGCATCCGTTTTGCCATAAAATGCCAGGCGTCAAACGTCTTTAGAATATGAATCGTGAAATTGTCAAAGCAGAAGGGCTCCGAAGATAAGCAGGTGTTCGCAGAGGAAGACACGAATATCTGCGCAAATCTGCGACATCTGCGGATCAAACAATCGCCGCCGCCTGCGGCAGAAACGCTACAAAAAACAATTGAATAAACAGGAGCATAACATGGACCGACGTCATTTCATCGCCTCCGCCGCCGGCGCAGCCGCACTGGCCGGTGCCGGCCTCAAACCCGCAGCCGCAATAGCCCAGGACCAGCCGAAAAAAGAAGCCGTCCTCAAGCTCGCCAGCCAGGACGGCCGCATCCCCGGAGGCAATCTCGCCGAAAAAGTCCGCAAGCTCCAGGACTGGGGCGGCGTCGGCCTCGAAGTCGGCGGCGGCGGACTCCCCGGCCGCGTCAAGGAAATCAAGGACGCCCTCAGGGGCACCAACGTCAAAATGGCCGCCATCTGCGCCGGCTTCCGCGGCGTGCCCATCTCGCACGACCCCGAAATCCGCAAGCAGGCCATCGAAAGCAGCAAAGAAATCCTCACCGCCGCCGGCGAACTCGAATCGACCGGCATGATCATCGTCCCCGCCTTCAACGGCCAGACCGAACTCAACAACAAGGAAGGCCGCAAAATCCTCCTCGAAGAAGTCCTCCCCCAGCTCGGCGACCACGCCGTAAAATGCGGCACCCGCGTCCTCCTGGAGCCCCTCAACCGCGGCGAGTGCTTCTTCCTTCGCCTCCTCGCCGACGCCGCCGCCATCTGCCGCGACGCCAAACACCCCGGCGTCTGCATGATGGGCGACTTCTACCACATGTGCATCGAAGAGACCAGCGACTGCGGCGCCTTCCTCTCCGCCGGCAAATACTGTCACCACGTCCACCTCGCCAGCCGCGCACGCAACCTCCCCGGCCAGGATGACCGCAGCTTCGTCGACGGCTTCCGAGGCCTCAAGATGATCGGCTACCAGGACTACTGCTCCCTCGAATGCGGCTGCAAGGGCGACCCCAACGTCGAAATCCCCAAGTCGTTCCGCCTCCTCGAACAGCAGTGGGCCGAGGCGAAAATATAGTATGTCACGTTAGATCAGGTTGTACTAACTTCACGTTTGAAAGGAAAAACAGTATGAGTCAAATGAACAGAATCGTCCGCGGCCTCTCGCGGCGGGATTTCATGAAGACCTCGGCCGCCGTCGGCGCCGCGGCCATGATCAGTCCCGGCGTCTTCGCGGCCGCACCCGAAAAACTCCGCATCGGCCTCATCGGCTGCGGCGGACGCGGCAACGGCGCGCTCAACGATTGTATCGAAGCGGGCAAGATCGTCGGCATTCCCACCGAGGTCGTCGCCACCGCCGACTGGTTCAAGCACAAGGCCGTCGGAACCGGCCGCGGCAAGGGCGTGCCCGAAGAACGCTGCTTCGGCGGCGCCGACTGCTACAAGAAGCTGCTCGCCACCGACGTCGACGTGGTCCTCATCGCAACCTCGCCCAACTTCCGCCCGCTCCACCTCGAAGCGGCGATTAAAGCCGGCAAGCACGTCTTCATGGAAAAGCCCGTAGCCGTCGACCCGCCCGGTGGCCGTCAGGTCATCGCCGCCGGTGAACTCGCCAAGAGCGCAGGCCTGGCCATCGTCGCAGGCACCCAGCGCCGCCACGAAGCCTCCTACCAGAAAATGGCCCATCGCATCGGCGAAGGCGCCATCGGAACCATCCTCGGCGGCGCCATCTATTGGTGCGGCGGAGCACTCTGGTACCAGCGCAAAAACCAGAACGAATCCGACGCCGACTACATGGTCCGCAACTGGGTCAGCTTCACCGAAATGTCCGGCGACCACATCGTCGAGCAGCACGTCCATAACATCGACGTCGCCATGTGGTACCTCGGCCGCCCGCCCGTCGCCGCCCTCGGCTTCGGCGGACGCGCACGCCGCAAAACCGGCAACCAGTTCGACTTCCACAGCATCGACTTCGACTGGGGCGAAGGCTGCCACATCCACAGCATGTGCCGACAGATCAACAGCACCGACGGCCGCGTCAGCGAATACTTCACAGGCACCAACGGCACGACCTGGGGCAACGGCGGACTCAACATGTTCAACAAGAAGGAAATCACGGTTCCCGACTTTGAAGAACGCAACCCGTACGTCCAGGAGCACGTGGCCCTCATGCGCAGCATCATCGCCGACAAGCCCCTCAACGAGGCAAAGAACGTCGCCGAAGCCACGCTCGTCGCCATCATGGGACGCATCGCCACCTACACCGGCAAACTCGTCCGGTACAAAGACGTGGTCGAAAACGCCAACACGCCGTGGTACAACCTCAAGTGCAGCCCCTCGGCTGAAGACTTCGAAAAGGGCGCAGTAAAGGCCCCGGCCGACGATGTCGCCGCCATTCCCGGCACCGACTAAATCGCGTTTGGCAATAGACGCAAGACCCATGGCCGCGGCCGATCCATTCAGCCGCGGCCATTTCTTGCTCAGTTCAACGGTTCCTGTAAAGGAGGCCACCGTGACTCATCTGTCAAGAAGAGACCTCATGGGCGCAGCAGTCGCCGCCGCCATGCTCCCCCGCCTGACCTTCGCCGACCCCGCCGCCAGCAGGCCCACCCGCTATATCGCCGCCTACGACACCGAATCCCCCGCCTGCCTCGCCGCCTGCCGCCAAATCGTCGCCGTCCACAAACGCCTCGAAATGCCCGCCACCTTCTTCATCACCGGCACCACCCTCCAGGCAAACGCCAAAGAATACAAAGACCTCCTCGCCGACCCCCTCTTCGAGGTCGCCTCCCACACATGGAGCCACAAGCTCCTCCGCGACCACCCCCTCTGCGGCCGAGCCGCATCCCCCGACGAGCAGCGGCAGGAAATCTTCAAGTCCAAGGAACTCATCGAAAGCGTCTTTGAGCGCCCTTGCCTCGGCCTAAGACCCGCCGTCGGTTTCGACAACGCCTTCAAAGGCGCCCCCGACCTCCTCAAACTCGTCCACGAAGCCGGCTACCGCTACGTCAGCAGCCTCCTCTGGGGCCCCGACTGCTCCATGCCTGCCCTCATCGAACCCCCGTTCCACTACGGCCCCGACGGCTTCCCCGGCCTCTGGGAACTGCCCGGCCACGGCTGGCACGAAAACCTCCTCAAAGACAACAACCGATGGGGCGCCCGCCGCCTCACCCTCTGGCCCTCCCCAATGCCCAAAGGAATCCCGGCCGACTTCGTCAAAACGCCGCACGATGAATTCGAAGTCAACCGCGTCTTCCTCGAAGCCGCCCTCGAAACCAAAAAGCCCCACATCTCCCTCATCTGGCACCCCTGGTCCCTCAACGGCTTCGACCCCCAAATGAAAATGCTCGAACTAACCTTCAACCACGCCCGAACCCTCAACCTCACCCCCTCAACCTACGCCAATCTCCTGCCGTAAATCAAGGAGTCGCCGGGCTGCCCACAGGACTGTCGCATTCTCCGGCATTCCAAGACCTGCACCATTGTATGGTTTCTGTTTGGATCATGTACGATCGACCAGAGAAAAGACGTTTTTCGCGTACGAACTGTGCGCACAACCTTACAGCGTCTGCAAACAGTCTGGTGCTCTCAGGGCTAGAGGGATTGCAGTTTCTGCCGGATCCGTGTGTTCGAAGGGTCAAGATCTCGTGCTTCTTCAAAAACCCTGATTGCCTCCCCGCGATTGCCCTTGAGCAGATGAACTTCGGCCAATGCACACAGCGCATTGCTGCCGGGTCCCCCTATTTCAATTGATTTGTGGATACTGGCCAGAGCAGCGTCACAGTCTTTGAGAAGAGCCTGCGACAGTCCCAATTCCCTGTAACACTCCGCAATCGTCTTGATCAGCACAGACGGACTGTAGGCCGTCGCGTACCCCCAGGATTCGTCCGCAATGGCAGCGTGTTGGCGGGCCTGTTCATAGTTGCCCAAATGAAAATCCGTCAGCGCGCAGTACTCATGCGTAAGCAAGTTTTCCGGGTAGCGGACCAACGCTCTGGTGAAGACTTCATTCGACAACTCATGCATTCCTTGCTGAAACAAAGCCGCGCCGCATCCGATCAGTGTCTCGCGCGGCGTATCTTCGCACGCGAGAATGCTTCGGGCGTGATCGATCAGAACCTGTTTGCCGGGAACGCCATGTTCGTGTAACACTCGCATATTGAAAGACTTGGGAAGCAGGTTGACAGCCTCGGCATAGCATTCGCTTGCCCGCTTGTAGCGGCCGTGGTGATAGCAGATTTTGGCGAGCTGGACATAAGGTTGCCACGAAGAAGGATTGATCCGCACGGCTTGCTCGAGGTGCTTGGCGGCCTGCTTCGTTTTTCCCTGGCCCGCAAGAAGCACCCCCATATTCGTATGAACCGTCTCACAATCGGGATTGAGCATCAGTGCTTGGTTCTGGATGATCAGTGCACGTGTGTCCTGTCTGGAATGATGAGCCAGGTTGTTCAGGAACAAGCCCAAGGCTTCGCGCTTGTTCAGTTTGTTGATTACCGGATGCCGTTCGGGGCAGGCAAAGTGGGATGCATAATATATGTCCGGATAAGCCGCACCCTCCAGCGTTGGGTCAATGTTAAAGACCGTTGAGCCGTCGTCATAGCAGAGATACGCGTGGGACGGAACGTGCTTCATGAAAACGGGCAAACCCAGCTTTTCGGCGAGCGCAAGGTATAAAAGCGAAAGACCGACGCAATGCCCTCTTCTGTTGGCCAGCACCTTGTCCGGCAGCAGGTTTTCGACAACCAACAAATCACTTGCCTGCAGCCGATACTCACGGAAAAGGCAGTCGTTTATACATGCGATGGCCTCCGCCGGAGTCTTTTGCCCGGCGATTCGTACTTGCAGTACCACGACAACCTGCTGGAGAGCGCGGTTGGCGTCAGCGATATCAATATCTTCGTAGTACTGGCGCGCCAGCAAGAGAGATGCTGTGTAGATGTCATTGTCTCGAACAATTCTCTCCGTTGCGCTTAGCGTCTCGTCATTGCGGAAAGTGGTCCTATGGAGAAGATACAGTGCTGTTCCGGCAATCACCGCCAACAGCAATCCAACGCTCATACACAGTGCAGGCGTGTTCCTCGTCTTCATGCCACAGTTATATCCTTACAGGCCAAACTAAGAGACCTTTCTCATTTTTCATAGATGTTATCCATCCGAACAGAACTTTAAAAGGTCAGACCCCATATTCGCTTTTGCGCCGCCCTCAAGCGAGCCCACACCTGCAAAAACATACTCATCTCCCCCGTCCCGTTGCCACATAAAACATCTCACCAGCATAACCAAACCGCCTGCGATCCACGTCTGCCCGTCAGCCGCCGAAATACACAGCAGCCAACTCCCGATCCCCTCGGCCCAGCCATTATACCCCCGGCCGCAAACCGTGCAAACCGTTTTCATCAAAAACAACTCCCATTGTCCACAGTTCAGCGTGGCCACTGTATTTAACGCTATGAAATAGCGCCCGCCTACAACCTCGTCCAACGCCGTCCATTCACCTTGACACGGGTCCCGGGCCTTGCCGCCCGCCTGCAATGCCGGTATAATGGCGTCATGAAATCCTTTCCGCCGAACATCCAGTTCAGCCTCCCCTGGCGCGACTATCAGGCCCGGGTGCTCGAAGAGCTGCAAGCGCATCTCGACGACAATCACCTCCACATCGTCGCCGCCCCCGGCTCCGGCAAAACGGTCCTCGGCCTGGAGGTGGTCCGCCGCCTCAATCGCCCCGCCCTCATCCTCGCCCCCAGCCTCGCCATCCGCGACCAGTGGGTCGACCGTTTTGTCGCCCTTTTCTGTCCGCCGGGCCAGAGTGCCGCCGAGTGGATCTCACGCGACGTGCGAGCCCCAAAGCTGTTCACCGTATCCACGTACCAGGGC
>JACZKQ010000187.1 GCA_014859965.1 Phycisphaerae bacterium
ACCCAACAAACCCCGCCCCCATCGCGGCCGCCGAAACCTTCAGAAAACTGCGACGATCAATACTCATAGAACACCTCCATAAATAGGCCTGGGCCCGTCGCCGAACGGCCACCCAGCCGCACTCCCGACGGAAAACCTCGAACAGTATACCACCTTTGAACCCCGCTTTCAAATACTCTGCCCATACCCACAGGGCAGGCGCATTCTCCGAATGTCCGCATCCCAGACCCAACCTGCGGCGACAATGGAGAGCAAAACCGGTTGGGCAGAGGCCAAAATCAGGAGCATCTGTTCGCCGGGGGGGATTTTGGCCTCTGGGGCCCCGGCCGGTTTTGCTCGGCCCTGGCGCGCTGCCTGCCCAGCGAGTTATGAGGAGAATGCGTTTGCCCTGCCCAGACCCACTCCCGCGCATTGCATGTCCTGCCCAAAACGGGTATCCTGACAGTCCGAAGACGCCCATCCGCCCATAGACGAAGTCATTGGCATACATTCAGGAGTTACTATGACAAGCAAAGCATTAGTCTTGCTCATCGCAGCAGCGGCAATCCTTCCGTCGCATACCGCCGCGCAAACCGTGGCAGCCGGTATCCGCACCGCCATCGAAAAGGCCGGCAACACCGATTGCGACCGCGAACGTCTGGAAATCCTCGTCGACCTGCAGAAACAGCCCCACGAAAAGCCCTTCGCCGACGACCTCGCCAAACTCATAAAAGAAATCCGCCAATGGCTCGAACTCTCCCGCCTGAACTACTTCGGCGGCACCGTGCGCAACAAGATGGATTACGACTTCGGCCTGAGCGACAACTCCCCGCTCGAACCCCTCACCTGGCTCTATCGCGCCCGCATGATCACGTGGTATGCCCTCGAATCCGGAAATATAGGGCGCCACCCCGACCGCCAAGCCCCCTTCCTCGCCGGAGCGCGACGGTTATTCGAAAACTACCGCCAGGCGTTCCCCAAAAACCGCATCGCCGCCATGTACCTCGGCTCGCCCATCCGGGCGCCCAAAACGTACGAAGCCCCCGCCAACGCCCCCCGCTGGGCGGCCGCTCAGCGCGAAGGCCTGGAGCGACTCACCGACATCATCGAATGGTGGATCGACAACCGCATGCAGCCCGACGGACAGTACGGCGGCGGCTGGGGCGACGACTGCGAGATGTGGCGATGGTGGGTCCCTGTCCTCATCGCATTCGACAATCCCAAAATCACCGCCGCCCAGCAGCGTTTCTCCGAAGCCATGATGAACCAGCCCCACATGAAAGGCGGCTACACCAGCCGCATGACCGACGTCGAGCATACCGCTGAAGATTCCGCCGACGTCATCACACCCATGATGCACCTCGACCCCGACAACCCCGCATGGAAACAGCGCGCCCTCCGCCTCGCCGAACTCATGGACACCCTCTGGACCGGACGCAACGAACGCGGCTTCCTGCAGTTCAAGAGCACCTACTTCACTGTCGACAAGGTCGACGCCAACCCACAGCGGGCCTGCGACACCGTCTACCACCCGCGCGCCGTCCAGCCGGCCCTGCTTTATTGGCAGCGCACCGGCGACGCCGACCTCACCCGCCTGTTCTCCGCCTGGATGGACACGTGGGTCGACGCTACCGCCCGCGCCGAACGCGGCAAACCCGCCGGCATCATCCCCAGTGCCATCCACTGGCCTGACGGCCGCATCGGCGGCCTGGCCGACGAATGGTGGGACCCGAAAAACCACGGCGAGTCCACCCTCTACCTCTGGCCAAGCGCCATGGGACTCATGACCGACACCCTCGTCCTTACATGGCACATGACCGCCGACGAGAAATACCTCGCCCCGCTCCGATCTATGGCCGCCATTCAACTCAAATACCTCAAGACCCCCCCCGCCTCGACGCCCGCCAGGGGAACCGAAGCCTGGTGCGCCAGGAACATGGACGCAATCACCCAGGCAATCACCAGGTACACATTCCTCACCGGAAGCAGCGAATTCGACGACCTGCTCGCCCGCCGCACCACAACCTACATGCAATACCGCAACCGCGGCCGCATCGAACAACTCGCCGACGCCTTCGAACAGACCGCCGAGGCCCTCCGCATCAACTTCGAAAGCTACACAAGCGAGGTCCGCTACACAGACCGCGTCCTCTACTTCCCGAGAATCTTCGGCCCGGACGGCATCGTCCCCGGGACCACCACCCCAGCCCGTTCGCCAAACACAGGACTCTTGTACGCAACCGCCACGGGCGACCCCGGCTCCGCCCTCTACTTCCCCCTCAACGCCGTCCGCTGGCTCACACCCAGCCGCAACATCGCCGCCCTCGTCACCGACTCCGGCACAACACACTTCACCGCAAACCTCTATAATTTCGACACCAAAGAGCGTCCCATGGCCGCCGAACTCTACCTCCTCTCAAAAGGCACATACAACGTCGCCCTGACGCCCGACGACTCCCCAAACCCCCTCGCCACCCAAACCCTGACCATAACCGCGGCCCGTACCCCCATCCGCTTCAAACTCCCTTCGCAACGCCCCTGCACCCTCAAAATCACCCGGCAGGAACCATAAAGGCGCCCCTGTCGTAAAGGTCGCCGCTGTAACGATTTAAATTGTTGACGTGAACGGCAATTTGGCTATTATGCTTATAAGTGAATTCACAGGGCAGCGAAAGGGCTTGCGGCCGTTGCCGTATTTTTTTGCAGGCGCAGAATATGCTTGAAGACCGCACCAAGGGTCAGATAGAAGCCGAGATCAGCGAAGCGATCATCAGGTTCGAAAAGGAATACATGGGCCGCGGGCCCGACGAGACTCGGACGTATTACCTCGATGATATAGTCGTCGTCCGCCTCCAGCGGGTCCTCACGCCCGCCGAGAAGCAGCTCGCCAAGGCCGATCCAACCTCTAACGGGCGGGCTCTCGTCAAGCAAGTCAGGATGGAACTCCTCGAAAAAGCCCGGCCGCTCCTCGAAAAGACAATCTCTGACATTACCGGCAAGAACGTCATCAGCCTCCACACCGATATCAGCACCGTCACAGGCGAACGCGTTATCGTATTCACGATCGCAGATCCGCCCGCCGGATCCAAATAATGATCGAGGCGCAGGATTTTTTGCATTTCTGGTTGACCTGATCGAAACACTTGATAAAATGCACGCGTAAGATAAAGGCGGATTGACAGGGGGTGGCGATGAGCCACCTGCTGGAGAATAAGCCGGTAAACAGCAGATTGACGCTTAGCTGTTGCCGGTTTTTCGTTTTTGCCTTGAAGCCGACTATGTTGTTCGCGGTCCATTGTCGATGGATGGCGTAACCAGATACAGGCCAGCGGCCCCACTGCGGGGTCGCTGGCCTTTTTTTGTTGCCCTTGCCGGTCAGCGATGCCGGCTGACAGAAAGGAAAACGCATGATAGGCTGCCATTTGGGACGTAATTTTCAGGTAACTGTAGCCGGAGCCTCTTACCAGGAAGGCCTCACTGCGGTCGTGCAGGGCCATACCCCGGGACTGCTGTTAACGGAACAGGAAATCTACGGCGACCTGCTGCTCCGCAAGCCCGGGGCCGATGAACTTTCGTCGCCCAGAAAAGAGCCCGATCTGCCCGTCATCTACTCCGGCCTGAACGCCGCCGACACCATTGAAGGCGCCGGCAACGCAAACCGGACCAACGGAACGCCCCTGACGATCCTCATCCCCAATCTGGACCGCCACTTTATCCATATCAAGCAATACCAGGACACCAACCGCACCCCCCGGCCAGGCCATGCCTCCTATGCATCGTTCGTCAAGTACGGCCCCGACGATGATGCAATCGGCGCCGGAATTTTCAGCGGCCGCTACACATCCACCATCGTCGCTGCCGGGTACGTCGCCAAGAAGATCCTGAAAAGGTGCGGAATCGAGGTCTTCTCCTATGTCAAGGAACTCGCCTCGGTACGCTGCCCCGATGTGGACCCCGATAAAATTCTGGCCTACACGAACGCCTACAAGCGTATGCGGTGCGACTTTGATCCGTTCTACCAGGAAGTGTACGTCAAAAACCGAATCACAATGGACATGAGATTCCTGGAAAAGGCCGCCATCCTGGCACAAATCGAACAGGAGATAGAGGCCATCCGTGACAAGGCCCCCAAGATCGATGCCGCCCAAATCAAGGACAAATACCGCGTACATCACATCGTCAACTGTCCCGACATTGACGCCGCCCAGGCGATGACCGACGCATGCAACAGGATTTCCGCAACAGGCGACTCCGCCGGCGGCATCGTCGAGGTGATGGTCACCGGCGCGCCCGCCGGCCTGGGCGAGCCGGTATTCTCAAAACTCGACGCCGAACTCGGCAGAATGCTTGGTTTGGGCGCCGTCAAGGGGGTGGAGGTTGGAGCGGGTTTCGCCGTCAAGGATATGACCGGCTATCAAAGCAACGACCAGATGCGCGCCGAAAACGGCCGCGTTATCTTCGACTCCAACAATGCCGGCGGCATCACAGGCGGGCTCGCGACGGGCCAGCCCATCGTCGTCAGATTGGCCGTCAAACCGACGCCGACGATCGACAAACCGCAGCACACCATCGACAAGTACACCTTGGAGAATCGACAACTGGCCGCCATTACCCGCCGAGACCCCACCATTGTCGCGCGAATCTGGCCCGTCGCCGAAAACTATACCGCCATGGTGATACTCGACCACCTGATAGCACATTATGGCTCCCAGGCGCTCCGGGCCCAAAGTCTATGACCGCAGATAAGGCGGGTTTTAAGGACCTGAACGCATGAACAAACAGAAAAGCTTGAAGCAGCAGGTCAGAAATGCGGCGGCGGAATTTGTCGGCGAGCACCTCCGGTGGACGCCCAAAGCGATTTTGATCGACATGCACGCGGCCCAGTGCATTCTGACGCTTCAGCACATTGTGCCGCCCGTTGAAAAAGAGTTCGCACATGGCGATGCCGAAAGGCGAGCGCTGCTGGAGAGGTGCTACAGCGATGCCTTTGACGCCGCCAAAGAAAACTTTGAATGCACGTTAGCAAATATTGTGGACCGCCCGGTTGAAAGTTCGATGCTGCGAATCGACCCGGAGTCCGGCAACGGCGTGATGATCGTCAGTTTCACCGGCCAACGGCCGGCCTGACAAGAAGAAACAAATTGAGTTTGCATATAAATTGCCGGAAGGAGCAAAGACAATGCAGCAAGAGAACGCAAAGCTTCTGAAGAATTCTATGACGCAGGAGCATTACCAGCGGCTAATGAAAATCGATAACGCCAAGGTGCACGAATTCGTGGCCGACAGCATCGCCTTGTGCAAACCGGCGTCGGTGTACGTCGTCACGGATTCCGACGAGGACGTGGCCTACGTGCGCGAAATGGCCGTGAAAAACGGCGAAGAACAGCCGCTCAAAATTGCCGGCCACACGTGCCACTTCGACGGCATGGAGGATCAGGGCCGCGACCGCGAGGTAACCAAATATCTGGTCGGCGACGGCGAAAAGCTGAGCAAGGCGCTGAATCAGATCGAACGCCGGGAAGGCCTGGCGGAGGTCCGCGGCCTGCTCGACGGCGCCATGAAGGGCAGAACCCTGATCGTCCGCTGCATGACGCTCGGCCCCGCCAACTCCGTCTTCAGCATCCCCTGCATCGAATGCACCGACTCCTGGTACGTCGCACACGCCCTCAACCTGCTCTACCGCCTCGGCTATGACGAGTTCCGACGTCTCGGCGAAAAGGCCCGGTTCTTCGCCACCCTGCACTCCTGCGGCAAGGTCGACGACCGAATGGTCAGCGTCGAGCACGACAAAAAACGAATCTACATTGACCACGCGACCGACACGGTATACACGGTGAACACGCAGTACGCGGGCAACACCGTCGGACTGAAGAAACTCGCCCTCCGCCTGACAATCCGCAGGGCCGACCAGGAAGGCTGGCTCGCCGAACACATGTTCATATCCGGCGTCCACGGACCCGGCGGCCGCAAGACCTTCCTCGCCGGCGCATTCCCCAGCGCCTGCGGCAAAACCTCCACAGCCATGCTCCCCGGCGAAACCATCATGGCCGACGACATCGCCTATTTCCGCAACATCGACGGCCAGTTCCGCGCCGTCAACGCCGAGGCGGGCATCTTCGGAATTATACAGAACGTCAACGACAAAGATGACCCCGTCATCTGCGACGTCTTGAACAAGCCCGGCGAGGTCATTTTCTCGAACCTCCTCGTAGCCGACGGCAAACCCTACTGGCTCGGCATGGAAACCAAAACACCCGACAAGGGCGTCAACTTCTCCGGCGAATGGTTCGAAGGCAAGAAGGATGCAAAGGGCAATCCCATCCCGCTGGCGCACAAAAACGCACGATACGCCGTAACCCTCAAGGCCCTCGCCAACTGTGAACCCCAACTGGAAAGCCCCGACGGCGTCGTGCTCCAGGGCATCATGTACGGCGGCCGCGACCCCAAGGCTTATGTCCCCGTGCAGCAGGGCTACGACTGGAGCCACGGCATCGTCGCCTACGGAGCCTCTCTCGAAACCGAGACCACCTTCGCCACGATCGGCAAAGAAGGCGTACCGGAAATCAACCTCATGAGCATTCAGGATTTCGTGGCGATCCCCTTAGGCAAGTACATCAGCAACAACCTGGAGTTTGTCCGCGGCATGAAAAACCCGCCGCTGGTCTTCGGCGTCAACTACTTCCTCAGAGACCCGCAGGGCCGCTTCGTCAACGGCGTGCGAGACAAGCACGTCTGGGCCAAATGGATGGAGCTGCGAGTGCACGACGACGTCGATGCCCTGGCCTCCCCGACCGGCCTCATCCCGAAGTATGAAGACCTCGTGCCGCTGTTCGGCGCCTTGCTCGACAAGGACTACTCCAAAGAAGACTACATCAGCCAGTTCACAATCCGCGTACCCGAAAACCTGGCAAAGATGGACCGGGTCGAAGCGTTCCACCGCGAACACGTCGCCGACGCG
Organism: Phycisphaerae bacterium; assembly: GCA_014859965.1. Lineage (GTDB taxonomy): Bacteria > Planctomycetota > Phycisphaerae > Sedimentisphaerales > Anaerohalosphaeraceae > JACZKQ01. The sequence continues at coordinate 6,938 of JACZKQ010000187.1, forward strand.
CCGGCCGCCCTGTTCGATATCCTTGACGCGCAAAGAAGCCGCCTCCGGCAGCTGAAAAAAACCAAAGGAGATTACGTCTCCCCGTTCGATTTGTAAGCAGTGTCGTCATGCCGGCCGCCTGCACCGTGGCAGGCGGCTGCGTGACGACGATAGATGTGCCCTGAACAACAGGAGTGAATAGATAAGATGATTATGAGTAATAACCGAGAAGCTGCGGTATTCCTGGACAGAGACGGCACCCTCATCGAGGATCGAGGCCACCTGAAAAACCCGTCCGACGTCGTTTTCTTCCCGGAAACCTTCAACGCACTGCGGGAACTTCAAAAACACCTTATGCTGTTCATCGTCACAAACCAGCCGGGCGTCGCCGAGGGCGTAATCACGCGAACGGATGTCAATCGCGTCAATACGCACGTCGTCAACACCTTGCTCAAGAGAAAGGTCAGAATACGCGACGTCTACGTCTGCCCCCATCGCCGCTCCGATCAGTGCCGCTGTATCAAACCCGAACCTTACTTCCTCAAAAAAGCGGCCGCAAGCCATGACCTCGACCTCAACAGATCCTTCACAATAGGCGATCACCCCCACGACATTCAGCTCGCACGCAATGCCGGGGCCCGGGGAATCTACGTTCTCACAGGCCACGGCCGAAACCACCTCGCCGACCTCCCGCCCGACACCGAAACAGCACCGGGCATCGCCGCTGCTGCCGAACTGATTCTCGCGCATCATTTTGCCGCCGAGCCGCGACCCGCCCACAGGACCCGTTCCAGCGAATTCGTCCTCGATCTGAGTGTCGCCTGCGATGTATGGTGCAGGACCGACCTGCCCCGTGCACCCCTCGACACCCGCCACGTGGCGCAAGTCCTCAGGGAATCCGGCATCTGTGTCCACGAGATCTCCGGCGGCTGGCTCGAATGCGAACCGCGCCCGGCCGCCGTCTATGAAGCACTCAGCGGCAGGCTCGCCCCGCCGGATTGGCTCGAACGATTCAACTGCCCGCCCGAAAAGCCCGGCCGCGTCCTCCGACTGCTCGCCGACAAGGGCATCCGCGTTTCCGATCCCCACATCGACCCGGCCCAAAACGACAACGGAGAAAAAAAATGAAACCTGACACGCACTCATCTCTGCGGCCCGACCCCTCGGGAAACTGGCCCGAGGTGCACCCAACCGCCTTCATCGACCCCACCGCCCTCGTGATTGGCCGCGTCCGCATCGGATCGCGCGTCTTCATCGGCCCCGGCGCCATCATCAGGGCCGACGAAACGGACACCCGCGGCCAGGTCGCCCCCGTCGACATCGCAGCCGAATGCAACATACAGGATGGCGTCATTATCCACGCCCTCGGCGGAACGAGCGTCTCGGTGGGCACACGAACGTCATTGTCCCACGGCTGCATCGTCCACGGCCCCTGCACGATCGGCAAAGGCTGTTTCGTCGGTTTCGGCGCAAAGGTCTTCGACGCCGCCTGCGGAGACGGAACCTTCATCGACATGGGTGCGGTTGTCCGCGGCGTTGAACTGCCCCCCGCCGCCTGCGTCCCCCCCGCCGTCGCCGTTTACTCGTGCGACCATGCAACCGGCCTCGCCGACACAAGCCCCGACCAGCGCGCGTTCATGAAGAAGGTCATCGCTGCAAATCTCTTGCTCGTCGACGGATATCGACGGCTTCACACCTCCGACCGCCAACGGACGGCAATCCAGCCAATTCACGACCGCCCCCGTCCATTCACTGCAAGAACACGATAACCCCTTCTCCCGTCAATAGTTACATCCCACAGCCAGAGACCGGCATCCGCCCGGAAGGTCGGCCGCCGCCCATCTGCGGCCCATTTATTGTCAAAGAAGCCCACGACAACTGCCGATAAAATAGCTTCAGGGCATCCGCATGAAAATTCTTGATAGAGGTATAACGCATGGCCAAGCGCAAAGCAGCAGCGAAACAAAAACAAATGATGGTCGGCATTGTAGGCATGGGCTACGTGGGCCTCCCTTTGGCCCGCGCGTTCTGCAACAATGACCTGAAGGTCCTCGGCTTCGACGTCAACGAACGCCGCGTCGAAAGGCTCAACAAAGGCATCACCCCCATCAAAAGCGTCACCGACGCCGAGTTGAAGACCATGATCAAGGACAAAGGCTTCAAGGCCACCGCCGCCATGTCCCAACTGTCCAAACCCGACGCAATACTGATCTGCGTCCCCACGCCGCTCACGGAAAATCGCGAGCCCGACATGACCTACGTCGAAACGACCTGCCGCACCATCTCCAAATACCTCCGCAAAGGCCAGTTAATCGTCCTCGAAAGCACCACCTACCCCGGCACGACGCGCGAACTCATGCTCCCCATCCTCGAAGCGTCCGGCCTCAAAGCCGGCAAGGATTTCTACCTCGCCTACTCACCCGAGCGAGAAGACCCCGGCAATCCCCAGTTCGAAACCGCCACCATCGCCAAGGTCGTCGGCGGCCTCGACAAGCAAAGCCTCGACCTCGCCGTCGAACTGTACAGCCACGCCATCAAAACCGTCGTCCCCGTCGAGTCCTGCGAAGTCGCCGAAGCCTCCAAAATCCTGGAGAATTCCTACCGCTGCGTCAACATCGCAATGGTCAACGAACTCAAACAGCTCTTCGACCGCATGGGCATCGACGTCTGGTCCGTCATCAACGCCGCAAAGACCAAGCCGTTCGGCTTCCAGGCCTTCTACCCCGGCCCCGGCCTCGGCGGCCACTGCATCCCCATCGACCCCTTCTATCTCACATGGAAAGCACGCCAGTACGACATGAACACCCGCTTCATCGAACTGGCCGGCGAGATCAACGTCCAGATGCCCTACTACGTCATCCACCAGTTGCTAAAGGCCCTCTCCGACCGCAAAAAGCCCCTCAACGGAAGCAAAGTCCTCGTCCTCGGCCTCGCCTACAAAAAAGACATCGACGACCTCCGCGAGTCGCCCTCCATCGTACTCATCGAACTCCTCCGAAAGCACGGCGCCAAGGTCGACTACAACGACCCCTACATCCCTCAGACCCACAAACAGCGAGAACACGACCTCAAAATGAAGAGCAAACCCATCAGCCCCGCAATGCTCAAAAAATACGACGCCGTCCTCATCGCCACCGACCACAGCGACTACGACTACAACATGATAGTACAGAACGCCAAACTCGTCCTCGACACAAGAAACGCAACCGCCAAAGTAAAACGAAACAGAAACAAAATAGTAAAAGCATAGGCCCTGGTTTCGCCAAAGGGCGCTTCCACTATATATAACCCCAGGGCGCCAGGGGCGTTCCACCCCCACCTTAGTGGACCGCACCCGGCATCGCGCCCACTCGCCC
>JACZKQ010000188.1 GCA_014859965.1 Phycisphaerae bacterium
GTACGCAGCTTGGCCCCAGACAAAGGCCACACCCCACAGCAGCATAAACCCTGAGCCGGCAATCCGCAAACACTTCATAAGCGCCTCCCGATCAGCCTTCCACCACCACTTCCATACCCATCAAACGCGCAAGATGGCACACCGTATCCATATGGTCGCCATAGAACACCACCCGGTGCAGCAGCGTCATCGCATCCTCGCTCTCGATCGCCTTGCTCCAGTTGGCCGCCATCTTCGCCGCATCGGCCACTTCCGTAACGATCTGAGTGCGGCACGCCCGCACCGACTTCGTCGGCACCTCGATAATCTTGCCCGTAGAGGCCAGTATCGTATTCAGGTTAATCATCTTGCACCGGGTAATAGTCTCGCCGACCCGATACAGTATCTCCGGCACGCACCCGCTGCCGCCGACCTCGGAATGGCCGCGCAGCAGATACGGCGCATCGGCGCCGTCGGCGCCATCCATCTTCAGCGGCGCCGTGCAATGCGCGGTCCACAACGCATTGCGGGATGTGTCGAACGTCGCATTCCCCTGGAAGCCCGGCCGATCGATCGCGTACTGAAACAGCAGCATCGTCAGCAGCGAGTCCATGTCCCCCTCGCACGCCGCCGGAATCCCGCAGTCGCGCAGCCGAGTAAACCCCAGACACGGAAATCCCTTCGGCAGCCATCCCATGCACGTCCCGACCGCCAGTCCCTGTGCCTTCTCCCGCTCCATCAGAAGCTGCAGCGCAACACTCACCTTGGCCGCCTTCCGAATGTCGTCGGCGTTCGGCTCGATGATCTCCTTCGCCTCCTTCGTCCAGCGATCAATCTCCGCCCGAACCGCCCCGTCGTCTGCCGCCGCAATCATCTCGTCGAACGTCTTCTCCGCCACGGCCACAACGTCCGCCCCCAGACGCTTCTTGATCTCCTCCGGCGACTGCGCCGCCGCTGTCCCCCGCGCCGGCGGGAACAACAGTATCCGCGTCTGCTTCATCATCGGAACGACCCGCAGCATGCGAATCGCCCGCTCCAGCTCATCGTAATCCCTGCTCGGCAGAAGACTCACCCGATGCCCCTGCCGATGCCACCGCGGAGCATACATCCAGTCATGCCCGCTCGCCGGCAGCGAAAACACCACCATCGGATGCGCCCCCTCCAGGATCGGCTGCACCACCCGTGTCAACGCAAAATTCCGCACGTTAATCGCAAGCACCGGTGCGCCCGCCCCCGTCTTCTCCAACAGCGCCGCCGTCTCCTGCGCACTGTTCGAATGCCCCACCACCAACTCAACGTTCCCCAACGCCTTCTCCGCCTTCGCCAGGCGAGCCTTCATCGCAGCCACCTGCACGCCGTCCGCCCCCCAATCCCGATCCTCAGGCCCCGGCACGCCCGTAAAGACAACGCATATCCGCGACTTGCCCCGCGGCAATGAAGGCGGCGCTCCCAGCGCCCACGAATGTGTCCACGTCGCCCCGGCCAGCATCAACCCGCCCGCCAGCCCTGTCCCCATAAACTCACGTCGATTGCAGTGTTCGCACATGGCACTAACCTCCAAATGAAAGTCATTCAAATCTCCTCGATCTTCACCGACACACGCCTGCAAACTACAGCCGCCAGCATACCACATCTCCCCCGCCATGTAAAACGCTATCTTTCCTATCCAGTCACATCCCCTCCCGCCAACTCAGCTCACTTGACAAACGCCCCACGATCTGCGACTATAATAGAGAATCTAATCGGCTTCCCAGGGATCAGCGAATGCAGCGTGCCATCGCGATCCGGGCGGCAAGCGCACCTGCATTAGGAGCAAGTATGATGAAAAAGCATCTGGCGTTCAAGTGTCTGGTTTTCTCTGTTCTCGCAGCCATACTCACCGGCCCGCTGCTCGCGGACGATGGCTGGATCTCCCTCTTCAACGGCAAGGATCTCTCCGGCTGGAAGGCCAGCGAAAACAAGGACACCTTCAGCGTCAAAGACGGCCTTCTCGTCGTCGACGGGCCCAGGAGCCACCTCTTCTACAACGGGCCCGTCTGCGGCGCCAACTTCAAAAACTTCGAATGGAAAGCCGACGTCATGACCTTCCCGAAGGCCAACAGCGGCATGTACTTCCACACGGAGTACCAGGAAAGCGGCTGGCCCAACAAGGGCTACGAGGTCCAGGTCAATACCACCCACAGCGACCGCAAGAAGACCGGCGGCCTCTACGGCGTCGTCGATGTCATCGATAACGCCCCGTCCAAAGACGGCGAATGGTTCACCCAGCACATCATCGTACAGGACAAGCGCATCATCATCAAGGTCGACGGCAAGGTCACCGTGGACTACACCGAGCCCGACGGCGTCAAGGGCGGCCGCAAGCTCTCCAGCGGCACCATCGCCATCCAGGGCCATGACCCCGACAGCGTAATCCATTACAAAAACATCATGATCAAGCCGCTGGACGAGAAATCCAAGTGGGTCGATCTGTTCAACGGCAAGGACCTCGACAACTGGAAGATCAAGTTCGCCGGCCACGACCTCGGCGACAACTACCTCGACACCTTCGGCGTCAAAGACGGCCTCCTCACGGTGTCGTACGACAAGTACAAAAATTTCGACAACAAATTCGGCCACATCTTCTACGACCAGAAATTCTCGCACTACATCGTTCGCGTCGAATACCGCTTCGTCGGCGACCAGGTCCCCGGCGGCCCCGGCTGGGCATTCCGCAACAACGGTATCATGCTCCACTGCCAGTCGCCCGAGACCATGAGAAAGGCCCAGGATTTCCCCGTCTCAATCGAGGTCCAGCTCCTCGGCGGCAGCGGAACCGGAAACCGCACCACGGGCAATCTCTGCACCCCCGGAACCAACGTCGTAATGAACAATCAGCTCGTCACCACACACTGCATCGAGTCCAAATCCAAGACCTACCACGGCGACCAGTGGGTAACCATGGACGTCGAAGTCCGCGGCGGCAAAACCGTCAAGCACATAATCGACGGCCAGGTCGTCCTCCAGTATGAACAGCCGCAACTCGATGAACGCGACGCCGACGCAAAGAAACGCATCGGCCCCAACGGCAGCCTGATCATTGAAGAAGGCTACATAGCCTTCCAGGCCGAAAGCCACCCCACACAGTTCCGAAAAATACAAATACAACTGCTCGAAGACTAAAAACAAACACGCAAAAAAAAATGCAGGCCGCTTTCGCCCGTAAGGAAGAAAGCGGGTGTGTTCACATAACTGTGTAAACGGTCTTAACGATTTCACTTCACTGTTGCCATTATAGCTCGCTTGGGTTACTCTGTCCAGATCGCTCTGAAGGATAGGGCTCTGCTGGAGAGCAACCTGAGCATCAGGGCGATG
>JACZKQ010000189.1 GCA_014859965.1 Phycisphaerae bacterium
ATACATGGCCGAGCAACGGTTTGCGGTTTATCACGCAGGTGGGGACTATCGGCGCCGACAACGTGCTGCCCGCGGGCCAGTGGTCTCACGTGGCGGCGACAGCGGACGCCAGCGGGCTGAATCTGTATCTTAACGGTCAGCGCATTGCACGGCAGACGATTGAAGCGGGGACGGACGCGTTTGTGGTGACACGGGGCTACATCCTGCAGCGGTTTATTAATGCGTGCGCGGGGCGCGGGGCGTATCCGATCAAGTTCAACGGGACAATCTTTACGGTGGATCATGAAGGCGACCCGGATTACCGGCTGTGGGGGCCGGGGTACTGGTGGCAGAATACGCGGCTGCCCTATATCAGCATGTGCGCCAGCGGCGATTTCGGTCTGATGGCGCCGTTGTTTGAGATGTATGCGGGCCAGGTGTTCGAGGTATCGAAGTACCGCACGCGGCATTACTTCGGGCACGCGGGCGCTTATTACCCGGAGTGCATTTACTTCTGGGGGGCGGTGTTCAACGAATCTTACGGGTGGACGCCGTTCGCGGAGCGGCAGGACAAGCTTCAGGAGAGCGGCTGGCACAAATGGGAGTGGGTCGCGGGACCTGAGTTTGTCTGGATGATGCTGGATTACTATGAGCACACGCTGGATGAGCGGTTTCTGCTGGAAAAGGTGCTGCCGGTCGCGGCGGAAGTGCTGGCGTTCTTTGATAACTACTACAAGACTGGCCCTGACGGCAAATTGGTAATGCATCCGTCGCAGGCGCTGGAGACGTGGTGGGACTGTACGAATCCGATGCCGGAGGTTGCCGGACTGAGGGCGGTGACGCAGCGGCTGCTGGGATTGCCGGAGCGGTTGAGTTCGGCGGGTCAGCGCGACGGCTGGCGTGCGTTCTTGAAAAAGCTGCCGGACCTGCCCACACGCGAGGCGGATGGGGTCGAGATGCTTGCGCCTGCGGAGAAGTTTGCGGATAAGCGGAACATCGAGAACCCGGAGTTATACGCCGTGTTTCCGTTTCGGCAGGTTGCGTTTGAGAAGGCAAACGCCGGGCTCGGCGTGGAGGCTCTGAAGCACCGGTGGGACCGAGGCGCTTCCGGTTGGCGGCAGGATGATATTTTCATGGCGTATTTAGGGCTTGCGCAGGAGGCGAAGGCAAATCTGGCGGCGCGAGCGAGGAGCAAGGATACGGGGTCGCGATTCCCTGCATTCTGGGGTCCGAACTATGATTGGGTTCCGGATCAGGATCATGGCGGCGTGCTGCTCAAGGCGCTCCAGGCGATGCTGATGCAGACCGAGGGGGAAAAGATTCTTCTGCTGCCGGCCTGGCCGAAGGAATGGGATGTTGATTTCAGGCTCCATGCCCCCTATACTACCGTCGTCGCGGGTCGGGTTGCGGGCGGCAAGCTCGTTTCTCTTGAGGTGGTTCCGGCCGGGCGGCGCAAGGATGTTGTGGTGATGTCGCCACAATAACATCTCGAAATAGCAACGGTACAGGGAGTTCTGCGTTGATAGATAAATTGGAAGCGGCGCTCGACAGTTTCGATCCGCGGGTGCGGGTCGATGCGCTGGAGCGGCTGATTGAATTGGCGGAAGCGGGGCGGATTGAGCTGGCGCCGCCGGCCAAGAGCGTCAACATTCATTGTCACACGTTTTTTTCCTTCAATACCTACGGTTATTCGCCCACCAAATTTGCGTGGCTGGCGCGGAGGGGCGGCCTGGCAGTTGCCGGAATCGCGGACTTCGACGTGCTGGACGGGTTAGAGGAGTTTCATTCGGCGTGTGCCCGGTTGGGCTTGAAGGGCGTTGTGGGAATCGAGACGCGTGTGTTCATCCCGGAGTTTGCGGACAAGGAGATTAATTCTCCGGGCGAGCCGGGAATCAGCTATCACATGGGGGTGGGGATGCCGAGCGGGCAGCTAACGGGTGAGCCGGCGGCGTTTCTGCGGCGGTTGAAGGAGACTGCACAGGAGCGGAACCTTGCGTCAATGGCACGGGTGAATGCGTATTTGAGCCCGGTTGAACTGGATTACGAGGCGGATGTCGCGCCGTTGACGCCGGCGGGGAATCCTACGGAGCGGCATTTGTGCACGGCATACGCGCGGAAAGCGCGGGCGATGTTTCCGTCGGATCGGGACCTGGCGGAATACTGGCGCGTCAAGCTGGGTGTGGAGGTCGAGGGGCTGGGGCTGCCCGAGGGCGGCAAGCTCTTGAACATGATTCGTCAGAAGACCATGAAACAGGGCGGCGCGGGGTATGTTCAGCCTGACGCGGGGGCGTTTCCGACGATTGAGGCGATGAATCGGTTTCTGTTGGACGCAGGGGGCATTCCAACGCACACGTGGCTCAACGGGATGTCGGATGGCGAGCGCGAGATCGAGCGGCTGCTGGAGGTCGCAATGTCGACAGGGGCCGAGGCGATTAACGTAATTCCGGACCGCAACTATGCTCCTGGAGTGAAGGATGAGAAGCTGACGAATCTCTACGCGGTGGTGGCGTTGGCCGAGAAGCTCGATCTGCCGGTGGTGATGGGGACGGAGATGAACAGTCCGGGCCAAAAGTTCGTGGACGATTTTGACTCCGCTGAGCTGCGGCCGCTGGCGGCGATATTCCTGAAAGGGGCCCACATCGTGTACGGGCATTCGGCGCTGCAGCGGGCGGCGGCAATGGGCTATACGAGCGCGTGGGCGAAGGGGCACTTCGCGGACCGGGCGGCGAAGAACGCGTTTTATGTGGCGGTGGGGGAGCGCATAAACGCGGAACCGCCGGCGGACTTGAATGCAGAGATGACGCCGGATGAGATATTGAAACAGCTTGAGAAATAAGGTGAATGCGATATGAGGTTTGAGATACCAGAGGTCAGTTCGGCGGTTCAGTTGACCGGGCCGGACGAGTTGACGTTGAATCGGAACAAAGCCGTGCCGAAGGTTGGGCCGGAGCAGATATTGGGCAAGGTGGAGGCGGTGGGGCTGTGCTTTTCGGATTTGAAGCTTCTTAAGCAGTTCGGCGCACATGCCCGGAAGCAGGATATCCTTTCTGGCATTTCAAGGGATGTCCTGGAGGAGATTCCCAGTTACGTGCCTGACGATGAGCCGACGGTTCCGGGGCACGAGACGGTGCTTCGGGTGGTGGCGATGGGCGAGAACGTCAAGGGTGTGATGCTGGGCGGGCGGTATCTGGTTGAGACAGATTACCGGTGGCTGCCGACAACCAATTCAAATGCATCGTTTGGGTATAACTTCGAGGGCGGCCTGCAGCAGTACGTGCTGATGGACCAGCGGGTGATAACGTCGCCGAAAGGGGAGTTGTTTTTGCTGGAGGCGTCGGAAGGGCTGTCGGCGTCGGCGGTAGCGCTCGTGGAGCCCTGGGCGTGCGTGGAGGATGCGTACGCGGTGGAGGAGCGGACGACGCTCAAGGTGGCAGGCCGGATGCTGGTCGTGGCCGAGGCGGCGGTCAATGGGCGGGCGTTCGGGTCGCTGCTCAAGTATTACAAGCGGCCGGCGGTGGTGCAATGGTTAGGTAAGCTGCCGGCGGAAGCCGCGGACTGGGGAGTGGACATTGTTGAAATTTCGGTGCTTTCGGAAGCGGACGATACCGGTTTCGATGACGTGGTTTACTTCGGATCGCGGGCCGAGACGGCGGAGGCGCTCTTCGCCAAGGTCGGGCCGAGCGGCCTGTTGAACATCGTGCAGTGCGGCGGGCAGTTCGGGTCCGAGGTAACATCGATGATCGGACGGGTGCACTACGGCAACATCCGGATCATCGGGACGACGGGCTATGACGCTGCGGAGTCGATGAAGCATATTCCGGCGACCGGTGAGATTCGCCCCGGCGATGCGATCAACGTGGTCGGGGCCGGCGGGCCGATGGGTGTGATGCACGTCATCCGCAACATCTGCCAGGGCGTTGAAGGGGTTCAGGTTTATGCGGGCGATCTGGACGCGCACCGGCTGGGGCTGCTGTCGCGGATCGCCGAGCCCATGGCGGCGGAGCGCGCGGTGCAATATGTGCCTTACAATCCGAAGGAGAATCCCCCGGAGACGGCGTTCAACTATGTGGCGCTGATGGCGCCGGTTCCGGCGCTGGCGGCGCAGGCGGTAGTGCAGGCGGCCGAGGGGGCTATCATTAATATCTTTGCGGGAATACCGGCGCATGTGACCGGGCCGGTCGATCTGGACGCTTATATCGCAAAGCATTGCTATTTCATCGGGACGAGCGGTTCGGTGCTGGAGGACATGGTGGCGGTGCTGGCGAAGGTGGAGGCGCGCACGCTGGATACGGATATCTCCGTAGCGGCCGTGACGGGGCTGGACGGCGCGGTAGAGGGGATTCGCGCGGTGGAGAAGGCCCTGATACCGGGTAAGATTCTGGTGTATCCGTCGTGCGAGGGTCTGGGGCTGACGCCGCTGGAAAAATTAGGCGAAGCGTTGCCTGAAGTAGCGGCAAAGCTGCGGGACGGGCTTTGGAATGTGGAGGCGGAGAAAGCGCTGCTGGCGCATTACGAGAAAGCGTGAACGACTTGAAAGGACGCGGCGTTGGGAAATGACAGATTGATCGAGGACGGTTACCGGCTGGCGAAAGAGATATACGCGCAGTACGGGGTGGATACCGAGGCGGCTATGGCCGCGCTGCGGAAGATAGCGATATCGCTCCACTGCTGGCAGGGGGACGACGTGGGGGGCTTCGAGAATCCCGATGCTGGTCTGGATGGAGGGCTGGCGGTAACAGGCAATTACCCCGGCAAGGCGCGTACGGCCGACGAGCTGCGGGCGGATGCTGATGAGGCGCTGCGTTTGATTCCCGGCCGGCACCGATTCAATCTTCATGCGATCTACGCCGAGACGGGGGGCAGGCGAGTCGAACGCAATGCACTGGATGCGTCGCATTTTGCGGGGTGGGTTGACTGGGCAAAGGCGCGGGGGATGGGGCTCGATTTCAATCCGACCTTCTTTTCACACCCGAATGCAGCCTCGGGTTTTACGCTTAGCAGTTCCGACGAGGGTATTCGGCGGTTTTGGGTGGAGCATGGGATCGCCTGCCGGCGGATCGGGGCGGTGATGGGCATGGCGCTTGCGAACCCGGTGGTGACAAACGTGTGGATTCCGGATGGGTACAAAGACGTGCCTGTGGACCGGAAGCGGCCGCGAGAGATATTGATGCAGTCGCTGGATGAGATTTTTGCCGAACCTATGGAGGCGGCCCACAACCGGGACGCGGTGGAGAGCAAGCTGTTCGGCATCGGGGCGGAGAGCTATACGACCGGATCGCACGAGTTTTACCTGGGCTACGCGGTGGCCAATCAAAAGCTGTTGTGTTTGGATGCGGGGCATTTTCATCCGACGGAGGTCATCAGCGACAAGATTTCCGCGGTGCTGCTGTTTGTGCCGGAGTTGCTGCTGCATGTTTCTCGGCCGGTGCGGTGGGACAGCGATCATGTGGTGATTCTGGACGACGAATTGAAGGCGATCGCGCAGCAGCTGGTGCGGGGTGCCTATCTGGATCGGGTGCACATCGGGCTGGATTTCTTCGATGCGAGCATTAATCGGATCGCGGCATGGGTGATCGGGACACGGTGCATGATCAAGGCGTTGCTAATGGCGCTGCTGGAGCCTGTGGAGACGCTGCGGGAAATGGAGGCGGTGGGCGATTATACGCGGCGCCTGGGTTTGCTGGAGGAACTGAAGACGCTTCCGTTCGGGGCGGTGTGGGATTACTATTGTTTGAAATCGGAAACACCGCCGGGGTGGGCCTGGATGGAGGCGGTGAAAACGTATGAGGAAAAGGTCTTGAGTCGGCGGGCATAGCCAACGCATTTTAAGGAATGTGCAATGGATCAGCAAGAGCAGTTGCAGCGGGGCGCAGGGGGCAAGCTGGTTGTCGACGGGATGCCGTCATGCGCGGCAGCCGAAACGGCGGTGCATGAGGACGCGGCGGGCGGCGAGTTCGAGCGCCAGCCGGTGCCGCAGAGCCGGTTGCTGGGTTTCAAGAGCTTCATCGGCATGTATGCCGGCGAGCATTGCGCGGGGACAGAGCTGATGATCGGGCCGCTGTTTGTGGCGGCGGGAGTCAGCGCCGCGGATCTTGTCGGCGGGCTGATCGTGGGCAATGCGCTGGCGGTGCTGAGCTGGATGTTCTTATGTGCGCCGATTGCGACGCGGGCGCGGCTCACGCTGTATTACCAGCTCGAAAAGATTTGCGGCCGCAATCTCGTGACGTTGTATAACCTCGCTAACGGCGTGATGTTCTGCTTTCTGGCCGGTGCGATGATTACGGTGTCGGCGACGGCAGTGGGGGTCTGGGCGAAGTTTCCGATGCCCGGGCTGAACGACTTGTACCCGAACAGCATCGGCTGGGTGCTGGCGGTGCTGGGGGTAGGGGCGCTGATTTCGATCGTAGCGGCCTGCGGGTATCAAACGGTTGCTAAGTTTGCAAACATTGCCGCGCCGTGGATGGTGCTGGTTTTCCTGGTGTTCGGGTTCGTGGGGCTGCGGCAGTTCATCGATTCGACGGGCGCCGAGATCCGGTCGGCGGGAGATTTGTGGACTCTGGCCAAGACGAGCATCTGGAAGGGCGGCGATCCGCAAGCAGGACAGGTGAAGTTCACGTTCTGGCATGTCATGTTCTTTGCGTGGTTCTGTAATATGGCGATGCACGTTGGAATGAGCGATCTGAGTGTTTTTCGGTTCGCCAAGAAATCGTGGTATGGCGTTGCCTCGGCATCGGGCATGTACGTGGGCCATTTCATGGCCTGGGTTTCGGCGTCGATTCTGTATGCGTACCAGCTTCATTTGAACCCGAGCGACACGGATGTGCTGCCGGGGCCGTTGGCCTGGCGTGCGGCGGGTCTGGCGGGTCTGGTGTGCGTGGTGATCGCGGGCTGGACGACGGCGAACCCGACGATCTACCGGGCGGGTCTGGCCTTTCAGGCGATTGTTCCGAAGCGTTCACGATTTATGGTGACGCTGGTTACGGGCGCGATCGCGACCATTGCGGCATTGTTCCCGGCGATTGCGATGAAACTGCTGGGTTTCGTGGCGCTGTACGGGATGCTGCTGATGCCCATGGGGGCGGTGGTGTTTGTCGACTTCTGGTTCATGCGGAAACTGGGGCTGCGGAGCAGTTTCGCCGAGTGGAGCCGCAAGAGCTTCAACTGGGCGGCCGGACTGACGTGGTTCTTGACGCTTGCGTTCTGCGTTATGCTTATGTTGCGCTACGGTTTTGACAAGATGTTCTTTGTCTCGCTGCCGGGGTGGTTCTTTGCGGCGGTGCTTTACGTGGTGTTGAGCCTGGTCTATCAGCGTCAATTGCACGAACTGCCGATTGCACGGACGATCACAAAACTTTGCAGTTGGGTTTCATTGATAGTGCTGGTGCTGATGGGTGTGCTGTACATGGTCGGTGCGGTATCGCTCGATGCGGCCAAGGGGACCATGATCGTAGCGACCTTTGTTTGGTTCGGCGCGACGAGCATGTGGATGTGGAACGGCGCCAAGGAGGGGTCATCGTGAGTTGTTGATTTAGCGGCGTTCAGCACATTCGGGCTGCGCCGCATGGTAAAGGAAGGGTGATCGCATGAAGGCGGGCGTTTGTGTTTGTGTTGCGCTGGGGTGTCTTGCGGCTGTGCCTGTTTGGGGGCAGGCATCGACAATGGCGCCGGGGTATACCGTGCCCGTGATCGATCTGGCGGGGCAGGTTGAGCGGCAGGTGGTGGTGGACCGCGAGGCGGGGCAGTACCTGGGGCATCCTACGACGGTGCTGCTGGAGGATGGGCGGACGATAATCGCGGTGTACCCGAAGGGTCACGGGCGGGGGGCGATTGTAATGAAGCGGAGCACCGACGGCGGGCTGACCTGGTCCGAGCGGCTGCCAACACCGGCCAGTTGGGCGACATCGCAGGAGGTTCCCACGCTTTACCGCACGGTCGACAAGGCCGGCAAGCGGCGATTGATCATGTTCTCGGGGCTGTACCCCATTCGTATGGCGGTCTCAGAAAGCGACGGAGAGACGTGGTCGGATCTGGAGCCCATCGGGGACTTTGGCGGGATTGTGGCGATGTCGTCGCTGGTGCGGCTGACCAACGGCGACTATATGGCGCTGTTTCATGACGACGGCCGCTTTCTGCGGGGCAAGGGCGTGCCCGACAAGTTCATCGTGTACAAGACGCTATCACGGGACGGCGGCCTGACATGGTCGCAGCCGGAGGCGATTGCCACGCATGCGGCGGCGCATTTGTGCGAACCGGGTGCGGTGCGGTCGCCGGACGGCAGGCAGATTGCCGTGCTTTTGCGGGAGAACAGCCGCAAGTTCAATTCGTTTGTCATCCTCAGCGAGAATGAGGGGGCGACGTGGTCCGAGCCGCGCCAACTGCCGGCAGCGTTGACGGGCGATAGGCAGACGGCGAAGTACGCCCCGGACGGGCGGCTGTTTATCACGTTTCGGGATACGGCGCGGCAGAGCGCGACCCAGGGCGACTGGGTCGGCTGGGTGGGACGGTATGAGGATATTGTGGAGGGCCGCCAAGGGCAGTATCGCGTGCGGCTGATGGATAATCGCCATGCGTGGGATTGTGCGTATCCCGGCTTAGAACTGTTGCCGGACGGCACGTTTGTTACCACGACGTACGGATACTGGGTGCAGGGGGAGTCGCCGTATATCGTGAGCGTGCGGTTTAAGCTGGAGGAGCTCGATGCGCTGGCGGCGGCACACCGGCCGCAACAGACGGAGGTGTTTATCAGCGGGGAGGACGGGTATCATACGTATCGCATTCCCGCGGTGATTGTGACGCGGGGGGGTGCGGTGTTAGCCTTTTGCGAGGGGCGCAAGAGCGGCCGGGGCGATGCGGGCGATATTGACATGCTGGTGAAGCGGTCGGAGGATGGGGGGCATACGTGGTCTGCGGCAGAGGTGGTTTGGGACGATGGGGCGAACACCTGCGGCAATCCATGCCCGGTGGTGGATGTGGGCACCGGGACGATTCATCTGTTGATGACGTGGAACCGGGGCGACGACCGCGAGTCGGCAATCATTGCGCAAACAAGCAAGGATACGCGGCGGGTGTTTGTGACGCGGTCGGAGGATGACGGGCGGACATGGTCGAAGCCCGAGGAGATTACTGCGGCGGTGAAGCGCGCCGACTGGACGTGGTACGCGACGGGGCCGTGCACGGGGATACAACTTACGAAGGGCGAGCACAAGGGGCGTCTGGTGATACCGTGCGACCACATTGAGGCAGAGACGCGAAAATATTATTCGCATGTGATCTGGTCGGACGATCACGGCAAGACGTGGGAGTTGGGCGGGCGGACGCCGACCGATGAGGTGAACGAGTGCCAGGTTGCGGAACTGTCGGACGGGCGGCTGATGCTGAACATGCGAAATTACTATCGTTTGAAGAAGAATCGCGCGGTGTCCACGAGTACCGACGGCGGAACGACGTGGTCGGCGATTTGGCACGATGCCGCGCTTCCGGAGCCGCGGTGTCAGGCAAGCTTTATTTCGTACGCCGCGCCAGATGCGCAGAACGTGCTTCTGTTTTCGAACCCGGCGGACGCGGACCAGCGCATCCGGATGACGGTGCGGGCGAGTTTAGATGAGGGACAAACGTGGCCGGCGGCAAAAATGCTGCACGCCGGACCGGCCGCCTACTCGTGTATGACGGTGCTGCCGGACGGGCGGATCGGGTGTTTGTACGAGGCGGGCGAGAAGAGCCCTTATGAGACGATTGTATTTGAGACGTTTACGTTGGCGTGGTTGATGGCGCAGTGATTCATCCGCAGATTGCGCAGACGAACGCAGACTTCGACATACGAGATAAATACCTTTGAAATGTATAGCGCTATGGTGATGTGGCTTTTGCGAAGGAGGCTATGGTGGACCGAAGAGCTTTCCTGAAAACGGCGGGGTTTGCGGCGGCGGCCGGGGCGCTGAACTTAGGCGGGTGTGTGGTGCTGGGAGGGCGGCGGTCGGCGCGGAAGCCGAATATTGTGTTTCTGTTTGCCGATGACTTAGGTTACGGCGATTTGGGCTGTTACGGACAGAAGCGGATCAAGACGCCCAACCTGGACCGCATGGCGGCGGAGGGGATGCGGTTTACGCAGCATTACGCGGGGTCGACGGTGTGTGCACCGTCGCGGTGCGTGCTGATGACGGGTCTGCATACGGGGCATGCGATCGTTCGGGGCAACGCGCTGGTGCCGCTGCGGCCCGAGGATGTCACGGTGGCCGAGCGGCTCAAGGCGGCGGGTTACGCGACGGGACTGTGCGGCAAGTGGGGGCTTGGCGAGGCGGGTTCGACGGGGATTCCGAATCGCAAAGGGTTCGATTATTTCTACGGCTACCTGAGCCAGGTGCATGCGCACAATTACTACCCGGATTTCCTGTGGCGAAACGAGGACAAGGTGGCCCTGCGGAACATTGTGGATCATCCTGTGAAGAACGGGGTTGCGAGTCTGAGCGGGGTGTCGAGCAACAAACTGGATTATTCCCACGATCTGATCGCGGAGGAAGGGCTGAATTTCATCCGCCAGAATTATCAGCGGCCGTTCTTCTTATATCTGTCGATGACGATTCCGCACGCCAACAACGAAGCGGGCAAGGCCGGGATGGAGGTGCCGGATTACGGGATATACAAAGGTACGGACTGGCCCGAGCCTCAGAAGGGGCACGCGGCGATGATTACGCGGATGGACGGCGACATCGGGCGGGTGTTTGCGCTGCTGAAGGAGTTAGGCATCGATGAGAGCACGTTGGTGATTTTCACGAGCGACAACGGGCCGCACCGGGAGGGCGGCAACGATCCGGACTTCAACCACAGCAGCGGACCGCTCCGCGGGATCAAACGCGACCTGTACGAAGGCGGCATACGAGTGCCTATGATTGTGCGATGGCCGGGGCGGATTGCGGCCGGCAACGAGAGTGATCATGTGTCGGCCTTCTGGGATTTTATGCCGACGGCGTGCGAGGCGGCAGGTGTAAAGGCGCCCGAAGACATCGACGGGATCAGCTACCTGCCGGCGCTGGTGGGCGGCAGGCAGAAGCAGCATAAGTTTTTGTACTGGGAGTTTCATGAGCGCGGCAGCAAGCAGGGCGTGCGGATGGGGCCGTGGAAGCTGGTGCGATTTGTGAATGCGGGCAAGGTGGAATTGTACAACCTCGATGAGGATTTAGGCGAGACGACGGACGTCGCGGACAAGCACCCCGAAATTGTGCAGACCATAATGGATTACCTGAAGACGGCGCGAACGTCTTCGGAGCATTGGCCGCTGCCGGAAGTGAACGCTTAAATCTTATCCGCAGATTACGCAGATGAACGCAGATCAACAAATTTACTAAGGACACAGAGGTTTTTATGAAAGCGAATGTTGCCGGAAGTCTGATTATGGTGGCGATTGCGGTTACTTTGACGACGCAGGTTTTTGCGCAGGCGCAGACGGCGCGCACCGAGCTGCTTTGGCCGGCCGGCGCGCCGGGCGCCAAGGGCGATGCCGACGGGGACAAGCCGTCGATTACGATTTACCTGCCGGCGAAGGAGAAGGCGACAGGCGCGGCCGTGGTGATCTGTCCCGGCGGCGGGTACGGGCATCTGGCGAGCGACCATGAGGGGCATCAGATTGCACAGTGGCTCAACTCGTTCGGTGTTGCGGGTTTTATTGTGAAGTATCGGCATCGCAACAGCGGGGCGGGGTACGGGCATCCGGCGCCGCTGACGGATGCGCAGCGGGCGATCAGTACGGTGCGTACGCGGGCGGCGGAGTTCGGT
Source organism: Phycisphaerae bacterium (assembly GCA_014859965.1). GTDB lineage: Bacteria > Planctomycetota > Phycisphaerae > Sedimentisphaerales > Anaerohalosphaeraceae > JACZKQ01. Next base: position 11,749 of record JACZKQ010000189.1, read on the forward strand.
GTGGACCCGGCGCGGATCGGCATATTGGGTTTCTCGGCGGGCGGGCATCTGGCCTCAACCGCGGCCACGCACTTTCATACGGGGCGGACGGACACCGACGACGTGATCGACCGGGTGAGCTGTCGGCCGGACTTTGCGGTGCTGGTCTACCCGGTGATTTCCCTGACGGAGTGGTTTACGCACCAGGGCTCGAAGAACAATCTGCTGGGCAAAGATGCGGACGAGGCGTTGGTGCGAAAGTTCTCCAACGAGCTGCAAGTAACACCGCAGACGCCGCCGACCTTTCTGCTGGCGACCCATGAAGACACGGCGGTCCCGGCCGAGAACAGTGTGTATTTTTTCCTGGCCCTTCGCAAGGCCAAGGTTCCCGCGGAGATGCATGTCTTCGAGAAGGGTCCGCACGGCTTCGGACTCGGCGCAAATGTCGGTGCGGCCGGAAGCTGGCCCGGGCTATGTGAAAAATGGATGCGCGGCCGGGGCTTGCTGGAGAAGCCTTGAGCTTATCCGCAGATGATCGCAGATAAGGGCGTGTTATACCTGTGAGATGAGATGAATAGGCGTTTGTTTTTGAAGGCGGCGGGGGTTTCAGCGGGGGCGTTTTTGACGGCCGGGTGTCAGGGGTTGACGGCGGCGGCCGGCGGCGGTGCGAGTCGGCCGAATGTGGTGCTGGTCATGACGGACGACCAGGGTTACGGCGACGTGGGGGCGCTGGGGAATCAATGGATCAAGACGCCGAATCTTGATGCACTGCATGCCGAGAGCGTGCGGCTTACGGACTATCATGTCGATCCGACGTGTGCACCGACGCGGGCGGCGCTGATGACGGGACGGTACTCGTCGCGAACGGGTGTGTGGCACACGATCATGGGGCGGTCGATCATGCGGGCCGACGAGGTGACGATGGCCGACGTGTTCTCAGGCAGCGGCTATCGCACGGGAATCTTCGGCAAGTGGCACCTGGGCGACAACTACCCGTACCGGCCGGAGGACCGCGGGTTCGATGAGACGCTGGTCCACGGCGGCGGTGGGGTCGGGCAGACGCCGGATCACTGGGGCAATGATTACTTCGACGACACGTATGTTCATAACGGCGTGCCGAAGAAATACGCCGGCTATTGCACGGACGTGTGGTTCGACGGTGCGATGCGGTTTATCGAGACGAACCGCAAACGGCCGTTCTTCTGCTATATTCCCACAAATGCGCCGCATTCGCCGTACAATGTGGGCGAAGCGTACAGCGATCTGTACAAGGGAAGAGCGGAGACGCCCAATGCGAATTTCTGGGGTATGGTCACGAACATCGACGATAACGTGGGGCGGCTGGTAAAGCACCTGGAGCGGCTTGGACTCGCGGAGAACACGATCCTGATCTTCACGACCGACAACGGCACCGCTGCGGGCGTGCGCTTCGCCAGGGACGGCGCGGAAGCGACAGGCTTCAACGCGGGCATGCGGGGCGCCAAAGGCTCACACTACGACGGCGGGCATCGTGTGCCGTGTTTCGTGCGGTGGCCCGGCGGCGGCATCGACGGCGGACGGGACGTGGAGCCTTTGTGCGCACACATTGACATGCTGCCTACGCTGATCGAATTATGTCGGTTGAAGCGGCCGGCTGTGGAATTCGACGGGTCGAGCCTTGCGGAATGGCTGACCGGGCGCCGGCGCGAGTGGCCCGAGCGGACGCTTTTCGTGCACAGCCAGCGTATCGAGCATCCGGAGAAATGGCGGCAGTCGGCGGTGATGACACAGCGATGGCGGCTGATCAATGGTAAGGAATTGTACGATGTGAAGGCCGACCCGGGGCAGAGGCGTGACCTCTCCGGACAGAACCCCGAGGTGGTCGGTTCGCTGCGGGAGGCATACGAGCGTTGGTGGCGAAGCATTTCGCTGCGCTTCGATGAGTATGTTCCGATTTACATCGGCTCGGAGGCGGAGAATCCCGTGCGGATGACGTGTCACGACTGGCATGGCCCTGACGTGCCCTGGGACCAGTCGGCGGTGCGGAACGCAGGCTCGGGGAACGGTTTCTGGGCGGTCCGCGTGGTGCACGACGGTGTATACCGCTTCGAATTGCGGAGATGGCCGCAAGAGACGGATCTGGCGATCGGAGCAGCCGGGCCGGGCAAGGCGATCGATCCCAAAAGCGCAAGGCTGAAGATCGCAAACTTCGACGCGACCAAACCGATCCGGACGTCGGAAAGGGCGGCCGTCTTCGAAACGCCGCTGCAGGCGGGCGAGGCAACATTGCAGACGTGGTTTATGGACGAAGACGGCGCCAGCCGCGGCGCCTACTACGTTTACGTGACCCGCCTGGGCTGACAACCATGTTGCGTTGCAGGCATGCCGCGCCAGGCGTGGCGCCCGACGCGGGCCGGATGTACACAAGTACTGGATATCCGCAAACATCTTTAGCTGTCTCAGCGTATAATCCGTGTTCGACTCCGTGGTTTCGTTTGTTTTTTTCTCCTGCGGCATGTCGACAGGAAAAAAAGCACTGTTTATGGGCACTATAACAGATGGGAGGGGGCGACCTCGTTGGGCATCGTTCTTGAGGAGGTGTATGCCGTTGCACCGTTGTTTCCGGAGCGTAAAAAATTGTACACGCCAAGGCCGGAGTCCGAGAAAACACGTATATTTAGTGTCAAGGGCTGGTGTTTTCTCGGGCGTGAAAAAAAGTGGAGCGGTGCGGCCGGCAGGTAGTTGCAATGGCCGTTGCCGTTGCCTATATTTTATTAGGTTTTGAGCGAAAACCTTGTAATTGTAGACCGTGAGAGCAGTAGAAATACTTAGCGAGGACGCAAAATGAGTGCAAAACCGACCGTGGCACACGTCACGCATGAGGCGATCGGGAAAATCGGCGGTATCGGCGCCGTTTTAGAGGGTCTTTTCACCAGCGATACGTATCAGCGGGAGACGGGGCGCAATATTCTGATCAGCCCGCTGTTTTCGAGGGATGGGGATGCGAGCGAGCGGTTAGGGCCCGACGGAGAGGTTCTGTACTCCTCGATGGACGGCATGATCAAGTCGAACTATTTTGCCGGCTTCCGAAAGATCGAAGACGCCTTCAACGTAAATATTGTTTACGGCCGTCGGACCTTTGTCGATCCGATGAGCGGCAACAAGAGCTCGCCGGAGGTCATTCTTATCGATATCACGCGGATTGCGGACAGGCCCGTCAACGAATTGAAGGGACGCATGTTCCAGGAGTTCGGCATCCGCAGCGACATGTACGAGAACCTGTGGGAGTTCGAGCAGTACATGCGGCTGGCGCCGCCTGCGATCGCGGCGTTGAAGGCGATCGGTGCGGCCAAGCACGACACTCCGACGATTATTGTCTCGCACGAGTTTATGGGCATGCCGACGGCCCTCCAGGCAATTCTCGATCCGTTCGATTTCAAGACCGTGTTTTATGCGCACGAAGTAGCGCCGATGCGGCGTCTTGTAGAGAAACACTCCGGCCACGACACCATGTTCTACAACGTGATGAAAGCGGCCAAGGAAAACGGGCAGAGCGTAAGCGACGTGTTCGGCGACCAGAGCCACTTCTTCAAATTCGCACTGGTGGATGCGGCGCGTCACTGCGACAACATTCTGGCGGTGGGCGATTACGTGGTTGAAGAACTGCGGTTCATGGCGCCGGAATTCCAGCTCGCGGACATTGACCTGACGTACAACGGAATCCCCGCCTGGCAGATCAGCTTTGCGGAAAAGCAGCAGTCCAAGGAGCGATTGCAGGCCTACTGCGACGTCATGCTGGGTTATAAGCCGGACTTCGTTTTTACGCATGTCACGCGCATGACGCCGAGCAAGGGGCTTTGGCGCGATCTGCGCGTGCTGGAGCATATTGACCGGGAGTTCCGCACGCAGGGACGAACGGCAGTATTGTTCGTCTTGAGTACGGAGGTCGGCAAGCGGCGTGACGCCGATGTCTATGACATGGAAGCACGGTATAACTGGCCCGTGGCCCACCGTGAAGGCATGCCCGATCTTTCCGGCGGCGAGGCGACGTTCTATACGGGCGTCCAGGAGTTCAACGCACGAAGCCGCAACGTCAAGGTGGTGTTTATCAACCAGTTCGGCTTTGATCGTGCGTGCTGCGGCCGGCGTATCCCCGCCGAGATGGAGTTCATGGATATCCGCAAGGGGTCGGACGTGGAGTTCGGCCAGAGCATTTACGAACCCTTCGGGATTGCACAGTTGGAGCCGCTGAGTTTCGGAGGTTTGTGCGTGGTTTCCAACGTGTGCGGCTGTGCGGGTTTTGTCAAGGCGGTAACAGGCGGCCAGGACGTCAAAAACGTGATCATCGCCGACTATACACAGTTGAACTGGGACGGCTGGTACGACCTGGAAGACCTGCAGCAGATCAACAAGGATGCACGGGACCGGATCGAGCACCAGATAAGCCAGCGGGTGGCCCTTGAGATATGTGCCCGCCTGCCGAAGCAGGACGCAGAGGTGGCATCGATGATCGAGTCGGGTTATGATCTGGCCAGGCACATGGGGTGGGAGGCCGTGGCTCAGAATTACGTGCTCAAGAGTCTTCGCAAGGCAACCCAGAAGGTGCATCAGGGGCAAATTCATCTGAGGGCTTAAGCGGTCTTATTCGAATACAGTCAAGGCCCGGGGCGACGAGGTTCGGCCCCGGGCTTTTTTGCGCGCAGTGGCAGGGATATGGGTCCGGCCGCGGTGCTGATCAGTTATCTTATCGGGATTGACTTGAGCCGATGCGGCTGGTAAAGTATCCCCTGCACACATGAGCACGCATAAGCCTGTTATTGGAATATTGGGCGGCATTTCTTCGGGCAAGAGCACTGTGGCCGCGGAATTTGCTAAGCTGGGCTGCGCCGTGATCGACGCCGACGCGATAGTGGCTGTGCTCCTGGAGCGTCAGGATGTAAGAGACCGCATTGTCCGGAGCTTCGGGAAAGAAATTTGTACCCAAGAAGGATTCATTGACCGGGCGCGTCTTGCCGATATAGTATTTGAGGGTCGGCGAAGCGTTGCACGTATCAATGAGATTATTCACCCACTTGTTTTTGACCGAACAATCGAGTTGATTGGGGAATATACCAAACGGAGTGAAGTGAGTGCAATTGTCCTTGATATCCCCTTGTTAGCAGAAGCCGGGCAGATTGACCTGTGCGATGTGCTCGTATTTGTCGAGGCAGGCGCCGAAACGCGAGCCGAGCGGGCCGCAAAACGGTCCGGCTGGGATGCAGATCAGCTAAAAAAACGGGAAAATTTTCAAATTTCTCTGGACAGAAAGGCACAAATGGCTCATTATATCGTGCGAAACAATTCCGATTTATCGGTCCTTGCCGACCAGGTCGCACGTATATTTTCAACTTTGAAGCAGCAGAAGTAACAGTGAAGTTGTGTATCGGGGCATAAACACCTGACGGGTGTCGATTACGGGTGATCTTTACAACCCAGAAGGCAAATCTTTAAAACTCCCAGAGACCATGGTATGGCATGGGATTCAGTAGTAAACAATGTACGTCTGTACAGAATGACGTAAGTAAGAAGGAGTAATCACAATCATGGCAAAAACTGCCTCAAGAAAAACGAAAAAGAAACCGGCGTCCAGGCCGATAGAAAGCGGTTCGGCGGAGGAGGCATCCGTCATGGAAGCAGACGCAGCGGGTAACGCAGTGGCGGACGCTGAAGCCGGTATCGAGCAGCAAACCGACGTTCAGGGGGCCGAAACAGGCGCGCCCGCGGATACCGGCAAGAAAAAGGGCGAGAAGGATGAGTCTATTCACGCCAAGTACGAGCGTGTGAAGAAGGGCAACCTGCATCTGACGGATCTTCAGAACCTGGACGCGGCGGATCTCCACAAACTCGCCAAGAAAGAGGGTATCAGCGAGTACATGGGGCTCAACAAGCAGGAGCTGATCTTCAAGATACTCAAGGAGCGTATCCGGCAGAACGGCCTGATGTACGGGGAAGGCGTGCTGGAAGTGCTTCCCGACGGTTTTGGTTTTCTGCGCAGCCCCACGTACAACTATCTTTCGTCGCCGGATGACGTATACGTGTCGCCCTCTCAAATTCGCCGTTTCGGTCTCCGGAGCGGAAACATCGTATCCGGTCAGATTCGGCCGCCGAAGGAAAGCGAGAAGTATTTCGCGCTGCTGCGGGTCGAGGCGATCAACTACCAGGAGCCCGACAAGCTGGCTGAAAAGGTGGTCTTCCGCGACCTGACGCCGCTGCATGCCGAGGAACGGCTGATGCTGGAGACGACGGCGGACGAGTTGAGCATGCGGATTATCGACCTCATCACGCCGATCGGCAAGGGGCAGCGCGGTCTGATCGTCGCGCCTCCGCGGACCGGCAAGACGGTGCTGCTGCAGAAGATCGCCAACTCGATCAGCGCCAATCATCCGGAGGTCAAGATGATCGTGCTGCTTATCGACGAGCGGCCCGAGGAAGTGACCGACATGGAGCGCAAGACCAGCGAAGACGTCGAGGTGATTTCTTCGACGTTCGACGAGCCCACGGCGCGGCATTGCCAGGTGGCGGAAATGGTGGTCGAAAAGGCCAAGCGTATGGTGGAGTATGGTGAGGACGTGGTTGTTCTGCTGGATTCCATTACACGTCTGGCTCGGGCGTATAATACGGAAATGCCGCACTCCGGCAAGATACTGACGGGCGGCGTGGACGCAAACGCAATGCAGATGCCCAAGCGGTTTTTCGGAGCGGCTCGCAATATCGAACACGGCGGATCGCTGACGATTATCGCCACGGCGCTGATCGATACGGGCTCGAAGATGGACGAGGTGATCTTCGAAGAGTTCAAGGCGACCGGCAACATGGAACTGCACCTGGACCGCAAGCTGGTGGAGCGGCGGACGTTCCCGTCGATCGATATCAGCAAGTCGGGCACGCGGCGTGAAGAGCTGCTGCTGGACAAGAAGGAGCTGGAACTGACGTATCGGCTTCGCAAGGTGCTCAGCGAGATGAATATGGTCGAGAGCGTCGAGCTGCTGAAGAACCGGCTGTCCAAGCACCGGTCGAATGCGGAGTTCCTGATGAGCCTGAGCGTGGATTGAGACGCTTTACAGGCTCGGCGATTATGTTAGAATGGGGTTCCGGCCGGAGCGATTTGGCCGGGCCCCTTTTTTGTTAAGAATGTGAGCCGAGAGGTCCGGATGTTGGGCGCGGCGCCTGTGGACGGAGATACGACGGGATCATGCAAGAGCAGCTTCCAAAGATTTACGAACCAAAAGCAATAGAGGCCGAGGCCCAGGCGATTTGGGCCCAAGGCAATTACGTGCATGCCGATGCAGAGGCCGCTTCCGGGCGCCGAGCCTATACCATAGTGATCCCGCCGCCGAATGTGACGGCGGCGCTGCACCTGGGCCATGCGCTCAACAATACGCTTCAGGACGTTCTGATTCGCTGGCGGCGGATGCAGGGGTTCAACACCCTGTGGATGCCGGGGACCGACCACGCGGGCATTGCGACGCAGACGGTTGTCGAAAAGCGTCTTCTGGCCGAGGAGGGCAGACGCCGGACCGATTTTGCCCGCGAGGAATTCGTCGCGCGGGTGCAGGCGTGGAAGGATGAGTACGAAGCGTGCATCCTGGGCCAGCTTAAGGCGATGGGATGTTCCTGCGACTGGCCGCGAACGCGGTTTACGATGGACGAAATATGCGCCAAGGCGGTGCGGGCCAACTTTTTCAAGCTGTTTGCCGACGGGCTGATCTATCGCGGCAAGCGCCTGGTAAACTGGGACCCCGCGACACAGACAGTGCTGGCCGACGACGAGGTGGAGCACGAGACGGTGCAGGGCAACTTCTGGTACCTGCGGTATCCGTTGGTCGACGTGGAGATGGTGGATGGCAGTGCGACATCCTACGTCACGGTTGCCACGACCCGGCCGGAGACGATGTTAGGCGATACGGCGGTGGCGATGAACCCCTCAGACCCGCGGGCCAAGGCGCTCGTAGGCAGGATGGTGCGGCTGCCGATCGTGGGGCGGCTGATACCCATCGTTGCGGATGAGCACGTGGTTCTGCCCAACCCCGATAGCGACGACGAGAAGGCACGGTTCTCGACGGGCTTCCTGAAGGTGACGCCGGCGCACGATCCCGACGACTGGCAGATCGGCCAGCGGCACTCACTGCCGGTGATCAACGTGATGGCGCCGGACGGCTCGATCAGCGACAAGCACGGCTGGGACGACGCGACGACGCCCGAAGCGCAGTCGCTCCTGGGCATGGACCGATTCGAAGCCCGGGAAGCGATTGTCGAGTGGTTCCGCATGGAGGGGCTGCTGGACGACGTTCGCCCGTACGTGCATGAGGTGGGCCACAGCTACCGCAGCCACGTCCCCATTGAGCCGTATCTGTCCGACCAGTGGTACGTTGCCGTCAAGAAGCCGGTCGAGCATCTGGCGAAGAAGTTCGGCGAAGGCCTCATCCAAGGCACAGACGTGCCGGTCAATTCGCTGGCCGGTTTGGCGCTCAAACCGTTGCTGGACGGCCGGCTGCGGTTCATTCCCGACCGCTATGGAAAGACCTACCAGACATGGGTGGAGAACCTGCGCGACTGGCCCATCAGCCGTCAGCTCTGGTGGGGCCATCAGATACCCGTGTGGTCCAGAGAGGGCAAACATCCGAATCGCTGTGACTACGGCACGTTCTGTACGACCGTGGAAACGGATCAAGGGCCTGTCACCTATGCGTCTGTAAAACCGGGATTCGAAGAGCTTGAACGCGCGATGGAAGCTGAGGGCTGGGTTCGCGATGCAGACGTGCTCGATACGTGGTTCAGTTCTGCACTTTGGCCTTTCAGTACGTTGGGCTGGCCGGACGATACGCCGGAGATGAAGACGTTTTATCCGGGCGACGTGCTGTGTACGGCGCGAGAGATCATTACCTTGTGGGTCTCGCGCATGGTGATGATGGGGCAGTATTGCGCGGGCGACATCCCGTTTAAGGACGTGTATATCCACGCGATGATCCAGGACGGCCAGGGGCGCAAGATGTCCAAGAGCCTCGGCAACGGAATCGACCCGCTCGTCGCCATCGACAGTCACGGGGCCGATGCGATGCGGTTTACATTAGCGAGCATGACGACGGATACGCAGGATATTCGGATGCCGGTTGCGCCCATGGAACTGCCCGACGGACGGACTGTGAATACGTCGCCCAAGTTCGACATAGGGCGGAACTTCTGCAATAAGCTGTGGAACGCCTCGCGATTTGCGATGATGAATCTGGAGGGGACGTCGCCCGAGGGGTTCGACGCGGCCGACATGGACCTTACGGACAGGTGGATCCTTTCGCGACTGACGCGGACGGTTCAGGAGGTGACGGCCGGACTTGAGGCGTTCAAGTACAATGAGCCACTAAGTGCGATCTATCGCTTCTTCTGGAACGACCTGTGCGACTGGCACCTGGAATGGGCCAAGCCGCGGATGCAGGACGAGCGGCGCGGCACAGCACAGAACGTGTTGGCGTTCGTGCTGGATCAGGCCCTGCGGCTGCTTCACCCGTTCATTCCGTTCATTACCGAGGGGATCTTCCAGAAGCTAAACGACCTCGCGCCCACGCGCAGGCTTAACGGTGTGGTCGATGCACCGGCGGCCGAAGCGCTGATGATCGGGGCGTGGCCTGAGGCAGCCGACGGGCTTATCGACGAAACGGCGGAGCAGCGGATATCGGCCGTGCAGAACGTCGTCCGTGCGATTCGGGACATCCGCAGCCGGCACAACATCGCGCCGTCGAGGATGCTGGATGCGTCGGCAAGCGCCCCGGAGGCAAGTGCGGCGATTCTTCGTGAAAACGCCGATCTGGTTCAAACGCTGGCGGGTATTCAACACTTCACGGTGGGAACCGATATAGACAAAGCGGCCGACGCGGCGGCGGCCATCGTGGAGGACATTCAGCTTTACGTGCACGGCGTGGTGGACCGCGAGGCAGAGCGGCAGCGTCTGACCAAACAAAAGCAGCAGCTTGAAAACGGCGTGGGGCCGCTTCGGGCGAAGTTAAGTAACGACAATTTTGTGACGCGGGCCAAGCCCGAGGTGATCGAACAGGCGCGGCAGAGACTGGCGGAATTGACGGAGCAATTGGCTGCGGTGGAATCGCATTTAAAGCAGTTGGATAATGAATAGCGTTTTGCTGTCTGCGGATGAACGCAGATCGGCGCATATTAGACGAACATGCAAACGGGTGTATGCCGATGAGCTAAGGGGCGGTGGACTATGGAAATTCCGGTAGAACTGGTGCGCATCATCATCAATGAAACGGTGGATCAGCAGATCGTCGTCCTTCAGGAGCGGGACGGCGACCGGAGCTTCCCTATCGTGATCGGCATGCCGGAAATTCTTGCACTGGACCGGCGGCTGAAACAAATCGAGCTGCCCCGCCCGATGACGCACGACCTGCTGGCCAATGTGATCGAGGAGTTGGGCGGGACGGTATCCAAGGTGGTGATCAACGACCTGCGGGATCACACGTTTTTTGCGGAATTATACGTTGAAGTGGAAGACGAGGTGGTCACGATCGACAGTCGGCCGTCGGACGCCCTGGCGCTCAGTGCGGGTCTGGATGTGCCGCTGTTTGTTGATGAGCAGGTTTTCGAGAAAATGCAGATGTGATGTTGACGAGGATGAGGAGTCCGACGGCGGTGCAGAGCATGCTGTCGGCGATGTTGAAGGCCGGCCAGTGGTGTCCTTTCCACGAGAAGAGGAGAAAATCCCTCACATAGCCGTCATTGAAGGCCCGGTCGTAGAGATTGCCCGTGATGCCGGCGGTAAAGAGCCCCAGCGCCACCTGCATCACGCGGTGGTGGACCTGGCCGAAGAGAAAGATGGCGAGCACGACCACAAGGGCGATTGCCGACACAGTCAGGAGCAGCGTGGTGCGGCCCTCTGCGATGCTGAAGGCAGCGCCGTCGTTTTCCCACATGACCAGGCGGAAGATGCCGTTGATCACCTCGTATTGCCTGTCCGGGACGGTCTGGAGCCATGCGAAGATGGCATGCTTGCTGATGAGATCGGCGGCGATTCCGATAACCACGATGGGCCAGAAGATGAGGTGGCCGACCGCATCGGGTCGGCGTGCATCGGCCGCTGCCTGCGGCTGAGATGCTGTCTGCTCTTGGGATTCCACATTTCCTCGCTTCATGAGGGCGCGCCGCCTACTGATCCGAGTACTTGGCGTAGAGCTGCTTCAACTCCTCCTGGTCGCCCCTGAGTTCGAGGGATTTACGCCACTGCTGGAGCCCTTTGGTCTTGAACGTCTCGTCGCCGGTGAGGGTGGACTTCAGGACATAGGCGACGCCCAAACCCTTTCGAGCCATCCAGTCGCTCGGTTCGATCTGCGTAGCGGTCTCATAGCTGGCGATTGCGCGGTCCACGTCCTTGAGTTTCAGGTACGCAAAGCCAAGATACTGATGGGCCACCGCGTTTGCCGGGTCGGCCTGTATTGCGGCCGTCAGCAGCTCCTGTGCCGCTTCAAACTTATCGGTTCGCAGATATACGGTGGCCAGCGGCACCATGATGCGCGGCTGGTTTCCTTCCAGTTCAAGGGCGCGTCGGTAGGCGTCTATGGCGGCGTCATGCTCTTTCCGGGCTTCAAGCACGTCGCCGATGAGTATGTCAGGGTCGGCGGGACCGGCATTGAGCCGACGGGCCGTTTGGCCGTACTGCATGGCCTTGTCATAGTCGGCCAGTTCATAGTAGCAGCGCGCCACGTTGAGATGAGACTCATAGTGCCCAGGTTCGAGTTCGCACGCGGTGACATACGCCCCGACGGCCCGGGCGAATTGCTTCATGACCTGCGTAACCTTGCCCAAGTTGAAGAAGTCCTGAAAGGACCAGGGGTCCAGGCCTGTGGCGATTTCATAGGCCTGGGCGCTTTTGTCGTACTGCCCGAGGGATTGATAAAGATCGCCCTTGAGCGACCATGCCAGCGCAAATCCGGAATCGAGCTGAACGGCATAGTCCAGTTTTTGGATCGCCTTGTCGTACTCATGGATCTCGTTCAGCATGGTGGCGTCGACGTAGAGGCTCACGGCACGGCGCTGCTGGTCCAGACTTGCGCCATCGGCGGGTCTGCCCAAGTCGGAGGCGCAGCCGTTCACCCACATGAGGGCCGACAGAGCAGCTATAACACCGAGCCCGTTATAACTGGAAGCCTTGAACATGTGTGATGGTCCTTTCCAAGCAATATGGTGGGGCAAGCCTCACTTTCTGAAGCAAGCCGGTGGGGGCAAACCCACCCTTTTAACATCCAATGCACATGAGATGGGAAGCGCCCCGTGCTGCGATCCTTCTCCGCATAGCCGCTATCCCCATGCGCTGATTGTACGGTGTTCTATCGGCAAAGTCAATGCCGGGAGCCGACAAATTCCGCCGCCAAGCGGGCATTTTGCCTTAATAGACGGTAAATTCAGGAAAAACAGCATAATTAGGCGAGACCCCGGCCGAACGCCCTTTTTTAATGTCGCAAGGCGCCCATTGTGAATTGTTCTTTGCTGGACCCAAGGCCGGCGTGCATTCCGCACGACCACGGGCCTCCATTTCCTGCCGCCTTGACGGACTTTACACAAAACCGCTCAAGGTCATATTCGATTGACACGAAACTATGCTTGCTATACCATGAGGGGTCTACAGTTGTTTGCGAATTCATGCTGATGAAAGGCCTTTTGCTGATGACACGGAAGAGAACTGAACTTGCGCACGGCCCTTATGTGATGATCATTCGGGACGGATGGGGCTACAACCCGGACGCCAAAGAGAAAAGGAACGCCGTCACATCCGCCAATACGCCGGTTGACGATATGCTTATGAGCCAATACCCGCACACGCTGGTCCACACGAGCGGCGAGGATGTGGGTCTGCCGGAAGGGACGATGGGCAACAGCGAGGTCGGGCACCAGAATATCGGCGCGGGGCGGGTGGTTTACCAGGATTCTGTGCGGATCACCCAGGCGATTCGCGACGGGTCGTTTTTCGAGAACGAAACGCTGGTGGCGGCGGTCGATCATGCCGCAGCCACGGGTGGCAAGCTGCACATTATGGGACTCTGTTCGGATATCGGGGTGCATTCGCTGTTGGGGCACCTCTATGCACTGGTCGAGTTGGCCAAACGCAAAGGGTTCGAGCGCGTCTTCGTGCATGCGTTTACCGACGGCCGTGATTCGCCGCCGACGAGCGGGGCGGGCTACCTGGAGCAGATCGAAAACCGAATGACGGAGATCGGCACAGGCCAGATCGCCAGCATCATGGGACGCTTCTGGGCGATGGACCGTGACAATCGCTGGGAGCGGGTCCAGAAGGCATACGACTGCCTGACTATGGGCATTGGAAACCGGGCGCCTTCGGCGGCAGACGCCATGAAGGCGAGTTATGCAAAAGACGAGACCGACGAGTTCGTCAAACCGGTGGCGATCACCGGGCCCGACGGCAAGCCTAAAGCGCTCGTGCAGGACGGTGACAGCGTGATCTGTTTCAACTACCGGGGCGATCGGCCGCGCGAGATTACGCGCGCCTTCGTTGAAGGGGACGATTTCAAGGGGTTTCAGCGACAGGCCCATCCGAAGGTGTACTATGTGTGCCTGACCGAATACGATGCGACAATTCCGGCGGAAGTGGCGTTTCGGGCGCAGAAAGAGATGCCGAACATCGCCGGCGAGTATTTCAGCAAACTGGGACTGAAGCAGTTTCGGTGCGCTGAGACGGAGAAATACGCGCACGTGACGTTCTTTTTTAACTGTGGACGTGAGAAGCCGTTCGAGGGGGAGGAACGGCAGATCGTGCCGTCGCCAAAGGTCCACACGTACGATGAGAAGCCCGAGATGAGCGCCTACGAAGTCTGCGACGTGATCCTGGAGAAACTCGACAGCCGGCGTTTCGACGTGGTCGTGTGCAATTTCGCCAATCCGGACATGGTGGGCCATACCGGGGTTTTCGAGGCGGCAATCAAGGCGGCCGAGGCGGTGGATGAATGCGTCGGCAAGATCCTGAATAAGGTGAAGGAACTGGGCGGCGGGGCGATTGTTTTTGCCGATCACGGCAATTTCGAGCGCATGTGGGACGCCGAGAACAACATGATCCACACGGCGCATACGGTGGGTGACGTGCCGTTGATTGTTTTCGACGAGCGTTTCAAAGGCCGGCAAATGGCCGAGAGCGGCCGGCTGGCGGATGCGGTTCCGACGCTTCTGGAAATGATGGGGCTCCAAAAGCCTGAAGAGATGACGGGCAGGAGCCTCTTGGTGTGATGAGTGCGTGTTTCGGCGTCTGAGCTGGGGCATCATGTGGCGTTCGCTGCTGTTCGGGCGGCAGATGCCTGAGTTTGTATACGAAAACACTTCAGCCGTGCGGCGCAGGGCTGTTTGAAGGCGTGCACGGGCCGGTTGCCTGTGCGGCCGTGCCAACCGGGAGAGGCCGATGTCCCGTATAAAAATCCTCGATGAAAATCTGATCAATATGATCGCCGCCGGAGAAGTGATCGAGCGGCCGGCCAGCGCGGTCAAGGAACTATTGGAGAACAGCATCGACGCCGGGGCATCGCGGATTGTGGTGCGCATCGAGGACGGGGGACGCAAGTGCATCTCGGTGACCGACGACGGCGCGGGCATGGACGCCGAGGACCTCGCGGTGGCGTTCCGGCCGCACGCGACGAGCAAAATCGCCAGCAGCGAAGACCTCCTGGGCATCACGACGATGGGGTTCCGCGGCGAGGCGCTGGCGAGCATAGCGTCGGTCAGCCAGGTGCGCGTCGTCAGCCGGATGCGCCAAACGCCTGCGGCGCACGTGATCGAGATCGATTGCGGGGTGACGAGCCCGGTGCGGCCCTGTTCGGGGGATTACGGCACGACGATCGAGGTGCGTCATCTTTTCTGCAAACTCCCGGCCCGGCGCAAGTTCCTGCGGACGGCCAACACCGAGATGGGGCACATCATCGAATGCTTCACGCGGATTGCGCTGGCCCATTGCGGGCTGGATATGGCGCTCATACACAACGACCGGCCGCTCTATCACGTGCTGGGCAATCAGAATCTGAAGGATCGCATCGCCGAGCTGCTCAGCCGTCCGGTCGCCGAGGATCTGATGGAGGCCGAGAGCGTGGAAAAGGGGATGCGCATCTTTGCGCTGCTGGGCAAGCCGGGCGGGGCGCGGGCGACCGCAAAGTTTCAGTATGTATTCCTGAACGGGCGATTCATCCGGGATAAATTTATTTCGCACGCCGTCAAGGAGGCCTACCGCGGCCTGATCGAACCGAACAAGTATCCGGTGATATTCCTGTTTCTGGAGCTTTCGCCGGAGGCTTATGATGTGAACGTACACCCGACGAAAATCGAGGTGCGTTTCGAGAACGCCAATCTTGTGCATTCGCAGGTGCTGGCGGTGCTGCGGGAGAAGCTGCTCAGCACCAATTTGGATGCGACGGTGCGGATACGCGACTCGGGTGTGAGTCTTACGACCGAGCCGGAGAGCAGTTTTGCCGAAGCGGCGCGACGCGAGCGGATTACGCAGGCGATGGCGGATTTCTTCAAGACGAATAAACCCGCGACCGGTGCGCAGCAGCGGTTTCATTTCAGCGCGGACCGGCCGAGGCAAACAACAACAGATGAGCACCGCGGCCCTGGGCCGGTCGCCCAAACCGCAGGAGACCGCGGGCAGGAGGCCCACGCTGTCTCGAATGGTATGGCCTTCCCGACGGAGGACGGACCGGGCAAGGCATTCCTGCAGTTGCACAACAGTTACATCGTGACGCAGGTCGACGAGGGCTTTGTCATTGTCGATCAGCACGCGCTGCACGAGCGGATCATGTACGAAGAATTGTGTCGCAAGATATCGGAGGGGTCGCTTGCTTCGCAACGGCTCCTGATCCCCGAGAGTTTCGAGGTCAGCGACGCGGAGCTTGACGCCATTCAGAGCAACAGCGAACTCATTGGTAAGCTGGGGATCGAGCTGGAGCCGTTCGGCCCAAAGACGATGGCGATCCAGGCGTTTCCGAGCATGCTGGAGGGCGTGGGGCCGCTGACCTTCGTGCGAGATCTTCTCGATATGCTGACCGACAAAGATGTGCACCTGGACGCCGAACGGCTGCTGCACGAAGTGCTGGATATGGCGGCCTGCAAGGCGGCGATCAAGGCCGGTCAGCCGCTCAGCACTGCGGAGATGCGGCAGTTGCTGGCGGACAAGGAGACGGTGGAGCGGGCGAGCCATTGCCCCCACGGGCGGCCGACAACGATTCGATTCACGCTGGCGGAGTTGGAGAAGCAGTTCAAGCGGACATGAGAGCGGTCGGTAATAAGTGGTTTTGGCTCATTGTCTTTGCGGCCGGGTGGACGGCGGCGGGATTCGCGCTGTTCGCGAAGGGTTCAAACGCAAACCCCGCCGCCGCCGCGGAATCGCCGCAGCGCATCGTGGCGGGGACGCCTTCGTTGACGGAGATTCTGTTTGCACTCGGGCTCGGCGATCAGGTCGTCGGCGTGACGGCGTACAGCAACTATCCCCCGGAGGCGCAGGATAAGCGGGTGATCGGCACGTTCTGGCAGCCGGACATCGAGGCGGTCGTTGCGGCCCGACCCGATCTTGTGGTGACGGAGGGTTTCGATCAGCAAGCGCACCTGGCGCAGCGGCTGCAGCGCCTGGGGTACGGCACGGTCAGCGTGGACATCTGGTCGGTGGCCCAATTGTACGAGGCGATTAACGAGATCGGCAGAGTAACCGACAGACGCCGCGAGGCGGCGGCGCTGCTTGCACGCATACAGAACAACATCGCGCAGGTTTCGGCGCGCATGGCGGCGCAGGCGCGTCCGAAGGTGCTGTATGTGATCCAGACTTCCCCCTTGCGGGTGGCGGGCCGGCAGACGTTCATCAACGAGCTGATCGAACTGGCGGGCGGACAAAACGCCATCGGGCCTACGGTCAACAAGTACCCGCCGATCGGCTCCGAGCAGGTAATTGCGTCGTCGCCGGACGTCATCATCGCCCCAGGCATGGCAGGCGTGTCGCGCGAGGCGCTGATAGAGTACTTTACCCGGTACGGCCGTATCCCTGCGGTGGCCAACGAACAGATTTATCTGATCGACGACGACACGGTCTCGCGGCTGGGTCCGCGGATCGACCAGGCGGTCGAGATGATCGCGCGGTGCATACGGCCGGGAATCTTTTGAGAACTGACATGCATGGACCTTTAACAGCAAGACGGCTGGTGATACGGCTTGGGGCGGCCGTTGTGGTGCTTTGCGCCATGATGGTGGCCTGCTCGCTGGTGGGGACGGAACCGGTTTCGGTTGCCCGGGCCCTGGGTTTTGGCGCCGAAGAGGGCGTTCATTACGATTACGAAATCCTGTTTCGGATTCGGCTGCCGCGGGTCGTGCTGGCGGCCATTGTGGGGGCGGCCCTGGCGTGCAGCGGGGCGGTCCTGCAAGCGCTGCTGCGCAATCCCCTGGCCGACCCATATATCCTCGGCATCTCGAGCGGGGCGGGTCTGGGGACGATTGTGGCGGTCATCAGCGGCGTGCAGTGGACCGTGCTGGGCCGGTCGCCGATTGCAGTGTTCGCCTTTGCCGGCGCCTTGGCGACGGTGTGGCTGGTCTGGCTGATCGGCCGGCTCACGGGCCGGTCGCAGGTGACGCATCTGCTCCTGGCAGGGGTGGTGGTGAACGCGTTTTTCTCGGCCATGATCATGTTTTTAACGTCTGTTGCGAACAGCTCGCAGGTCCACGCGACGCTTTTCTGGCTCATGGGCAATATCATGGAGGAGGACCCGCTGGTGCTCTGGGTGAGCGGCGGGCTCGTCATGTCGGGCATTGGGGCGCTGTTTTTGATGGGCCCCCAGCTTAACGCGGTGAGTTTCGGAGAAGGCGACGCCCGGGCCATGGGCGTCAACACGGTCGTAACCCAGACGGCCGGGTTTGCCATCGCGGCGCTGATTACCGCCGTGGCGGTGAGCCTCTCGGGACTGGTCGGTTTTGCGGGTCTGATAGTGCCGCACGCCGTGCGGCTGGCGTTTGGGCCGGACCACCGGCAACTGCTGCCCCTGAGTTCGGTGGTGGGGGCGACCTTCCTTGTGCTCGCCGATACGCTGGCGCGGATGGTTGTAGCCCCGGCACAACTGCCGGTCGGGGTGGTGACGGCCCTGGTGGGAGGACCGTTCTTTCTGGTGCTGCTGGTTCGGTATTCGCGGAGGGTGGATTGGCTGGCGCGATGAGCATGATTGAAGTGCAGGATATGGGTTTCAGCTATACGGCACGGCCGCTGCTGTCGGGTCTTGGTTTTGAGGTGAAGGCCGGTTCATTCCTGGCCGTGGCGGGGCCCAACGGGGCGGGCAAGAGCACGCTGGTAAACCTGCTGTGCGGCGTGCTGAAGGCACAGGCGGGGACGATCAAGATCGACGGCCGGCTGATCGAAGAGTTTTCGGCCGGTGAGATCGCCAGGACGATGAGCATTGTGAGGCAGGAATTTGTGCCGGTTTTCGGGTTTTCCGTGATGGAGGCCGTGCTCATGGCCCGCACGCCATACTATGGCAGATTCGGGTTCGAGCGGGCCGAGGACCGGCGGATCGCGGCGGATGCCCTGGCGGCGACAGACACGTCGGATTTGGCGTTGCGGCCCCTCTCGGACATCAGCGGGGGTGAGCGGCAGCGGGTCTTTATCGCCCGGGCATTGGCCCAGCAAACGCCGCTGCTGCTGCTGGATGAGCCCACAAGTTTCCTTGACCTCAAACACCAGGTGGACATTTATGACTTACTGAAAAAGATGCAGACAGAAGAGGGCAAGACCATAGTGGCCATTACCCATGACATCAACCTTGCGAGCCAGTATTGCGACGAGGTATTGCTGTTGGCTGAGGATTTGGGGTATTTTCGGGGGCGTCCCGGCGACGTATTCACGCCCGAAACAGTCGAAAAAGTGTTCGGCGTTACGGGCTTCTCGGGGGCGGTCGGGGCCAGCGGCTTCTTCCTTCCCTTGGGGGTGTATGCCCGCGACCGCCGACGATAAGCCTATGTTGCATAAGTATTTATTGCAAAATAGGGGTGCCGCGGGGGCGTTTTTTTTGAGCGGCTCATATTTTGTTTCCAAATTTCTGCCGAAGAAGCTATATTACTGGGCCTCAAAGTGGGCGAGATCGTAGTATAGTTGGTCCAGTTAATTGGCATGAAAGGCAGAGATTCGTGGCTAAGAAGGTTAAAAAAATAGCTAAGAAGGCGCCGGCCAAAAAAGCGGGAGCGAGTACTAAAAAGGCCGCGCCAAAGGCCAAGGCGGCCGCCAAGAAGCCTGCGGTCAGGAAGACCTCACCAAAGAAGAAAGCCGCTCCGAAGGTGACCAGGCCCAAAAAGGCAAGCAAGCCGTTGGCCCCCGCGGCGCAAAATGACAAATTGACGCCGGAGGAAATCCAAAGCTATCGCCGCCTGTTGCTGGAAAAATGGGCGGAGTTGGTTGGCGATGTTAATTACATGGAAAATGAGGCGCTGCGGAAGTCGCGACTGGACGCCGCGGGCGATTTGTCCAGCATGCCGATCCATATGGCCGACCTCGGCACCGACAACTTCGAGCAGGAATTCTCTCTGGGACTGATGGACAGCGAAAGAAAGATCCTCCTGGAAATCGTAGCGGCGCTGCGTCGGATGAACGATGGGACCTTTGGGATATGTGAGGGTACCGGCAAGCCGATTTCCAAAGCCCGGCTGAACGCCAATCCGTGGGCGAGGTACTGCATCGACTACGCACGAATGGTTGAAAAGGGCGTGGTCACCGAAGGAGAGAAGGTGTATAGAAAGGACGACACGTCATTCGATGATGAGTCCGACGAAATCGATGAGGATTTCGAAGACGAAGACATTTTCGACGATGCGGAAGAGGAAGATGTCGAGTTCGAAACCGATGTAGACGAAGACGAGGATGAAGAAATAGAACTGTAGTCCAAATTGAAAATACTCGGTGCAAGAGGCCCGTCGGATCGCAGCATTTGACGGGCTTTTGCATTGAAGCGGCAAAAGACATGAAGGCGAACCGGTATTCCGGAATGACGAGTAGCAAGCGATGATTTTCAGTTGTCCAAAGTGCGGCAGGCCGATAGGGCGGACGGATGAGGAGAACGCGACGCGACGGAACAGGTTCTTTCCGTTTTGCTCGGAAAGGTGTAAACTGATCGACTTGGGCGCGTGGCTCGATGCGGAATACCGGATTGAACTGTCCGAAAAGGAAGAAGACGCGGAATCCGCCGATGAGTAAACGAGCGCAGTCTGCGTGTACGGTGCGGCGCCTTTACGTGGAAATGGGGGACGGTTGAGGCCGTATTTTGGCCTAAACCGCGTTTTTCAGTATTGGCGGCAGCGAGTGCAGCCGACAGATGGTCTGGAAGGACTTCAACGAGCACATGACCGAAAAGAAGCATGTATGGCAGATTTGGGATAACCTTGCCTTTGCGAGATCGTTCCATAGTCTGCGCATGGCGATTTCTCCGGCCCGAATGGTGCTTGCCCTGTGCCTGGTTGTCTCCATCACCCTGATCGGGTGGGTCATGGACCTGGTTGTCGCGCCGGCCCGTCTGCACGAGGTCAGGACGGAGGAGGCGGTGTCGTTCAGGAGCGCCGAAGAACTGCGCTACCTCGCCGCCAATCCCAAGCAGGCGCTTGTTCAGATCGAACACTACCGGCACGACCAGCGTTTCCGGGGGGTATTCTCCACCTTGTGGCACTGGGGCGCCGCCCGTTTCAATACGGCGACGATTGCCCTGTTTCGGCTGCAAATCGCTGAAATGCTCGACAATATCTGGCTGTGCGCACTGGCGGTCGTGTGGGCCCTGCGGTTTCACCCGGTATACAGCGGCATCTACTTCATTTTGGCGGGCATGGTGACGTGCGTGTGCGGTGGGGCGATCTGCCGGACCGCCGCCCTGGAATTTGGGCGAGGCGAAAAGCCCGGGCTCGGGGAAGGGCTTCGCTTTGCGCTCACCAAGTTTCGCGGGCTGATCAGTGCGCCCCTGATGCTGGCGGGTGTGACGGCCTGCTTGGCGGCCTGCGTGATCGTGGTGGGTCTGATCGGCAACATACCCTACGGCGGCGAGATTTTCATCGCGCTTTCGTTAGGCGTGACACTGGTATTCGGCCTTTTGACGCTGCTCTTTCTGATCGGGTCGGTAGCCGGGGCGAGTCTGATCTTTCCGGTGATCGCCTACGAGGGTTCGGATGGGCACGATGCGATCGCCCGATCGTTCTGTTATGTCTACACACGTCCCTGGTGGATGCTCTTTTATACGGTGCTCGCGGCGGCCTTTGGCACGTTGTCCTATTTGTTCGTGCGGGCGTTCGCGTTCGGGGTGCTGATTACGACATACCTGCTGCTGGAGTTGGGGGTCGCCAGCGAGGCGGCCGATGCGGGAAAACTGGCTCGGATATGGGGCCGGCCCGACTTCTTCATACTGATAGGCCCGAACGCGGGCCCTTCCTGCCCGACCGAGTCGATCGCCGCCTTCGTGATATACGCGACGATGCTGCTGGTGGTGGGGCTCGTTGCGGCTTTTGTGGTCAGCTTTTACTTCTGTGCGAGCACCATTCTCTATGCACTGATGCGAAGAAAGGTCGACCAGGTGGACATGGGACGGGTGTATACCGCGCTCGATCACGTGGCGGGCCCGCCTGCACCGCAGCACGACGCCGAGCCCGCCGCGGATGAGGATGCAGCAGTGAAGGACGGATCATGACCGACGCCGAAGAGAGGATCTACGAATCCGGCCCTGACGACAACGCTTCGGCGCTGATGCAGAAGGTGCTTCAGTATCGCAAAATGCTGATCCTGTCGGTGCACGTTGTGGTGTTCGTGGGGGCGCTGTTGCTGGCGTTTCTGTTTGCGTTCAATATGTCCCTCGACCGTACGTGGTTCATGGGACCCTTCTTGTTTCTGCTGCCGTTCGCGATACCGATCAAGGTGATCGTCTTCGGCCGATTCGGCCAGTACCAGGGCTGGTGGCGATACGTCGGCATTTCCGATCTGATCCTCATCGCCAAAGCGTCGCTGCTGTCGACCATTGTGCTGATGGTGTTCTGGACCGTATTCGGGCATTACGGCGGCCGGGTGATCTCACAGGCAAGGGTCCTGCGGGTACAGCACCGAATGGAGACGCTGGGTGCACTGACCACGGTGATTCGCCCGATCAGGTCCAGTCTGCAGAACATCGTCGCAGGCCGCGGTGACCTGGAAGAAAACGTCGCGGTAGCAGAGCGAAGTATCCGGCAGTTCCGCGAATGGCTCGACAAGAGTCCGCAGTCCCTGGAGCCCTATCGCCCGCGCATCACCGAGATGTCACTCACCTTGGACACCATCGACGAGCATCTGGGCCGCTTTAAATCGGCGTCGGATGCGGCGGTCAATGAGATCGTGAGCTGTCTCAAGGCCCCGCATAACACGCTGCGCGCGCAGTTGCTGCACCTGGACCGGCAGTTATTCAACCTGAAGGCCCGGCACGATGTGATCGCACTGACGCAGTTGAGCCGCATTCGGCGAGAACTGGTGGAAGGCCGTTTTACCGACGAAGCCAGGGACGAGACGGAAAAGCAGGTTGCCAGACTCAATGCGTTCTGGCTGAAGGTCCACGGGATCATCATGGTGGATCTCTTCACAACGATCCTGCTGCTCAGTGGGGCGCGAATGGCGGTGCGCCTCTATCACGAAGAATACTTCGCACGCGGCACCAAGGCGGTGAAGCGATTCCTTATCGTGGGCGCAGGCGACGCCGGCGAGGCGCTCCTCCGCGAAATGTTGCGGACGCGCGCCGACGAGTACCGGGTCGTCGGATTCATCGACGACGACCCCATCAAGCAGGGCATACGCATCCACGGAGTCCCGGTCCTGGGCGCCGTCGATAAGCTGCCGCAAATCTGCACCGAACAGAAGATCGACGAAATCGGCATCGCCATGCCCAGCGCCAACCACAAGCAGCTTCGACGCGTCGTGCAGGTGTGCCAGGGCGCCAAGATCCGGTTCCGCACGGTCCCTTCGATCACCGACATCGCCTCGGGCAAGCTGCGGGTCTCGCAGATCCGCGACGTGGACATCAACGACCTGCTCGGACGCGACGTGGTGCACCTGGACCTTGCCGAAATCGAGCAGTTCCTGAAGGGCCAGGTGGTGCTGGTGACCGGGGCCGGCGGCTCGATCGGTTCGGAGATGTGCCGGCAGGTGTGCCATTTCGAGCCCAGGCGGCTGCTGCTCGTCGAGCAGGCCGAAAACCCGCTGTTCTTCATCGAGCGGGAGCTGCGGGCCCAGTTCGACAAGGTGCCGATCCGCGCGATCGTGTGTGACATTACCGACCGACAGCGGCTCAACGGCATATTCACTGAGCACGCGCCGAGCGTCGTCATTCACGCGGCGGCGCACAAACACGTCCCCCTGATGGAGATCAACGCCGGCGAGGCGATCAAGAACAACGTCCAGGGCACGATGGCCGTCGCGGACGCGGCCGATGCGCACGGCGCAGCGCACTTCGTGATGATCAGCACGGACAAGGCGGTCAACCCCACGAGCATCATGGGCTCCACAAAGCGCGTCGCCGAGATGTACATCCAGGACCTCAACCAGACCAGCCGCACGCATTTCGTGACGGTTCGGTTCGGCAACGTGCTCGGCAGCAACGGTTCGGTGGTGCCGATCTTCAAACAGCAGATCGCCGCCGGCGGCCCGGTCACGGTGACCCACCCCGAGATGCGGCGATACTTCATGACGATCCCCGAGGCCAGCCAGCTTGTCCTCCAGGCCGCGACGATGGGCCAGGGCGGCGAAATCTTCGTGCTCGACATGGGCGAGCCGGTGAAAATCGTCGACCTGGCGCGCGAACTCATTACCCTGAGCGGTTTTCGCCCCGGCGAGGACATCGAGATCGCCTTCGCGGGCGTCCGCCCCGGCGAAAAGCTCTTCGAGGAGCTCTCCATCGCCGGCGAGGACATGCTGCCCACGCGCCACCCGAAGATCGGCATCTGGAAAAACATCCCCAAAGACCGCCACGTGCTCCGGTCCGAGATCGACGACCTTGTGACGGTCGCACGCGCCGGCGATTACGACGCCATCGTCGCAGCCGTCAAAATCCTCATTCCGGAATACCTGGGCGACCACAACAACGGCCAGTAAGTGGCACGGGCATCACGACCCGGGGAGATCACCGCCAGGATGGCCGTGCCGCATGAGGCGTGCAGGTCAGCGCAGCGGGCCGATCATTTTCGCGTCAATCGGCTCGAAGCCGAGTTCCAGCGCCGGGCTGTCGGGCTTCAGCATAAAGTTGTGGTTTTCAACGTCGACAAAGCCAGGGTCACCATAGACCGAGTGCTTATCTTTGCCGAGCTTTTTCCATTCCTCGAAGCTCAATCCGTTGAACTTTACCTGATCCAGCGAAAGATTCGGGTTGAAGTACAGGTTCCAATCCATGTCAAACGTATTGCTGACCTCGCGCGTGCCTTTTGAGTCCTTCGGATGGAAGTAAAACGTGTACGGCGTGTCCCGCCAATTCTTGTCGAGCAGCTCGCCTTCCGTCCAATAGACGATATTGTTCTCGAAGAAGACGCTCTGATGCGGCTCGACGCGACTGCGGCTGAGCTGCTGGAGCCGGCCCAGTGCAAAGATGTTGTTGCGGACGGTGATCTCCTTGGCGAAGTGAATGTTGTAGCCGGCGAACTTGGTGTTGTAGACGATGTTTTTCTCGATGAGAATGCCGCTGGAGCCCTCGTCGTTGTAAATGCCCCATCCGCCGTAGTGATTCGCGTCGACGTCGTGGATGAGGTTGTTGCGAATGACGGTTCCCGGTGAGACGCCTAAGGTGTAAATCGCCCCCATGTCCGAAAGCAGCCCCTGGCCGATGTGGTGGATGTGGTTACCCTCGACGACATTGTCGCGGGCGACGCTCCGCTGATAACCCCACTGCCACCCGATAGAGACGCCGGTATACCAGCCATGGTGGATCTCGTTGCGGGTGACGCGGTTGCCGTCGGTGTGCATCAGCAGAACACCGACCGCCGACGGGTATTCTTCGCCGTAGGGTCCAATGCGGTTGTCGACGATCTCGTTGCGGCCGGTACGGTGCAGCGGGTGGTCCTTCTGAGTGCCGCCGTTGACGCGGAATCCTCCAGCGCCGAGATGCGTCAGCATGTTTGAGGCGAAGAGATTGTCCTGGCAGCCTTCGCGGAGTTCGAATGCGAAAGTGCCGGTATTCTTCACGGTGCATACCACGAAGACGCAGTTCCTGGCGCCTGTGAGTGTGATCGCCGCGGGGACGCTGGCCGAGCCCTGCTGGTCGTTGGAGTTGCCCGGCGGCAGGTGCCAGTTTGTATATGCAAACGACAAGCCCATGAAGCGGATGTGTTCGACGAACTTGCGGGTGACCGGATCGCCCTTCAGTTCGATGAATGCCGGGGTGACGGGGGCGATGATTTCGGCAGTCTTGAGGTCTTCACCGGGCATTGGGATGTAGTAAACGACACCTTTCTTACGGTCGAGGTACCATTCACCCGGCTGGTCGAGGCTTTCGAAGACGTTCTCGACGATGTATCGAGCGCCGCCGCTGGTGAAATCGTCCGTAAAGACCTTGCCGGCCTTGTGCTTGAACGTGACGATGTTCTTCTCCGCGTCAATCTCCTTGATCGGCAGGTGCGAATCGGTCCAGAAGTGGTACACGATCACCTCAACGTCGTCGAGATTCCGCCACGTCGGATCGATATCACCGGGGGCAAACTCGAACCGCTGGCAATCGGTGTGGTAGCCCACCTTAAGGTCGCCGTCCGGAAAACCGGCCACGCGCAAGAAACCTTCGTTTGGCGTGCGGGCGCGCCGGCGTTTTTCGCCGTTGACGTAGAGCTGCCGGAACCGCCACTTGCCGCTCCTGACGTCCGGCACATCGGCGACCCAGATGTCGTCTTTGTACCGCTGCCAGCCGGCAATTCGGCGCCCGCCGTTGAAGCGCGGCACCTCGCTCTTCAGGCCGACGTACTTAATGGGTGCGTCCTCCGTACCGGAATCCTCAGGCCCGAAACGAATCGGCTCTGTGATATCATACATGCCGCCGCGAATATGCACGGTGACGTCCCCGTCCAGCGGACCCTGCTTTTTGAGTTCGCGGATGGCGTCGCGGGCGCGGGTAATGGTCGCGAAGGCCTTGTCAGGCGAGGCGCCCGAAGCGGTGTCGCTGCCGGTGGGGCTCACATAGAAGGCGTGCTCCGCCGCGGCCGTGCACGCCAGGCAGACAAGCATCAGTCGCCCCAGACGGAGCATTCTCAAAGGCAGGTTTCTTTCCATCACGATCTCCTTCAAAACGTGTGCCGTAGATTTGCATGCGATTATACCCGTATGCCGCCCCCCATTCAAGTGCGCCCCGAACGGTTTTGCGAGGTCCTCCCGACCGCCTGCCGAGCGAGTTAAGAGGAAAATGCGCTTGCAGCAGGCTTGAATATCCCCCCCACATCGGGTATCATGATCGCCGGCAAAATGGAACGCCCGCGGCCTTTTCCAAATCTCTCCCGAGAATGGAACCATTATGAAAACGTACGAACAGATCAACGACCGTATCGCCTCCGGCAAGGCCGTCGTCCTCACCGCCGACGAAATCATGGACTACGTCGACAAAAAGGGCCTCGCCGCCGCCGCCGAAGAAGTCGACGTCGTCACAACCGCCACCTTCGGCCCCATGTGCTCCTCCGGCTGCGTCCTCAACTTCGGCCACTCAAAGCCCAAGATCCGCATGTCCGAGGCATGGGTCCAGGACGTCGGCGTCTACACCGGCCTCGCCGCGGTCGACGTCTACCTCGGCGCCACCCAACTCCGCCACGGCGACCCCGCCAACATGTACCACCCCGGCGAATTCCGCTACGGCGGCGGCCACGTCATCGAGGACCTCGTCGCAGGCAAAAGCCTCCAGCTATTCGCCCTCTCCTACGGCACCGACTGTTACCCCCTCCGCGAGATCCGAACCTGGTTCACCATCAACGACCTCAACCAGGCCATCATGCTCAATCCGCGAAACTGCTACCAGAACTACAACGTCGCCGTCAACGACTCCGACAAAACAATCTACACTTACATGGGCACCCTGGAGCCCCGCCGAAAGAACGCCAACTACTGCTCCGCCGGCCAGCTTTCGCCGCTGCTCAACGACCCCTTCTACGAGACCATCGGCATCGGCACCCGCGTCTGGCTCGCCGGCGCCCACGGCCACGTCTACGCCGAAGGCACCCAGCATGCCGGCGCCGAAGAACGCACCCCCGACGGCGTCCCCACGGGCGGCGCCGGAACACTGGCCCTGACCGCCGACATGAAACACATGGACCCCGAGTTCGTCCGCGGCGTCAGCCTCCGCGGCTACGGCGTCTCCCTCGCCCTCGGCGTCGGCATCCCCATCCCCATCCTCAACGAAACCGTCCTAAAACGCACCTGCGTCCGCGACCGCGACATCCTCGCCCCGGTCGTCGATTACGGCCATGAGTACCCCCAGAAAACCGGCAAGATCGTAACCCGCGTCTCCTACGCCCAGTTGCGAACAGGCGAGATCGAAATCGAAGGCGCCAAAATTACCGTCGGCTCCATGTCCTCCTACCACAAAGCCCTCAAGATCGCCAATCTCCTCGCCGACGAAATCCGCCGCGGCGACTTCCTCCTCTCTCGGCCTCTCGCTTATCTCCCCAAAGACACCGCCATGAAGTCCCTTATAAAGAAAGAGGAGCCCAAATGAGCGACACAGTCACCCAAAAGCTCATGCTGTTCTTCCCGCGATGCGAGTGCGAAAAGCCGATCATCTATCACCTCGTCAAGGACTACGACCTCATCGTCAACGTCTACCGCGCCAAGGTCACGCCCGAAGAAGAAGGCTACCTCGTCCTCGACGTAACCGGCGCCGAAACCGACATCGCCCGCGCAATCGCCTTCGTCAGAACCTTCAACGTCACCGTCAACACCACCGGCAAAGGCGTCATCCGCGACGACCACCGCTGCACCCATTGCGGCGCCTGCGTCGGCCACTGCCCAACCGGCGCCCTGCACATCAAAGACCCCGCCACGCGCCAAGTCGTCTACAACGAAGCCGAATGCATCGAATGCCTCAAATGCATAAAAGTCTGCCCCTACAACGCCTGCGCCTCAACCTTCTAACCCCGCCCATCACCACGTTTTACCCCCACTTCTAGTGGGGGGCGCCCGCCAGCGCGCCCAGTCCCCGACATGCCAGCGCACCACACCGTCCATCAGTCCATCTCGCCGCCCGCGCCGCCCCCCCTCGCTGTCATCCCCGCGAACGCGGGAACCCAGCATCACCACGTTTTACCCCCACTTTCAGTGGGGCGCACCCGCCATCGCGCCCAGTCGCCCACATACATGCCCCCGTCCACGCCTTCATCAGTCCATCCCGTCCATCAGTCCATCTCGTCCATCTTGCCGCCCGCGCCCCCCGCCACAAAAACAGCACGCGAAGCGCGGCCGCTGTCAATGAGGTCAATACGGTCAATAAGGTCAATACGGTCAAAACTCTCGCACACACAACGCAGGTCAACCGCCACGCAATATCGCCGCCCGGCCCAATGTACCTTCCCTCATACCGACACCTCAATAATCCTCACCATATCATCCCGAAAAGCATCCTCTGCATCCCCCATCACCACCAACCAAGCCCAAACCCTTTAAAGCATACGTCCTACCCCGGCCCATACCATTACTTCTCCCGAAGTAACGGCATCAATGCCTCGAATATCTTCTCCTGCAAATCCTCGTCAGCGGTTCGCTCTTGAATCATCTCTATTACAGCCCGGTCACGTCGACGCACAAACTGCTCGTAACGGCCCAACAACTCGCGACACACGCCCTCTTCATGCGGCACACGCACCAGCCCCCGATGTCCCGCCCCCGCAAGCGTCGCCAACAACGCGTCCTGCCCCGGTGTCCGCGTCGTAACGAGCGCAACCTCCTTCGTGCCCTTCACAAAACGCACACCATGCCTTACCAGCATGTCCTTATAGACGAATGGTTCCCCTTCTGCTGGAATGTCATATGTATCAAACGGCTTCTGCCGATCCAGGAAGTCCCGCTCGTAATCCCTTAACAGTTCGGGGTGCCTTTCCGCGATGTCATCGAATATCTGCTTTCCAATTTCTCCTGGCTTTGCAGGCCCTTTCCGCTTGGCCTTTTTCTTGTTGACGATGGCCTTCTCTTCCTTCTGCCGTGCCCACTCGAAATACTCGCGCAAATACTCGTAGAGGGCATCGATCATCGCCTGCCGCCGCCGCTTTGAAGCCACCCCTAACAACTCCAAGACCGCATCGTCCAGCGCACGCCGGTCGTCCATGTCCAGCTCACACCGGTCAGACAAGTTCTTGAGTTCCGCCTCTTTGCCCTTTGCCTCATATGCCATCTTGCGAAGCCGACGCTCAGAAAGAAACTGCATGGCTTTTCGCTGCTTCAACCGCTCAAACGCCTGTGCGATACCGTCCAACACTGACATTTTGACGCCGCGCACACTCGGCACTGGCATCATTTTGACATCGACGACTTCCGTCTTTAGATTGGCCTCAACGCCCACGGGGCGCCCATATTGGAACTTGGACAGGACCACCCAGGTGGAATTCAACAGTCCTGCCAATACCGTGCCGCTCACTTCTTTTGGTGATACGTCAAACAAATTGTGGTTACATATCAGGTTTGCATCGTTGGCCGGAATAGCGTGTTTGTACTGTTGCGCCATTGGCCAGAACACCGTTCCACGCGCATGCCCGGTAAGATCGTACCACGCCCGATCAGAAGTTGCCCGTGCTGAACAGGTTGCTCCCTTATCGAAATTTTGCTTCTCCCCCCAATGAATGTACCGAAGAACATACGTACCCTTGAGTTCATCCGGCTTGCGCGCCACCATGAGAATCATACGCCCGCACTGCTCCGCCCGCACGGTGAAAGCGTCTATCTCCATCAGGCTGTGCAATTCAGGTTCGAGGTACTCCGCCTCAATTGGCCGAATCTCTCCCCGCCCCTCGCCGCAGCGCACCAGCTTAACCCGCCCGCCTTCAACATCCTTTCGCGGCACGCCATACTCTTTCTGAAACTCCCCAGCAAACTTTTGAGACTCAAGACATTCGTCGCTGCAATCCGCAGGAAAGAAGAAACAGTCCTTGCCGGTTTTCACCCCAAAGCGTACATCCGCAATCTCGCCCAGCGGCACAAATTTGGAGCCGAACTCGTCCATCATTTGAAACCACAAATCAGGCGCGCGCAGATGCACGCCCCATTTTCCACCGTAGTACTCGCCCGTCTGGCTTTCAGCATCATTGTCGCCCGTATCTTCGGACTTGCCCATAATGACGCCTAACTTCACCCCCTCATCCCAAAGGTCCCCCTGCCGCACGACTCTCGCACGATACCGATCATTTGTCGTGTTCTTCTCAAGCCCAAGTACTTCATCACGAAAGCTGTCGGCCGCCCACATGGCCCCGGCCGTGGTCCCGTCATGAGCAAGCACCTCCTTGATGGGCCGACGCAGTTGCACGAAACGCACCTTGTTATTCATCCGCGCCGCCATGTCCTTCTGGCGCCGCAGTACAGTCACCGTTGTTGCTACTCGCGCACCCACAAACCACGGCTCATCAACACTTTCAAAGATCGCAAGTATCTCGAAGTTCTGCAGCAGCCATTCTTGCAGTTTGAAGCCGTATTCAACGTCGAGCCACTGGCTGGACGTTACGAACGCAAGATAGCCGTCGTCCTTCAGGAACGATGTCGCGTGCGGCCAGAAATAACAATGGATGTCGCTTCGCCCGGACAAATTCGCGCGTTCGCTGGCCGCGACATGTTGATAATACTCTTTGGTGCCGGGCGTCGCATTCCTCGGATCTTTGCTCTTGCGAATCTCCTCCTGCCGAATGTATGGAGGATTTCCAACCACTGCGTCCAACAGGCGCAGGTCTACCTGCCGATGCTGTATTTTTCCCAGCCCCTTCGCTTTTACATGCGTCGGCAGCGACAGAAAAGGTTTCTTGGCAACGATGTCGAAGAAATCGCTTCGCGCGATCTGTGGGTAGTTTTCCGCATCGATCAGATCGCGCGTCGCCAGATTGATCGTCGTCAGATGTGTCGCAAACAGCGATATGTCGACCCCAAAGAGTTCCGCCAATCGCGTCCCATGGGACTCCCCCGGCGCAAGCTCCCGCTTTCGCGCATACGCCCGCACCAGGAATGTCCCGCCGCCGCACGCAGGGTCCAGCACTGTCTCATGCCCTGTCCGGATGCAGAAACTGTTGATGAGATCGACGACCTCGACGCTTGTGTAGAACTGTCCGAACTTGTGCCGCTCTTCCGGTGAGATCAGATGTTCGAAAATGCTCCCGATGACCTCGTAATCCAGTTTTGAGAAATCAAACGTGTGTATCTGCTCCGTCAGCGCCCGCCAGTGCACAACCGCACGATCCGAGTAGAAGGGTATGCGATTACCAAGTGACGTGTGATCTTCTCCAAAAACTGTTTCATAGTCGCCCGTGATGTCACGTGCCCTTGCGAAGTACCCCTCCAGATGCAGGCGCAAATCCTCACCGCTGCTGACATGTTCAGCCACCGCAAGTCTGTCCATTCTCGTGCCGAATCGCTTCAGCAGGGCTTCATAGAACACCAGTTTATTAACCAGTGCATAGCATGTAAATTTCGCCGCCCGTTCGAGATTCTCGCGGATGCCTTCAGCGTCGTCATAGATAATCCAACCCTGCTCATCTCGCATCCATTTATCGAGTTCCCTTCGAAACTTCGCCTTCTGATACCGGTCAGCAAGCGCCTCAACTGTCAGCGCAATGGGCATCTGAAGCGCTGACTCCAATGCCCCCACGAACTTCTCATCAGGGCTTTTCTCTCCAATAGCTGCCGTGCCTCGCAAAATCAGCGCAAACTCGTTTAGAAAAACCGGCAGCCAGTTCTGAATCGCGTGCAGTGTCATAGGCAGCACAAGATGGCTCTCCTTATGCACGCTCGTTACTTCCCATGCTCGATAGTTCTGCTCTTGCCATGACGCGCGCGCAGATACGGTCTCCCAGAGCACGCACTCATTCACATTCCAAGTGAAGAAAAAAGGAGCCTTCGCCCGAGCCGCCTTCCGGCGGGCATCACTGACGACAGTGGCATTATATGGACTGCCCCCATCCTCTTGGTAAGGCAGTTTGACCTCCCCGGTCAAGACGATACGGTCATCCTTGTCAAGCAGTGTCAGATCACGCCGCTTGCGCGAACCTTTCGTTGATTGCTCGCACTTCGCCCGTGAAAACGGCAAACTTGTGTTCTTCTGCAATATCTCATTGATCCAACTGGCGACATCCGCCGTGAATTCCCATTCGTTCATTCGCCACCTGCCACGCCATTTTTTCTGATCATGCCCCCGCTCTGTGCCCATCAGACGCGATGCCGAGCACTTTGGTCGTTCATTCCAGAATGCCCGCACCTTGGCCAACAGCAATCGTCAACCAACCAATCGTAGCAGATACCCCGCAGGATGCAACCGCATTCGCGCGGACAGCGAATTCAAAACAAGCTTTGCACCAAGACACACACACGCAACAAATCCGCCACAAAAGCTCCAAATCCCCACCC
>JACZKQ010000190.1 GCA_014859965.1 Phycisphaerae bacterium
GTGCGATCAGGCGAAGTCGTTGAGCGATGCGGTTGCCGCCCGCGATGCGCAGAAGGCGGTGCTGCTCGCGGGGAGGTATTTTGGGACGGACGGGCCGAACGATGCGGGTGCGGCGAAGCTTGCAATCGAGAAACGGCTGGATCATCCGCTGAACGATCTCAACGAGAGCCGCTATGACCGTCTGGGATGGATCGATCATCCGGAACTGGTGGACAGCGACATCGGCCGCTGGGGGATACGGATCAATCCGGTGAGCGGGCCGACGAAGATCGTGGGGCCGAAGGGCTGGCTGTTCAGCACCGACCAGAACGATGACGGCGTGAGGGAGCTACGGTATACGATCGGGTACAACATCGAGAATCAGTGGCCGCAGTTGAAGGTCGGCGACGGCTGGCAGGCGGATTCGCGGTTTGCGTCATTCAAGGGCACGGGGTGGTATCGGGCGCGGCTGCACGTGCCGGCGGAATGGGCGCCGAATCCGGTGCGGCTTTCGCTGCGGGCCGGCGGCCTGGTTCGCGGGTGGATCAATGACCGTGAGATCACGCATGGTGCACAGAACCGCGGGGAGTCGTGGGTCTACGCTATCGAGGGCGATAAGGTCAACTTTGGCGGCGAGAACTTTTTTGCGTTCCGGATCGAGGCGGACGGTGCGAGGCGCGGCATTTTGGGCGGACTTGAGCTGACGTGCCCGAGCATCGAGGGGGGCGGCGGTGCGGGTGCGACGGTGGATATGATGGCGACGCCTTTGTCGCCTTGCGTGGTGCTGACGGCGCGGGCGGGGCAGCTCAATGTTCAATATGAGGCGGGGTCGGCGCGACTGATCGTGCCGTCGGCGGACGGTATGCGTGTGGTGGAAGACGGCAGATACGAGGCGTCGAGCGAGGGGCGGCTGGAGGCGAACTGGGCACTGTTGTGGCTGGAGGCGAAGGAGACGGGCGGGCCGCTGCGGCCGGTGCTGCTGGTGTTTGCCAATCCGCCCAAGGGCATCCTGGTTGAGGCGAAGGGTGCGCGGATTGAACTCGGCAAGGCGGATGATCGGGTGATTGCGGTGCGGCCTTGGGTGAATGGCGTGCCGGCGCTGAGTGATCGCGAGGCGATTATGAAGTCGGCGGCGTTCTGGCGGCGGGCGGCGCTGGCCGTGCCGGTGGAGTATATGAACCTGACGACGGTGGCGCGGCCGGGCGAGGACTATGCGGACATCTCAATCCGGCGGATTCCTCGCGGGCCGGTCTTGGAGCAGACGTATATTTACGAGTATTTGGAGACGGCGGACGCGTGGGGTACAAAACCGCTGAAGGTTGCGCCGCTGCCGGCGTTGTGTGCGTATGCGGCGGAGCGGAGCTTTCGCGGGCTTGAGGCGCCGGCGGCCTGTGAGGCGGCGCAGGACGGGGGATTGCTGGCCGGGTACAGGGCCGTGACCGGCAGCGACCGTCTGAGTTATCGCTATCCCATCGAGCCGTATCCTCGGCTGACGGGGTTTACGAGCTGGATGTTTTCGGGCGTGGATGCAGGCGTGCCGGGCAACCAGCGGGAGTTGGAGCTGATCGCGTGGATTGGGGCGAACAGCTATCGTCCGCAGCATAACTGGTCGGATGAACTGCCGCCGCAGGGGTTCTTTGCGGCGGATGAGAAACGCACGCGCGTGGAGATCACGGCGGACTATTGCAACGCGGTCGGCGTCAACTATATGAACAACATCGACCAGACCCTTGGACTCAATCATAAGATGGTCAAGGAGGATTATGACAACTTCATCCCGAAGGTGTATGTGCATTACGAGAAGATTGCGCGGCAGCTTGGCGACCGGCCGTTCTGGGCGGCGGCCTACGATCTGATCAACGAGCCGTTCGACCACAAGGCGGCCAAGTACAACCCGGCGATGCGGGAGCTTACGCGGCGGGTGCGGGCGATCGACGAGCGGCATTTGTGCTATATCGAGCCGTGCCAGGCGTGGGGGGCGATTCAGAACCTGCCGCTGGTGGAGCCGACGGGCGATCCGCTGACGGTGTACAGTTTTCACGATTACAACTTCCGGCTGTTCAAGCCGGCGGACCGGTGGCCGACGATGGAGGCGGACATACGCAACATTCATCGCATGTGGCTTCCCGCTTACAGGTACATGATCGATCACGGCGTCTGCATGCACTGCGGGGAGTTCGGCGGGTTTGATCCTTCGACAAACCAGACCTTGTCGCAGACGACGCTGATGAACGATTTTTTACGGGTGTTCGACCAGTTCGGCATGCACAGCCATTATTACTCAGGGCGCGAGTTGTTCCAGCGGCAGGCCGACGGGAGTCTGAAGCCGAGCAACGTGGTCACATGCTATCGGGCGTACTTTCGCGGGAGCGATGCCAACCGGTATTACCGAATGTGGCCGGGGCATCCTGTGGTCCGATAGCGACAGGGGATTTGAGGTATTTTTGCGGGCGGCGGTGGTTTGCATGGGCTGAAGTGGCGATATTTGCTATATGGCTTGTGTAAAGGGGGGTCGGGCGTGTAATATGGGAGGTTCGTCGGAGGGGTGTGGTGGTGTTCTGTTTGATTGCGGGAGTTTGTGGATGAATAGCAGAAGTCTTCTGCGTGTATTCGTGGGTCGGCGGCGCGAGGCTCAGCGGCTGATGGTATGGGTGCTGATGTGGGCGGGTGTTTTTGCGGCGGCGGCCCAGGCGCAGTCGCCGGCAGCGGGCGGAGCCGATGCGCCGGCCCCGAAAGCAGCGGCGTCGGCAAGCCGGGAGGTGAAGGCGCCGCAATGGACCCTTGAGCAGGTACAGAACCGCAGAAGGCAGGTCAGCGACTCGGAGACGATCGAGGCGGAGGCCAAGGCGACTCTGCTGGAGATCTATGACAGGGCATTGGCCAAGTTAAGACTTCAGGAAGAATATCGGGCCCAGAGGGCGGTTTATGCAAAGGAGCGGGACGCTGCGCCGGGGGATTTGGAGAGGCTCAGCGCGCAGTTGAGCGAGCCGACGGCGGAGGCGAAGGTGGAAATTCCACCGGATGCGACCGTGGCGGATATGGAGCAAATGATCGCGGGTGCGGAAGCGGCCCATCAGGAGTTGGTCAAGCAGGCGGCGGCGCTGGATGACGAGCCTGCGCGGCGCTTGGAGCGGCGGGCGAGGATTCCGGAAGAGGCTGTTTTGTTGAAGGATCAGTTGGCTCAGGTGAGGGCGCGGTTGGCGGGTGCTGAGTCGGAGGGTACACCGGAGGTCGTGCAGGCCAACCGGATGCTTTTGGAGATCCAGGCCGAGACGCTCGATGCACAAATTGCGATGTTGGAGGGGGAGCAGCGCTACTACAGTGCGACGACAGGGCTGCTGACGGCCCGCCGGGACATGGCCGGGCGGCTCGTTACGGAGGCGCAGGCGAGATTGCGCATGCTGCGGGACAAATTTCTGGAAGCGCGCAAGGTGCAGGCTGAGAAGCTGAAGGCGGACGCGGCGGCGGCTGCGAAGGAGGCGATGTATTCGCACCCGGTGGTGAAGTCGCTGGCGGAGGAAAATGCGCGGCTGGCGGGGCTGGCGACGAAGGTGGTGGAAGAGACGGAGAGCGCGCGTCAGTACGGGCGGGGGATTCAGGCGGAACTGCAGCGCGTGGAGAGGGATTTCAAGGAAGTGACGGAACAGGCAGAGGGGGCCGGGGGCGTGACACCGGTGATGGGGATTCTGCTGTTGACGAGGCGCAGCGGACTTCCGGATCTCGGTCCTAACAAGCAGCGGCTGCGTTCGCGCGAGGGGCGGGCCGCGGATGCACAGTTTACGTACACCACGTACGAGAAACAATGGGGGGCGCTGAATGACGTGCAGACGGCGGCCGGGCAGATTCTCAGGCAGGCGGGTCTGCAAGAGGAGGCTCAAGGATATGCGGCGGTTCACGCGGAGATAGTGAAGCTGCTCGGCCAGCAGCGGGAGATCGTGCGCAAGATAGCGGACGATTATCGCGTTTATTCGGGCCTTCTTGCCCGTAACGACCGCATGGAGCGTCAGTTCATCGCAGTGGCGGGTGCGTACAAGCAGTTTATCGACGAGCGGATTCTTTGGGTTCGGAGCAGCCCGGCGATGCAGGCGGCGGACGCGGCGGCGCTGGGGGAGGCGGTCAAGTGGAGCCTTTCGGGTACGAACTGGAAGGGTGCACTGGAGGCATTCCGCGGGGACGTTATGAAGCATCCGGCGGCATACGGGCTGCTTGTTGCGGTGCTGCTGGGTTTGCTGTATGAGCGGCGGCGGATGATCGGGGTGATGGGGCACCTGACCAAACGGGTGGGGACGAAGTACTCGGACAGTTTCGTGCACACGTGGAAGACGTTGGGGCTGACAGTCGTTCTTGCTGCGCCGCTTGCGGGCGTGCTGTTAGTGCTTTCATGGCGGCTGGAGTCGGCAGCTGGCGGGGTGTTCAGTGATGCGATTGCGTCGGGTCTGTGGGCATGCGGCTGGGTGGTGGCGGCGTTTCGCCTGCTGATGTTTATCTGTTACCCGGGGGGGCTGGGGCAGCAGTTGGGTTTTGATCCGGAGGTGCTTGCGGCGCTGCGGCGTCACTTCAAGTGGTTTTTTCCGCTGCTGATTCCATTGACGTTCTTTGCGACGATTTACATGAGCCAGGGAATGGACACGGCGGAGCGGAACAGCATGGGGCGGCTGCTGTTCGTGAGCGAGCTGGCGATTCTGGCGGTTTTCCTTGCGAAAGTTCTTCATCCGCAGGGAGCGATCATGGGCCGGTACCTGGAGGCGCGCATCAGCGGGCCGGTGTACCAGTTTCGGTACATGTGGTACGGCGGGGCGGTGGCGGTTCCGGTGGTGCTGGCGGGGCTTGCGCTGTTTGGCTACCTGTATGGGGCACAGCATCTTTACACGCGGCTCATGGGAACGATTCTGTTTGTCGGGGCGGTGGTGTTTCTGAATGCGTTCTTCCGGCGCTGGCTGACGGTGGCGCAGAAGCGGATTGCGATCCGGCGGAAACGGGAACACCTTGCGGCACGGGCGGAGAGCGAGGAGGCGGGGCGCGGCGAAGGAGCGGAAAAGACGGCCGCACCGGTACTTTCGGAGGAGGCGCATCAGGAGCAAGTGGGGACGTCCTCGCGGCAGGCGATGCGGCTGATCCAGGTGGCCAACGTGCTGGTGCTTGCGGTGGGCCTGTGGTATCTGTGGCGCGACGTGCTGCCGGCGCTGGAGGCGCTGCGGGCGGTCGCCGTGTGGACGGCGCAAGACGGCACGGGCGTCGTCACCATGGCGGGACTGATCAAGGCGGCTGTGGTGATCGTTCTGACGGTGATTGTGGCGCGGAACCTTCCGGGTCTTGTGGAGATGGTGATCCTGCAGCGGCTGCCGTTCGAGGCGGGCAGCCGGTTTGCGATTACGACGCTGTGCCGTTACACGATCGTGGTGACGGGTGTTATTTTGACGTTCGGGGAGTTGGGGGTCGGATGGGCGAAAGTTCAGTGGCTGGTGGCGGCGATGACGGTGGGCCTGGGCTTCGGCTTGCAGGAGATCTTCGCGAATTTCGTTTCCGGTCTGATTCTGCTTTTCGAGCAGCCGATTCGGGTGGGGGATATGGTGACGATCGGTGACGTGAGCGGCAAGGTGACGCAGATTCGGATTCGTGCGACAACCGTTCGCAAGTATGATCAGAAGGAATTGATCGTGCCGAACAAGGAGTTTATTACGGGGCGGCTGATCAACTGGTCGCTTTCGGATAAGCTGCTGCGGATCGATTTCAGAGTGGGCGTGGCGTACGGGTCGGACATCGTCAAAGTGGAGGCGACTCTGTACCGGATCGCCCAGGAGCATCCGCTGGTCCTTCATGACCAGTTGGTGCCGGCGGTCGTCTTTCGCGGGTTCGGGGACAGTGCGCTGGATTTCGAGCTGCGCGTTTATGTGCCGAATATGGACAACTACTTGAAGGTTTGGCATGAGATTAACTGTGCGATTGATACGGAATTCAGGAAGGCCGGCGTTGAGATAGCTTTTCCGCAGCGGGATTTGCATATTCGCTCAGGCACCTTGGGCGTGCGGATGGAGAAGCCGGAGCCGGAAACGCAAGCCGAAGCGAAGTAAGCTTGGCGGCGGCCGTTCATCGCGGACGATCACATCGTTTTTGCGAGGAAGGCGACGCGGGTTGTCTTCCGGGGGGCGGTTTGGTAGACTGAGTGTGTTGCGGAAGTCTTTTTTTGTAATGGAGGCTGGTATGAGTTTTTTGCGGCAGGCTGGGTTGGTTGCGGTTTTGGCGGTTATGGTTCTCTCGGCGGCGGGGCCGGCATTTGGCGCGGCCAATGACGGCGATGCGTTTGCGGTGAATCGCCGGTTGGGGCGGGGCGTGAATATCATCGGGTACGATCCGATCTGGCGGTCGCGGGAGCAGGGGCGGTTCAAGGCGGAATACTTCGCGATGCTGCGGGAGGCGGGGTTCGATACGGTGCGGATCAACTTGCATGCGT
The DNA here is from genome assembly GCA_014859965.1 of Phycisphaerae bacterium. Classification (GTDB taxonomy): domain Bacteria; phylum Planctomycetota; class Phycisphaerae; order Sedimentisphaerales; family Anaerohalosphaeraceae; genus JACZKQ01. The sequence continues at coordinate 6,431 of JACZKQ010000190.1, forward strand.
ATCGGCATATGGATGCGGAGCGCGGGCTGGCGCTGCGGGATTCGTGGTGGGAGGTGCTCAACTGGGCGGTGGACCATGCGCTTGCGGCGAAGCTGATGGTGATCCTGGACCTGCACGAATTCGGGGCGATGGGGACGGCGCCGGAAGCGAACAAGGAGAAGTTTTTGTCGTTTTGGCGGCAGGTGTCGGAGCGGTTCAAGGATGCGCCGGCGGAGGTGGTTTTTGAGCTCTTAAACGAGCCGAGCCGGGAATTGACGGCGGAGAAGTGGAACGGGTACCTGGCGGAGGCGATGGCGATCATCCGCGCGACGAACCCGACGCGGACGGTGATCCTCGGGCCGGCGGGTTACAACAATATCAACAGTCTTTACCAGTTGAAACTGCCCGAGGACGACCGCAACATCATCCTGACGGTGCATTACTACTCGCCGTTCGACTTCACGCACCAGGGCGCGTCGTGGGCGGGCAAGCAGGACAAGATCGGCGTGAAGTGGGAGGGTACGGACGCGGAGAAATCGGCGGTGGAGAGCGATTTCGCGAAGGCGGCGGCGTGGGCGAAGGAGTACAAGCGGCCGATCTTCCTGGGCGAGTTCGGGGTGTATGACAAGGCGGAGATGGAGTCGCGGGTGCGGTATCTGCGGTTCGTGACGCGGACGGCCGAGAAGATGGGCTGGAGCTGGGCGTACTGGCAGTTCGACAGCGATTTCATACTGTACGATATCCCCAATGAGAAATGGAACGAGATGGTGCGGGATGCACTTCTGGACCGGTAGAGGTGTGCGAGTTTTTTTTCTAATAGAAAGGCGACGCCGGCAAGCCCGGTCACTTGCGCTTTGCTCCAGTAACAGCCATCCGGTCTTTGTCGCGGCAGTCGCCGTGGCCGAGGATTGGACGTAGAGCACGGGTGGAGAACAGGCCGCCGGACCCGATGCGTTTTTTGGCAGGGTGCCTCTGGGCATCAGTTGCTCTTGCCGGCGGCGCATTGACGAGCCGGTTTGTGACCGAGCCGCGCAGCTTTCGCGAACCACTCCTGGGCCTTGTCGTTGTCTTTTTCCAAGCCCATGCCATACCGGTACATCGATCCCAGAAGGTACATGGCATGCGCACTCCCCATGTTCGCTTCCTGCCGATAGTAGTCAATGAACGGCCGGACATACTGGTCTACCTCATAGAATTCGAGCCTGTTGAAACTCGCACGCAATATCACCATGGCCTTCTCGATGTCCGCCCGCACGCCGCGCCCGGCCAGATACAGCAGTGCCAGATCATACCCGACAGCTTTCTTCTCTTCATACGCCTGCCGCAACAGCCGCAGCGCCTTTGCATAGTCGGCGATTACCCCGTCGCCAGAGAGATAACAACGGCCCAACTTCTGCATCGCGTCGGGATCACCGTCGGCAACTTGCTGCGAGAGAACCTTGGTTGCCCGGGCGTACCATTCCTGACGGTCCGCCCTTTGCGCAGCCTTGTTCTTACCAGGCGGCGAAATACGTCCCAAGGCGAGCATGGCATCGACATCGTTCATTTCGGCCAATTTCTCGTACCAGTAGATGCTCTTAACTATGTCTTTCGGCCCAAGATGTCCGCGATAATCATAGGATTGGGCCAGCTTCCGCATAGCACCTTCATGGCCGCTTTCTCCCGCGCGTGTATACCATTCGAGGGCCTTGGCAGTATTTTCCGGCGTCCGGCGCACGTGCGCGTAGTATTCCGCCATTGCGTACATGGCATACTTGTTGCCGGACTTGGCCTGATTGACAGTCTTCGTTATATCCACGACCGTAAGCCCGTTTGCCGTGTCGCGCCACATGGCGGCCGTTTCAAGGTTCCGATCCACGCCAAGCCCCTTTTCATAGAAATCCGCGAGTTCCAGCATGGCCTGAGCTTTGAAGTACTCGCTCTTGGATGCCCTCAGATACCAGCGAACCGCGCGACTGTAGTCCTGTTGCACTCCCAAGCCCTTGGCGTACATGCGTGCCACCGCCACCATGCCGTCGAGGTCATCGCAGTGCGCGGCCTTTTCGTACCACATAAAGGCCTTGACGGCCATTCCGGGGACGTCTCTGTTCTCCAGACAAATGCGGCCCAACTCGTTCATCGAAAAGGTGTCGCCAAGGGCCGCCCGCTTTTCCATGCATGGGACAGCCTTCTCCGCCGGCAGACGCGGGACCCGAGAATCCAATTCGAAGTAGAATCCTTGTCCGGCCTTGGAGAACAGTTCAATGGCTTTGTTGATGTCCTTGTCTACGTATTTGCCCTCCTCGTAGACTCCCGCCAAATTCTCGGTGGCCACATCATTGCCGTTGTCGGCGCACTCTCGCAAGATTGCGACGTACGCATCAGGTCTCAGATGACCCTCTTCCACGAGGTCCTTCAACCCAGATATGGCAAATATGTCTATCAGATCGCCCGCCATCGCCGCTTTGTGAAGCCACTGAACAGCTTCTCCGTAATTCGGTTCGCCGTTCTCACCTTCGATGCAGCGTTCCGCGATGTCAAGCATCGCAAGCCCATCGCCGTGCTGCGCAGCTTTCTTTTTCCATTCCCCGGCCTTCTCTGCTGACTGTGGCACTCCTTCACCCTTCTCGTAAAGATCAGCCATCTGCCCTATAGCATCACGAAACCCTGCGCCCGCCGCCGCCTCGATCAACGCAACGCCTCGCGCAGTGTCCTTCTCGACAATTTCTCCCGCCAGGTAGAGATTCCCGAGTTCGAATTGCACCCTTGGATCTCCCCGCTCGGCGCCAACTCGGTAGGCCGTGATCAATTCCATCTCATCGCTTGCGGCGGCATTATCTGAATAGATTCCCAGCAAGTCGCACAAGCAGCCCGGAGCGGTACGACTTCCGGCGGCCATGGCCTGCTTGTACCAGTGGACCGCCTTGTCGTAATCTCGCGGTATGCTCCAGGCCTTGTCATAGCGTTCGGCGAGGCACAGCATGCTCAGGACGTGTCCTTTCTTTGCCGCCTTTTCCCACCAAATCATCCCCTGCTTTATATCCTGGTTGACTCGGACGCCGTCCTCGTATGCGAAGGCCAGTCTGCACATCGCTTCGGGGTCCCCTGATTCGGCTACGGTTTGGAGGAGTTTTACCGCTTTGGCGACGTTCTGGTCGACACCCTTGGCGCCATCATACAGGGCAATCGCCTGGGCAAGAACGGCGTTTGTCTCCGAAGGCGCAATCGCCTCATTTGTAGGGTTGTGGGTCTCTTGCCCCAGGCACAAATCACCCACAAGGCCGAGAAGGCCTCCCACGATGAATGCCAAGCGAGCCAATGTGAATAGACTTACTCGTTTCATAATCATCTCCACATGCAGCACATTGGCTGCACACTGACAGACGGTTGCGCCTCAGATCCGTGTCAAGAAATCGAGGCGGTATCGCAGAAAATGATGCACCGACCGACTACCAGGATACTAAACGTCGCCTAACCAGTCAAGTCTGGATTATGAGGCCATGAATTGTTAAGATGGTGTTTGCGGACGGAGCAGATATGACGCTATTCTACTGTTTAGAGGCTTGAGATGATACGATTCGCCTTGGTAATTCTGACTTTGGTTTCGGGTGCCTGCGTCTCGGCGGGGGATGGTCCTGCCATTCTGGCCTTAGATTTCGAGGGGGCGGACGCGACGCGGAGCGTTAAGAGCGGGCGTTTGGTGGAGGGGGTT
>JACZKQ010000191.1 GCA_014859965.1 Phycisphaerae bacterium
CTTCGTTCAGCAGCCTGTCGAAGAACTCCCACGAGCCGATCCCGCCAGGCGTCCTGAGCCAGACATATGGGGCGTTCATGCCGCCGTAGACCTCGTAACCGAGATTGCCCAAGGCCGCCCGGATCGCAGCGGCATTGGCCATGTAAAGATCAATGATGGAGCGCACCTGCGCCTTGCCGGCGGGTGTGTAGATCGCCGCCGCAGCGGCCTGTGAAATATAACTTGCCCCGTTGAACTTCGTCGAATGCCTCCGCGCCCAGATACCATGTACCGCCACCTCCTGCCCGTCGGCCTTGTATGCACGCAGGGCCTTGGGAACCACCGTCAGCGCACAGCGCAGCCCCGTAAACCCGGCCGTCTTGCTGTAACTGCGAAACTCCACCGCAACTTCCTTGGCGCCGTCGATCTCATAGATGGAATGCGGAATATCCGGGTCGGAAATAAACGCCTCGTAGGCGGCATCGAACAAGATGACAGCCTTGTTCTTCCTGGCGTATTCGACCCACCCGGCTAACTGCTCTCGCGTCGCAACGGCGCCTGTCGGGTTATTTGGATAACACAAGTAAATCATATCCACCGGCTGGGAGGGCAAGGCCGGCACAAAATCATTTTCCGCTGTGCACGGCATGTAGACAATACCGCCATAGCGGCCCTTCTCCGCCGCATCGCCCGTGCGGCCGGCCATTACGTTCGTGTCCACATAGACCGGATAGACCGGATCGGTCACGGCGACCACGTTGTCCAGGCCGAATATCTCCTGCAAATTTCCCGTGTCGCATTTGGAGCCATCGCTGATAAAAATCTCGTCAGCCTCCAACCGAACGCCGCGCGGCGCGAATTCATTTTCGATTACGGCCCGACGAAGGAACTCATATCCCTGTTCGGGGCCGTACCCGCGAAACGTTTCGGACGCGGCCATTTCGTCGACCGCCTTGTGCATCGCCTCAATGATCGCCGGCGCCAGCGGCTCGGTCACGTCTCCGATACCGAGTTTAATTATCTTCGCCGCAGGGTGCTCGGCCGCATAAGCCGCCACCCTTCTGCCGATTTCCGGAAACAGATACCCCGCCTGGAGCTTCAGAAAATTCTCGTTGATTCTGATCATAATGTTGTCAGCCGTCCCTTTCCATCGTTCTCGCGGCGCGCTCAAGTCTAAAGATTCTGCTTCACGTAAGCCACGGCATTGCTGAACACGCTCATTCCATCCGCATCGTCACGATTGGCCCGGCGCGTCCAGTGCGGATGCTGCGTACGATGCACAAACCGCTCCGGATGCGGCATCAGGCCCAATACGCGCCCGGTGCTGTCCGTCAGGCCCGCGACGGAATTGGGCGAGCCGTTTGGATTGATCGGGAAAGGCCCCTGCCGTCCCTCGGCATCCACGTAACGAAAAGCCACATGCCCCTCGGCTTCCAAACGATCCAGGATCGCACTGTCGCGCGCCACGACCTTGCCTTCCCCGTGGGCCACCGGCAGATAAAGCCGCCGCCCCGGCGAGATGAATACGCATTCTTCGGAAACCGGCTCCAGGTACACCCACCGGTCCTCATACTTGCCGCTGTCGTTATTGGTGATGCTGACGGGCTGCTGCGACGTATCGGAACCCCCTATTGGCGCCAGGCCCGGCAATATCTGCGTCTTGACGAGCACCTGAAAGCCGTTGCAGATGCCCAGCACCAGCTTGCCATCGTCAATAAATTTACGCAGCGCATCGGCCAAATGGTGCACCATCTGATTGGCCAGAATCTTGCCTGCGGCCACGTCGTCACCGTAACTGAATCCGCCCGGCAGCACGAAAATCTGATAGCCTTCCAGCATGCCCGGCGTTTCGATGATCCGATTGACGTGCACCCGATCCACCTCCGCGCCCGCAAGCCGAAACGCATGCTCGGTTTCCATGTCGCAATTGATGCCCGCCGCACGCACCACGATCGCTCTTACCTGTTCCATCCGCTCTCGAAATCCTTACGCTTAATATCACGGGCACAAATACCCGTGCCATGTCTCAATTTAACATCAACGGTTTGCGCCACGCCCGCTTCAGATCTTCCACATCCGCATCCACTACCGGCGTCCCGTCCGCCGTCCGGATCACCAACCGCTTCTCGTCCACAACCACACCCAACTGTCCAAAGGGCATGTTCAGCATCAGCCGGGCGAACGAGTCGTACATGTCCGGCTCCACCTCGACCACATACCTGGAATTGCTCTCGCTGAACAGTTGCCCGGCCGCGGTCACACAGTCCGCATCGCACGGCAGGCCGCGAAGATCCGCCTCGATCCCTAAGCCGCCGGCGAACGCCATCTCCGCGAGCGCGACCGCCAGCCCCCCTTCAGAGCAGTCGTGGCAGCTCACGATCAGGCCGTGCTGAATCGCCAGATGCATCCGCGAGGCCGTCTCGGCTGCCGTGGCCACGTCCACCTTGGGAACATTCGCCCCTTGGAACCCGTGAATCTTATAGTAGTGCGAACCTCCCAGTTCGTTCCGCGTGAGCCCCACCACGAAAATCAGGTTGCCCGCCCGCTTGACGTCCATCGTCACACAGGTGTTGACGTCGTCCACAATGCTCATCGCACTGATCAGCAGCGTCGAGGGAATCGCAATCGTGGTGCCGTCGTCGCAGAGAAATTCGTTGTTCAGGGAATCCTTGCCCGAGATGAACGGCGCCCCGAAACCCATCGCGCCGTCGAAGCACGCCTGGGCCGCGCGGACAAGCGATCCGAAGGTCTCCGGTTTTCGGCAGTCGCCCCAGCAGAAATTATCCAGCAGCGCGATGCGGTCCGGCCGGGCGCCCACCGCCACAATATTGCGGATCGCCTCGTCGATTGCCGAATACGCCATCCAGTACGGGTCGATATCGCCGTAAAGCGGATTCATGCCGCAACTGATCGCCACTCCGCGGTCGCTGTCCAGCTTCGGCCGAACAACCGCCGCATCGCTGGGGCCGTCGTTTTCCAGCCCCGTCAGCGGCTTGATCACGCTGCCGCCCTGCACCTCGTGGTCGTACTGCCGAATCACCCACTCCTTGCTCGCCACGTTATACGAGGACAAGATCGCCAGCAGGTCGTCATTGTAATTATCTTTCGGAGCGATGACCGGCTCGCTTACGGCGGGCCGCTTCCAAACCGCCTTCCGCGAATAGCGGCATATCCCCTCATGGAGGAACTCCATATCCAGTTGCCCCACCTGCTGCCCCTCGTATCGAAGGGTCAGCTTTGCATCGTCGGTGAACCGCCCGATGACCGTCGCTTCGACATCCTCGGCGGCGAAGAGTTTGCTGATGGCTTCCAGGTTCTCCGGCCGGACGGCAATCACCATGCGCTCCTGCGCCTCGCTGATCCAGATTTCCGTGTAGTTGAGACCGGCGTATTTCAGCGGCACCTTTTCGAGGTCCACCTCGGCGCCCAGTTTCTCGCCCATCTCGCCTACGGCGCTGCTGAGCCCTCCTGCCCCGCAGTCGGTAATCGCCTCGTACAGCTCTGCATCCCTGGCCTGGAGCAGGGTGTCCAGCATCTTCTTTTCGACAATCGGGTTTCCAATCTGCACCGCATGCGAGAAAATATCCTCATGCTCATGCGTCATCTGCCCGCTGGAAAAAGTCGCACCGTGAATGCCGTCCCGCCCGGTCCTGCCCCCCACGACCATAATCAGGTTGCCCGTCTGCTGATGCTTGAAGCATTTGTCGTTCGGCAGCAGCCCCACATTGCCGCAGAACACCAGCGGGTTGGCCATGTAACGATCGTCAAAGTAGATCGCGCCGTTTACTGTCGGAATGCCCATGCGGTTGCCGTAGTCCCGGACCCCTGCGACGACCCCCTTCATAATCCGTCGCGGGTGGAGCACGCCCTTGGGTATCTCGTCGAGTTTCTTGTCGGGGTTGCCGAAGCAGAACACGTCGGTGTTGGCGATCGGCCTGGCGCCCATGCCCGTGCCCATCGGATCACGCAGCACACCGCCGATGCCCGTCGCCGCTCCGCCGTACGGGTCCAGCGCCGACGGGTGGTTGTGCGTCTCGACCTTGAAACAGACGGCGTCCGATTCGTCGAACGAAACCACACCGGCATTATCGGCAAACACGGAGAGGCACCAGTCCTTATTCAAATCCTGCGTCGCCTTGAAAACCGTCTCCTTGAGCAGGTTCTCAAAATGTACGTGTTCGCCTTCGCAGTCCATATCCACGCTGCTGCGAAGTGTCTTATGACCGCAATGTTCGCTCCACGTCTGAGCCAGGGTTTCCAGTTCCACGTCCGTCGGCTCGCGATTGAGCTGCTGATAGTATTCCTGAATCGTCTGCATTTCCACGACGTCCAGGAAAAGGTCCCGCTTTCGACTCAGTTCGATCAGCCCTTCCGCGTCAAGCGTCGTCAGGGCGATGGTCCCAATCTCCAGTTCGTAGGGTCGTGTATGCGGGCTCGGGGGTTCGGCATCCGTTCCGTACACGACCTCCTCGATGCAGTCGTTGGCCAGCACCCTGCGTGCAATCAGATCGCGATGGGCATCGCTCACATGACCGAGCAGGATGTACTTGCGTGCCGTACGCACGCTCTCGGCGTGCCCGCCCATATCGGCGATTGCCATCGCCACGGATTCGGCCACCGGGTCCGTAACGCCGCTTTTCAGGTGGACCTCGATGATGGTCGCTTCCATGGGTCCGGCCGGGGCGCTGCTGCGGCCCATATAGTAGTCCTGGCACACCGTGTCGGTGAGGAGTTCCTCAACGACACGCCGGGCGAATGCCGCGTCAAAATCCGCCTCGATCAGGTAGACGCGCGCCGAGTGCACCGACTCCACCGATCGTATCCCTAACTCCCGGATGTCCTCAAGAACCCCTTGCCCCACAACATCCGCAAAGCCGCTGCGGCTCGCTACTTCAAAACGCCACTGTCTCACAGCAATCCCTTAGTCCCAAAAACCATATTATTCAAGTGCGTCCCCTCGCGGTACCGTCACAACCGACATGCCCTTTTTGCCGGGAGCATGCGGCGCATCAAAGCAATTCTTTGTTCTTCATCTTGTACTTGATCAGGGCCGCCCTCTTGTCACCCGCATCGGACAACAGTTTTTCGACGGCCTTGACGTCCTTGTTCAGGACCGCACGCTTAATCTTCGTCAATTCCTTGATCACGCCGTCGATGCCGCGGCCGATGTTCTCTGCGTTGGTCAGGAGGATATCCGACCAGACATTTGCCGGCCCCGAGGCCACACGGGTCGTATCGATGAAGCCTTTGCCTGCGTATTTGATCTCCTCGGCGTTACTGGCGTTGACCAGCGCCACGGCTGTCACGTGCGGCACATGGCTGACCCGCCCGAAAATGCGATCATGCTCCGCAGGCGTCATAACCCTCACCGAACACCCTAGGGTCTGCCACAATCGCCTGACGCGACCCAGCGCCGCCGAACTTGTGCGAGCGCTCCGTGTCAGAATACAGCGGGTACTAACGAACAGGTCGTCACGGGCGAATTCCAAGCCCCGCTTTTCCGATCCCGCGATCGGATGAGAACCCACATAGTACACCTTTGGCCCCAGCACCTTCTCCGCCCACCGATGGGGCAGCCCCTTCACTGACCCAACATCGGTGACAATGCAGCCGTCCGGCAGCGCACCGGCGATCTCCCGGAAAATGCCCTCGAATGTGCAGACGGGTGTTGACAGGATGACCATGTCCGCCTCACGCACGCTCTCATGAATGTCGTCGCAGACCAACTCGGCAACGCCCAGGTGCCGCGCCTTCTCACGAGTCACGGCCCGATGACTGTATCCAACGGTCTTGACGCCCGCCAGCGAACGCGAAATTGCAAGTGTCACGCTGGATCCCAAGAGACCGAGACCGATAACCGTTATTTGATGTAACTGCTTCACAGGCAAGACCTTACATGAATCAACACCTTTACGACACACAGCTAAGAAGGTATCCCGCCCTCCGACGTATGTCAATTTTTTTCTTTCATTTATATCGCAAAACGGATAGCATGGGCTCTGTCCAAAACCATTATGGCCAAAGGATGCGGCCAGCGATGGCGATTTCTGATTCACAAACGTGAACAGAATTTTTTTTCGTATAGACTGCGGTCAAGATGACAAGGTAAAAGACGAACCCATGGACAATATGCAAACGACAAACGGGCTTCAGTACCTGCCCTTTGAAGATAAAATAGCGCAGATGGATCGGCAGATCGAAGACCTGAAACGATCTGCCGCCAAGGAGGGTATCGATACCTCCGCCGAAATTCGCTGCCTGCAGCGGGAAGAAACCAGCGAACTGAAAAAACTCTACTCAAGCCTGAATCCCTGGCAGGTTGTTCAGGTGTCCCGCCATCCTCAAAGGCCGCTGCTGCGGGACTACCTCAATTACATGGTCAAAGACGTCCGCGAACTCCACGGGGACCGTTGCTTTGGCGACGATCGGGCCATCGTCACCGCCTTGGGGCAGATCGGGCGAGAACGCGTGCTGATCGTCGGGCAAGAGAAAGGCCGCGATACCAAGGAAAAGATCGCCTGTAATTTCGGGTGCCCAAACCCCGAGGGATACAGAAAGGCGCTGGCCAAAATGAAGCTCGCCGAGAAGTTCGGCTTGCCCGTCGTCACACTGATTGACACGCCCGGCGCATTTCCAGGCATCGGCGCCGAAGAACGCGGCCAAGCTCAGGCGATCGCAGTCAATATGATGGAGATGAGCCGTTTGAGGGTTCCCATTATCTCTATCGTCATTGGTGAAGGCGGCTCCGGCGGTGCACTCGGCATCGGCGTAGCCGACAGACTCGCCCTTCTTGAATACGCCTACTACTCTGTGATTTCCCCCGAGGGGTGCGCAGCCATCCTTTGGAGGGACGGAGCCCAGGCCCCCGCTGCGGCGGAAGCCCTGAAACTGACCGGCAAGCACCTGCTGAAGCTGGGAGTCGTCGATGCGGTTATCCCCGAAGCTCTGGGCGGAGCTCACCGCAACGTGCATGACACCATTTACAATGTGGAACAGTACATTGTCAAAACCCTGCGGGATCTCAAACGCACCAAAATAGAGAACCTTTTGGCTAACCGCTACAAGAAGCTCCGTTCTATCGGAGACCCCTCTCAGAACGTCCTGCGTGAAAAGGCCCCCGCCGCAAAGCCTGCGATCCCTGACCGCCTCTCGGCCGCGGCGCAACTCGACCTTGCCAGAGAGTCATCGCCGGAAGAGGCATTGGAAACGAATTGACGCCCGTGACTTGGTAAGGGCGAAAAAACGTTGCACCAAATTACAATCACGGGGTGTGAAACGGAAACGCTCCTCACGTCAGCCTGCGAGTACTACACTTCGCGAGGGTCCCGCCCATCCTCGATCGCCATGATCTTGTTCACCCGCCGCTGGTGCCGCCCGCCACTAAACTCCGTCGTGAGCCACGTTTCCACAATCTTGCGAAGGATCGTCGTGCCCAGCAGATCACCCGAAAGACACAACACATTCGCATCGTTGTGGTTGCGCGAGATCTTTGCGTTCAGCTCATCGTAGCATAGCGCAGCGCGAACGCCTTTGACCTTGTTGGCCGTAATACTCATGCCGATACCCGTACCGCAGACAAGAATGGCACGGTCCGCCTGCTTGTCCGATACCGCCTTTGCAGCCAGATACGCCATGTCCGGATAGTCGACCGGCTGGTCGTTGTCACTGCTGAAGTCCAGGCACTCATGATTAAGCTCGGCGATGATCGCCTTTACCTGCTCAATCGCGCTGGTCCCCCGATGATCATTTGCTACTGCTATCTTCATCCCAGATCTCACCTAAACGCTTCCCTAACGCCTTCTCTATCTGCACCGCACAACGTCGATACGCCTCCAGGTCACCGCCGATCGGGTCTGAAATGTCGCGATCAGCATCCAGTACGGCACATTTGTCAGCTATTTCAGGACAGCACCGTCTGACAGTGTCAACGTGGTGCTGTGTCATACCGAAAACAAAGTCGCAATCCCGCAATTCGTCACAGTCCAGCGAACGGCTCCGATGATTGCCGATATGAACGCTCCGCTCTCGGCACACTGCAATCGCCTCGGGACTCGCGGACGATCCGCAGCCCGCAAGCCCACAAGACATTACTATATAACCCATCGATTCTAACGCGTCAACACCGCACTTTAGTTTTTCCGATAGTAATTTTCGAGAAAAACCCGCGGCCATTGGGCTGCGACAGGTGTTCCCGGTGCAAACAAACATAATCTTGATCTGCGACATCAGGGTAACTGTTGCAGGGGACATCAAACCTTCCCTCAGCATCTCAATTGAGGTATCCGTAACCCTTACCACCGTGCTGCTCTGCCCGGATGCTTGCGGCTCTCCGGCCGCGGCCAGGATGGCGGCAATTTTGCCGCCGAATACCTCGTAGACCTCACTTGCCGTCACGGCAGGCTTTTCCCCAGAGCGATTGGCGCTCGGAGCAACTACCGGCCCCATGGCCCGCCTCAGCAACGCACGCCCTAACTCATTGTCAACACAGCGGATACCTATCGTGCCGCCACCATATAGTACGCCGAAAGCACCGGGCGAGACGATCCCTTTTTGTTTTTTGAGATCCGCATCGCTCAGTGAAAAAACAATCGTCAACGGCCCGGGCCAGGCCCGCCCGACCAACTTCCGCGCCCGCGGCCCAATGCACGGAACGTACCGGTGCACATCCTCTCGACTGCCGATATGCAGCGTATATCGCTTGTCTGCGGGCCTGCCCTTGACCTCATCCAGACGTGCAATTGCCTCGGGCTCCGCCACACACCCCAGCCCATATACCGTTTCCGTAGGGAATGCCACGATCTGGCCCGCATCCAGCAGGCGCGCCGCCGCCCGGATCTTCTCCCCCTCAAGATCCTCAGGTTTAATTATCATAACTTCTGTCTTCATATTTATCTGCAGCATCCGTGCCCATACGATTATGCCCATCCAACGTTCAAAATGCAACTTTATATTGTGCCGCCGCCCCGTTGCCTGAAAGACCGGGCCGCAAGACGGGAAACAGCGGAAAACTGTTGCTTTTTGCGGCGACGGCGTTTATCTTTCCAAACGGGTGCAAACGGATATCTGATCTTGTGCAGTCAAGGAGAGAATGTATGAGCGGTAAAGTCAATGCAATCGTGGCCCAGTCGGGCGGTCCGACAGCCGTGATCAATTCGAGCGCGTGCGGCGTCATCCAGACGGCGATGAAGTCGGCCAGGATTAACCGTGTCTTGGGGGCAACAAACGGCATCCTCGGCGTTTTGAAAGAAGATTTGTTCGATATCTCAGCCGAAAAACCGGAGACGATCGAAGCCCTCAAACGGACGCCGGCCGCTGCTACGGGCTCGTGCCGCTATAAGCTTAAGTCGCTCGACGAGTCGCGCGCCGATTATGAACGGATACTTGCCGTCTTCAAGGCACATGACATACACTATTTCTTCTACTGCGGTGGAAACGATTCGATGGACACCGCCGACAAGGTCAACAAACTCGCCGCAGAGACAGGTTACGAGCTGGTGTGCATGGGGATTCCCAAGACGATCGACAACGATCTCGCCTTTACGGATCACTGTCCGGGATACGGCAGTGTGGCCAAATATGTGGCGACCTGCGCGATGTCGGCCGGCAAAGATACCGAGGCGCTCTATACAACCGACACATGCACGATCCTTGAGGTCATGGGCAGGAACGCCGGCTGGATTGCGGCGGCGACAGGACTGGCAAGACGGGTCCCGGAGGATGCGCCGCACCTCATTTATATGCCGGAAGCGGCGTTCTCGTTTGAGAAGTTCATCGCTGACGTGAAAGAAGTTTACAAGACGTTCGGCCGCGTCTTCATCGTGGTCGGCGAAGGCCTCAAGGATGCCGAAGGCAAATACGTAACTGCCGATTCCGGCGCCTTCAGCAAGGACAGCTTCGGACACGTGCAGTTGGGCGGCGTAGCGGAAATGCTCAAAGCGGTGGTCGAGAAAGAGGTGGGCATCAAGGCGCGAGTCAACAAGCCGGGCACCAATCAGCGGTCCGCCATGCATTTCGCGTCGCTGACCGATGTCAAGGAGGCGTACCTGTGCGGCAAAACGGCCGTCCAGCAGGCCCTGAAAGGCATCAACGGCAAGATGGTCACCCTCCTGCGTGAGAAGGGTAAGGAGTATTCCTGCACGACCGGGCTGGCCGAGCTGAGCGATGTTGCAAACGGCGAAAAGAAGGTCCCCGCCGAATACATCAACGCCACCGGCAACGGCGTCACCCGCGCGATGCTCAACTATGTCCGGCCGCTGGTGCAGGGCCAGGCGCCGATTACCATCGGCGACGATGGATTGCCCGTTTTCATGCGTTTCAAGCGCAAGCCTTTGAAGAAAAAGCTGCCGGGATATCCGGAGTAGTACGATAACGGGGCAAGCCCCACTCAACGGAAGAAAGGATCACATGAGCGATTTGTTCGATGTAAAAGATAAGGCGATCGTCATTACCGGCGGCGCGGGCATTTTGTGCGGAACGCTCTCAAAGGCTCTGGCAAGACACGGAGCGAAGCTCTGCGTCGTCGATTACGACGTGTTCCGCGCCAATGAACTCTGCAAGGAAATCGAAGCCGACGGCGGTTTTGCGATTCCCGTTCAGGCCAATGTGCTCGAAAAAAAGGACATTCAGGACGCCTTCGTCTGTGCCTTGGAGAGCCTGGGCCATATAGACGCGCTGATCAACGGCGCCGGCGGAAACAGAAAGGAGGCCACAACATCGGATGAGATGTCCTTTTTTGACATGCCCGCGGACGCCATTCGCGCCGTCTTCGACCTGAACTGCCTGGGAACGATCCTGCCCAGTCAGGTCTTCGGCAGACAGATGGCCAAACAAGGGCACGGTGTCATTTTAAACGTTTCCAGCATGAACGCGTTTCGGCCTCTGACCAAGATCGCGGCCTATTCGGGGGCGAAAGCGGCGGTGAGCAATTTTACCCAGTGGCTCGCCGTGCATATGTGCCAGAATTACTCAAAACAGATTCGTGTCAATGCGATTGCGCCGGGGTTCTTCCTGACCCAGCAGAATCAATTCCTGCTGATGGATGACAAGACAGGCCAGCCGACGCCCCGCGGAAAAACCATTATCGATCATACGCCCATGGGCCGCTACGGTGACGCCGACGAACTGGTGGGAACAACATTGTGGCTGTTGAGCGATGCGGCAAAATTTGTAACGGGAATAGTGGTGCCCGTAGACGGTGGATTCAGCGCCTTCAGCGGCGTCTGAATGAATGTGTAAATAAAATTAGTAAATGGCAGGTCGTGACATGACACAGAATGATCCGGCAAGAGTTCTGAAAGAACTCCAACCGACAAGGGAATTTTTCGTAGGCATCGATTCGGACGGCTGTGCGTTCGACTCGATGGGAATCAAGCAGCGCGAATGTTTTTGCCCGATGCTGATCGGCTATTTCGGCTTACAGCCGGTGGCCCAGGCCGCACGCGAGTGCAAGGATTTTGCCGATCTGTTCAGCAAGACACGCGGCGCCAACCGGCACAAGACCTCCGTTCGCATTTTGCGAGATCTGCTGCCCTCGCATCCCATGGTGAAGCAGATGGGGTTCAAGGTGCCGCCGTATACCCATTACGCAAAATGGGTTGACGACCCCAAGAGCCTGCTGAGCAACGAAGGTCTCAAGACCGCCATCGAGCAAGCCCCTGATGAAGAGGCCCGCAAGGAGTTGCAGCAGGTCCTGAAATGGAGCCTCCGCGTCAACGAAATGGTCACCGAAATCGTAAAAGACCTTCCGCCGTTTCCTTACGTGCGACAAAGCCTTCAAAAGCTGCAAGGCAAGGCCGACGTCATCGTCTGCTCGGCGACCCCCAACGAGGCCCTGATACGCGAGTGGCAGGAGCACGATATCGACCAGTACGTTCGCGTGATCGCCGGCCAGGAGATGGGCACCAAAGCTCAGCACCTCAAGGACGCAACCGCGGGCAAGTACAAGGAAAAACACGTCCTGATGATTGGCGACGCACCCGGCGACTTCAAGGCGGCCCGGAGCATCAACGCATTGTTTTTCCCGATTAACCCCGGCGATGAAATCAGGTCATGGAAGCGTTTCCACGACGAAGCGCTCGACGTGTTCCTCGCAGGCCGGTACGCAGGCGATTACGAAGCAAAACTGATCACCGAATTCGAAAGCTGTCTGCCGGAATTGCCCCCGTGGCAGCAAGCCCCGGCGTAGGGCAGCGCTGAGCCATCGTCGATACCAGAGTAACCAGGCCTCCGCTGCGGCTGCCGGCGGCAGTCTTATAGATGGGGTTTACCCAGCCATAGTTCAAGGAAGATGAATGGACACCGACATTACCGTAGCAGGGGCCAGGTTGTACTTCCTGCCCGTGGAAACCCGCGTGCCGCTGAAGTTCGGCCCGGAGACTTTGACATCGGTGGTGTGTGCGCGGGCCGCACTGACGGTGACGAACGCCGCCGGCCAAAAAGCGACCGGCTGGGGTGAAACACCCCTGAGTGTACAATGGGTATGGCCGAGCCAGGTGGCTTACAGCGAACGATGCAAGGCGTTACAGGACTTTTGCATTGAACTGTGCAAGGTGTGGACGGAGTGCGACGCCAAAGGCCACCCGCTGGAGGTCGGCCACACATTTATCGAAGGCCCGCTGCATGCGCTGCTGAACCGCTTCAATGAAAGGCGAGGGTCCAGTGCCGAACCGATGCCCTGGCTGGCGGCCCTGGTGTGCTGCTCGCCGTTTGACATCGCACTGCACGACGCCTTCGGCCAACTGCTTCAGCGAGACATTTATGTGACCTACACAGCCGAGTTCATGAACCGCGACCTTTCGACATTTCTGGAACCCGCCGCAGATTTGCATGTTTCGTTTGCGGGCAAGCACCCCGCAGACTTTCTGCTTGACCCGGCTCCCAAATCGTTGCCCGCATGGCATCTCGTCGGCGGCAAGGACGCCTTGGACGATTCTGAACTGACCGGCAGCGAGCCGGACGACGGCTACCCCGTGCTGCTGGCCGACTGGATCGATCGCGACGGCCTCAAATGCCTGAAGGTCAAGCTGTGCGGCACCGATCCAGCATGGGATTATGCACGACTCTGCAAGGTCGCCTCGGTGGCCATTGATAACGGCGTGCTATGGCTGACGGCCGACTTCAACAGCACCGTCTCGGACCCGGCCTACGTGAACGATATCCTCGACCGGCTGCTTGTCGAGCGGCCGCGCATCTGGCAAATGATTCTTTACGTGGAGCAGCCATTCCCGTACGACCTCGAATCGCATCGCATCGACGTCCGCAGTGTGTCGGCAAGAAAGCCTCTCTTTATGGACGAAAGCGCCCACGACTGGAAACTTATTCGCCTCGGTCGGCAACTCGGCTGGACGGGCGTGGCGCTGAAGACCTGCAAGACGCAGACGGGTGCGTTGCTGAGCCTGTGCTGGGCCAAAGCCCACGGCATGACGCTCATGGTGCAGGACCTGACCAACCCGATGCTCGCCCAGGTCCCCCACGTTCGCCTGGCGGCCCATGCGGGCACGATCATGGGGGTCGAGACCAACGCGATGCAATTCTACCCGGCCGCCAGTACGCCGGAGGCCCAGGTGCATCCGGGGCTTTATCAGCGGCGGCGGGGCCAAGTGGACCTTTCGACAGTCAAAGGGCCGGGATTTGGCTACCGGTTGGACGATATGCAACGGCAACTGCCGGAACCTTCGGCCGTGTACGGACAGGTGTAACCGAGGAGAACACTATGAAAACATGGAACATCGGCGTGGTCGGTGCGGGCCTGATCGCGGACTTTCACGCAAGAGCCATCGGCGACATCCCCAACGCCCGGCTGGTCGGTTTCTGCGATGCGGGGTCCGGCCGAGCCAAACAATTGGCCGACAAATACGCGTGCCGCGCTTTTGCGGACTATCGCCGCATGACCGAGGACGACGGCATAGATATTCTCGCCATCGCCACCCCAAGCGGCTTTCACATGGAGCCCGCTGTCGCCGCGGCCGAAGCCGGCAAGCACGTCCTCTGCGAAAAGCCGCTCGAGGTAACGCTGGATCGCATCGACGCAATGATTGCCGCCCACAAAAAGGCCGGCACGCAGCTCGGCGGCATCTTCCCCTACCGCTTCAACGACGCCATGACCCCCCTGCGGCAAGCTATCGAGTCCGGGCGTTTTGGAACGATCACCTATGCGGGCGTTTACGTGCCGTGGTGGCGAACCGACGCTTATTACAAGAATTCCTGGCATGGCACATGGAAACTGGACGGCGGCGGCGCGCTGATGAACCAGTCGATCCACATGATCGACATGCTCTGCGACGTGATGCCGCCCGTGGAGTCGGTGCAGGCCTATATGCATCATTTGGGCCATCCGGAAATCGAAGCCGAAGATACGGCCGTCGTAAGCCTGCGATTCACCAACGGCGCTGTCGGAATTATCTATGGAACGACGGCCTCCTGGCCCGGGCAGTTCCGCCGCTTTGAGATCACCGGAACCAAAGGAACGGTCGTCTACCTGGAAGACAGTTTCACGACATGGAAATTCGCCGACGAAACAAACGTCGATGAAGAGATTCGCGGGCGATTCGGGCAGGTTTCCGGCGGCGGCGGCGTAGCCGACCCGGGCGCCATTAATTATGAAAATCATACGCGAAATTTCAGGGCGTTCCTGGATTCGCTTGAAACCGGCGGGGAATTCAGTATAAATGGGCAAGAGGCAAGGAAGGCGGTCGCGTTGATCCTGGCGATCTACGAGTCAGCACGCACACAGAAATGTGTACGCCTTGCCTGATTCTCAGCACATAAAGACTTAAGGCGTAGAAGTTCAATGGTAATAAGCAGGTCAAACATAAACAGTTTTGTCGACCACACCGATGCGGCACATGCCGTAAGCGAGTTCTTTGCCCAAAATGACTACGCCGGCAAATGCGTCCTCCTGATCGTTCCGGACAATACCCGCTCCGGGCCCATCGGCAAAATTTTCCAGATGATCTTTGACTCCATCGGCAACAAGGCCGCGGCCCTGGACGTGCTTGTGGCTCTGGGCACGCATCAACCCATGAGTGAGGAGCAGATATGCAAACGCCTGGCGATTACCGCCGAAGAGCGAAAGCGCACGTACGCGTCGGTGAAGTTCTTCAATCACGAATGGGACAAGCCTGAAACGTTCAAGACCATCGGCAAAATCACCGCCGAAGAGATCAGCCGCCTCACCGACGGCCTGTTCGCCGAAGACGTCGACGTCGCCATCAACAAGCGGCTCTTTGACTACGATACGTTTTTCATCGTCGGCCCCGTCTTTCCGCACGAGGTGGTCGGCTTCTCCGGCGGCCACAAATACATCTTCCCGGGCATCGCCGGCGCCGAGATCATCAATTTCTTCCACTGGCTCGGCGCCGTCATCACCAATCCCTGGATCAACGGCAACAAATGGACGGCAACCCGAAAGGTCGTCGAAAAGGCGGCAAGTTTCATCACAATCCCGCGCAAACTCTTCGCTGTGGTCGCCGTCAACGATCAAATGAAGGGCCTTTTCATCGGCGACGTGGCGGATGCGTGGGAGCAAGCCGCCGATCTGTCGGAGCAGGTCCATATCGTCTACCTTGAGAAATCGTACAAGACCGTTCTGGGCATCGCGCCCCAGATGTACGACGACATCTGGACGGCCGGCAAAGTCATGTACAAACTCGAACCGATCGTCGAAGACGGCGGGACGCTCATCATTTACGCCCCGCACATCACCGAAGTCAGCTACACCCACGGCAAAATACTTGACGAAATCGGTTATCATACACGTGACTACTTCCTCAAGCAGTGGGAGCGCTTCAAGCATTATCCGCGCGGCGTCACCGCGCATTCCACCCATGTCAAGGGCATCGGCACGTATCGCGACGGCGTTGAAACCCCGCGGGTGAACGTCGTCCTGGCCACGGGGATCGGCAAGGCACGCTGCGACCAGGTGAATCTCGGCTACATGAATCCCGATGAAATCAATATCGCTGATTATGAGAAAAAAGAGGATCAGGGCGTGTTGGTCGTGCACCATGCAGGCGAAGTGCTGCACCGCCTGGCGAACGGCCAAATCCCGCAAATCCCAAGAGAATAAGTTGTTGTGAAGTAATGAGTTGGCCCGCTGTGCGGATAAAACAGACGGGATAAGCTGTCAGTCGCAGATCACTTAACAGGAGCATTGAAGATGGCACAAGCGGATATCGGCCTTATCGGCCTGGCGGTCATGGGCGAAAACTTTATCCTGAACATGGAAAGTAAGGGTTTCACGGTCGCCTGCTATAATCGCACCGTCGAGAAGGTGGACGATTTCATCAACGGCCGCGCCAAGGGCAAAAACATCATCGGCTGTCACAGTATCGAAGAGTTCGTCAAGAGCCTCAAACGGCCGCGAAAAGCCATGCTCCTCGTCAAGGCGGGCGCGGCGGTGGACGCCTTTATCGACCAGTTGCTGCCGCTCCTGGAGGATGGCGACATCATCATCGACGGCGGCAACTCGCACTTCCCCGACACGATCAGGCGCTGCAAGTACGTTGAGGAGCAGGGCAAACTCTATGTCGGCACCGGGGTCTCCGGCGGCGAAGAAGGCGCCCTTCTCGGCCCGTCTATTATGCCCGGCGGCAGTCCCGCCGCGTGGGAGCATGTCAAACCCATCTTCCAGAAATGCGCTGCGCACACCGACAGCGGCGAACCCTGCTGCGACTGGATCGGCGAAAACGGCGCCGGCCACTTCGTCAAAATGGTCCACAACGGCATCGAATACGGCGACATGCAGATGATCTGCGAGACCTATCAGATGATGCGGGCGGGAATGGGGATGACCAACGAGGAGATGCACGACGTTTTTGCCCAGTGGAACACGGGCGACTTAAACAGCTATCTCATCGAGATCACACGCGATATCCTGGCGTACCGCAACGATGACGGAACCGCGGTCATCGACCTGATCCTGGACACGGCCGGGCAAAAGGGAACAGGCAAGTGGACGGCCGTCGCCGCGCTGGACCTGGGCCAGCCCCTGACACTGATCGGAGAGGCCGTTTTCGCGCGGTGTCTTTCCGCTATGAAGGACGAACGCGTGCGTGCGTCGAAGCTGCTCGCCGGACCCACCACCGAGTTCAAGGGCGACCGACAGGCGTTCGTTAATGATCTCCAGCGAGCGCTTTATGCCTCGAAGATCGTAAGTTACGCCCAGGGATACCAGCTCATGCGTGCCGCCGCCGCGGAGTACAAGTGGAATCTGAACTACGGCGGCGTCGCCCTCATGTGGCGCGGCGGGTGCATCATACGTTCGGTCTTCCTTGGCAAGATCAAGGTCGCTTTCGAAAAGAATCCCCAACTCGAAAACCTGCTGCTAGATCCGTTCTTCAAAGGCGCCGTCGAATCGGCCCAAGCCGCCTGGCGAAACGTCGTCACCACCGCCGTGCAGATGGGTATATGCATTCCGGCGATCAGTTCGGCGCTGGCGTACTACGATGGCTACCGTCAGGAACGTCTGCCGGCCAATCTGCTTCAGGCCCAGCGCGACTATTTCGGCGCCCATACATACGAGCGTGTCGACAAACCCCGCGGCCAGTTTTTCCATACGAACTGGACCGGCCGGGGCGGCGAAACCTCCGCGTCGACCTACACCGTCTAACCCCGCAGGCGCCGCTGCAACTGCGGTAAACACTAACATAACGCGCCGGGGCCGTCCAAAGAGGCGGCCCTGGCGTTTGTACGTTGGCAGTACTTCCTCCATCGACCGGATGCGCATTGTGCCCCTTTTGCACACGCCTTGCGGCATTTATGGCAATAACTCTGCTTTTGTTACAAAAACTGCAAGAATATTTAGCGATTTTACGGGATTTATCTTGCCTACAAACAAAAACAGGCGTTATAGTGCCAATAATGCGTGACGTTGATCGCCCCGGATGCGGTCGTACGATGGTTTTCTTCCGTGTCCGTCCGTCACACCAGCACGGCCTTATAAGGAGAGCGATGCCATGCTTGACACACGACAGACCATCATAAACACCTTCCACGACCACATCAAAAACCACGGCGGCGGCTACAAAAACTGGCGAATCGGCGTTTGCACCGCCGAAGACAGCCGCACATTGAACCTCCCGGCGGCAGCCGAAACGCTGACGATCCAGAAGGCCCTGTCCGTGGAGGACGCCACGGCGGTTATGGCCTACTTCGTCTACATCTATGACGTCGTCCGCGACCAGCAGCCGCTCGTTTTTGAAGACTGTGACGTGGTCTATTTGTACAAGGTGCTTGCTGACAACCCAAATGCTGACTAACCGCGTATTGCGAAAAGGTGTTCGCACTCATTGCGCCGCCGCCCCTTGTGCTGGTGCATCGCTTTGACACGCTTGTGACACGGCCCACTGTAAAAATCCCCTCAATTTTGAATAATCGGCCCTCTGGCGCGGTATACTAAAGGCGAGGGCGCGTGGGCCGCTCGGAAAGATAACGTGGAGACCGGAATGCCGATATGTGCGTGCGATGACGAAGGCCAGTTGCTCCAGCAATGCCGGCGGGGCTCGCGCGAAGCCTTCGAGCCTGTCGTCAAGCGATACACCAAAGATGCTTACCGCATCGCCCTGGGGCTCGTGGGAAGCCGCGACGACGCGATGGAGTTGTCGCAGGAGGCTTTTTATCGGGCCTTTGTGAATATCCGCCACTTGAAGCCGCACGCCAAATTCTTCCCGTGGTTCTATCAGATCCTGCGCAATCTTTGTTTCAGTCACCTACGCAAACGCCGCCTTCGCCGCACCAGCGGCCTCCCCCAGTTCGACGGCGAGGAACTGACGGCCGCCGGCGGAGACTGGTTCGACCCCCATATGGTGGTGGAGCGCACCGAAAATAAGGACCGTGTATGGCAGTCGATCGCCAGATTGAGCCCCAAGCACCGCGAGGTCATTATTCTGCGGCACTTCCGCGACATGTCGTACGAACAGATGGCCGAGGCGCTCTTCTGCAATAAGGGGACCGTGATGAGCCGGCTGTATCACGCGCGCAAGATGCTCAAAGAAATACTGGAAAACTCGAAAGGAGGTCACGCCTATGACCTGTGATGATTACAGAGAACTGATGATGGGCTGCCTGGACGACGAACTCACCGCCGACCAGCGGAAGACACTTGAATCGCACCTGGCAGGGTGCGCCCGGTGCCGTGCCGAATTCGACGATTTCAGAAAACTAAAAGCCATCACCGACGACGTCACCCTGCTCGAACCGGAAGACAAGCTGTGGGAGCAGTACTGGGGCAGCCTCTACAATCGCCTGGAACGGGGCCTGGGGTGGATTGTCTTCGGCGTGTCCGCGATCCTTCTCCTCATCTACGGCGGCTTCAAAATGATTGAAGAGATCATCAAGGACCCGGCCCTGGGCCTGGGGCTGAAGATCGGCCTGCTTGCACTGATCGTCGGACTCGCTATACTGCTCGTGTCCCTGGTTCGTGAGCGGCTTTACTTCCGCAGCCGGGACCGTTATAAAGATGTCAGGAGATAATCATGCTGTTAACGACCACCGGAACGATAGAGGGACGCAAAATTATCAAGACGATCGGCCTTGTACGGGGCAACACGATTCGGGCGCGGCACGTGGGCAACGATATCATGGCGGGCCTCAGGAATATGGTCGGCGGCGAGATCGTCAATTATACCAAGATGATGGCGGAGTCGCGCGAACAGGCCCTTGACCGCATGATCGAAGAGGCTCAGCGGATGGGCGCAAACGCAATCGTAGAGGTCCGCTTCTCGACCTCGATGATCATGACCAGCGCCGCCGAGATGCTCGCATACGGAACCGCGGTACTGGTCGAATGACAGGTCGCCGGGCTGCGACACCAGTTTTTGAACGCCTGCCTCCTTGACGGACCCTTGCGCATCGACTATCCTCTCTGTCGTCATTAATCGCAATCAGGGAGATACCGATGCCGGAATTAATGTCCGAAGATTTTCTGCTGCAAAGTGAAACCGCGCGCATACTGTACCACGACCACGCCGCCAGGATGCCCATCTACGACTATCACTGCCACGTCCCAGCGTCGCAGATCGCCGAAGACCGCCAGTTCGAGACGATGACCCAGATATGGCTCGCCGGCGATCACTACAAGTGGCGGGCCATGCGTACCAACGGCGTGAGCGAGCAATACTGCACCGGCGACGCCGGCGACTGGGAAAAATTCGCCAAATGGGCCGAAACGGTGCCCGCCTGCCTGCGGAATCCGCTTTACCACTGGACGCACCTGGAACTGAAGAGCCCCTTCGGCATCACCGGCAAGCTGTTGAATCCGGACACAGCGCGGGACATCTACGAAACCTGCAACGCCCTGCTCCGCACGCCCGACTTCAGCGTCCGCAACATCATGCGAAAAATGAACGTCCGCCTGGTCTGCACCACCGAGGACCCGCTCGACACACTGGAACACCACCAGAAGATCCGCAGCGACGGCTTTGAAATCCGCGTCCATACGGCATGGCGTCCCGACAAGGCGATGGCCGCCGAGAACACGCTCGCACTGAACGCCTGGATCGACAAACTGCAGGAGGTCGCCGACGTCTACATCGCCGATTACCGCGCCTACCTGACCGCCCTGCGCACCCGGCACGACGAGTTCCACGCCAACGGCTGCCGCCTCAGCGACCACGGGCTCGACATGGCCTATGCGGCCGACTACACCGCCAAAGAAATCAAGGCCATTTTCGACAAAATCCGCTCCGGAAAGCCGCTCGACGACAGCAAAGTCCTGAAATTCAAGTCGGCCATGATGGTCGAACTGGCCCTGATGGACCATGACAGAGGCTGGGTGCAGCAGCTTCATCTCGGCGCGCTGCGCAATAACAACACGCGGATGTTCAAAGCGGCCGGCCCGGACACCGGCTTCGATACGATAGGCGACTGCCCGCAGGCGGCCGCCCTGTCACGGTTCCTCGACCGGCTCGACACGCAGGACAAGCTGCCCAAAACGATCCTCTACAATCTCAACCCCCGCGACAACGCCGTCATGGCCGCCATGATCGGCAACTTCCAAACCGGCGCCGTCCCCGGCAAAATGCAGTACGGCTCGGGCTGGTGGTTCCTCGACCAGAAGGACGGCATGATCGACCAGTTGAAAGTCCTCTCCAGCATGGGCCTCCTGAGCCGCTTCGTGGGCATGCTCACCGACTCGCGCAGCTTTCTCTCCTACCCGCGTCACGAGTACTTCCGCCGCATCCTCTGCAACCTCCTCGGCCGCGACGTCGAAAAAGGCGAACTCCCCCGAGACATGAAACTACTTGGCCAAATGGTGGAGGACATCTGCTATAACAACGCCAGAAACTATTTCCCCATGGACTGCGATTGATTGTCAGCGGACATATGAACAATGACACGAGCAGAGGACAGCACAGGCGTTACGCCAGCTAAAAAGTCTGCACAAGTGAAGCGTGTTACGGGCGCATCTCTTTGCGGCATCATCATTCTCAGCTTGTACTCTCTGATCACAGTTGTGCCCATGGGCAGCCGTCCGCACCCTCTCAATCTTTATAAATTTCGCAGGGCCTGCCAAGGTGATTTCTGGTTGCAATATGATCCCGCGCACATAAGACACGTGAAGAGCAATAGAATGATAATACTCTCGCGATACGGATTGATCTTCTTCGATGCGGAACCCGGCACATACAGAGCGGATGAGGTGCTTGCCTACGGCGAGAAAAATGGCTGGAAGTGCCATGGCAAAGCTGCTGTTACCCATAGCCAGTTGATGCTCTACGCATCCGGGGCCTGCGATCGCTCAGAGGACAATTCTGTCTGTATCATGCGCCAGTATCTTGGGACAGAATCTGCCTCTTCCTGGCAGGAGAAGGATTGCACCATCTTTGCTTTCGAAACGGGAAATACGCACGGCCTTGCCAGTTATATTTCTATTGCAGCGGATGGCAGTCAGATGGAAATCCGCCACATCGATCACTCGCTGCCCGACCCCGCAAGGCAATTCGTTCTGCCGGATGGCTTCGAGCCTCTGAATGTGAACTGAGATCTCCGAGCATCCAATTCGATTATGTTCAGCAACCCCCAACCTGTTCCAGCATCGCCTGAAGATTGGCAATAGGCGTTTCCGGCGAAACGCCGCCGCCGGGCGATATGAGAATCGGACCATATTGCTGTGTCTTAGCCAGCAGTTCGCGCGTCGCCTGCCGCACGTCAGCGGCCGTGCCGCGCACCAGCACGTCCAGCGGCGGAATGTTGCCCATCAGCACCACGTCCGGCCCCAGATCGGTCCGCGCCTTGGCCACGTCGACAAGATGGCTGAAATTGAACACGTCCATGCCGATCGTCGCCAGCCCCTTGACCATGTTCGCATTCGGCGTGTCGTTGTGATAGATGTGCACCAGATCGCCGAACGCATCGAAGATCGCCTTAAGATACGGCAAAGCGAACCTCTCCGCATCGGCCGGGCTCAGCATTCCCACCACGTCATCCAGCACCAGCACCCCAAACGGCTGGTCCATGTAAGCCAACTGACACCTCAGCCAGCGGATGCAAAACTGCGTTATCTTGTCGACCAGTTTCAGGCACTTGTCCGCCTCCAACTGCGTCGCCATAAGAAACTCCGTGACCCCCATCAGGTGCGAAGCGATCGCCAGCGGTCCGCGACAGGCCGCCATCCGCGGCGAAAGCCCCTCCTTCACAAGAACGGGACCCGTCTTCTCGTACCGCCGCAGGATAGCCGGCATGAGCCCGTCCGCCTCCGGATTCGGCACATTCGCGGCAACCAGCGCATCGAGCGTCCCTGCGTAGCGGTGAACCGCCGGCGGCCCATCCTGCTTCCACTGAATCGGCACGCCCCAGCCGCTCGGCTCGGCCGCCATCCCGAACTCGAACCACGACCCCGGAACGAATGCCGCGCCCGGCAGGTCCCGCACCACCCTCCGGTGAACGTCCAGCCACACGTCCACCTCGAAATAGAAATCGAGCGTGTTGACCTCCGCATAGCCCGGCAGCCACGGCGAATCGATGATCAGCGCAACCATCGTATCTTCCCTGCGCCGGTTGCGAACGATCTCTTCGAAACGCGCCGCCGTTTGCGGATAATCACTCGTCGTCATTGTCTCACATGCCTCCTTAGGGTGTGGCGCCGATCAGACCGAGCTTGCCGGGAAGCCAGGTCGAGAACCACGGCACATAGGTACAGATAAACAACACAACAATCATCGAAACGAAGAACGGCAGAATATGCCGGATCACCTTCGTCACGGTGGTCTCGGCGATACCGCAGCCCAGGAACAGACACGTCCCCACCGGAGGCGTACACAAACCGATGCACAGATTCATGATCATCACGATGCCGAAGTGCAGCGGATCCATCCCGAACTTCGTCACGATAGGCAGAAAGATCGGCGTAAAGATCAGCACCGCCGGCGTCATGTCCATGAACGTCCCGACGGCCAGCAGAATCAGATTAATCACCAGCAGGAGCACCCATGGCGAACTCGTGAAGCCCAGAAGCGCCGCACTGGCGTTCTGCGGCACATTCTCTCGCGCGAGCACCCAGCTCATCGCCATCGACGTCGCCACCAGCATCATCACCACCGCCGTCGTCACCGCCGATTGCAAAATGATCTCCGGCAGTTCCCTGAATTTTACCTCGCGATAGAAAAACACCGACAGAATGAACGCATAAACCACCGCGATCGCCGACGCCTCCGTGGCCGTGAAGATGCCGCCCAAGATACCGCCCAGCACGATCACGATCAGAAACATGGCCGGCAAGGCCTGCACAAAACGCACGAGACTCACCTTCAAGCCGAACTTCTCGCCTTTGCCGTAACCCCGTTTCCCCGCAATAACGCCGGCCACAAACATAAGCCCTACCCCAACCATGATGCCCGGGAGGATACCGGCCATGAAGATCGCCGCAATACTAACCGCCCCGCCCGTGGCCAGCGAATAGACGATCATCACGTTGCTCGGCGGGATGAGAAGACCCGTGGTCGCGGCGGTGATACTGATCGAGGCATTATAGTCCCGGTGATAACCCATCTTATTCATCAGGGGAACCATGAACCCGCCCACCGATGAAACGGCCGCCGCAGCCGACCCGCTGATCGAACCGAACAGCATGCACGTCAGAATATTGACAAACGCCAGCCCCCCCGTGAAACGCCCCACCACCACATTGGCGAAATCGATCAACCGCCGCGCGATGCCGCCCCGTCCCATGAACAGGCCCGACAGGATGAAAAACGGTATGGCCAGCAGCGAAAAACTTTCGATACCCGTCGCCATCTGCCGCGCCACGGCGCTCAGCGCGGGCATGTCGCCGATGGTAAACAGGGCCAGAACGGTCGCAATGCCCATGCT
The DNA here is from genome assembly GCA_014859965.1 of Phycisphaerae bacterium. Taxonomy (GTDB): domain Bacteria; phylum Planctomycetota; class Phycisphaerae; order Sedimentisphaerales; family Anaerohalosphaeraceae; genus JACZKQ01. The sequence continues at coordinate 24,286 of JACZKQ010000191.1, forward strand.
GAAAGCCACCGGCACGTTGAGCACAAGCAGAACGATAAAGGTTACTACTAAGACGATAATTGCCGCGGACATGCAGTTCCCTTCGAGCTAAGCTGTCAATCTGCCGCCTGTGTCAATTCGGTTCCGGGATGAGGGCCGTCCGGCCGGTGCGTCGCCAGCGCGATGATCTTCTCGACGAGGAACTCGAAGCTGTAGATCGTCAGGAAGAACCCGCTGATCGGCAGGGCCAGAAACACGTACCCCATTTTCAGGTTGAGCGCCGGCGAGACCTGGCCCCGTTCCAGCGTCCGCTGCACGACCTGAATACCGCCGATCAGCATCACCGCCAATGAAAACCCCGCGATGAATAGAAACACGATTACCTCGGTCACGAGGCGGTTGCGCGTCGACAATTTTCCGACGAAATAATCGATCCCCAAATGGGCCCCTCGATACAAGGCGACGCTTGCCCCCACCATGCCGACCCAGATCATAAGATACGTAGCCAACTCGTCCGTCCAGTTGCTCGGCTGAATCAAATCGGGAACAAACTTGCTCGTGTACCGCGTGAAAACCTGCCACACGACGGTTAACACAAGCACCGTCATTACAACGGTCAGCAAAATCTCCAGAGATCGGTCAAGGACCTTCCTGACGAACTTCCACATGCCTACTGCACCTCGTCAATCCGCTTGATCATGTCGCCTATCGGCGTGCCGTCATAAGCCTTGAGCATGGCCTGAACCTTGGCCCGGAAGGGCGCCTTATCGACGTCTGTGATCTGCACGCCGGCCTTTCTGATCTCGTCCATCGATTGCTGCTCGAACTCCGCCCAAAGTTTCCGCTGGTAGGTCACCGATTCGTCCACCGCCTCCTGCAGGATCGTCTGTTCCTCCGCCGTGAGCCTTTTCCAGATGACCGGGCTGATCAGCAACACGTCCGGCGGCATGGTGTGCTCGTCCAGTATGTAATGCTTGCAGATTTCGTAATGCTTGGAAGTGTACAGGCTCGGCGCGTTGTTTTCCGCACCGTCCACCACGCCCTGCTGCAAAGCCGTATACAGTTCGCCCCAGTCTATCGGCGTTGCCGAGGCGCCCATCGCCTTGACCATGTCAAATGCGACCGGGCTCTTCTGCACGCGGATCTTCAAACCGCTCAGATCATTCGGGGTGCTGACAGGGGTCTTGACCGTATAGAAACTGCGGGCGCCGGCGTCATAGTAGCAGAGCCCCTTGAGCCCCTGACTCGTACCCGCCGCCAAAAGTTCCTTTCCGACAGGACCCAGCAACACCTTCCAGTAATGGTCGTTGTCGCGGAAGATATATGGAAGGCCCAGCACCTTCATCTCCTCCACAAAGCTTTCCAGCGGCGAGGACGATGTCTTAGTCATCGCCAGTTCGCCGTTTTGAAGCTGCTGCAGGCACTTCGTCTCCGACCCCAGTTGCTCCGACGGGTAAATGTCCACCCGCATCGCACCCTGCGATTTCTCCGCGACTTTCTCCGCCATGACGACCATCGCCTTGTGGACAGGGTGCTCGGTATTGAGGCCGTGGGCCAGTTTGAGGACCGTAACCTTCTCTTTCTTTCCGCAGCCGACGACACCGACCCACAGACAAAGGATTGCCAAAGTTGAAAACACCGCTTTTGTCATGATTTCACCTCGTAAACCGGTAACAAGAACAGAATCTTCGGATTCAACAAAAAATCCGAAACGGAGGTTTGCGGAATATAATCGATGAAGGCGATTTTAGCAAACACTTTTTGCCCTCACCTTTCCGGACGCGTTTCAACGTGAGTTCGGCTGCACGGCGGGCTAAAATGCAAATTTCAACACACCGCGTTGTCTCGGGAAGCGCATTTTGTTATGGTAATCTTACAAACATGACAATTTTCGGAGCAGTATATGATGCATTGCACAGCCATCGCACTCATGGCGGCCGGAATCTGTGTCGGATCGTTGTCCGGGCCGGCCGCGGCGGCAGGCGACTGGCCGCATTGGCGCGGACCCCATTACGACGGCGTCAGCCGCGAGACCGGCTGGCGCAGCGACAACCTTAAGGTCCTCTGGCGGCAGAACGTACAGACGGGCTTCTCCTCAGTAGCCGTCAGCGGCGCCCGCGTGTACACGATGGGCAACAACGCCGACACAGACCCCAACAGCCAGGCCGATACCGTCTACTGCCTCGACGCCGATACCGGCCGCATCCTCTGGCGCCACACATACCCATGCCCCCTGCTCCCGAAGCAGTACGAAGGCGGCCCCGGCGCCACACCCACCGTCGACGACGGCCGCGTCTATGCCTTCAGCAAGGTCGGCGACGTCTTCTGCCTCGACGCCGACGACGGCCAGGTGATCTGGTCGCGCAACGTAGTCCGCGATTTCGCAGCAGAGGTCCCCACGTGGGGCTTCGCAGGCTCCCCCGTCATCTGGAACGATCGGGTCATCCTCAGTGCCGCCCAAACCGGCCTGGCGCTCGATAGAGCGACAGGCGATCTCCTCTGGCAAAATGGCACGGCCCCGTGCGGCTATTCAACGGCAGTGCCCTTCCGAGCCGATAACCGCGACATGATCGCCCTGCTCGACGCGACCTCGCTGGTGGGCCTTATCCCCGAGACCGGCGATATTCGCTGGCGGATCCCCTGGCCCACGAAGGACGGCTTTAACATGGCCGATCCCATCATCGCACCCGATACCGCCACGATCTTCGTATCCTCCGGCTATCGCCAAGGCTGTGCCAAAATCGCCGTAAGCCACAACCGCGCGGAGGTCGTCTGGAAAAGCCAGGCCATGCGCAATCACCTGGCCACCTCCGTACTCATCGACGGCTTTCTCTACGGCATGGACCTCTTCACCCTGGCCTGCGTCGACCACGCCACCGGCAGCGTCAAATGGACACACCGCGGACTCGGCCAGGGCTCCCTGACCGCCGGCATCGACGGCCGTCTCATCATCCTCGGTGAAAAGGGCCAACTCGTCATCGCCCGCGCCAATCCCGCCGCCTTTGAACCAATCTTCGAGATGCAGGCCGTCACCGGCCGATGCTGGACCGCCCCCGTATTGGCCGCCGGACGCATTTACATCCGCAACGCCGCCGGAGATATGGTATGCCTGGACGCACGTCATGAATGACAATCCGGGAAGCGCCGTTGCGGGCAAACACAGCGACGGACTGCCCCGCCCCGGCTCACCCTCCAATGCGGCGCACTAACGCGAACTGGCCCAATGCATTAGCCGGGGCTTGACCACGTCTCCAAAGAAAATCTGCCACGCGGCCGCAACAGGAATACCCAGCAGCATACCGAACGCCCCCGCTATCGCTCCCCCCGCCAAAACCGCAAACAGCACGACAACCGGATGGATGTGGAGCTGATCTCCTTCCAGCCATGGACTGAAAACCCACCCGTCCAGAAACTGAGCCACGGCATAAACCACCGTCGGCCACAACAGAGCAGGAAGCAGCCCGGCCATGCTGTCGGCGCCCAGACCGCTAATAATCAGAACGATGATCCAACCCACCGCCGCAGCAAACGGTATGATATTCAGCAGAGCCGTCGCGCAGCCCAGCAAAAACCAGTAAGGCACACCCGCAAGCGCCCAGCCCGCCGACAGCACAAGCCCGACCAGGACCGCAATCACCAGCCGCGTACGCAAAAACACGCCCGCCGCATCGCTTATCTTCTGCACCGTGGTAAGAATCTCGTCCCGATGCGTGTGAGGCAGAAACTGACGGCACCATGACTTGATATCCGGCATGCGAGAACAAAATGTGACAAAAAAAACCACGACCAGCGTCACATAAATCGTCATGTAAGTCAACATGCTCACCGTGGTCGTGAAAATACCGAACCCCGTCCTCACGCCACCGAGCACCATAGGCAGAACCTTCTCCGGTTGACCCGCCGCCTCAGCCACTTGCTCCCGGAGATCTTCGACAGGCGCGCCGCGCCCGACGAATCGCATCACTTTCTCCAGATAATCGGGAAATTGCTGCACAAACTGCGATATCTGCTCCACCGCTAACGGCACCAGCCATATCCCTATGGCCGCCAACACCGCCACGAAAATCAGCAGCAGCAGCGAAGCCGTCACCAGCCGCGGCACGCGCCACCGGCCCTGCGCCCAATTAACGACAGGATTGCAGATGTACGCCAGAAAAAACCCCACCAGCACCGGGCTGAGCAGCCCCCGAACCACCCACACAAGACCCAGCAGCATAAAGAAAAACAGAAAGCCCGCCAGCACGGCGAAAAACGACCGCCTGAGCGCACCTTCCGTTCCAACAGGCTTATCCACATCAGCCATAGAATTAAAGGGGCCAGACCCCTTTTCCCCGCAGCAACACGCCCATGCGCCGGAACGCCGCGCCATCCCGCTCATAATTGAAAGGGGCCGGACGCCGTTCTGCCCGGCCCCTCACGTCCTCGTCATCGCGCCGTCTGCTTCTCCCGCAGACGCGCCACCGGATGCTCCCCCTCCGTGCTCAACCGATACTCTCCCCCGAACTCATGCACGTGATCCTCGATCACCTGCACGCTCGGCACGCGGCCGTCCTCGTTGACCATCTTCTGGTACTCAAAGTACCGCGCATCCGCCGCCAGTTCGTCCTCGGGCTTATACCCCGTCCCGTCCGTCCTCAGCTCGACCTGCGATTCCAGAATTCTGCGTACGTATTCCTTGTTGGACTCGAATTTCGTCGGCGCCGGCAGCGACTCCGGAAGCACCGATTCCGCCGGCCGGCCTTCATACTTCTGCAGCATCTCCGCCGCCGCGTGCAGGTGCCCGATTTCGCAGTCCAGCATGTGCTCCCATATCCCCCGTATCCGCTCGTCCGTCTCCGTCTGCATGCACGACCAGTACAGATGGCACTCGTTATACTCGTGCAGCAGCAGCCGCTCGAACCACGTCATCCGCGGATCCGCCAGCGACTCATAATGCGTCACATGCTGCTCCTCGATCATCCCTATCTCCTGGTACAGCCCCCGCGCCAGCATGTTCTCCGGACGATTGCATACGTTCATGTAGAAGTTCATCGTCTGCTGCTCGGCCGCCACGATCGTCAGGACGTGCAGCTTCGTCACGATATCCGCCGTGTCCTTATCGTAGTGCGCGCGGATCCCGTCCAGCGGATGACAATGCTCCTCCACCGTCGGCCGCCCCGGAAAGATCTCCGTATAGTCGCCCACCACGTCCCGCGGGTCCTTGCCCTCGGTCATCTCGATCAGATTCGAGTACCGGTACAGGTGATCGAAATCCTCCAGCAGCGCAAAATCCAGCGCCGCCTTCACCGTCTCGTCCGGCTCCGTCCGAGCCAGCCACGCCGTCAGGTCCACCGCCACCTGCTCATAGCCCAACGTCACCTCCAAGGTCGATTCCGTCCCCGGGATCAAACAGTTGATCAGCTTCTGCTGCTGCTGCTCCAGCCGCCGGCTCAAAGCCAGTTTCTGCTTGACCGTCGTATCCGAACAGTGCCTGGAGAACTGATGCCCGAACCACGCCCCTTCGAACTCCGCCCCATTGGCCAGAATTACCCGTGTCCGCGTATACGGATGCACGGAGTGTTTGTCGTAAGGTTCGATATTCATTTGTCCCCAGTTCATGACCTGCTTTTCCGGCGAAATGCCTTTTTCTTCCAACGGATTGAAACCCATGATCCCCCCTTTCAAAAATGATGTCCCGGCGCACAAACACGTCGCCCGTCGAGTCCCCCTTCAGAAAAGCCCCCGGCCGTACGCCTGCCCCTCCCGCGTTAGCGGCCTATCGGCCCCCTGAACACAATATCCGCGCAGCCGCCCAAGCCGCTGCCACGCCCCACTTGTCGACGATTACCAACCCCCGCTTTAGCACTCTTTCATCACCAGGCAGTGCAAGGGATTACGCGGCAGCGCCAGACCACAGGGTAGCGATTTCACTTCATGGTTGCCCTTGTAGCTGGCTTGGGTTACTGTGTCCAGATCGCTCTGAAGGACAGGGCTCTGCTGGAGAGCAACCTGAGCGACAGGGCGATGCCGAGACGGTATAGCGGAAGCGCCCTTTCGGGCGGGCTTTTTTTCGGGCGGATACACTTTGTTTGACGATGTTTGGAACGGGTGTTGACATTTGGCGGCGCTGCGGGCGGCGCGTTCTGGGAGACGGTTATGGCAGATGAAGAACGGGATGGGCAGTTCAGGGACCCGGTTTGCGGGATGCAGGCGGGGGATGCGCCGGCGGAGCGGCGGTTTGAGTATGAGGGGCGGGAGTATCGCTTTTGCAGCACGAGCTGTGTTGCGAAGTTCAAGGCTGACCCTGTGAAGTTTCTGCAGGCCGACAGGCGGGCCGATGCGCCGGCCGGGACGGGGGAGCATACGTGTCCGATGCATCCGGAGGTGGTGAAGGATGGGCCGGGGGACTGTCCGATCTGCGGGATGGCGCTGGAGCCGAAGGTGTTTACGGCGGAGGCGCCGAAGGACGAGGACCTGGCGGCGATGACGCGGCGGTTTCAGGTGTGTGCGGCCTTGACGCTGCCGATCTTCGTGGCGGCGATGTCGGATATGATTCCGGGGCAGCCGCTGCATGCACGGTTCGGGATGGAGGCGCTGGTGTGGTTTCAGTTTGTGTTAGCGACTCCGGTTGTCCTTTGGGGGGCGTGGCCTTTTTATGTGCGGGCGTGGCGGTCGGTGGTCAACCGCAAGCTGAACATGTTTACGCTGGTGTCGATCGGCGTGGGGGTGGCGTTCGGGTACAGCGTGGCGGCGACGCTTCTTCCGGGGGTTTTTCCGGAAGCAATGCGAGGCCACCATGGGGTGGTCGGCGTGTACTTCGAGGCGGCGGCGGTGATTACGACGCTGGTTCTGTTAGGGCAGGTCTTAGAGGGGCGGGCGCGGAACCGCACGAGCGGTGCGATACGGGCGCTGCTGAACCTGGCGCCGAAGAAGGCGCGGGTGATCGCGGAGGACGGGACGGAGGCGGAGGTGTCGCTGGACGCGGTGGAGCGCGGGTGGCTGCTGCGGGTGCGGCCGGGGGAGAAGGTGCCGGTGGACGGCGCGGTGGTCGACGGGCGGAGTTCGGTGGACGAGTCGATGATCACGGGCGAGCCGGTGCCTGTGGAGAAGAGCCAAGGCGACGCGGTGACGGGC
>JACZKQ010000192.1 GCA_014859965.1 Phycisphaerae bacterium
ATCCTCTCGCCGCACGGCCAGCACGCCGTCAACGTCGCCCTTTGCCAATGCATCGTACATGTCCGCCTGCACCGGGTTGTTCTCGCTGTTGGGAAGGCAGGCCATGATCATCTGATTGACAGCCGGAACGATCTCGCGATATTTGAATTTTTCCATCTCCTTGGTTATCTTGGCAGTGTTGGCCGCCGCACGGCCCTGCTGTTCGCTCAGTTTGCTCTGCGCTGCCTGAGCCTGCGATATAGTCGCCTGGACCGTACGACGAACATCCTCATTGCCCTTATACTGGCCGCGATCAATGTTCGCGCGCACAAGACCCAGCACGGAAACCACCAGCAGCAGCCCTGCCGCCGCCGTGAACATCCGGCTCTTGCGACGCCACGCCATCGCGCGGGCAAGCTTGCGAGGAAGCAGGTTGACGCCGATCCTGGCCTCACCCAGCAGTTGTGCGCCCAAACCGTACACAATTCCGAAATCCGAAACATTCTCATGAAACTTGGCGGCCGATACCGATGCGTTCAGCGGCAGACGTTCGAAGGTGTCCGGCTTCACTACGGGGATGCTGAGCGTCTGCTGAAGATACTTGGCGAGCCCCTGGAGCTTCATGCCGCCTCCGAGCGCCACCATTCTGGCGAAACCCTTCTCTCGCCCCGGACCGCTGCTGCTGTAAAAACCCAGCGACCGCTGAATTTCGCTGCCGAGATCCGTAAACACCGGCTTCATCGCCGTGAAAATCTGTCGCATGTACTTGCTCATCGGGGCCGTGCGTTTGAGTTTCTCGGCTTTTTGGAAACTCAGATTAAACGCGTCGGCGATGGCCTCAGTGAAGGTATTGCCGCCGATACGAATGCTCCGCTGCCACATGCCCGTTCGGCTGCACACCACCAGCGTCGTGTTTTCGGCCCCCATGTCCAGCACAATCGTCGCCTTTTCGTTGAACCCGCCGATGTCCTTTATGTCGCACAATGCATAGTTGTAGAGCGCCACCGGCGATAACTGCACGCATGCAATCTTCATGTTTTCGCGACCGAAGTGATCCATCGCGAGGTTGACAATCTCGTTCTTGATCGCAAAAATGCCCACCTCCGTGTCGGGACTGTCGGGGTTTTCCATGATCTGCCAGTCCCATTCGACTTCGTTGATGTCGAAGGGAATCTGCTGGACCGCCTCGAATTGCACGATCTCGGGAATGCGTTTTTTCTCGACCGGCGGCAGTTTGATGAATCTTGCGAAGCTGTTCTGCCCGGCCACGGAGATAGCGACCTCATCCTTGCCGACATCATTGCGGCTCGAAAAAGCATGCAGCGTTTCACCAATGACCCGCTGCCGCACCTCGTCGTCGATGCCTCCGGCCGACAGAATTCGGCCGTGCTCAATGTAATCGAAACCCACGACCTCCAGTCCTTCGGCCCCTGGAACAAGATGAAGCGCTTTCAGCGCGTTGCTGCCGATATCGATTGCCCATACGCCACTTACCGATGAGGCCATACCCGTCATCTCCTCTGCAGGAAAGAAAAGAACTCGCTATCGTTGCCAAATCCCGGCTCACCGACCACCCGCCCCACCACACAGGTACAGAGCCGTCAAAGGCCTTGTATGTTACACCACCGTTACCTATTATAGCAGAAAATGAAAACTTTTACCATCAGCACTTTAGGTTGTAAGGTCAACCAGTACGAAAGCAGCCAGATTCATCAACTGCTCGCCGACCAGGGTCTGCGCTACGTCGCCACGCCCGGCGACGCCGATCTCGTGGTTGTCAACACCTGCTGCATCACCCATACTGCCTCGGCAAAAAGCCGCCAGAGCATTCGAAAAGCCGGAAAATTAAACCCGCGCGCCGTCGTTGTCGTCGCAGGCTGCCTCCCGGCAAGCCCTCTGGACGAATGGAAACACATCGCAGGCAACGTCCATTTTGTCACCCGCAAAGCCGACCTCTCGGACATGCTGCACGGCCTTGTCGCAGCCGGGTGTTCAAGCGACCCCGCCACACCCTCTAATAAAGCATTTTTCGAAGCCAAAATCAAGGATAAAACCTCCCGCAGCGAAGATACTCCATCTTTACTGCCGCCCTTGGAGACCTTTTCCGGACAAAACCGCGCATTTTTGAAAGTTCAGGATGGCTGCGACGCCTTTTGCAGCTATTGTATCATACCCCATATCCGGACCTTTGTTTGTAACAAGAGTGTAAAATCGGTCCTTGATGAGGCCTATGCTCTCGTCGCAGCAGGCCATAAGGAGATCATTTTGACCGGCATCTTCCTGGGGGCATACGGCCAGACCACCGCCCGGCGCCGGCACTGGGATGCGCAACGGCGCGACGCGCTTGCCGACCTGCTCGACCAAGTCGCCCGCGTCCCCGGCCTGCATCGCGTTCGCCTCAGTTCGCTGGAGCCCGCCGATGTAACCGATCGCCTGCTGGACGTCTTCTGCGCCCACCCCAACATTGCCCCTCACCTGCATCTGCCTCTGCAGTCAGGGTCAGAACGCATTCTGAAGCGCATGTGCCGACAATACCGGCTCGACGACTTCCGCGCGAGCGTCGACAAGGTTACCTCCAGACTCGATCGGCCCGCCATCACGACCGATATTATCGTGGGATTCCCGGGCGAAACTGAGGACGATTTCGCCGCGTCCCTTGACATTATGCACGAGGTCGCCTTTGCCCAGACCCACGTCTTCCCCTTCAGCGCCCGCAAGGGCACGGCCGCGGCACGCATGACCCCTCATGTACCGGCCGCAGTGATTAGGGAACGCGTTCGTATCCTGCTGGAAGCCGATAGCCAACTGCAACAACGGTTCCGGGATCGTTTTCGCGGCGAAACGGCGACCCTGGTTGTTGAGAGCCTTACTCCCCCCCGAGGGCGATGCGAACGTTACTTTATGGTGGAACTGCACAACCACGGCCAACTGGAATTAGGCCAACTGGTGACCACAACTATTGCTTGAGGCCATGCCGCCCTGGACGTCCAAACTTTCTACAACAGCGTAATGATCTTCTGTTGCATCTTCTTTCTGTTCTGTGGCACTGCCGACCGCAGCGGCGCTATCCTCGACGGCCGTTTGGAGTGAATTCAGGATGTCATCAGACTTTTTAATCTCCCTAAGGCATTCCCGCACATGCTTGTACAGGCTCTCGGCGGACGCATTTTCATTGAGTCCCCTGAGTAGTTGCCGCAGAAAAACACGCACGCCTCCGAACGACTCCTCCAATTGCCGCGACAGACCGCGGGCCAAGGTCCCCAATTCCGCCATTTTTCGCATGTTCGCCAGTTCCCGGCGAGATTGATCGTTTTCCATATGCAGGCGTGCCCGTTGCGTGATATCGACCGCTACGCCGACCACGCCTGTACTCCGACCCTCGGCCTCTTTGTCGGGCCCCACAAACATCTCGAAGGTGCGGCCGCGGATTTCGATTGTTGTGACCGCTTCGGTCTCGCAGGCACGGCGGCACTGCTCGGCAAAGACGGGTGTCTGGGCGAATGCCTCCTCGACCGGTCGTCCGACGATAGATTCCATCGGTAGACCCAATTCCCCCAGCGCCTTGCCTTGGATGAACACGACGCGTCCCTCGTTGTCAACTTTAAAAAACATCACGGGCGCTTTGTCTGCAATTGTCTGGAATCGAAAATCGCTCTGGCGAATGCGGTCGTTCATCTCCCGGGTAAAAATGCTTAGCACCCGGATCAAGCCATACGCCATAGCCACCGCGCAGGCACTCCGAAACACCTGCACCGGTATGGCGAGGTAATCAGCAAGACGCGAATAGTTCACATGCGACGCCGGAAAAAAATCTGCTTTTTCGACCACTAATCCCGCAGTCACGGCATATAAAAAAAACGAGACGGATGCAATCTTCATGCCGGCTAAAATATCCCTGTGCTTGATCGCCTTAAGGTGGGGCAACTGCAGCGCCAGCGCCCAGCCTGCAAGCACCGCCCCCGGCAGACACAGCACATACCGAGACCAGATGTCCCACATCAGCAGGTCCCGCGGACCGCTCAGAAACGCCCCCAACCAGATCATCCATAACACCGGCGCCGCCGGCCGGAGCCAGGCGAATTTCGGGCGGTTCAGCGGTATCGCCCGGGCGCCGAACTGCACGAGGCAAATAAACGACACAGGCAGCGCAAGCGCACGCGCCAGCACAAGGGCCTTGGCATCCGTGAACGGCTCAATCAGCAGGAACATATTCAGCCACTCGCCGACCCCGTGCACCAGCCCGAAACCCGCGATGAGGTATAAATGCTCGGACAGTTTGAAGGCGCTGTTGTTCTTGGGATAGAACGCGACAGCGAACCCCAGAATAAAAAACGCGAGCCCGCTAATGAAGAAAACGGCTGCCATCACTTGATCCGATACGAGTAGCCCGGCCTGCAATACGGCACCGCACATATGCCTGCGCCAGATATATATGCTAATCGGCTATTTGAGCCGCTTGGCCGCATCTTTTGCAAAGTAAGTGATCAGAATGTCCGCGCCGGCCCGTTTCAGCGAGGTGAGCGACTCCATCATCGCCTGCTCAAGATCCAGCAGTCCGGCTTTCGCCGCCGCATGGAGCATCATGTACTCGCCGCTGACGAAGTACGCCGCCAATGGCAGATCGAACTCCTGTCGTGCACGATAAACGACATCGAGAAAGCACAACGCCGGCTTGACCATAATGATATCGGCGCCTTCCTCCACGTCCAGGGCAATTTCCCGCATTGCCTCGTCGCTATTGGCCGGGTCCATCTGGTAGGTACGGCGATCCCCAAAGGTCGGCGCAGAATCCGCGACGTCCCGGAACGGCCCGTAGAACGCCGATGCGTATTTGGCGGCATAGGACATGATCGCCTTGTCCTCAAAACCCTCGGCCTCCAAAGCCTGCCTTATCACCCCGATACGGCCGTCCATCATGTCCGACGGCGCGACGATGTCCGCTCCGGCCCGGGCGTGCGAAACCGCCATCTTCGCCAGCAGTTCGCATGTACGGTCGTTGTCAACTTTGCCGTCCGTGACTATACCGCAATGGCCGGTATCAGTGTATGCACAAAGGCACACGTCCGTGATGATCAGAAGATCGGGACACACATTGCGGATCTCGCGAATCGCCGTATGAACCACCCCGTCCGGCGCCCACGCCTCTGACCCCATCTCGTCTTTGGTTTCGGGCAGGCCGAAAAGAAGGATGGCCGGAATGCCCAACGCGGCGACCTCCGCCGCCTCGTGGGCGATGGTATCCGGTGAAAAGTGATAGCAGCCCGCCATGGATGCGATCGGCTCTTTCAGGCCCCGGCCCTTGCGCACAAACAGCGGATACACCAGATCGTCCACACCGACCGACACCTCCCGCACCAGGCGCCGCATCATTTCGCTCGTCCGCAGTCTTCGCATCCTGTTTTCAGGAACGCCCATTCCAAATACTCCAAGGAAAAACTTCCAAATATTCTCGCCCGTGCATGCCCAAGTATAGCACCCCCAACGGATACGATCCACCTGATTTTGAGGCATACACCTGCGAAGATACCTTCGGTCGATTTCGGCCATCGCTTCGCACAAGCCGACGGCAAATCTTCCCCGTTCTTATATTTATCCGGACCTCGTGCGCCGGACACATGTATCCAGCCCGGCGGCGGCCCATGGTCTGGTAGAAAAAACATCAGTCTTTCACCCTTAACTGCCGATAATATCTGCGCTCGAAAGGTGATTGTGCCGGCAGCAGGAGTGCAAGCCTCAAGGGCGATCCGGGGGTAATTTGAACGCCTTGTACGACAAGGGATTTCATAGTTGTGCGGTCATCGTGGCTCACCCCGATGACGAAACGCTCTGGGCCGGGGGGACGATCCTGATGGATTCCCGGGTCGATTGGACCGTCATCACCCTTTGCCGGGCCAGCGATCCCGAACGTGCCCCCAGGTTCTACCGGGCCATAGAGGCCCTGGGCGCCCGCGGTGCGATGGGCAACCTCGACGACGGGCCGGAACAGAAGCCGTTGCCGGCGGAGGACGTCCAGCAGACCGTCCTGACGCTCCTGACCGAAAGACGCTTCGACCTGATCCTGACCCACGGCCGCCGCGGAGAATACACCCGCCACCGCCGACACGAAGAAACCGCCCGCGCCGTAGCCGGCCTGATCAGCGACGGCCGTCTGGCGGCGGCGCACGCATGGGCATTCGCCTATGAAGACGGCCGAGGACGCTATCTTCCGCAGCCCATCCGAAAACCCAACATGCTCGTCGCACTTCCGGAAGCCGTTTGGCAGAGAAAATACCACATCATGACCGTCGTCTACGGCTTTGCGCCGGACAGTTTCGAGGCCCGCACCACGCCCCGAAAAGAAGCTTTCAGACAACTCCAAACTGAAAAACGAATTAGCAAACAGAGGCAGCATCATGAAAGTACTCGTGCTCTATGACTATCCGCCGTCGCCCGCAGGTCTGGCAACCCAGGGCGACCTCTTGTATAAAGGCCTCAAAGAAATGGGTGTCGACGTCCACGCCGTCAACTACGAATCCGCCCAGGAGAAAGAATGGTACTACCGCTGGTTCGCCCCCGATGTCACCATCGGCGTCGGCTATTGGGGGTACACTCCGCATCTCGTCCTGCACCCCCAGCGGTTCGGCATCACTGCCATCCCCTGGCTTGTCGCCGACGGTTACGTCGCCAACTATCGCGAGACATTGGCGACCCTGCCGCTTATACTCGTCACCTCCTCCTGGGTCAAGGAGGTCTACATGCGCGACGGCCTGCCCGGGGATAACATCGAAGTGCTTCCCGTCGGCATCGATACCGACGCCTTCCATCCGCGGGACAAGAACGATCCGAAAATCAAAACCGTCCGCGAAAGCCTCGGGATTGACGACGACCAGATCATGATCCTCACCGTCGGCGGAGACGCCGCATCCAAGGGCGCCCAGGAGGTCATGCAGGCGCTGGCCATAAACGACCGAAAGGCCCCCGACTGGAAGTACGTCTGCAAGGTCTGGCCTCAGGCCCGAACCGACCAGCAGAATCTGGCCGACATGCACCTGGCCACCAACCTGGGTATTGAAAAAAACGTCGTCTTCGCCACGAGCCGTATTTCCCGCAACTTCATGCCGTGGCTCATCGCCGCCTGCGATATCTATGCCGCACCCAGCCGTCTCGAAGGTTTCGGCATGATCCAGATCGAGGCCAACGCCTGCGAAAAACCTGTTATCGGCATCAAGGCGATGGGCATGCTCGACACCTGCGTCCACGGAAAGAACGCCCTGCTTGCCGAAGTCGCCCAGCAGGTCTTGCTCCGTGAAACCATTCTCGGCCGGGAGTCCGGGTATGACAATGCGAAACGGCACGTCTTCAAGAAACCGCGCATCGTCGACTACCGCGCCAGTGTCCACGACATATCGAACTACCTCATGGAACTCATGACCGATCCGGCGCTGCGGCAGCGTTTGGGACGGGAAGGCAGAAAGCGCGCTGTCGAACGCTTCGATTATCGCGTTGTCGCAAGACGCTTTGTGGAAATTGTATCAGAACGGCTGGGGATTTCCTGATCATGAACGCCAGAGAAACAGCATGCGTCGAACAGGCCAAAGCCGCCGCACTGGAGGTGCTTCTTCACAACCGCCGCGGACCGTATCGCGGGCTGCCCCGCACCGCCGGCTGGGGCTATCCGGAGCCCTACACCCGCGATTTGATGATCGCCGCCTTCGGGGTGCTGACGACCGACAACGAAAAGCTCGTGCACTCCCTCAAACGCGTCCTCGAAAACGTCGCCTCCAACCAGAACCCGCTCGGGCATATTCCCTCGCTGATTCATGACCCCAAGGACCGCGGCGCAAGCGACTGTACGCCCCTGTTCCTTGTCGCCGTCGCCCTGTACCGCATTGCCGCCGGCCGGGCCGACTTCCTGGAAAGTGCGGTCGAGAAGGCCATGCGCTGGATGGAATATCGAAGCCCCTACTGCGGCGCCCTCGTGGGCCAACTGCCCACAAGCGACTGGCGCGACGAACAATGGGTGCTCGGATACGGCCTGTACGTCAACGCGCTCGTCCACACCTATCTAAAACTCTACGGCCAGGATGAACGCGCCGAGCAGCTTCGCCAGGAAATGCACCAGTTCGTCATCGAAGACCGCGCCCCTAAACGCCACATCCGCGAAGGCCTCGTGCTCCGGCACAGGCCGTACTACGCCATGTGGGCTTACAAGATTTACAGCAGCGAACGCTTCGACCTCCTCGGAAACAGCCTCGCCGTTCTCTCCGGCATCGCCTCTGCAACCCGCGCACGCCAACTCGTCTCATGGATTGAAACCGAATGCAGCGGGATGAGAATCAAAGGAGACCTCTCGGTCAACCTGCCCCCGAATTTCTTTCCGTTCATCCGTCCTCTGGACCCCGATTGGATGCCCCGCTACGAACAGCACAACATGCCGGGCGAGTATCATAACGGAGGCATCTGGCCGTTTGTATGCGGCTTCCATATCGCCGCCGTAGTCGCCGTGGGCCGCGTCGCCCTGGCGGAAAGGAAACTTCTCGCCCTCACCGAACTGGTTCGCGGCGCCCGCGACCACGACGTCGCGTTCGGCTTCAACGAATGGTACCGCCCCGCCGACGGCCGACCGGGGGGCCAGGATTGGCAGACATGGTCCGCCGCCATGTACCTCTACGCGGCAGAATGCGTCCAAAGCGGACAGACCCCCTACTTCGACAAAATGCGCACCACCTGAGCCCTTCCCAGAATTCATTCCGGAGAACGGCGCCGCAGGGGAAAAGACTTTTCAAACCGCCACGCGCGTAAAGAGGGCCCGGGCGACCGGCCCGAGCCCTCATCTAATCAATGTACTTCAGGAATCAACCGTTTGCGGCTCACTCATTGCACGCATCGACCGGTATGCGGTTGCAGTCCAGCCATGCGGCCGCAAACGCAGCGAAATCGCTAAGGTCAACGCGGCAGTTGCCGTCGAAGTCCATCGGATCGATTTCCACGCACACCGTCTCATCCGTCCGGATCGCCGTATACACCGTCGCCACTTCATACGCGTCCAGTGCATAGTTCCATATCTGCACGTCATCCAGCAGACCCACATAGGCCGACCACTCGCCGGAAACCGTTTCTGCTCCGAAGAACAACGGCTCATTGTTGATATCGGCCACATTCATATTTACGGCACTGGTGATGTTCAATTGTCCATCTACGTAGACGCGCCCCAGACCTTTAACCGCGTCGTAGGTGCCTGCGATGTGGTGCCATTGACCATCGTTGACCGTGATGTCCGTTGACTGCAAATCGCCAAACGTACCCCGCAGCGTATTCACTACATTGGCGCCGTTGTGCGTAAGGACGAAACCTTTGAACGGATTCACCCGCAACTGCTTTGCCACAACTGCGCCCCACGCGGCCTGCGTCGTATTAATCCACGCGCTGACCGTATACCCCTGCGGATAGAAATTGAAGTCGTCGGCGCTGTCGGCCACAACGATGATGTTCGGATCGCCGGTGAACTCCCAGGCCTGGCCCAAAATTCCATCGGCATACCGCGTCTCACCCGTGATGCCTGCGTGCGCTGCGTTCACCTCGCTGACCAGCGTGCCGTCGAACGTCCAGTGACCCATCTGACGCTTCATGACCACAAAGGCTTTGTCGCTGTACGCGTCGCCGGCATTGTTGCTGACACGACAGTAATACCATCCTTCATCCGCCGGGCTGACGCCGCTGAGCACAAGCTGCGATGTGGTCGCCGACGCATTCTGCACGGCTTCAGCGGTTTCGCCGACTACCTTAAACCACTGGTAGCTTTCCGGCGTCGCCGTATTCACCAGGACGCTCAGCGTCGCCGTGCCTCCGGCATGGACGACCGCACCCACGGATTGCTCGGTGATGTCCGCCAGCAGCAGTTCCGTGTTGAACGACCAGATTTCGCCCCGAACGATCGCGCCGCCGCTCAACTCCTCGTCGACGCGCCAGTAAATGCGTGAATCCGACGGCAGCAGTATGTCCGCAGCCGGATTATACATTGTGGCGCCTGCAAGCCGCCCGCGATAGATGCCGCTCGCATCCGAGGTCTGCGCCATGATGACGGCGTTGCGGTCCACACCCACATAAATGTGATGCGCGACAATCGAGGTATCCGTCTGGTAATTATTGGCAATGTTCACGCCCGTATTCCAGCTCAGCACGTCGGCAGTGGTGCTCACGTCGACGGCGCCTCTCGCCGGCGAAGGATTCCATGCAGCGTTCGTCGCCAGCGCTTGCTCCAACCGGACGTCGTCGATATAGGAGCGTCCCGTCGTTGCCTTGACATGCACCCACAGCGTCTGGCCGGCGGGGACATTGCCCGTCGACAGCCGCGCATTCAGGATGAACTCCGCCGCACTGATCGCCTGCAACTCGGCGGGAATCGCCGTGTGACTGTCGATCAGCGTGGCAAACGAACCCAGCGTCACGCCGTCGGCCGCGTTGCCCGCGCTGCCGCCGTAGTAAAGGCTCGCAGTGATGCGAGCAGCCTCCGGCGTCCCGTAACCGCTCCGGATGCCGACGAGCAAGCTCACGACATAATCCCGGCCGGGAGAGGTGACGCCGATGTCCTGGTAGTAGGCCACGCCTTGGTCCATGCCCGCCCATCGGGTCCCGTCGCAGTTCGGCATGCCGATGCTTGTGCCGACCTCCCAGAAACAGCGCGGCGCAGAGGTTTGATTGTCGTTTTCTTCATACCAGTCCAGGGCGTCATAACCCCAGTTGTTGCCCGGATCGCCCACGTTTTCGAAGCTCGGATTGCGAACCGTAAAGCCCTCGGCCGGCAGGCCCGTTGTGCCGCTGTTGACCTGCGACGGATGCTTCTCGGTCGTGAACGACCACACATCGCCAACGTGCACTTTTGGTGCGGGAATGTTCGGCTCCAGGGCATCTACGCGCCACAGGTACGTTGTGTCATACGCTAATGTCAGCGGTCCCAGCGTGGTTTGCGCCAAACCGTCCATCACAAGCGTACCGGCATCGCCGGCGGCCACAAGCGCTTCGTTGGGATCCATGTACACGTCATAGCCGACCGGTTCGAAGGCCCACGGCCGCGACCAACTGAAGATCTGGTCTACCGGCACGTTCTTTGCGGCGTCGCCCGGAAGCGGGTCATTTGCCTTTTCCGTCAATACAATCTGAAAACCTGCAATCGTGCCGCGTGTGGTTCCGCTTCGCACGGGACAGTGAATATCCAGCGTTGCGCCCGTGACGTCCGCGTACAGCAGGGCGTTGCGGCCAATTTCAAAACCGCCGACCGTGTTATAACGCAGCTTCGGACCGCCGGTGCCGGTCATCCCGTTGACGGTGAACGTCCCCCAGTTGCCGTCGGTCGCATCGGCCGACAAGAGCAGAATCACGTGGTAGACGCCGTACGGCACGTTAGTCACTTGAATGTCGGCCGCGATGCCGTCCCCCGCAACCGCTCCGTCGCCATCATCAAAGTAACCTCGCGCGATCTTGCCATTGGGCGATGCATCCGCCGTGCCGTCACCCCAGCCATTGGATACGGTGAAGTTGATCACCGCGCCCGTCGCGGCGCCGCTGTCGTCCCTGAGCGCGGCGCCCGTCGCATCCACCTGGATATTGTTCCAGTTATAAGCCTCATACCCCGCCGCCCCCGCGAGTTCGCCCGGCAGTACGGTCTGCTCGGTTCGCGGAGCCGCCTTCGAGCCCTCCGCCAGATTCACACTGATCTTAGCCGCTTCAACCCCCGCCGCCAGCACCACTGCCACCGCTACACTAAAAAACAACACCCTTTTCATCATGACCACACCTCACAAAAAAACCATGCTACGAATCTGGGGCGACATTAGTCGGTGGGCTCGCCGCCTACACTGAGCACCGCATTGTACTGAAATCGAGCCATGGATGTCAAGTCTGCGAAAGAGTCGGACGACTTCTTCTGTCGCCTTTACGGTCATCCATGATCACGGGACCATCCGGAGGGTTAGCGATTTTTGCCGCTCATCCCACTGCACCGCCGCCGGCCGGCCGTTGATCGCCAGGCTGTCCGGCCGACGTTCACAACCCATTCTCGCTCGCACCAGCGACTGCCCGGCCATTACCACCTCCATGTTTGACCGACCCACCGTAAAAGTGGCAAATACCTTCGACAAGCTGTCGAGAAGCACTGCGCCATCCCGCCGCAGGTAGCTGCCGCAGCCCACAAAACATCGGCGGACGTCGTCCGTGCCGACGTTGGCGCCCTTTTCATAGGTCAACGCGAATAAATAGGCATCCGTCTCCCAGCCTGCGATAATATTGCAGCTATTGCGGTGCATTTTTCGCCCGTCGGCCTGCATGTTCAGCCAGACGTCTGTCACCGAATCGCCCTCATGAATTCGGATGCCGAGTGCATCCGAACCCTTCAGCCGCTCGATCCGCGCCGGCGCGCGGCCCGCCCGCACCGGGAGGATTACCGTAATGAATTTCTCCTCGCGCCGCTCGCCGTCCGGAGACAGCGCCAGGTATCTCACCTCCGTATCCGGGTCGTGATCCTTGAGGCCTTTCTTCTCGGTCATCTGGATGCCTTCCGGGAACATCGGCCGCACAATCGCCCGCGCCTCACCGTTGGCGATCTCAATCGCCCCGTCGCCCTGCCTCGCCTGGCCTTCGTAGTGCAGCAGCCACTCCAACGTCCCCGGCTCGTGCACCCGCACATCGTCGACGATGACGATCACATCGCCCACCCACAGAAAATGTCGATAGTTCCGCGAAAACTTCCAGGCCGTCGGTCCGGTCGCATCCGCAAACACATACTTGACACCCGCACCCTCAAGCAGGCGGTGCACGCCCCCAGGCGTCACGACCCCGCGATCCGGCCCGCCGCACGCCTCCGGATCCTCGGCCTGGCCGTCCACGAGGATCACGTTGTGCGCCCGGCTCGTTCGGTAATAGCTCGTGTATTCGCGTCGGCTGTACGAACAGTTGCCCGAATCAATAATCAGCGGCTTGCCCTCGTGAAACAGGATAAACGACCCCGCATCCGGGTGCGCATGGTTCCACGCGAAGCCCGACTTGACCGCCAAAAGCGTTGCATCATCCTCCCACGATGAGCGCATCATCGCCCACCCGATGTCCTCGTACGCTGTTGAGGTATTCACCGCCGGTAAACGCGCCGCGCCGCCGGAAGCGTAGTACAGCAGCCCAAGCACGTCTTCCAGCCCTGGATCCCTCCGTTCGATGTACCACCGATACTCGGGCTTGTCGAATCCATTGGCGATCAGCAGCCGAAGCGCCCGCGCCGCATTAGCCGTCAAACTGCTGTCCCCGAAGTTCACCGCCAACATCCCATCCGAAGCCGGATAGCACGTCTGCACAAAGAAATCGCCGACCTTCTCCAACAGCGGGATGTCCGCGGGCGGGCGCTTCGCAAAGGCATTGCCCCACGCCAATCGAAACAAAAGGTATTCGCTCAGTGCATAATTCGCGTAGTTCACGCTCTCATAGAACGCCCCGTCTCGGTCGAAATTGGTGCTCTTGTTCTGCAGGACGTTGCCTGAATAAGAAAACCACTCGGTCAGCCCATCCTCCACCGCATCCGCCCAGGCAGGCGCCCGCGGTTCATCGCCGATCACGGCCAGCACCCCCAGACCCGCCATCGACACGCACACGCTCCACCAGTTGTGCCCCATCGAATCCAGCGCATGGATCCGCTTGTCACCGAGCAGCCAGTCGTTCAGCGTCGGTTCAATGCCGAGTCGCACCATCGCTTTGGTGATCTTCTCTCGCTCCGCCGGCGAAAGTGCATCGTAAATGCTGTCAAAGCCTACCGCGAACCCGTAGCAGAACCTCGCCGTATTGAGCTCCGAATTCCACCGCGGCACGTGCCCGCCGTCGCCCGCCCACCGGTCAAAGGCACCGTAATGAAGCATCGCCGCCTTCAGCTTGTCCGCATATCGCGGATCCTTCGTCATCCGGTACGCCAGACCCAGGCTCTGCCCCATCTGCGACATCTGCGCGCTCGGCCGCCCGTAGTTGCCGTGCTGCCCTGCGCCGCCTTCGGCGTATTCCTTCGACACCAGATCGTCATTCAGCATCTTGTCGGCCCGCCTGAGGATCGCATCCCATGCCTGCCGCACCGCCGCGTCGTCCGCCACGCGCCGCCGCAATTCGTCGACCTTCACGTCCGTAAACAACAGCCGGGGATGCACCTTCATCTCTGACGGAACCCCGGCGCTTGCAGCCGTCGCCACCGCCAGTATCACCACCCACGACACAAAACACATTTTCATTCTCATTTCCTCTCCGGCAACGCGTCCGTGGCCTTGATCTCGCCGCGAATCAACCGGCCGCCCTGCCCTGTCAGCCACAGGTAGTGATCGCTCGGCAACCCCTCGTATGTCACAAACCGCGACTCGCCCACAGGGACATCGTTGGTGCACTTGAAGATCGCCGTGCCCTCGTCCACTTCATCGAACATCGCCTGGTAGATCATCCGCGCCCCCGCCTCCTTGGCCGCCAGATACTGCGCCCACAGGAACCGCCCACCTAATCGCGGAATCTGATCGAAGTCGGCCGGCCGCCGCTGCAGGTTGCTCCAACTGAAGCCCGGCCAGACCACCGGCAGATAATCCTTGCCCCGAAGCGCACACCATGCCGCATCTTTGGCCCACACATCGCGGCCTATTCGCGCCGCATCCTCCGGCCGACCGAACCGCCCTACCATCCACGGACTCACAATGTCGGCTTTTTGCACCACCTCGTGCACCATCGGATCGTTGACGCAGTCGCGCTGCAGCGAGCGCCAGTACGTCGGCACCCCCACCATGACCGTAAACCCGCCGTACACCGGATCGTCTTTGAGAAACTCCACCAGCCGCAGGCACTCCTCCACCGTATACGCCCGGCCGTCGCTGAACCCGATCCCCCACACCGCCACCACGGGCTTACCCTTGTGATGCAGATAAGCCGCGTCTTTCGCGTCGCGCCCGATCCCCATCTTGTCAACAAGCAGTTTCCAATCCTCGATCACCTGGGCCGTTCCGCCCGCCCGCAATCCCGACAGATCGTACATCACCGCATACGCACGCCCGTGCCGGTTCGCCCCCTCACGGCAGTTGGCCAGCACAATGTTGCGATGATACGGCGCCGACACCCCAGTTGTCTCCACCGCAAACCGCTGCACAAAAGCCCCGTCGATCCCGTAATCGGCCATCCACTTGAAATGCCGCACGACCGTCTTGGGGTTCATGGGGCTAAAGACGTGCGCCGTACTCCCGTCGGCATGCCGAAACGCCGTCGCGAATTTCTCATCCGCCTCGTACTCGCTCATGTCCGGCCAAAAATCCACCGTACACCGGCCGGGCTCGAACGCCGACCCGCGTCCCCAATGGTGCCAGCCCCAGTCGGACCCGTCCCCCGGGCATGCAAACCACCCCTGGTAGCCGCACATCACCTTGCCGTCCATCGTCGTCGGATCCACCCCCTTGGCCGTCGGCCCGTCATACCGGGTCATGCTCCGGTCGATCATCTCCTGGCGCGTCATCGCCGCGACCCTGCCCGCACCTGCAATCACGGCCGCCCCCAATGCCGCCACGGAGAACACTAAATACTTCTTCATCAGTTGCCTCTCTCTCAATTCGCCATCACATTCGGCGCGCACTCAGAATTGCGCCATTACCGAACATACCATAACCGGCGCCTGAAAGCAAATCGCACACGCCTGATCGGGCCTTGGGATTCGCCCCCAAAGCACTCACCGAAGCGCCTGGCGAGGCAGGCAGAAATCCCCCGGCCGGATACCCATTATGCAGGGTGCAAGAAAACCAAAAAGAAGAGAAATGACTGCAATCACCACCAACAACTCAAATTGTTCAAGGATTTGGATTCTCCGCCTCTGATCTCATCACACCTGGTGTTCGCGAGAATCTTTGTCAGAGGGTCGTAATGAGAGAAGAAGTCGATTGACGCGCTCAGCATGCTTCTGCGAATCGGCGGCATCTTTGCGAAAGAGCTTCTCGGAACGGAGCCGATTATTTTTCTTTTCAGTGTCGGCCATACGCTCAAGCATGCGGGTTCGTCCCTTCAACATCTGCAGCGACGTCCAGAGCGATTTCTCCGTTTCTTCATCTATCTCGGCAAGCAGCGCCCTGGCGGTAAAATTGTGACCCGTGTAGCAGCGAAACCGTCTAAATACCTCATCGTCCGTCTCCCATATGGGGCCGCCGCATTCAGGGCACGTCAGCGGCACCAAAGCACCCGTCCTGTCCTTATCGATCATTTCCTTTTCCTCTCCGAGAGAAAACCGGACCTCTTCAAGCAAAGCCGACGGAATTTCGATTTCTTCTGCCGTGCAGGGCTTCATTGCCTCATTCAGAATCGCCGCCATATCCGCCAGGGCGACTACATGATCGACCTTCACGTGCTTGAGCGCACTGCGGCACATGTCAGGGTAACGCGCATCGCGGGGGTCCTGCACAATGGCAAGTCCGCCGCACTGTTTGATTGCCATGAGCCCGCTTGTGCCGTCGTCAAGCATCCCGGTAAGAATGATTCCGGTCACGCAGGACGTCTGCGAAACCGCCGCGGACCGAAACAGCGGGTCAATCGCCGGGCGAACACGATTCTCCTTCGGACCCGCCGGCGTGTACATATATGCGTCATCTATCATCAGGTGACGGTCAGGAATCGCCGTGTAAATGCAATTTCGCTGAATCGGCTTTTTGTGAGCGGCCGGCTCCACACGGACGCGGGAGTGCTTACTCAAAATATGTGCAAGCATACTCGGCGAGTGCGGACTCGTGTGCAGAACGATAAACATGGAGGCGGCAAAATCAGATCTGAGATTCTGCACAAGATGCGTAAGGGCTTCCAATCCTCCGGCTGAACCGCCCAGCACTACTGTTTCACGTTTTTGCATAAACGCCCTTCACCTGCTCCGCACCGGCCGGCGCGCACTCCCTTGCGGCCGCCGGGCAACATGCGGTTACAGTGGTTCAGCTTACCACCTTACGCCAAACATTAGACGCTGATTGCCTGTTCCTTTTTGTGGGACATAAACTTTTCACCCATTTCCTCCGGATCTTCGATGACTTCTCGGGCAGCATCGAATATTTCGGATTCTTCCTCATCGATGTGATGGGCGATCAGTTCCTTGAGAACCGCGATATCCGGCTGCCAGCGTTCATCCGATACTCCTGCATCTTCGCTGTCCGTTAGAACGCTTCGCGCCGCCCGGTGCTCCTCGATTCCTTCAAACAGGGCGCGTCGCTGCTCTTTGTCACTGAGCCTGTCGAGTACGTATGGATAGAAATAGTTCTCTTCCGCGGCCATATGAGGCAGCAGTTCCTGCCTCAACTGCGTGAATTGTTTCTGCCTGGTCTTGCTTGCCCGGTCCGAGCTGGTTTCCAGCTTTTCAAGTATTTCGAGCACTTTCCTGTGGTCCTTCTTGAGCATTTCAAAAATATCCATGTGCACACCTTTCTTTGAATCAGAATTTCTTTGATTGAATGAAATTGCTCCCCTGTATTTCAGCTCCCCCATGTGACCGTCGCCACCGTCAGCACGTCGGTGAATAGCTTAGGTAACTTTAGCAGTTAATTGGCAGACGCGCGTGCTTGCGGACAGCATCACATGATCAGCAAAATGCTCTCCTGCGTGAGCGAACGCCTGAAAAGATTGAGCAAAATAGTCCTTCGGAGTTGATTCGATATGAGCGAAATGGTCAAGGGCCCATACCGGATTTCCGGGATTCGACGGC
This sequence comes from Phycisphaerae bacterium, assembly GCA_014859965.1. Classification (GTDB taxonomy): domain Bacteria; phylum Planctomycetota; class Phycisphaerae; order Sedimentisphaerales; family Anaerohalosphaeraceae; genus JACZKQ01. Next base: position 17,681 of record JACZKQ010000192.1, read on the forward strand.
GCCGCCTGTTTGCAGGCCGCCGGATTGAAGCCGGTGTGGATGAATGGGGCAAAAAACAGAACGGCGAGAAATCACTTTTGAAAAGGAGAGGCACTATGGCACGCAAAGTACGTTTGGTAATCATCGCAGCAATCTTCATAGCGTCGGCCGCGTCGGTAACCTATGGTCAGCCGGTGTTCATCACGCGTGACACCACAGTGGACCCGGCGGAGTCCAATCTCTTTCTCGCCGTGATTGTAGGCCTCATCCTGGCCGTGGCCTTTGAGATGATCCTCACGCATTTGTCGGTCGCGGCGGGTATCAGCATGGTCGGACCTTTGGATGAGCCCGGCGAAAAAGACCGCGGCGGCGACGAGGGCGAACAGATCTACATGCGAACCGCTCATAAGTTCAGCCATGCCTTTGGCGTCTGGTCGCTGATCACAGCCACTATCTCGCTGTTCGCCGCCAGTTGGTTCGCGGTGCAACTGGCCGGCACGCAGGACGCGTTCTACGGGCTGGTTCTGGGGCTGGCCATTTGGGGGCTGTTCTATCTGCTCATGAGCGTACTGGAGACGGCGACGGTCTCTTCGCTAATTGGTTCTTTGACACGGACTGCCGTAAGCGGTTTACAGTCCGTGTACCAGGCAACGGCCAGCGTACTTTCCAAATCGCCCGAGGACCGAATTGCCGACAGCGCCAAAGATATCACTGCATCCATCAAGCAGGAACTTTTCGGCGACATGGACGCCGGAGACATGCGGCACAAAATAGAAGAGTATATCCAGCAGATTAAGCCCATGGACGCCAGACAAATGAAGAAGGAGCTTGCCGAACTGCTCGACGATGTCGAGCTCCGCATTATCGCCGAGCACGAGGGCGGCCCTCTCGCCGACGTCAACGAAATTACGGCACGGCTGGAGACGAGCGGTAAAATGAGCAAAGAAAAGGCCCGCTCGATGGCACAGGGGTTCAGCCATGCGGTGGACATGGTCGGTGAAGAGTACCGGTCCGGCAAGCGTCCGGCCGACAAAGCCTCCGACGCGGCCATGAAGGCCGCCGGTTTGTCCGATCAGCAGATCAAGGCCACCCACGAAAAGATAGAGCGCTATCTCCGCGAAACGCGCCGCGAAGAACTCGACCCGGAACACATCAAGGCCGATATCGAAAAGCTGTTTAAGAGCCCCGGCGAGGGTATTGAGGCACTCAAAGATCGCCTGTCCCACATTGACCGATCCACTATCGCCTCCGTTATTACCTCACGAACGGATATCTCGGGCAATAAGGCGGACAAAATCGCCGATACGGTGTGGCAGCAAATCGAAAGGCTCCGCGGGGTTCCCGAAGAGGCCAAGGCAGGCGCTGCCGACAAGAAGGCGGGCCTACAGGACAAAATGGACGCAGAAGTCGAAGGTGTCAAAGCCAAGCTCCAGCACTACATGGATTCGCTTGGCCAGCCGGAACTGCGATATGAGGGTGTCAAGCATGACGTGCAATTGCTTTTCCACGACCCGAAAGCCGGGGCGGACGCACTCCTGCAGCGTCTCAAGGCAATGGATCGCGACACGCTCAAGGCCGTCATCGCCTCCCGACACGACATTTCCGAGGAAGACGCCGAACAGATCGTCAGCCGTATGGAGGAGGCCCGCGACGATACAATCACCAAAGCCGAGCAGATGAAAAACCAGATACAAGAGAAGGTTCAGCACGCACGCGAACGCGTCCTCCACGAGGCCGAGGAGGCCCGCCAGACCGCCAGCGCAGCGGCGTGGTGGACATTCGGCTCGGCTTTAGTTTCCGCGGCCGCGGCCGTCGTCGGCGGAATGCTCGCAGTCGAATACTTCTAATCGAGTGTCGCAGCGTCCCGGCCCCACAGCCGGGACGCTGTTTTCCTCTCTGGCCGACAAAATAGTAGTCCGGCCTCCGTGGCAAACCGGAACAACGCGATGAAAACCCTATGGCAGGCGACGAAGGAGGCGGTGAAAAGTTTTCTGCAGGATGACGCCGTTATTCTGGCAGCCGCCCTGGCGTTCTTCGCCATGTTGTCCCTGGCGCCGCTGCTGGTCCTCCTGGTCACCATCGGGGCCTATATCGGCCCGGAAAATCAGCAGCAGATAGTGCATCACGTTCAGGCCGCGCTGGGGCCCCCCGCCGGCGACGCTCTGCAGCACATGCTCGACAACGCCAAAGCCCACAAGGTCGCCGCCACCTGGTCGGCCGTCGTCGGCATCGTTTCCGTACTGGTCGGTGCAACCATCGTTTTCGCCCATCTCCAGGCATCGCTCAACCGCGCATTTCACGTCCGGACAAAGACCGGCCTCATCACCGGCTGGTTTTACAAACGCGGACTGTCTCTTCTGATGGTGATTGGCATAGGCGTTTTGCTGGTGGCTTCACTGGTGCTCAGTTCCATTGTCGCCGCACTGTCTCCAGATGTTGCAATTCTATCCAACACGACTGATTTTCTGCTCTCGCTGGTCCTGTTCATGCTCGTTTTTGCGCTCATGTACAAAACTCTGCCGGACGTGCATATCGCGTGGAAAGATGTGTGGATCGGCAGTCTGATTACGGCCGTCCTGTTCGTGACCGCCAAGTGGTTGATTGCCAAATACCTGGCCCACCAGGTAGCCGCCTCTGTTTACGGAGCAGCCGGCTCGCTCTTTGTGCTCCTGCTCTGGGCGTTCTACTCCGGCATCGTTATCCTCTTCGGAGCCGAACTGACGCAGGCTTATACGGAATGCTGCGGCACGCCGGTCCAGCCGAACCAGTTCGCCGAATGGGACGACGCCGCAGCCAGAAAACACGCCGCCAAAAACGCCAAACCGCAATAAGAGGCATTGAATAACTTACTCAGCCTCCAGGCCACACGTCAAAAAAAAGTTGCACCTTGGGCGCGGGATACGAGGCTGCACAGCGGCAGGTAAAAGACGTAGGCGGGCAGGGATATGCCGCATCGGCGTGGCGGCTGCAATCTTTCATCAGCCGGCTAATGGAGCGGCGATCAAAACACGTCCGCAGAGGTCGAATTCCGCCCTGACGTCCGGGCGGTTAGAAATCCATGTCACGGAAGGCCACGGGCCTTGCGAGGATTTCCGAGAATATAATCGCCCTTCGTAAGTTGTCCATTTCCCTAAGGTCATCCAGAGCGGGTGACGGTTGCCGCGCCGCCGCAGGCTCAGCAGGCCGCGCCACGGCGGCTTTGGCGGCGCTGGCCGGCGGGGCAGGCACCTTGGGCTTGCGAGTGCGGGCGACTTGCTGCCGTTCACTTGCGCGAGGCCACAGCGGTCCATCGACTCGGCTCTCCGCCTGCGGCCTGGCCTGGGCCTCGGCCTTTGCCCGAGCTTCCGCGATACGCTCCGCCAACGGTTTCGGCGCAGGTGTCGCCAAGAAGGCATCCAGGGTTCTGCGCTGTTGCGGCTGGGCGTGCTGCAGTGTTTCTTCGGGGACGTGTCGCGGCGTCACCGCCGGCGCGACTTGCGGCATGGGCTTGACTTCAAGGAGTCTCTCAAGTCGAGCGGCCTCCCTTTCGTCTACTTCTCCGCCCGACCGATCCCAGCCGGAACTTGCCTCATCCAGGGGTTCGTACCGTGGTTCCTCATGAGCAGCCTCTTTCTGCTGCTCCTTTAAATTGGAGCGCATCTTCACGATCCCGCTGATGGCATACACGATGATGATAAGCACCGGTATAACTATCTCGATCCAATCCCCTTCGAGGTTCGGCCGCCTTGCAGCAAACGGGATGTCAAGCAGGCTGATCATGCACGCCACCTGTCAACTGGAACTGTCTTTCTTCGGCTGGGCTATAGACTCACGCATCGCGGTATCGGCCCCAATGTTCTTAAGGCGGTAATAGTCCATGATGCCGAGGTTTCCGGCCTTGAAGGCATCGGCGATAGCCAGCGGCACCTTGGCCTCGGCGAGCACCACCTTTGCCCGGTTCTCCTGCACCAGCGCCCGCATCTCCTGCTCGCGCGCGATCGCCATCGACCGGCGCCGCTCGGCCTCGGCCTTGGCGCGTTCCTGGTCGGCAAGCGCCTGGGCCTTCTGAAGCTGTGCGCCGATGTTTTCGCCTACATCCACATCCGCGATATCGATAGAGAGAATTTCAAACGCTGTCCCTGCATCGAGCCCTTTGGAAAGCACCGCCTTGGAAATATTGTCCGGGTTTTCCAGCACACTCTTGTGGCTGATCGAACTGCCGATGGTGGTCACGATACCCTCGCCGACGCGTGCGATAATCGTCTCCTCCGTCGCCCCGCCGATCAGGCGGGCGATGTTGGCCCGCACCGTCACCCGGGCCTTGGCCTTAAGTTGAATGCCGTCCTGGGCGACGGCGTCCACCGTCTCCTTGCCCTTGGTCGGATCCGGACAGTCGATCACCTTCGGGTTCACGGAAGTCCGCACGGCATCGAGAATATCGCGTCCGGCAAGATCGATGGCGGTCGCCGTAGCATACGACAGCTCGATATTGGCCCGGTCCGCCGCAATCAGGGCCTTGACGACGTTGAGCACCCGTCCCCCCGCCAGATAGTGGCTTTCGAGAAACGAGGTGGTAAGGTCCAGTCCCGCCTTCTTCGCCGCGATGCGACTTTCCACAATCGCTCGCGCAGGCACCTTTCGCAGCATCATTCCTATCAGTTCCAGAATCGACACCGACGCGCCGGACACAAGCGCCTGGATCCACAATCGACCAAACGATAAGGCAATCAGCACAAGGACCAGCGCCACGATGCCCGCGGCAATAGACAATCCCACCCTAACCGGCCCCGAAACCGCCAGAAGCACCGACATATCCAACATGTATTCCCCTTTCAACCTGATTATTAGACTTTTTCAGTCACCCGCACCGTCAACTGTGTCCCCTCTACTCGGATCACCTCGACGTGCTTGTCACGTTCAACATAACCCGTCTCGGACACGCATTCCAGCCTTTTTCCATTAAAATCACACATACCTACCGGCCGGAGGGGCGAAATCACCCGCCCCTCCTGATGCAGCATGCCCTCCAATTGCAGACGATCCGAAATCGCATCACCGCGTCCGCCCTGGGGTTTCTGCAGAATGAGCACCTTGCCGAGGCCGGTGCGCGGGATCAGGCGATAGCACGTGTACCATACGATCGGCACGACAACGGCCGCCACTCCGGTGCCGATCCAGCCTGTTGCTGCGCCGAACTCAAAGCAGATCATGATCCCGCCGGCCAAGGCGCCAATCGCCATCACCGTCAGCAGCCCGAAACTGGGCACAAAAATCTCCAGCACCAGCATGACGGCACAGACAATGAACAAAAATATAGCGAAGGCAATCCAGAGAATCGGATTCATAGTTAATGTCCGCTTAACACGCCTTGACCACGACGCGGTTTCCGTGTATTTCGAGAATTTCCACCTGAGCACCTTCTCCCACAAACTCACCCTGTGAAACAACATCGACCACAAGGTCGTCGAATCGCGCCTGCCCCGCCGGCCGCAGTGTCGACACCACCCGCCCGCACTGCCCGACGGCTAACGTCAAACCGGCCGCACGTCGTCCGCCGCTGGCGACCACTGGAAGCTGCTCACCCCTGGGCGCCGCTGCCAGCTTTATTCCGGCGAATAGCCCCGATTCAGGCAGGTAATGCACCAGAATCGCCGCCGCAATAAGAAACCCGATAAATCCGGCGGTCAACCCCGTCAGCCCGTTCAGGAACATATCCCACTCGACAGGGCCGCGCGGCAGCGGGACCTCGCCGGGGGCGTTAGGAATCAGCATGCCGAGGATGCCCACCAGGATAAAAATGATTCCGGTAATGCCGGCAATGCCGAACCCGGGAATGACAAATATTTCCACAAGCAGCAGCACCAGACCCACAACGAATATCGCGATATCCAGCCAGTTGGCCATGCCCACAAGGTACTTGCTGCCGACGATAATCACAATCGCGATGACTGCGACGAGGCCCGGCAGGCCGACGCCGGGTGTATTCAATTCAAGGTAAACGCCCAGCATGGCCAGCATCACCAGGACCGCCATCACAGTCGGCGAGTTTATCCAGCGAACCATCTGCTCCGACCAGAGCGGCTCGAGGACCGGCACGTCGGGCGAAAATTTGATGCCGTCGCGCTGCTCCAGAAAAGCCAAAGCCTCCTGGCGACTTTCAACCACTGCTCTTGCCACACCGTACTCAAGTGCTCTGGCAGCCGTGAGTGTAAGGATCTGATCGTCGCGCACCACAAGCTCTTTGTTTTCGAGGTCATATTCCGAATCCTCTTTGGGCAGGTCGTTGGTCTCGAAGAATTCATACTTTCCGGTTTCCAGATTCTGGACCCGATAAACTTCGAGCTGCACTGAGACCATCGCCCTCAGAAGCGGCTCCGGATAGCCGTTCGCTTCAGCGGCCCGCGTGAAGATTGCCCGGATGAAGCTCTCCGCTTTTTCTCGCTCGACACCCTCCAGCGTCCCGCCCATGGTAATCGGCGCACTATCGCCGATTGTCGTGTTCTGCCGCATAATGATGTCCTGGCAACTGACGCTGATCATGGCGCCGGCCGAAATCGCCTTCTTTGTGACGTAGGCGACGGTATGCACCTTCTGCTTCAGTTCGAGGATGAAAAAGGTCGAAATGTCATCGGCGGACTTGACCAGTCCCCCGTATGTGTCAATCTCGAAAATAATATGCGTTGCGCCCATGGCAATCGCCTCTTCGGATCGGCGCAGTATCGACGCGTAGAGGCCGTCGTCGATCATGTCTTCACAGGGAATGACTACCGCCATGTGCTTTTGCGACTGGCCCACCTCCGCGTCGGGTGTTTCAACCGGGGCCTCAGGCTGCGCATACACCGTCGGCCTGCCGCACGCCAGAAGAGCCCACGCCAAGAGGCCCACGGCGGCCAATCCTGTCACAAATCGTTGATTCAGGCTTTGCATACTCATGAATTTTAGACTTGCCAACCATTTATGGCAAGTGCATTCTTTAAGCTTCGGCAAACAGCACTCCGCCGGATGATATCAACAGCCAACGTCTGTGTATCGGGCCGGTCTTAGCCCGGCATGAATTAATCGTTGAAATTGTCGCCGCCAAGGGCCTTGTATTCGCCGCTAAGACCGCTGCCGTCCGTCCCATCCCATTGCAGGCCGCCGATGACCGACTGTGCGACATTCGTAAGATGATCGCCTGTCTTCTCCAGATTGTCTACAAGATCAATAAAGAGCAGGCCGGCTTGTGCGTCGCAGCCGCCGTCGGTCATCCGGCAAACGTGGTTGCGCCGAAATTCCACCTGCATACGGTTAAGTTTGTTTTCGCTGGCCAGCGCCGCGTGCGCCGCTTGCAGATCATTCTTCTCCAGGGCCGCCAGAATGCTGTCGAACATCCTGCGTGTCTCTTCCACCATATTGTTGGCGTCGCTGATACCCTCGTCGCTGAAAATCACCTTCTGCTCAATCTTGCGTTCGGCGATTTCCGCTATGTTGACGGCGTGGTCGCCGACACGCTCGAGATCATTGACCATGTGGAGGAGGACCGGCAACTCGATGGACACCTCGTCGTTCAGTTGTCGCTGCGACAGCGCGACAAGATAAGAAGTAATCTCAATTTGGAAGGCGTCGACCATATCTTCGAGCCGCCGGGCCTTATCGATCAGCTTGAGGTCTCCTGTCATGTACCCATCGACAGCGGAGTTCAGAGCGGCCCTGGCGCGTTTGGCCATGCGTAAAATTTCCCGCCTCGACTGCTCCAGCGCGATCGCCGGGGTATCCAGCAGCCGGGCCTCAAGGACCACGGGCTGCATCATGATCTCCCCGTCCCGCGGACGGACAATACGCTTGACCAGCGTTTCGACCTGCCCGCTCAGCGGAAGGAAGACCGCCGAACAGCCAAATTTGAACATTGTATTGGCCACAGCGATAGTCGACAGAATAGTCGTCGGGCCAAGCTCCCACCAGGATATCGCCATCACGGCCTTGGTAAACAGGCCTGTATAGAAGAAAGGAAGCACCAGTGCTACGCCGATGACATTGAACAGCGTATGCGCCCATGCGGTGCGTTTTGCAGCGACGTTCGTCTGCAGCGAAGCGATCTGCGCAGTTATGGTGGTGCCGATGTCGCTGCCCAGCATGAACGGAATGGCGACGTTAAGTACGATTGGCCAATCCTCGCCAAACGCCCCGCCGAGCGCCATCATCTGAAAAATGGCGATTGCGGCCGAGCTGCTTTGTATAATCATGGTGATCAGCAGGCCCGCCGCCAGTGCAATGAGGGGCCTCCCTCCCATCGCCGCCAGCCACTGCACGATCCGCGGATTCTCTTCCAGCCCGGCAAAAGCGTCCTTCATGAAGCTCAAGCCGATAAAAAGTATGGCAAAACCGACAAGCACATTGCCGGAGCTTCGCATTTTTCGGCTCTTGCCCAGAATCTGCATGAGGAAGCCGATGGCGACCGCCGGAAGCGCGTACTCGGTGATCTTGAAACCTTCATATTGTGTTAAGGAAACGATCCATGCGGTCACGGTTGTGCCCACATTGGCGCCGAAAACTACACAGATGGCCTGGCGGAGCGTCAGCAGCCCGGCGTTCACCAGCCCGATCACCATCACCGTTGTGGCGGAACTGCTTTGAATCAGCCCCGTTACGCACACGCCCATTGTAAAGCCCATCAAGGGCCGGCGCGTCATCGACTCGAGCACCGTCTTGAGTTTGCGGCCCGCCACCTCCTTGAGCCCGGCGGACATCATACCCATACCAATGAGGAACAGTCCCAGTCCCCCCATTGTGAAAAACACGATCTGCTGCCAATCAACATTCATGATGATTCTCCTGTCTGATAGGTCGCCGAATTCCGCATCACGAACATCGCGACATCAGGCATCCTTATCGTTGAGGGCTCTGTATTCGCCGCTCATCGCGCTGGCGTCGAGCCCTTCCCAATGAAGGCCGCCGATCACCGACTGCGCGACATTCGTCAGGTGGTCCCCTATTTTTTCAAGATTGTCGACCAGATCGATGAATATCAGGCCGGCGGGGGCGCCGCAGACACCGTCGGTCATCCGGCAAACATGGCTGCGGCGGAAGTCCAACTGCATGCGGTTGATCGCGTTTTCGTTGGCCAGCGCAGCGTGGGCCGATTGCACACTGTTCTTATCCAATGCGGCCAGAACGTTGTCGAACATTGTATATGTTTCCTGCACCATCCGGGCGGAGTCGCCGATGCCTTCGTCGCTGAAGGCCAGCTTCTGTTCTATTTTCCGCTCGGCAATTTCAACAATGTTGACGGCGTGATCTCCGACGCGCTCAAGATCGTTGACCATGTGCAGCAAAACAGGAAGTTCCGTTGACACTTCGTCGCTGAGTTGCCGCTGAGACAGGTTCACAAGATAAGACGTGATTTGATTCTGGTAATCGTCCACCACGTCCTCAATACGGCGTGCAGCCTCCAACTTGCGCACATCGTTCTCAGTGATCCCTTCACAGGCATTCTGGACAGCGAGTTTGGCCTGTCGGCCCATGCGAATCATCTCCCGCTTGGCCTGCTGAAGAGCCAGGACGGGGGTGTCCAGAAGGTGCGTTTCCAGGACCACGGCGCGTTCGACAATCTCGCCCCGCCGCGGCCGCACCAAATGGACTACAATTTTCTCAAGAAGGCCCGCAAAGGGCAGGAAAAGCACTGAATTGATCACGTTGAACAACGTATGCGCCACGGCGATCGTGGGCATGATGGTTTCCTTGCTCAATTGCCAGGGTGCGACGATATGCACCAGCGTGCCAAACAGACCCAAATACACGAACGGCAGCGCGATTGCCGAGCCCAGCACGTTGAACATGGTATGCGCCCATGCGGTCCGCCGAGAAGCGAGATTCGTTCGCAGAGAGGCGATCTGCGCCGTAATCGTCGTGCCGATGTTACAGCCCAGCACAAACGGGATCGCCACGTTGACCGCATTGGTCCACACCTCGTCGGAGTCGGACAGTGCAAAAGCGCCGGTATAGGCCAATGTCTGAACAATCATGATTGAGGCGGAACTGCTCTGGATGAGCATGGTCAACATCGCGCCCGCAAGAAGCGCCAGCATGGGCTTTCCACCGAGGCCCGTAAGCCAGGTGCGGACCCCCTCGCTGTCCCTGAGGATCATGAAGGCCCCTTCCATGAACTCAATGCCGACAAACAGGATTCCGAAGCCGATAAGAATCTGGCCGAGGCTCTTGGCCCGTCGCGTTTTTCCAAGCATCTCGCACAGCATGCCAACCGCAATGATCGCCAGCGTATACGTGCTGAGTTTAAAATTGAGGCCGGTCAGCGAGACGATCCAGGCGGTCGCGGTGGTGCCGACGTTGGTGCCGAAAATCACGCAGATCGCCTGCCGCAGGGTCATCAGCCCGGCGTTGACCAGACCGATCACCATTACCGTCGACGCAGAACTGCTCTGGACCAGGGCGGTGGCGACCATACCCATAGTAAAGCCCATTAAGGGTTTGCGGGTCATAACCTCCAGTATTTGCCTGAGTTTCTCGCCGGCTGCTTTTTTCAGACCGTCCGAGAGCAGCCCCATGCCGTAGACGAAAAGCGCCAGACCTCCTGCCGAGTTGAAAATCATGTCCTGGATCACTGAGATCTCCTGTGTGTAATGGCCGCTGGCAATTCCACCGCCCAAGCAAATTGGCGATGAAATAAACAACTATTGAACACTTCTTTACAATTCATGCGTGCCACTCTTCTCTATATTTGCCTATATGTGCCGTGTCTGAACATTCGCTATTGTCACGAACACGGACTGCACGATCTCGCGGGCGACCTATCCTTCGGTCAGTTTCCGCAAAATCTCGATTCCCCGCTCGATCTTCTCGTTGGAAGTCGCGTAGCTGATCCGAAAGTGGGTGTCTCGCTCACTGAAAACGCCGCCCGGGATGACGAGCAGGTTGTTGGCTATGGCCTTTTCGACAAACCGTGTGCCCGAGCCGGCCCACGGCGGAACCTTGGCAAAGGCGTAAAACGCGCCTTGCGGCCTGACAAGTTCATACGTATCTTTGAGCCCGTCATAGATCATGTCGCGTTTCTTGCGATAGTCGGCCACATGCGCGGTGATGTCGCAGTCCAGGGCCGCCGCCGCCGCATGCTGAAAGGGCGTCGGCGCACAGACAAAGGTGTACTGCTGCAGTTTGGTCATCTGCTCGATGACCTCGCCAACGGCCCCCGAGCCCGTCGCGTACCCCATCCGCCACCCCGTCATTCCGTAAGACTTGCTGAACCCCTTCAGGAGGAGTGTTTTCGGATAAAAATCCGCAATGCTGGGGCAAGGCCCATCATAGCAGAAGGCATCGTAAATTTCATCGCTGAGCACCAGCACATCGGCATCCGACGCAATCGCCGCCACTTGCCGGATATCTTCTTCCCCGTAGACCGCGCCGGTGGGATTAGCCGGAGAATTCAAGATAATCAGCTTGGTCTTATCCGTGATCGCCTCCGCGATTCCTTTGACGGGAAGTCGGAAATCCGGGTAGCTGTCCACAAATACACAGCGACCGCCGATCATATTGATGACGTGCTTGTATATAACAAAATACGGGTCCGGGATGATGACCTCGTCACCCGGGTCAATCAAGGTGAGGAAGGCAAGGAGCAACCCTCCGGACACACCGCTGGTAACCAGCACGCCCGGATCATCCCAGCCGTACCGTCGCGATAAATCGCGTTTGATGGTCCTGAGAAGTTTGTCCTCTCCCACTGTCTGGGAATAGCGATTATACCCCTGTTCAACCGCCTCGACCGCGGCGGCCTTGACAGGCTGCGGGATCTCGAAATCCGGCTGCCCTATAGAGAAATTAACAGGGTCCTTCAAACTCGCCGCCAGTGCGAAGACCTTGCGGATACCGCTGGTATCGATCCACGCCGTTCGCTGTGCCAAAATCCTTTTCATTTTCGGTCCCGTCACCCCCGCCAAGGCGCCTGTCGGCGCAAACAAAAAGCCGCCGCGGTATCCGCAGGACAGATGCCGAGAGGCGGCACAACAATCATTCGCAGTATCCCTATTTCTTCTTGGGGGCCGGGGCGGCCGCTGCGGCCGGGCTGGCAGCCTCGCCTTCAGCCTTTTCCGCCTTCTTTGCAGCGTGGCCCTTGCGGTGGGCAACCTTCGGAAGTCCCAACACAGGGTCGCCATCCTGCCAGCGTTCCTCTTCCTGGAGTTTTTCAATACGCTCGGCGCGAGAGAGCACGTTGCGGTGACGGCTTAATGCGTTCTTCAATTTCAACGATGGGTCGATTGACATAATACCTTACTCTCCTTGCAATTATCTGACTTTTTCGGCGTACGCGTCCTGGAACAGGTTCGGCCTGAAACTTTCATAGCCCGGCGGCGCCCTATACGTTGCGCCTACCTCTTTGATCTTCTGCCTGGCCACGTCGCCGTCGTACTTCGGATTAAAGCTGTTACTGTCTACACTGCATCGCAAATATAACTGCTTCGTAACGAGGAAAAAGTAACTTCCCCGCTCGACAATTTCTGTTTCTATGCCGCCCTTGCTAAAATGCTGCTGCACGGGCTCCAGGTCCTTTCGCTGCATGTACGTCTGGATCACAATGACGTTCGTACCCTGGGGCGCTGCCGGTTTTGCCTGCTCTACCGGCTTTTCGACCCTTGGTCTCGGAACCTGCACCGGCTCAGCCTGCGCCGGCTGCGTTTCAGTCCTTTGAGGCACCGCGGGTTTCGGGAAAATCAGCGGCTCGGCGCCACCGGGGATGGCACCGCCGCCCGGCAGTTCTATTGCCGGCCCGGACCCGAAAAACCACTTGCGGCCGGTGCGGTTCTCAACGAACCGGGCGGATGCAAACACAACCACCGCCGCAGTCACAAGCAGAACGCCAACAAGGCGCAACGACATATTCAGTCGCATTCGCAGCAGGCCCGTCGGCCGCCGTCGTCCATAGCCCGACCCAATACCCTGAAGCCGGCCGGACAACATCGGATCGCGCTGCTTGCGCTTTCTTCCAAAGAGACCTCGCCCAGACCCAAAAGGTCTGAAAAAAACGGTTCTCCGACCGCCCTGGCGTTTCGACTGCCCTTTTCTGATCGCTTCATAAAGGGCCATCCGTTTTGTGTCTCGCGCCATAAGTCCCCAAAAATTCCACTTTAACCCACGTCCGGAAATTCCGTTTCCGGAGACGATTGCTAACATACACCTGTCGCCTGCAGGTTTAAATCGCAATTTATACCCCCTCTCCATAGCAATTTCAACAGCAAAGTATGCCATTCTCAAAAAATTAGGCCCGAATTGACACGCTGATTTGCGGTTTTGTCTTGACAAAGGAACCGTCGCTGACTATTTAGGCTGGTTTTTCAATTTTTTCCTTTACTCGGAGTGAGCTGTTTGATAGATAATCGCCCTATCAGCGCATCCGGCCTGGAATAATTTTATAGCACCGTTGGACGGCCCATGACGTTTGAATGTGCGGTGACCAATGGTGCTTGTCTTATGTCTTGAAAGTGGAGTGTAACGTATGTTGCCCGTAAAGAAAACCAGTAAGGCGAAAACTCGCTCGCGTCGAAGCCATCAACGGCTGACCGCGACGAACTACTCTCTCTGCCGCAAGTGCAGCAATCCAAAGCTGCCTCATGCCGCCTGTGACAAGTGCGGGTATGTCAACCCGAAAATCACACTTGACCTCGGCAAGGAGGAAGCAAGCTAAGGATGCGTATCGCAATAGATGCCATGGGCGGCGACCATGCACCTGACGAAATTATCAAAGGTGCGCTGGAAGCAAGGGAATTGCTCGATGCCGAGGATCAATTAATTCTCATTGGTGTGCAGGCGAGCATTGAAAAGCATTTGAAACTGGCGGGCTGCCCCGCGGGCGCCATTCAGATCGTCGATGCACCTGAAACCATCGCGATGGATGAGTCTCCGGTGGATGCTCTGCGCAAAAAGCGGAACAGTTCTATCGCCGTGATGGCGCGGATGGCGTCCAACAAGGAAGCCGATGCGGTGATCTCGGCCGGTAATACCGGGGCGTGCGTCGCCGCATGCCAGATTCGCATGCGCAATCTTGAGGGCGTCAACCGGCCCGGTATCGCCGTCGTGCTTCCGACGCTCGGCGGTCCGGTCACCATGTGCGACGTGGGAGCCAATATCGCCTGCAAGCCGGCCAATCTTTATCAGTACGCCATTATGTCCATGGTGTACTCCCGGCAGATGCTCGGAATCGCCAGCCCGCGGGTCGGCCTCATGAGCATCGGTGCAGAGGATGCCAAGGGCAACGAACTGGTTAAGAAAACCCGCGATCTCCTCAAGACCGACCCGAACGTCAACTTCATCGGAAATCTGGAAGGACGCGATATTTTCGACGGGGCCTGTGATGTGGCGATTTGCGAAGGCTTCGTCGGCAACGTGATCCTCAAGCTTACCGAAGGCATGGTGCACATGCTGTTCAGTGCGATCAAGCATGAGCTCCTCGCCGAAAGCATGGAGCTGGCTCTGAAGTTCAAGCCGGTCATGACGGAAATCTACAAGAAATATGATTACCATGAATACGGCGGCGCCCCCCTTCTGGGCGTGGACGGAACCGCCTTTATCTGCCATGGCACCAGCAAGAGCCGCACGATCAAGAATGCGATTGCGGCCTCCAAGAAATACCACATGAAGAAAATCAACCATCGCATCACCGATTATCTCAAAAATTCAGCCCTGAGGACCAATGGTGACTGATATAACCGTTCCATATCCGGGCGCCTACCGTGCAGTGGTCGCCGGTACCGGTTCGTTTGTTCCGGCCCAAACTCTCACCAACGAAGACTTCACCCGGATGGTCGACACGTCGGATGAATGGATTACCACGCGCACCGGCATCAAGGTGCGTCATATTGCCGGCGAAAGCGAAACGACGGCCACGCTGGCTGCCGAAGCCGCACGCATGGCGCTGGCTGACGCGGACATGAAGGCCGCCGATATCGAACTTATTATTGTCGCCACGATTACACCGGAGATGGTTTTTCCTTCGACGGCCTGCTTTGTTCAGCACATGCTCGGGGCGCACAATGCCTGGGCTTTTGATCTCTGCGCGGCATGCAGCGGTTTTGTCTACGGCGTGGCGACCGCACGCGAGTTCGTCGTCTCGGGCCGCTACAAGAACGTGCTTGTGATCGGCGCCGAAACGCTCAGCAAAATCACGGACTACGAAGACCGCAACAGTTGCGTCCTGTTTGGAGACGGCGCCGGGGCCGTGGTTATTCAAGGCTCCACACAAGGCCCGCTGGGCATCGTATACAGCAGCTCATCGTCGGACGGCGGCGGCTGGACAAGCCTCAACTGCCAGGCCTACGGCTCGCGCAATCCGGTCAGCAGGCCGTTGAACGATCCAAAAAAAATCTTCATGACCATCAATGGCAGGGAAGTCTATCAGCTTGCTGTTCGCCGCATCGTCGAAATGGTCGAAGAGTGCCTGGACCGATGCCATCTCACCATTGACGATATAAGTATGTTTATTCCTCACCAGATGAACGCCAGAATTATCGAATCCGTGGCCAAGCGGATCAATCTGCGTGCAGAGCGTGTCTTTATCAACATCGACAAGTACGGCAATACCTCGGCCGCGTCTATACCGATTGCGCTTGACGAATGTTGCAGACAGGGTAAAATCAAATCCGGCGACATCGTCCTGATCGTGGCGTTCGGCGCCGGTTTGACTTGGGGTGCGACCGTCATTCAGTTTTAACGGCCGAGCACGGGCCGATGCTAAAATGGAAGGACAGGATGAAAACGGCTTTTCTATTTCCGGGACAAGGAGCGCAGACGGTCGGCATGGGCGCCGATATCGCCGAGGCCTTCCCCCGCTGCGCCGATGTTTTCAACCAGGCCAACGAAATCCTGGGCTACGACCTGAAGCGGCTCTGCTTCGAAGGCCCGGAGGCGCGGCTTCACTCAACCACGGTGTCGCAGCCGGCCATATTCGTTACTTCGGCGGCGATTTTGTCGCTTGTAAGGTCGGACGGCGCGGCTGTCACGCCGGATGTCACGGCGGGCCTGAGTCTCGGCGAGTACACAGCCCTCTACGCGGCCGGCGCGATGACGTTTGAACAAACGCTCCTTCTGGTTCAGAAACGGGGTGAGGCGATGCAGGCCGCCGCGGATGCGACGTCCGGCGGCATGGTCAGCATTCTCGGGCTGGATGCCGATAAGGTTCAGGCCCTCTGCGATGAGGCGGCTCAGGGCCAACTGCTCAAGGGCGCCAATTTCAATTGCCCCGGCCAAATCGTCGTGAGCGGGCATTCGGATGCCTGCGACCGTGCAGTCGAACTGGCGCAACAGTACGGGGCCATGAAGGCCGTCAAGCTCAAGGTCGCCGGCGCATTTCATACCGAGATGATGTCGCCCGCCGCGGACGCCCTTGGGGAGGCGCTGACCCACGGAGAAATCCATGTTCCCGCAAGTCCCAGAACGCTTGCGAATGTCGACGCCGCGTACTATGCCGACGCCGGGCATATCCGGCGGGGGCTGGTGCGGCAGCTTGTCGAACCGATCCTCTGGCAGGCCTGCATGGAGAAACTGCTGGACGAAGGAATCGAAACTTTTTATGAAATCGGGCCGGGGCGGGTCTTGACAGGTTTGATGAAACGGATTAACAGGAAGGCAAGGATTGTGAACGTCAGTGATCTCGCCGGCATTCGGCAACTGCAATCACAACAGGTCGGCGGCAAGTAGACCGGCGCCTTAAAAAAACATTGGAGGCACCCATGACGGAAAAAAGATTAGCTGTTGTTACAGGAGCCGCACGCGGCATCGGGCGCGCGACGGTATTGGAGCTTCTCAGGCAAGGCCGCAAGGTGGCGGCGCTGGATCTTAACACCGAACAGCTTGCCGAATTGCAGAACGTCGTTAAGGAGGCCGGCTTTGACGTCATCACGCGGTGCGTCGATATTACCAATACGCCGCAACTGACCGAAGCGCTGGAGGGACTGATCGCCGAACATGGCGGCATCGGCGTCCTGGTCAACAACGCAGGCATTACGCGCGATCGTCTCATGATGCAGATGGATGACGACGATTACGACAAGGTCATGGCGGTCAATCTTCGCGCCGCCTTTATCGCCACGCGCATCGCCATGCGATCGATGGTCCGCAACAAATTCGGCCGCATCGTCAGTCTCAGTTCCGTCGCCGGCGTCATGGGTCAGGCCGGCTCGGCCAACTATGCCGCCAGCAAAGCCGGACTGATCGGCATGACAAAATCCATTGCGCGAGAAGTCGGAAAGAAAAATGTCACCGCCAATTGCATCGCGCCCGGCTTCATCATGACCGACATGACGGCCGTATTGCCCGACGCCGTCAAGGACGCCGCCATGAACTTTATCCCAGTAAAGAAGTTCGGAACACCCGAAGACGTCGCAAGGGCCATCGCCTTCCTGGCCTCGGACGATACCGGCTATGTCACCGGACAGGTTCTTTGCGTGGATGGCGGCATGGCCATGTAAAAAGCGGCATCGTCCATGTAAAAAAAAGAAAAATTATTTGAAACGTCGAAAGCAAATGGCTATAGTACCGCGGACTATCCGCGGAGCGGCAAAAATCGAATAAACTTTTTAGACGATACACATTAGCTGTTAGGCAATGCAAAAATGAAAAGGAGATCGCCAAGTGAGTTCTGATATCAATATGCAGGAAATCGAAGCTAAGGTCATCGAGATCGTTAGCGAGCAGATGGGTGTGGACAAAGCCGAAATCACCCGTGACACGTCATTCATCAATGATCTTAACGCCGATTCGCTTGACACCGTCGAGTTGGTGATGGAGTTCGAGGATGAATTCGACATGAGCATACCCGACGAAGAAGCTGAAAAGATACAGACCGTCGGCGCCGCTATCGATTACATCGTGGAAATCGTTAAGTCCCAAAGCCAGGACCAGTAGAAGAGACTATGAAGCATACAAGACGCGTTGTCATCACCGGCCTGGGTTGTGTAACCGCGCTGGGAGAATCCGCCCACGAGATGTTCCAGGCGGTCTGCCAGGCCAAGAGCGGTATCAGCAACATCGAATCGTTCGACGTCTCGGATTTCCCGGTCAAGTTCGGGGGCGAGGTCAAGAACTTTGCCATAAAGGACCATGTCGCCGCGAGGGAAGGCAAGCGACTTGATCGTTTCGCGCAATTCGCACTTGCCAGCGCCATTCAGTCGGTGGAAGACAGCAATCTGGACTTCAGCCAGGAGAACCGAAGCCGCATGGGTGTGCTCATCGGCACCGGCATCGGGGGCCTTATAGAAATCGAAGAGCAGCACACGCGGCTGCTCAGAAAAGGCCCGCGCAAGGTTTCGGCCTTTTGCGTGCCAAAGCTTATGGGCAACGCCGCCAGCGGCGTCGTGTCGATTCACTACGGGCTCAAAGGGCCCAACATGTGCGTCGTTACGGCGTGCGCCTCGGCCAGTCACGCCATCGGCGAGGCTTTCTATCAT
This sequence comes from Phycisphaerae bacterium, assembly GCA_014859965.1. Taxonomy (GTDB): domain Bacteria; phylum Planctomycetota; class Phycisphaerae; order Sedimentisphaerales; family Anaerohalosphaeraceae; genus JACZKQ01. The sequence continues at coordinate 36,067 of JACZKQ010000192.1, forward strand.
ATCCTGACAGATCGCAGCGACGTCATGATCACAGGCGGCTCGGAGGCGGCCCTGACGCCGGTGGGTCTGGCGTCTTTTTGCTCACTCAAGTCCCTGAGCACACGAAACGATGCGCCGCAGATCGCCTCCAGACCGTTCGACAGGGATCGTGACGGATTTGTTCTGTCGGAAGGCGCCGGCATCCTGGTGCTCGAGGAGTACGAGCACGCCAGAAGACGCAACGCACGTATCTATGCCGAAGTGCTCGGATACGGCGCCACCGGCGACGGCTATCACATTACCGCGCCCCTGTCCGACGGACGCGGGGCCGCCGACGCCATGCGGCTCGCATTGGCCGATGCCGATATTCGACCCGAGCAGGTCGATTATATCAACGCGCATGGTACGAGCACACAACTTAATGACGAAGCGGAAAGCACCGCAATGAAGAGCGTGTTCGGCGAACACGTCTACAAGCTGTCGGTCAGTTCCACCAAGAGTTCGCTGGGTCATCTCCTCGGCGCCAGCGGGGCCGTCGAGCTGATTGTCTGCGCCAAAGCGATTTCTGATTCAGTGGTTCCGCCCACGGCCAATCTGGAGAACGTCTGCAAAAAGTGCGACCCGAAAATCGATTATGTCCCGAAAACCGCTCGCGAGATGCAGGTGAGTATTGCGATGAGCAACTCCCTCGGGTTTGGCGGCCACAATTGCTCGCTGGTGATAGGAAAAGTCTGATCGTTGCGCAATTCTCCTCATGAAGATACCCCCTCTGCGGCGCCGCGGGTGCAGTTGCATTTCATTGTTTTGGGGGCCGCTGTGACAGGCCGATAAGACGGAGCGGCGACAATTAACGTTGTCGATCAGGGGGAAGCGAATGGCTTTTCAAATGAACATGACCTGGGCTCTGATCGGTTTACCGGCAGGTTTGGTTATCCTTCTCAAGGGTGCTGATCTGCTCGTGGACGGCGCTGTTGCCCTCGCCGAACGTTTGGGCGTGCGCCCCCTGGTAATCGGCTTGACGGTCGTGGCCATGGGCACCTCGGCCCCGGAGGTCGCCGCAAGCGTCACGGCGACACTGCGCGGCTTCGGCGACATCGCCGTGGGGAACGTCTACGGCTCCAATATCGCCAATCTCGCCCTCGTGGGGGGACTTTGCGCATTGATTCGTCCGCTGGGCGTCCAACGCAGCATGCAGTTGCGCGAAATTCCCGTGATGGTGCTGGTGGCGCTGGCGCTCTATCCTGTTTTAGCGAATGCCTTTCTCGGGCGCGTCGAAGCCGTGATCCTGCTTCTGGTATTTGTGGGCCTCATTTCGGTTACGATATTGAGCGCACGAGGTGAATCCAAGGCAGCGCCCTTGATCGATGTCCGGGTCGAGGAACACCTTCAGCATGCCGCAGCGCACAGGAAGAAGTCCGTGCCCATGGTGATCGCCCTGGTTGGCCTGGGGCTTCTGGGGCTGGCGGCAGGGGCCCACCTGACCGTCGAATCCGCAGTATTCCTCGGGAAGCGCATCGGTCTCAGCGATGCCGTCATAGGTCTGACCATTATTGCCGTGGGTACTTCCCTGCCCGAATTGATGACCTCCGCCGTCGCCGCGTTCAAGGGTCACGATGATCTGTCGATCGGAAATCTGGTGGGCTCCAACGTGTTCAATACGCTCCTGGTGATCGGTGTTGCAGGCGCCGTCCGCCCTTTTTCCATCTCCGGCCGGCTTGTTACGACGGACTACTGGATCATGGTGGGCGTAAGCGTGCTGTTTATGCTCCTTGTGCTGTTCCATAAACGCATCAGCAGAACGGGCGGCGCATTGCTGCTTACGGTCTATATCACCTACATGGCATACCTCTTCATCTACACGAAATCTGCGTAGTGCAGGCCAGGTAAGCTCCGGCGGATGTAGCCCACCGCAATTACTCAAACATCAGCGCCTCGGCGAACACACCCTGGAAGTCGGGCTCATGGGCGATCTCCACATATTCGATGCGCTCCGCCAGGTCCGCTGCGAGTCTTCGGCATTCGCTGCTCAACAGGATCATACGTGCCCCGCTGCCCGCGGCGTTGCCGACAAAATGCACCCGCTCAACGCCCACCTGCGGGAGCAGCCCGATGCGGAGCGCACTCTCTCGTCGAATGAAGTTGCCGAATGCGCCCGCCAGAAGCACCTGTTGGATATCTACATCGGCCACATGCATTTTCTTCTGCAGGAGTTGAATGCCCGCGCGGATGGCAGCCTTGGCCAGTTGTGTTTCCCGCACGTCCTTCTGAGTGAGAACAACCGACTCGTTCGCATCATTGCCGCTGCCTGCCAGGACAAATGCGGGTTGGCCGCCCCGCTCAATCAGCCGGTCCAGAATCGCCGGTGCAGCTTTTCCCTGCAGCGCCTCTTTGCCGATGAATCGCCCCGTCACATCGAGCAGGCCCGCTTCCAGCAACACGGCGATCGCGTCAATCAGTCCGCTGCCGCAAATCGTGCGGGCGCGGCCGCCGCCGATCACGTCCACGTCGATGTCCCGGCCATCGGCGCAGACAAACACTGCTTCAATTGCGCCATCCACCGCCCTGCTGCCGTGGCCGATGCGCGCGCCCTCCAGCGCCGGACCCGCGGCGCAACTGGCCGCATACATCTGCGTTTTGGTGCCAAGGACAATCTCACCATTTGTCCCGATGTCCACGACCAGCGTCATCGCGTCGATCTCGTCCATGCCGACAGCCACCGCGACCGCGGTAATATCCGATCCCACGAAGCCGGCGATACTCTCGACGACATGGATGTTGCCGCACGGATTAATGGCGATTCCCATTTTGTCGGCCCGGCAGTCCTCCGCCTTCGTGGAGTACGCGCGATACGGCGATTGCCCCAGTTGGCTGAGTGGAAACTTGAGGAGGATGTGGGTCATCGTAGTGTTGCCCGCGACCGTGACTTCATAGATGTGCCGGGCCGCCACCTGCGACGCCGCCTCCAGTTGGGCGATCAGATCGTTCAGACATCCGACGACTGCCCTGTGGAGCGTCTCAAGACCCTTCGGGCGTTCGGCATATGCGATCCGGCTGACCACGTCGTCGCCATAAGCAATCTGGGGATTCGCGGACGCGGCGGTAGCCTTGCATTCACCGGTCGCCATGTCCATCAGTTTGGCAACGATGGTCGTCGTTCCAATATCGACGGCTACGCCGAAGATATGCTTGTTGTCCCTCAGGCCCGGCACATGCTCATGAATACCCGGCGAAAGGGTGATTTGCCTGTCGATGCCGTGATGCAGAATCTGCTGTTCAAAAAAGCGTGAGCGGCCGGGGACCTCAACCGTCAGATCCGATTGAACGCGGTGCTCACAGGCCAGCACCGTTCGCCGCTCCGGCAACAGCACCACTTCGCACTTGCGGCAGGTCCCAACGCCCCCGCAGATCGTATTGAGAATGATCCCCGCCTGGGCGGCCGCATCCAACAGCGTGGCGCCGTCGTGAACGGACACGCGCTGTCCCTCCGGCCTGAAGGTCACGCTGTAGTGCTCCATACCCGCGGACAACCCCTCGCACGGCGGCAGTACGGTCGAATCGCGGCAACCTCCGCGCGCACACCCACCAATAAGGATTCTTCACAAAAAAAAGCCATTCAGCCGACAGGAGCTTTCCACGCTCCTGATCGGCTGAATACAGATTATAAGAAATGCCTTAACGGCATTTAACTGATTTTATGGCGTACTTTCCAGCGGGCCCGTCTTTTCTTACTGCCCACTTTACGTCTGCGTCGCGATTTGGCCATCAAAGTCTCCGGTAAACAATTTTTCCATAGTCCACAAAATACGTTCCGATTGCACATGGTATATGGTAATATTAAACAAATCAAGAACCGGCCGAATTTTTTTTTAGAATTTGGGGTAATCGCATGATCCAATGCAAAGATTGTGAGTTTTACGAGGAAGATTCGCAGGGAAGGCGAGCTTTCAAGTGCGACCCATTTCAGAATATTAAGGAACCTGAATGCCTCACGAAGTGGCAGCTTCTGCGACTGGATATGCTCGTCGCGACTTATCGCGGGATGGTCGGCTTTCAGGAGAAGCTTGCTCCAATGCAGGACAAGATATTGCGATACGTTAAGCGAGAGCTGGAAGATCTGGACGACTCGGAAAGCTGGAAACTGGACGATGACCAGGAACCTGAGACCTCCTTTTAATCCTGGCGGACACCTTTGTTGTCCGATATCTTCACAGCCTGAAACTTTGTTCAAAAATGCAGCATTTCAGCAAATAATGCAATATTTCCGCGAAAAACCCCGTCTAAATCTATGTCGACAACCGGTAACATGGACGACTGCGAAAAGTTAAACCAGATTATTACGGGCTGTCAGAACGGCGATAACCAGGCGTTCGCACAGCTCATTGATGCATATTCGACGCGATGTTATGGGTACTTTTACAGGCTGACGGGTAACAACGGAGTCAGCGACGATCTTTTGAGCAGGCTGTTTATGCGCCTTTTCGAGAAGATCAGCTCATTCAAAGGCGGCTCTTTTGAAAAATGGCTTTTCACGATTGCATCCAACATTTTCAACGACTATCTGAGGCATGAATACCGCCAAAGACGGCTGTTGGAGAGCCATGCCGAGCAACTTGCGGCCGAAACGCCGCCTCGCCAATCGGACAACGACATCGCCGACCTGCTGCAGCGGCAGATTGGAAAGTTGGATGAGGACACCGCTGAACTGATTATGCTGCGGTTCTATGGCGAATTGAGCTTCAAGGAACTCAGCGACCTTCGCGGCGAACCGATCGGTACGACGCTTTCCAAGGTCCATCGAGGCCTGGGCAAGCTTAGAGAATTAATGGGAGGCAACGATGCCTGACAAAAAAGAAAATCTTGAGACTGTGCTGGGCGATTTGCTCGGCGCCCATGAGGCGCACCAAGCCGCAGAAGATATCCGAAGCGGCGACTGCCTGTTGCGCCAATACCCCGCCCCGAAGCCTGGCGCCGCCCTGCTGGCTGACATCAATATCCAGATTGCCAGAGCGCTGCTTGCCAGACGCCGGCGTACCATTCACTGGGTCGGACGGGCCATAGCGGCCGCGGCCGCAGTTATTGTAGTGGGCAGCGTCCTGCTTTTCTTCTCCGGCGACGCTCCCGTGCACGTCGCAGGACCCATTCCAGGACCCGGCGCGCCGCCCGCGCCCGACTGGTGGGATGACAAAGCCGTAGAGAAACTTACGGCGGAAGTCGACGACGTATACCAGACCTTGATGTCCATGTCTGATACTACTTATACTCAAGACAAGACATGGGATTTTGAAACCGAACTGAAAGACCTGGAAATGGTCGCCATGAACGACGATTTTTGGAAGGGATAACCTGATGTCGTTTTGCTTTAATCGCTTTTTCTTTCTGCTTGCCTTTGCGATGGCGGTAGTGCTCGTGGGGACGAGCAACGCCGATCCGGGCGACGCCTACAAAGACATCTGGACCGAAGATCTGCCCGACCAGACGCAGATCAGCAAAGAGAGGCTCGACCTGATAATCCGATACGTCGCAGAAGGTAAACAGCCCCGTCAGCAGCAATTGCGCAAGCTCTATGAAGAGGACCGGAGCAAGTTCTGGAGCGAGGTACGGACCTTCTTTCGTGAAAATCCGCTTGAAAGTCCAAGTCCGCAGGAAGGCCAGGGGCGCACATCAAAATGGAGGGAGGATCTGCTAAAGCAGCATGAGGAGTTCATCGGTTGGCTCAGGGAAGCCTATCCGGAAAAAGAAAAAGAGCTTTCGCATTTGCGCGAAAAGGACCTGGACGAGTACTTCAGGCGATTCGGAGCCCTTCACAGGAAGTATGCAACGGTTGCGGGCACACAGAAGAAGAACCCCGAATTGGCGGGTGTTCTCAAGGAAGATCTCGATTTGCTCGACCAGCACGATGCATTGCTCCTGGCAATCCGCCAGGCGGACAACCAAAGCAAGCCGAAGCTGATCAAGGATTTGCATGAGATTGTCGGCAAGCGCTTCGACCTCATTGTCCGCAAAAAGCAGCTTCAGTACGACGAATTACGGCGCCGCCTCGAAAGGCTTCGCCGCGACCTGGAAAAGAAAGAACAGGAGCTCGGCAAGCTGATCGAAAGCAAGGAAGAGGTGACCAGGCATCGGGTAGAGGAACTTATGAATCCCACGCCCAAGATCGACTGGCAATAGCTATGCAGGCGAATTACAACGTGTGGGCTGTGTACGGCCAGGTTATTGCTGCTCGCGTTGTGTGGCCTCTTTCAAGACCTTCTTCTCCTGTCGCGTCAGACTTCTAATGCCTGATGCGTGAACTTTCGCAAGGATCCGGTCGACTTCCGCCTGAAACTGCCGTTGGTTCTCCATTTTCTTCGCCCAGTTGCCTTTTCGCGCAGTCAGCCGTGCCCCGTGGACCCAGGGACGCCAGAGCACGTACAGGGCGCCCGCCGCCATACCGGCAAGGTGGGCGGCCTCTCCTCCCCGATTGGACCCGCCGAACAGATCCACGAGGCTCCAGACCGCAAGGATGATGGCCAGGACATAGAGCTGCAGGGGAAATATGCCGAACACGTAAACGCGCATTCTGGGAAAAAGTATGGCTGCCGCCGCCAGAATCCCGAGAACCGCTCCCGATGCGCCGATCAGGAAGCCCGGCGGAAGAAAACCAACCCATACCAGAAGCGTGTACAGAAAACCGCCGGCGGCCCCGCACGCCAGGTAGAACTTCAGAAATCGCCGGCTGCCCCATGTCCCTTCCAGCACGGGCCCAAAGAAAAACAGACCCAACATGTTGCCGAAAATGTGACCGAAGCCGCTCGTAGAGTGAAGAAACTGATAACTGATAAGCCGCCAGACCTGAAGCGACTTGCCAAGGCCGTCGGGGTACACAGCGAACGCTGTCTCCAAAGCGTTGGGGCGGTTTCTGCCGCCAAAAATGAGTGCGATGACGAAAATGACCACATTAGAGATCAGAAGCCATTTCACGACGGGTGTAATGGAAGGCATTGCCAGGCGCATCCCCGGTCCGCCGCCGCCCAAATCCTCGCGTGTATAGTCCCTGTCGTAAATTCCCATGCATCCGCCCGTAATTCGCTAACCCTGTCCACCGGTATTACTTTATAATATCGGCAGAATGGCCTCGCGTTCAAGGGAAAATCGTCCAATGACCAATTTCGCATTCGTTTACAACCAGCTAAAAGAGCTCGAAGCTGACAAACTGCTGCGGAAACTCTGTTGTATGACGCCGGCTCAAGGCGCCGCTGTTTCCCGCAATTCCAGCAGCCGCCGGCTCGTCAACTTCTCCAGCAACGACTATCTCAACCTTGCCTGCGATGGGCGCGTAGTCGACGCCGGCTGCGAGGCTATTCGGAGGTGGGGTTTTGGTGCTTCGGCGTCGCGCCTTATCTGCGGGACAATGGAGCCTCATGTCGCGTTAGAGAGAGAATTCGCCGCTTTCTTCAGGAAGGAAGCCGCCCTGCTGTTTACCTCCGGCTGGACCGCCAACGAGGCGATCCTCCGCGCTCTGCCCAGGAAAGGCGACCTCATACTGATGGACAAAGCCGATCATGCCTCCATTATCGACGCGGCGGCGGCAAGCGAGGCGGAGTTTCGAACGTTTCGGCGCGATGATCTCAGCCGGCTCAACCGGCTGCTTGAGAAGACGAAATACAATCGAAAGTTCATCGTCACTGAAAGCATATTTTCGATGGACGGTGATTCCGCCGATCTCGCCCCGCTGGTGAATCTGAAGAAAGCCCATGATGCGATCCTGATTGTAGACGAAGCCCACTCAGCCGGCTGCATGGGCGCCACAGGCGCCGGCCTTGCCGAGGAACTCGGCCTCCTTGCCGACATCGACATTCTCGTCGCCCCGCTTGGAAAAGCCTTTGGCGCCGCCGGCGCCGTTGTGGCCGCGGAGAGAGCCGTGGTCGATTATCTGGTAAACACCGCCCGCCCGTTCATCTACACCACCGCCCCGCCGCCGGCCAACAGTGCGGCGGCACTGGCGGCTTTGGAAATAGTCCGGAGCGAACCGCAACGCCGTCGGCAATTATCGGAGAATGCGTCCTACTTAAGGAGAAGATTGACAGGCAAATCGTTGAATATCGGCAACAGTATGAGCCACATCGTCCCGGTAATAATTGGAGAACCGCACAGCGCCCTGACCGCTGCCGAAAGACTGTGCGAGAAAGGATTCCTCCTCGTGGCGATCCGCCCGCCCACCGTTCCGCCAGGTACTGCGCGCCTGCGGATATCCGTCCAGGCCAGCCACACCCGGGAGCAATTCGATGCCCTCGCAGAGGGTCTGGCCGATGTTCTGCAGGCTTAGCGGCCGGGCCGCGCCCGCCCGGCCTTGACAGAGATTGCAAATATCACCAACCCAACAATGAAGAGATATATGCCAAGGTTCTGCGAAACCGTACCGCCCTTGTAAATGGTCCACCAGGCCGTTTCAAAGGGGTTGTCGTCACGGATCGCCTCCAGCACAAATCGCGTTACCCCGTACAATATAAACATCAAGCCCAGCGTACATCCCGGGTATTTCTCACCGAACCTGCGCCAGAACACGTAAAGCACACCGCAAAGAAACAATGCGTTGAGCGAGGCATAGACCTGGGTCGGATGAATAGGTATGGCCCGGTATTGCGTCTTGACCTGTTCCTTTTGAGCATCGGTCAGCAGGTTTCCGGGCTTCAGGTACGCCCGGTATTTGCTGCCCTCGTCCACACTGTACCAGGTCTTGCCGTCTTCACCCAGATAGCCGAAATATTCGGCGGGCAATTCAAAATACGGCCGGGTGCGATTCCGGGCCGGATCGGGCTTGACCTGCATCAGATAGGGCGGACTGCCATACGGAAATCGCACCCCCCATGCTGTGTGTTCCGTTGGCCGACCAAAACAGCACCCGTTGAGCAGACAGCCGACCCGCCCAAACGCCAGGCCCAACATGAGTCCGATTACAAGAATATCAAAATGTCGCCGCATGGGCAATTTATGGGCCCACATGTACACGAAAACCACTACAATGGCCATCAGTACGCCGCCGAGAAACTCCAGACCGCCCTGCCAGAGGGCAAATACGGAGAGAAAATCGCCGGCAAACTGGTCATAATGATGCACGACGTAGAAGATTCTCGCACCTATTACGCCTGATATCAGCGAATACAGTGCCAGATTTGTGATATGGTCGGGATTCTGGCCGGCCCGGCGACTCGCATGGCGCATGAGAACCACCGCCAAGAGAAAGCCGATGACCATCATCAGGCCGTAACTCTTGATCGTCACGTGAATCAACGGAAGTTCGAATAATTCAGGATACATGTGCTTTCTACAGTACGCGTCCTATTCCGTTTTTCTCGTCCGGCATCACAACCTTCGGCTTGATCTGACGGGCCTCTTCGGGCGTGCAAAAGGCAAAGTTAATCAAAATCACGATGTCCCCTGGGCTAAAGAGCCTCGCTGCCGCCCCCAGCACCTCCACACGTCCGCTGCCCGCCTCCGCCGGTACGACGTAGGTCTCGGCCCGCTGACCGTTGGTCACGTTGGCCATCAGCACCGCCTCATAAGGCAGAATGCCCGCCGCTTCCAGCAGGTCCGTGTCAACCCCCACACTGCCGGGATAGTCGATCCGGGATGCCGTCACTGTGGCCCGGTGTATCTTACCTTTTAAAACCTTAAGTAGCATGAAATCTCATCTTTCGCTAAGTTCGACCGTTTCTCGATACATACAGAATCATGTATTATATCGCACCCTGCGGTTTGTTCAAGTCCACAACAATATTATCGATCAGCCGCGTTTTGCCTACTCGGGCCGCCACGGCGATGAGGGCGACGTCTTCGATCTCCGCCAAATCGTACAGCGTCTCGGTGTCAACAATGCTGATATACTCGACAACCACTGCGCCGGATTGCATAACTGCCCGCATTGCAGACACCAGTTGGCTGCAGTTCCTTTCGCCCTGGCGGACCATGGACTCGGCCTTCGTCAGCGCCCGGTAAAGCAGCAGTGCATCCGCCCTCTCTCCGGTGCTTAGGTAGACGTTGCGGCTGCTCATAGCCAAGCCGTCAGCTTCCCGCAGGGTCGGGCAAATGGCGACTTCCAGCGGCAGATTCGTATCGGCCACCATGCGCTTGACCACGATCGCCTGTTGAGCGTCTTTCTGGCCGAAGAAAGCCGCGTCCGGGCGCACGATATTAAACAGCTTGTTGCAGACCGTCGTCACACCCCGAAAATGCCCCCGCCGATGTCGCCCACACAGGCCCTCCGTAAGCGATTCTACCGTCACCCATGTCAGATTCCGACTGGGATACATGTCCCCTACGCCCGGAGCAAACACAAGTTCGACCCCGGCACTCTCGCATATCTGCCGGTCCGCCGTGATGTCGCGCGGGTACGCGTCAAAGTCTTCATTAGGCCCGAATTGCGTCGGGTTTACAAAAATGCTCACCACCACATATTCGCACCGCCTTCCTGCGGCTTCCATGAGCGAGACGTGCCCGGCATGCAGCGCCCCCATCGTCGGAACAAAGCCAATCCGCTTGCCCGCGGCCCGCGCCGCGTCGACCCGCTCGCGCACGGTCTCTATACGTGTGGTGACGTCCATATATACTGCCTGACTTCCTCGGCCAGCGAGATGACCTCGCGCCAGTCCATGCAATTAAACCCGCTTACGTCGACCTGAATCACGGGGCTTTCACGCCATCCGGTGAACAACTGCTCGTAATCGGCCGCAAACCCTTCCAGCGTCGCCAGATCAATCTGCTTTTCATAGGGCCGATTGCGCAGCCCGATTCGCTTCAGGCACGAAGCTGCCGAGTCCTTCATGTACACGACCACTACCGGCCGGACAACCAGGTCAGCAACAGCCGCGTGCTCCTGCTCATAGGCGGAGAGTTGGGCTGCATCAAGCGTCCGGGTCGCGTAAATCATCTCCTTGTCGAACACATAGTCTGTGACCACCGGCCGCCCGGCCTCAAGCGCGCCTTGCTGCAACTGCCTGACGCGGCTGTGCAGAAAGTAGAGCTGTGAATCCAGCGCCAGGTCCTTGCGTCCGGCGTACACCTCCGCCATGTACGGATTTGTGTCGTACGCCTCGGCAACCATTTCGCAATCGAACGCCTCGGCGAGTCCTCGCGCCAAGGTGGTCTTGCCCACCCCGATCACCCCTGCCACGGAAATCAATTGCGGCCGCTCATTTGAGAGATAAAAATCACCGCCGTTCAGGCGCGCCGCCAACTCGTTCATCGACCGCTTCAGCACCGGGTGCATGGCGTCGCCGGCGATCTGGCACATGGGCCTCAGCACGAAACTGCGAAGGTGCATTTGAGCGTGCGGCACCGTCAGCTCATCGCAGTCGATAATCTCATCACCAAAGAGCAGCAGATCGAGATCAATCGTCCGCGGCCCCCAGTGCTCCGACCGTACCCTGCCCATCGACGACTCGACGGCCTGCATCTCCTGAAGCAGCGCCTCGGCATCAAGACGCGTCTCGATACAGACCGCGATATTGAGATATGCAGGCTGGCCCGACGGTCCCAGGGGCGCACTTTCAACCAGATCGCTCACGGCAGCCACGCGAATGTCGTCGCAGGCATCCAGCATTGCGACAGCCTTGCGCAGCGCCGCCTCACGATCACCCAGATTTGCACCCATGCCGATGTAAGCGGTTGTCATTGTAGTATCTCCTCCACACGTCCTGGCCCATACAGAATCGGCTACAACTTCGCCAAACGCTCCATTGCTTCCTTGACGCGTTCGGGCTTATTGAACGCACTCAGCCGCAAGTACCCCTCGCCCGATGCCCCGAAACCCGCCCCCGGCGTTCCTACGAC
>JACZKQ010000193.1 GCA_014859965.1 Phycisphaerae bacterium
CCTCCCGAGCAATCACGGCCCCATCCGCCACACCGGCCGCAAGACTCAGCAGCAAAACCGAGATAACCGTTATCGCACCGCTTCCACTTTTCAACATCATCTGTCCTCCATCATACCATCAGACATTATGATCCCGAACTCTTTCAACTAACTCGCCAACGAGCAAATCTCCTGGCTCAGTTCCACGAAATTCATCGCCTCCTCCGGCGTCATCTGCACGCGCTCCTGGGGCCCTTCCTCTCCGGCCGCAGCAACCGCACTTTTGTTTTGTCAACCCGCATACTTCGCCCTCTTCAACCCCGAACGTCTTCAGCCCCGGGCCCCGCCTTCCCGAAAAACTCCTCGAAAAGCCGCTCCGCCCGCGCATAGCCCTCTTCGCTCATTGTTACCGACTTCGCCTTGCCAACCGGGTCGCTGATATATCCCTTCGCATGCAAACGATTCGTCGTATCCCAGTCAAACCCCTTCCACGCCCGCACCCAGGTTAAGGGCTCCTTGCCCTCCCTGAAACTCACCAGGTACATCAACGCCAGCGTATAGTCATCCACCTTATCTGCATCATAGTCCATAGCAAACCTCAGCACTCCACAACGCACAGCCGGCCCTGTCGACAACCGCCCCATTATACCGCGCCCAGCCGACTCCACAACAACTCCGCCCGCCAAACTCCAATTCGCACCCTGATTATACCCGCTCCTGCTCCCACCTGCCAGTGCGGATCGACTGTTTATGGACTGTCGCAGTCGCCTAAAATATGCACACCAGTTTGAAAGGTTCCAAGGAATTCTGACTTTTTCTTCTTGCTTGTCGCAAAGGCAGCAGCTACGATATATTCTCAGTGTGAGTGGAGAAAACATTGAGGAGGCAAATTATGAACATCGCACGCGTCCGTATACGCCAGCAAGCCCTGTGTCTGCGCAAAGTGCATCCCTTCTATCGTCGTTTTCGGCGGAGATGTCCTGTCTCTCCAGCCTGACTAAATTCACTTTTTTTTTTGAAAAGGAGGCGCAACATGAGTAAGCACTGGTTGTTTCTGGTAATGTCAATGTTTCTCATTTCGACGGCCTGGGGCCAGCTCGGAGGCGACGTCACCCGCCCCGGCGACACCATCATTGGCGTGCCCAACAACGGCAACTGGCCGGGGTCCGAAGGGCCGCCAATGGCCATCAACAACGACAACGGCACCAAGTATCTGCACTTCAGCGGCGCGACCCAGCCAACCGGCTTTCGAGTCAAGCCTTCGATGCTGCAAACGATCGTCGGCGGCATATCGCTGACGACCGCCAACGATGCCCCTGAACGCACCCCGGCGACGTATGAACTATCCGGTTCCAATCACGGCATAAATGGACCATGGACCGTTATTGCCGCCGGACCCACAAATCTTCCCGCGACTATCTTCACGAAGAACACAATTGAGTTCTCTCCCCTGGGAGCCTACGACTACTATCAAGTCATGTTTCCAACCTGTGCCGGCCCCGGCCAGAACAGCATGCAGATCGCCGAAGTGGAACTGCTCGAAGGTTATCTCCCATTTTACAGTCCGGTTCCGAGAGATACATTCGAAAAAATTTCCACGGATACGACAATCTCCTGGCAGGTTGACCCTGAGCTTGTCGACCCGGTGTTCACAGTTTATTTCGGCACCGATCCCAACGTGACCCTGAATAATTCAATAACCGGCGTTACGGCAGCGGAACTCGATCCTGTGACCATTCTCGGCTCGCCTCTGGCGGACGACACCACGTATTACTGGAGCGTCAATATTGCGGGCGACCCGCAGGATCCGAACAGTTTTGCCGGGGCGGCCTGGAGCTTTACGACAGCGCCGGCGGTGCCCGTAATCACACAGGAACCGGACGATGTCTGGAGCGAGGCGGGCAAGAGCGCAGTCTTTTACTTTGGCGCCGAAGTCATCGGCCATCCCGAACAGATACTTGCCTTCCAATGGTACCACGAACCGAACGATCTGCCGACCGTAGCCCTGGCGGACGGAGACGGAGTTTCCGGCGCCAATTCGGACACATTGACCCTCACGAATCTGGACGCCGCCGACGTCGGCCAATACTACTGCATAGCGACAGGTGACGCCGGTTCGGTCGAATCCCGACGTGTGAGCCTCCAGTTGATCGAACTCCTGGGCCACTGGCCGCTCGACGGCGACGCCGCCGACATATCCGGTTACGACAATGATGGTATTGCCCGCGGCGAGGCCTTCGGCTTCGATGACGGCATCCTCGGCCAGGCCGCCAATTTCGACAACCTCGGCTTGTTTGAGATTCCCAATCCTGCGCACTTCGACCAGGCCAACGGCAGCATTACCGTCTATTGCTGGGTCAAGTCCGGCGGTACGGGTGACTGGGAGCCTTTCGTCGCCAAATTTGGCGAAAACGCGCAGGGCTGGCAGCTCCGCAAACGCGCCGTGAGTGCGATCCATACGTTTACACTCCGCGGCACCAGCGGCGATGACGATCCCACACCAGCCGCGCCCAATCTCTTTGACAATCAATGGCACCAGGTTGTCGGCACGTTTGATGGAGTAACCCGGAGGATCTACATGGATGGCCGGGAGATTCTGTCTTTTGCTGACGCAGGCGAAATCGCCCCCACATCCGCACCGGTCTCTATCGGCGGCCGCATCACGGACACCGGCGAATACCAGGCCTTCTTCAACGGCATGATTGATGATGTTCGCATCTACAAAGGGCCCATGCCCCCCTTAATGGTGGCGCAATTGTACACGCAAGCCTCGGGTCTTGAGATATGCGCCAGCGCAATCCCCGGTGACCTGTCCGGCCCAATGGGCGTGCCCGACTGTATTATCAACCTTTATGATCTGGCAGCCCTCGCATCGAACTGGCTGCATTGCACCAACGTGGATGTGACAAGATGTCCCTAACCGTACATTCTGATTGTTAGGTCCTTTATGGCCGGGCGTTCTCGCAAATCGCAAACGCCCGGCCTTTTTTTCAAACCTGATGCGAAGCGTCGTCGGCAATTTTTTCGCACCACCGCCGCCCACACACCTTGGGGTAAATTCAACTTGCCTGCCGAACACCCGGCTTGGTACAATGACGCACCATTGAAACAAGACTCCCTGAAAGGACTACTGATGAAAACGCTGAAAACGGTCTCGCTGGTCGCAATATCATTGACGCTGTGCATGCTCCTGGCCGGTTGCGGAGACAACAGTCAGGAACTGGAGAAGGCCCGAGCCGAAACCACAGCCGCCAAAGCCGAGTTGGCTGCCGCACAGCAGACACTCACCGACGCACAAACACAACTGGCGGCCGCGCAGGAACAGCTTGCCGCCGCGCAGGCCCGGAGCAGCACGCTCGAACAAACAGTCAAAAACCTGACCACCGAACGAGATGACGCCGCCAAGGGCGCCGACCAGGCCTCGGCAACCCTGCTGAACATGCTGGTGCGCATGCAGCAGCAGGAGATCGAGCACAAGACGCAGATCGATGCGCTCAACGCCAAAATCGCACAGCTTACGAAAAAATAAGGACTTCCGCTCCGGCCCGGGACAAACGATCACCCCTGTTTAAAACGTACAGGGGACGGCCGTTGAGACCGTCCCCTGTCATTGCTTGATCATACCGAGTAAGCTACAGTGTCCAGCCTTCTCTTAGCGGCGGGTCGACCAGGGCGTTGGCTTCGCTGTTGTTGGTGAAGCGCATCGCAGGGCCGTCCCAGACGAGTTTCTGGTTGGGAAACTGCATGGCGATGATGCCTAATCTCGCAAGCTCCGTCAGCGGGCCGCCGTACTCGAAATTGGAGCCGGCCTGTTTGCCGTTCTTGATCGCGTCGAGCCAGTCGGCATGGTGATTCCGGACGCGAGGCAGGGTCTTTTCTGGCTGCTTGTATTCCTTCATCTTGGCTTCCGGGATGATCCGCAGTCCGCCGGCGCCATGCGAGCCGTACATGATGGCGCCCTTTGTGCCGTGGACCACCGCGCCGGTGTCGACGACCTTGCGGCTCTCTTCGAGCATGGCCGGACGCGGGATCTCGGCCGTGGCGCTATGCCAGAGGAGCTTGACCGGGCCGCGTTTGTCCTTTGCGGGGAATTCGAATGTGATTATCTTCCACGGCGCAAAAGTATCGTTGTGGAGCTTCGGGTCGTAATCCTTCACCTCAGCCTGAACGCTTGTGGGGGCGCCCAGATCGAGGGCCCAGAAAACCGGGTCGACCACATGGCAGACCCAGTCGCCGATGGTGCCGGAGCCGAACGGCATCCATGCGCGCCAACTGCCGGGCATGTACATTGGGTTATACGGCCGCATCTTTGCCGGGCCGAGCCAAAGGTCCCAATCGACTTCTTTGGGAATGTCGTGCTTTTCGGTGCGTTTGGAGAGCCGGTCAATGCGGCAGTGGTTGGCGCTGCAGCGGGCGTGGACTTCGGTGACATCGCCGATGGCGCCGTCCCAGATCCACTCGCAGAACATGCGGATCGTATCGAAAGAATGGCCCTGGTTGCCCAACTGCGTCACCACCTTCTGCTTGCGGGCCTCGGCCATCATCGCCCTGATCTCGCCGATCGAATGAGCCAGGGGTTTCTCGCAATAGACGTGCTTGCCGCGTTTCAGGGCGTTCATGACGGCGACGGCGTGGGTATGGTCGGGCGTGGAGACGCAGACCGCGTCAATTTCGTTCTCGACGGCGTCAAGCATCTTCCGGAAGTCGGTAAACTTTTTGGCGTTGGGGTACTTGTCGAATGTGCCGGCAGCACGACGTTCGTCGACGTCGCACATGGCGACATAGTTTTCGCTGCTGCAGCCGCCGACCTGTGCGCCGCCGCGTCCGCCGATCCCGATGAGCGCGATGTTGAGCTTTTCGCTCGGAGGCACGAAGGCCGGGCCGCCCAGGACGTGACGCGGGACCAGCGTGAAGGCGGCGGTTGCAGCCGCGGCGCCCATGAACTGCCGTCTCGAAATGCGATTGTTCTCGTGCATAACAAATCTCCTAAGGCCGTAAAAACCGTTACCTGAGCCAGACCGTGAAATAGGTATACATGCCCAACACAAGGCCCAACACGACCACTGTACCAAAAATGTCGATCCAATTCCAGCTTTGGCGGTTCTCGCGCCGCTGTTCAGGCGACGCCGTCGCATAAGTCAGGCCCGCGATCTGCTCGGCCGGCGGAGGCGGCGACAGCAGCGAGACCCCGACGATAATGATGACACTGATGAGCAGCAGCACACCCGAGGCATAGAGGAAATTGAACGTCGCAACCGCTTCCAGCCAGGGCATACTTTCCAGGTAGCCCGCCCCTGCACACGCCTCAAGAACCAGCTTCACCATGCCTAAGATGAATCCCAGCGCAAGCCCTGCCACGGCCCCCGCCGAGTTGATCCGCTTCCAGAACAACCCCAACAGGAACACCGCGGTAATCGGCGGCGCCAGATACCCCTGCACGCTCTGCAAATACTTGTACAGCCCGCCCTGGCCGATCGTGTGCATGACCGGTATCCAAAGCATGCCCAAGGCGACGACAACGCCCGTGGCGACCCGCCCCACCGCAACGAGGTGCCGCTCCGACCGCCCCGGCCGAATCTTCTCATAAATATCCACTGTAAACAGCGACGCCGAAGAATTAAACAGGCTCGACAGAGAACTCATCAGCGCCGCCAACAGTCCGCCCACCACCAGACCGCGCAGGCCGGTCGGTAAAAGGGTCTTCACCATGGTGGCGAAAACCATATCCCCTTGTATCCCCCCGCTGTCCTTCAACGGAATCTGCAGCATACCCTTCTGGTGGAGGGCATATCCGATCATCCCCGGGATGAGAAAGATCATCACAGGCCACACCTTCAGGAACCCGCCCCAGATCGCCCCCCGCCGGGCATTGGTTAAATTCTTCGCCGCCAGCGTCCGCTGCACGATATACTGGTCCGTACACCAGTACCAGATGCCGATCACCGGCGAGGCGATAAGAACCCCCAGCCACGGGAAATCCGGGTCCGACAGGGGCCGCCACAATGCGAACCGCGTCGCATCCGTCTTGCAGACCGAGATCAACTCTCCCCACCCGCCAAGCAGCCTCAGACCAAACAGAGTGATGAAAAATGAACCTGCCAGCAGAACAATCGCCTGCGCCGTGTCTGTGTAAAGCACCGCCCGCAGACCGCCGAATATCGTATAGACGCCCGTCGCGATCACCGTCGCAAACGCCCCGATCCAGAAGGGTCCGTAGACCTGCCCCAAAATATGCAAACTCAGATCCGGCAGCAGCGCCTCAAAAACCAGCGCCCCTGCGTATACCGTCACCGATACCTTGGTAAACACGTAGGCCACCAGCGACACCACCGAAAGCATCCACCGCGCCGCCGGGCTGAACCGCCGCTCCAGAAATTCCGGCATGGTGAACACGCCCGAGCGGTAATAGAACGGCACAAACACCCACGCCAGCATGATCATGACCCACGCGTGCAGTTCCCAGTGCGCCATCGCCATCCCGCTGGAAGCCCCCTGGCCCGAAAGCCCCACGATATGCTCCGAACCGATGTTCGACGCAAACAGCGACGCCCCCACGGCGAACCAGCCGATGTTGCGGCCAGCAAGAAAGTAATCCTCCGACGTGTCCTGCCGCTTCGACGACCACCAGACCACCACCACCAGCGCCGCAAAATACGCCCCGATGACTGCCCAATCCCAGCCTGCCAAACCGCTCATGCTCGATCCTTTCCTTGCCTGTCCTTTTTACCCGCATCGGACCGCGGGACGAGCCCCGCCGCGCCGGCCCGCATTTTCTCCCTTCCAGCCTGCAATTGCAAGCACTTCTTTTGCCGCCTCCAGCCAAACCGCCACGCGCCATAATATAGCGCACCTTCCGCCCTGCAAAGCTTGTTCCGAACTTAAACTTTCAATTCGCCGCAATAACCCGGCGCGCCCAGGCGTCCATTAAACCAGTCCGTAGCGTAAAATGCGATTCTTGCAGTCCGCTTTCATTCCAGAGTTGGAATGCCGATGGACGGATTGCCAAATACAACTTCATTCAGTTAGGAGAAGTAACATGAAAAAATGCACTATCGTCGTGACGGCCGCGGCCCTCATTCTCGCCGTGACACTGGCCGCTGTCGCTCAGCAGGACAATGCCGCCCGCCGGCAGAGCTTACAGCGCGGGCGCGAGGCCCAGCAAAAGGCCATGGCCGACCTCGAAGCCAACGTCGCAAAACTCAAGGCCATCCAGGAGCAGCCTGCACAGACCATGCAGAACCGTGAACAATTCCAGAATATGTCCGAGGAAGAAAGAGCCAAACTCCGCGAAACCTTCACGCAGCGCCGCCAGCAGCAGGTCGAGATCATGCAGGCCCTGCAAAACAGCGTCGCCATCCTTGAAGGCGGCCGCCAGCTCCGCACCGACCACCGCCAGGCCATGGCCGCGCTCCAGGCCGCCAAGGACCTCGCCGTCGAGGAAAAGGCCGCAAAAGCCGCCGACGCCATCCAGAAAATAATGGATGAAAAGCAGAAGAAGTACGAAGAAACGCTCACCGCGCTCGGCATGACCGTCGGTACGGGCGAGGGCCAAAGAGGTCAGGGCCCGAGAGAGCAAGGCCAGAGAACTCCGGGCCAAAGAGGCCAGAGAAACCAGTAAGCCTTTCGGCCGCATCTCACCTCTGCATCATGAATGAATCTTGCCGATTCCTGTCGGCCCGGACCTTCCTCCGGGCCGACAAGGATCTTTTGCCCCCAGTCGCAACAATTAGCCACCGCTTGCTTTCACGCCCATCCATGCTATAATGAAGGCTTACCGCGCCGCCCGCTGCGGCATGACTATAAGGAGGCCAAATTGCCTGTATACCCTGCAATATCCGTAAGCATGACGCCCCCGTCGGCGCAACCTAACCACTGCCAGAATTAAGGACCTCGCCATGAAGACAGCCAAAGTATGCCTTATCGCCGTGACACTGCTGCTCTGTACGTCTCTTGATGCCTTCGCCCAACGGACCCAACCCGCCTCCAGGCGGTCACAGCGTGTGCGAATGGAAGAGGTCCGCATCGAAAGTCCCGACTGCCGCATCGCATTCACCCTCCTGCCCAATGCCGAGCGCCTCACATTCACGGTGACGCGCGACGATGCCGTCATCATCGAACCATCCACGATTGTCACAAAGCTCGACGGCTTCGACCTGTCGGCCGGCGTCGTCCTGGGCCGTGTCGAACGCTCCCGGATCAACGAAACATATTCCTGGCACGGCGTCCACAGCCGCGCCGTCAATTCGTGCAGCACCGCCAAGATTGCACTCCGCCACGACCTGTCCCTCATCGATTACACCCTCGAAGTCCGGGCTTATAACGACGGTGTCGCATTCCGCCACATCATTCCCGGCGAAAACGGCACGTTACGCGTGCCCGATGAATACACCACCTTCGTCATCCCCGCCGGCTCAACCGCATGGTACCACGACCTCGGCGGCCACTACGAAGCCGCCTACGTAAAACGCGACGTCGCCGACGTGCCCCCCGGCCAATGGGCCGCCCCGCCCCTGACCTTTCACCTGCCCGGCGACCGCGGTTACACATCTCTCACCGAGGCCGACCTCGTTCACTACAGCGGTATGGCTTTCCAGGCCGACGGCCGCCGCGGATTTACGACGGCACTCGGTCACCGTCACCCCCTCAACTATCCATTCGAGCTGCGCTACGGACGCGACGAAGGCAAACGCCTCGCAAAACCCGCCGCACTGGCCGGAACCATAACCACTCCCTGGCGCGTCGTGCTCGTTGCCGCCGACCTCAACACACTCGTCAACAGCGACATCGTACACAACCTCTGCCCGCCGCCCGATCCGAAATACTTCCCGCAAGGCATTCAGACCCCGTGGGTCCATCCCGGCCGAGCCGCCTGGCGCTATGTCGACGGCGGCGACGGCTCCTTCGAAGGCCTCAAAGGCTTTTCCCGCATGGCAGGCGATTTGGGCTGGGAATACCACATCCTTGAAGGCGTCTGGAGCCGCTGGACCGACGAACAGATCGCCGACATCGTCACGACGTCCAAAGAACGCGGCGTACGTCTGCTCTTCTGGGTCCACAGCAACCGCCTCCGCACACCCGAGGCCCAGGACGCGTTCTTCTCCCGCCTGCACGATCTCGGCGTCGCCGGCGCCAAGATCGATTTCTTTGACCACGAAGCCGCCGAAGTCGTCGACCTCTACGAAAAGCTTTTGACCAAAGCCGCCCAATACCAGATGGTGCTCAACTTTCACGGCGCCAACAAGCCCACCGGCCGAAATCGCACTTGGCCCAACGAACTCGTCCGCGAGGCCGTCCGAGGAATGGAAAGCAGCTCGCTTCGCCAGCGTGCACGACACGAAACCATTTTGCCCTTTACGCGTTATCTCGCCGGAGGCGCTGACTACACCACCATGCACTTCGGTGACCGACGCGGCGACACAACCTGGGCCCACCAGATCGCAAGCCTCGCGATTTTCGCATCTCCCATGCTCACCATTGCCGCCCATCCGCAATCCGTACTCGATAACCCCGCCGTCGACATCATAAAGACCATCCCCGCCGTTTGGGATGAAACCATCGTCCTGCCCCCGTCAGCCATCGGCGAACTGGCGATATTCGCCCGACGCACCGGAGACACGTGGTTTCTCGCAGGCATGTGCGGCGAAGACCCGGCGACCGTCAGCATCCCGCTGTTGTTCCTCGGCGAGGCTTCCTGCAAGGCCGCAATCGTCAAGGACAACAGGCAGAACGCCGCCGCGGTCGTTCTCCAGGAACGCACCGTGCAGCGAACCGATACATTCGACATCGAAATGGATGCCGGCGGCGGCTTTCTCGTTCGCTTCTCCAGGTAGAACGCCGCGCGCATCGACAAATAACAACAAGAAAAGCCCAACGGCACAAAGGAATAAGATGATGCCCACTCGACGCCGCCTTCGCACCTGCACCCGCCGCATAATTGCCGTCGTCCTGCTCGCCTGCATCCTCTGCGCCGCTGTCGCCGCCGAACGCATCATCGTCCTCACCACCGCCCATGTCATCGCCATGAACGACCTCGCCC
>JACZKQ010000194.1 GCA_014859965.1 Phycisphaerae bacterium
AGCGTGTTCCGGTGGGCGGGGCGCGGCGGCCGAAGGGAGAGGACCGGGGGCTGGGCGAATTCCTGGGGCTTCCTCGGCAGAGTTCGTGGCAGATCGATACCATTGCGAACATTAACGCGTGGGACAACGAGGTCGCCATGCTGTCGCCGCTTCGCCCGGACGGGGTGCTGGAGACGGTGTATCGCCCGGCAGCAGGCAAGCTGGTGAGCGACCTGGAGTTGAGTTACGAGGCGGACCGGATGATGTTCTCAATGCCCGGCGACAACAAGTGCTGGCAGGTGTTCGAGATGGACATGGCGCAGCGTCGGCCGAGGCAGATTATCTCGCAGAACGAGCCGGACGTACACAATTTCGATTCGTTCTACATGCCTGACGGCCGCATCGGGTTCCTGTCGACGGCGGTGTTCCAGGGGGTGCCGTGCAATGCGGCGGTGAACGTGGCGGTGCTGTATTCGATGCGGGCCGACGGCAGCGGGATTCGGCAGTTGTGCTTCGATCAGGATCACAACTACTCGCCGACGATGATGAACGACGGGCGGGTTCTGTACCTTCGGTGGGAGTACACGGATATTCCGCATGTGTGGGGGCGCTACCTGTTTACGATGAATCCGGACGGGACGGGGCAGCGGGAGTTTTACGGCAGCGGGTCGTACTGGCCGAACAGCATTTTTTACGCACGGCCGATTCCCGATCATCCCACGAAGGTGGTGGGCGTGGTGACGGGTCATCATGTGGGTCGCGTGGGGGAACTGGTGATCTTCGATCCGGCGATCAGCCGCAACGGGGCGGCGGGCGTGGTGCAGCGGATTCCGGGGCGCGGCGAGAAGGTCGAGGAGCTGATCGAGGACAAGCTGACGGAATTCAGTTGGCCGAAGTATCTTCATCCGTATCCTCTGGACGACTCCTATTTCATCGTGTCGGCCAAGCCCCGGCCGGAGGATCTCTGGGGGATTTACCTTGTCGATGTGTTCGACAATATCACGCTGATCAAAGAGCTGGAGGATTACGCGCTGCTGGAGCCGATTCCGTACGCGGCGAGGAAGCGGCCGCCGGTGATCGCCGAGCGCGTGGACCTGTCGCGGAAGGATGCGCTGGTTTACATGGAGGATGTTTATGCGGGCGATGGGCTCAAGGGTGTGCCGCGGGGAGAGGTGAAGGCGCTGCGGCTGTTTACGTATCACTTTGCCTATCAGCGGGTGGCGGGCATCGACGACCGGGTCGGGACGGACGGGCCGTGGGAGCCGAAGCGGGTGCTGGGTACGGTGCCGGTGGAGGCGGACGGGTCGGCGTTTTTCCGTGTGCCGGCGAATACGCCGATCGCGCTGCTGCCGGTGGATGCCGACGGCAAGGCGCTTGCGCTGATGCGGAGCTGGATGACGGCGATGCCGGGCGAGGTGATGTCGTGCGTGGGGTGTCATGAGAAGCAGAACACGGCGCCGCCGGCGATGCCTACGATGGCGGCGCTCGGCGGGATTTCCGAGATCGAGCCGTGGCGCGGGCCGGTGCGGGGGTTCAGTTTTGTTCGCGAGGTGCAGCCGGTCCTGGACAGGCACTGCGTGAGCTGCCACAACGGCAAACCGGCCGAAGAGGGCGGCGCGGCGCCGGACCTGCGAGGCGGCCGCGAGGCGTATATGGTGATCAGGAACACCGACCCGGCGGTGACGCTGGTGGAGTCGGGGGACGTCAATGACCTGCTGCGGCGCTACGGCGGGGTGTTTCCTCCGGCGTACGTGGAGCTTCGGCGGTACGTGCGTGTGGGCGGGCTGGAGAGCGATATCCGGGTGCTTGCGCCGAAGGAGTTTCACACCGATACGAGCGAGTTGTTCTGGCTGCTCAAGAAGGGGCATTACGGGGTGGAACTCGACGCGGAGGCGTGGGAGCGGCTGGCTGTGTGGGTGGATTTGAATGCGCCGTGTCACGGAACGTGGCAGGAGGCGGCGGGTTCGCACAAGACGGCACGGGACCACGCGCGGCGGATGCGGCTGCGGCGGCTGTATGCGGGGCTCCAGGAGGATCCGGAACTGATCGAGGGCGCGGCGGCGGCGGCGGTAAGCGCGGTTCTGCCGAAGCCGGCGGCGAAGGCGTCGCAGGAGGCGCCGGCGTGCGAGAACTGGCCGATGACGGCAGCCGAGGCGCAGGCGGCCCAGGCGGCGGCGGGGCGGACCACCCGGCGGGTGATTGACCTCGGCGGCGGCGTGCAGATGGAGATGGTGCTCATCCCGGCGGGTGAGTTTGTGATGGGCGACCGGGAGGGCTATGCGGATGAGTATCCGGCGGGGCGGGTGCGGATCGAGCGGCCGTTCTGGATGGGCCGGTTCGAGGTGACCAACGCACAGTACGCCCGGTTCGATCCGGTCCACGACAGCCGGTTCGAGCACAAGGGCTCGTGGGTCTTCAGTGAAAATCACCTGGGCTGGCCGCTGAACCATCCCCGGCAGCCGGTGGTGCGGCTGTCGCAGCAGGAGGCGGCAGGCTTTTGCGAATGGCTGTCGCACAAGCTGGGGCAGAAGGCTGCCTTGCCGACCGAGGCGCAGTGGGAGTATGCCTGCCGGGCGGGAACGGATACGCCGCTGTGGTACGGGGGTCTGGACAGCGATTTTTCGCAGTGCGGCAACATGGCCGACGCGACGATTCGCCAGTATGCCTACGATACGGACGGGCGGTACACGGCGGACATTCTGCCGCGGGATGCGCGGTTCAATGACCACGTGCTGGTGACGGCGGATGTGGGGCAGTATCAGGCGAACGCCTGGGGGCTGCACGACATGCACGGCAACGTGTGGGAGTGGACGCGGACGGCGTATGTGGCGTATCCGTATCGGGAAAACGACGGGCGGAACGGGGATGCCGCAGGCGAGAAGGTGGTGCGGGGCGGGTCCTGGCATGAGCGACCCCGCTGGTGCCGGTCGGGGGTGCGGCTGAGCTATCCGGCGTGGCAGAAGGTGTATAATGTGGGTTTTCGGGTCGTGATTGAAGTCGACGATCAAAATATTGCACTGGCAAAGGGCCGGATGCATTGATATACTTGAAGGTCTGTGATACACTGCGGTGTATTGGACATAATGCCCAGGTGGATGTGCCGCCAATAGTCGCCCAAGCCGCGAAGTGGGCTTGAGGCGGGTGTGAAGGAAACGTGTTTTAACAATCTCGTTCTGTTTCGTGAGGAGCCAAGATGAGACAAGCAACGGCAAAAAGGGTGCTGTGGGGATGCCTGGTATTAGGGATGGTGTGCGGGACGGCACAGTCGGCGGACTATCTGTCGCCGATTTCGGTGGTTGCGGGCAAGGGCGGAGACGTGCTGTACGTTGCCGAGGCGACGGCGGGGCAGGTCGCGGTCTTTGACACGGCCGCAGGCAAGGTCAGCCGGACGATCACGGTCTCGCAGCGGCCGACGGGGCTTGCCCTTTCGGCGGACGGCAAGACGCTGTATGTGACGTCGGCGACGGTGCCCGGCAAGGTCGACGTTGTCGATATTGCCGCAGGCAAGGTCGTCAGGAGCATTGCGGCAGGGCATACGCCGATGGACGTAGTGGTCAGTCCGGACGGGGCGACGCTGTACGTCTGCAACCAGTTCAACAACAACGTGGGCGTGATCGATCTGGCGAGCGGCAAGCAGACGGCGACGGTTGCCGTGCTGCGCGAGCCGATGGCGGCGGCGGTTACGGGCGACGGCAAGTATCTGTTCGTGGTGAACCACCTGCCGGCGGGCGCGGCGGATGCCGATTATGCGGCTGCGGCGGTTTCGGTGGTGGATACGGCCCAGAAGAAGGCGGTAAAGCATTTGCAGCTTCCCAACGGCAGCATGGGCGCGCGGGGGATCGCGATGTCGCCGGACGGCAAGCACGCGTACGTGACGCATGTTCTGGGACGGTACCAGCTTCCGACGACGCAGTTGGAGCGGGGATGGATGAATACCAATGCCCTGACGATCATTGATGTGGCGGGGCAGAAGGTGGTCAACACCGTGCTGGTGGACGATGTGGACCTCGGGGCGGCGAATCCGCACGGTGTGGTGTGTACGGCCGACGGCAAGACGATTGTTGTGACCCATGCCGGCACGCACGAAGTGAGCGTGATCGACCGAGCCGCGCTGCACGAAAAGCTGGCGAAGGTCGCGGCGGGGCAGAAGGTCTCGGATGCGTCCTCCTCGGCGGACGACGTGCCGAACGATCTGGCGTTTCTGGTAGGGCTTCGCCGCCGGCTGAAGCTGGCGGGCAACGGTCCGCGAGGCGTGGCGGTGGTGGGTACGAAGGTTTACGCGGCGGAGTACTTTTCGGACAGTCTGGGCGTGATCGATATCGGTTCATCGGTTCGGCCGCGTGCGGCGTCGATTCCGCTCGGCGATAAGGTCGCCTTGACGGAGCGCCGCACGGGCGAAATGCTGTTCAGCGACGCCACGATGTGCTTTCAGTACTGGCAGAGTTGTGCGAGCTGCCATCCGGGCGAGGCGCGGGTCGATGCCCTGAACTGGGACCTTATGAACGACGGCCTGGGCAACCCGAAGAACACCAAGAGCATGCTTGTGGCGCACAAGACGCCGCCTGCGATGGTCAGCGGCGTCCGCGGCAATGCGGAGGCGGCGGTTCGCAGCGGCATTCGGTTTATTCTGTTCGCGGTGCGTCCGGAGGCGGAGGCGGTGGCGATCGACACGTACCTGAAGTCGCTTGAGCCGGTGCCCAGTCCGTACCTGGTTGACGGCAAGTTGAGCGAGTCGGCCCGGCGCGGCGAAAAAGTGTTCAAGGATGCCGGTTGTGCGCGTTGCCATCCGAGCCCGTTGTACACGAATCTCCAGAAGTACGATGTGGGGCTCGGCCTGGGGCGCGAGGACGGCATGGAATTCGATACGCCGACGCTGGTGGAGGTCTGGCGGACGGCGCCCTACCTGCATGATGGGCGGGCGACGACGATCGGCGAGGTGCTGACGAGGTTCAACAAGGACGACAAGCACGGCGAAACGTCGAAGCTTTCGGATAAGGACCTTGCGGACCTGATCGAGTTTGTGATGTCGCTGTAGCGGTCGTCGCATCCGGTTTTTCGAACAAACAATCCCGCGGTCCGATGGGCCGCGGGATTTTGTCTTCACAACCGATGGGCAGGCTGCCCGGCAGGCGGCGCCTTCGCGGCGTGCGCCTTTTCAGAAGAAAATCCCGGGTATGCAGCCTTCCGGACGGTGTGGAAGCGTATAACTAAGGGTAAAAACTGTCCTGCTTATGGGCAGTTGCGAGTGGATGTCAGATAAAAAGGATTGATATGTCTACGAGTGAAAACTTACAGGAAGCATTCGCGGGGGAGAGCCAGGCGAATCGGAAATATCTGGCGTTCGCGGAACGTGCAGAGAAGGAGGGCTTCGTTGAGGTAGCCAGATTGTTTCGTGCGGCGGCGGAGGCGGAGGCGATTCATGCGCGATCCCATCTGCGGGCAATGAAGGCGGTGCAGTCGACACGTGAGAATCTGGAGGCTGCGGTGCACGGCGAGGAATTCGAGTTTCAGCAGATGTATCCTCAGTATATCGAAGCCGCCCGTAAGGAGGGCAACGATGCGGCCCTGATGGCCTTCAAGAACGCCATGGCGGTCGAACAGGTCCATTGCAGCCTGTATTTGCAGGCGCTGGAGACGATCAAGCAGGGCGAGGACATGCCTCGGCACAGGATTTTCGTGTGCGAGGTGTGCGGCAACACGATGCTGGACCGTACGCTTGATAAGTGCCCGGTCTGCGGGGCGGGCGAGGCGAAGTTTATCGAGATCGAATAAGAAGCGACGGGTTTGTTCGGTTTTGCGGTCGCATTGTCGCTGGAACGACATTCAACCGGACGGCCGCGGGTCAGTAAATGATGGCGGTGACGTCCTGTATGGCCTTGATGACCTGGGCGTTGTTCTCGGGCTGCGTGATAACGGCATCGAATCCCTGATCGTGGAGGGCTTCGGCTTCGGTGTCACGGAGGTTGGCGGCGACGGCGACGACCTTGGTCTGGGCCAGGTCTTCGGTGCTGCGGACGTACTGGCAGACCTTTTTGGCATCGATATCGGGGGCCATGAGGTTTATGAGGATGACGTGGGGCAGGAGTTTCTGGGCGACCAGGCCGGCGTCGAAGCTGCTCTGGGCGGTCCGGACCTCGTAGGTCCCCTTGGCTTCGAGTGCGGCCCCGATGTCTTCGGCGCCCTGCCAGTCACTGTCGATAATGAGGACACGGATTTTTCCGACTTCGAGGGTGTCGGTGGGGATGTCGTGGGCCTTCATGAAGCGGATGAGTTCGGAAGTGGGGATGCGTCGATCGCGCGAACCGGGGATGCGGTAGCCTTTCAGTTGTCCGGAATCGAACCATTTTGTGACGGTTCGCGGGGCGACGTTGCATATCTGGGCGACCTGTCCGGTCGTTAAAACATCTTTTCTTTTGTGCATATCAACCACCCGTTTCCGAATTACAGCGGCTCTAAGCGAATAACCTCACTCCAGTCCCGCCTGCGGTATCTTGCAGGTGGATGGACCGTCGTACGTTTTTTCGGTCTTATAGGGGCGGGTTTTAAGCTGAATTTGGGAAAAAACATGATTTGTGATCGCAGGAGCGTCTGGCATGACGACCCAGACGGTGACCGGCGGCCCCAGTCTCTGGTCCCATAAAAGCAGGGCGTGCCGGCGATGTGATTATCAGACGGCGGGATTGCAAGGTTAGGGTGAACCTGCGCGGCTCAGAGGGACTATAGGAGTTCGTCTGCGGGGACGCAATGATGAGTGGTGTTGTCGCGAAAAAGTGTTAAATGCTGGCATTTCTGCTTGACGATTTGTAGAATTAACGTAACATAGATAGAACTGAAGTAACTTATTTTTAGCCGGGTTGGCGTGCTGATTGTTTTCAGCGGTGATTTCGAGACGGTAAAGGTCGAGTAACCGCTTGAGCATTGGGCCCGACAAAGTAAGGCCGGGAAGGCAGTAAAAGTTATAAGAACACCGATGACACAAGGAAAAGGCGAAAGGCGGTTCCAAGAGAATTGTCGAGTCAAGTTTCCAGGTGTGTCGGTGAATGCGGCGATTGGGAAATGTGTTGATAAAGCGGCAGCCTGAGAGTGGGAAGGAAGATAAACGCCATGTTTAAGGTGCAGGACAAGCTTTCCGTGGGGCGTCTTGCAGGATCTCGGATGCGTTTTACGCGTTCAGGGTGGCGGTTGTGCTCCGGGAGTCCAAGGCTATAGTCGAATTCCGAAACCCGTTACGCTTCTTTAAGCTTTTACTTTCCTGAGTGTTCCGGTCTGTGCGCACAGGCTCGTTTGGCCCGGCGGCAGCTTAAGGAAAGGTAAAAGCGATGACAATACCATTACAGTTTTCCGGGGGCATGTTGTTTCTTGGGGCAATTCATCCGGCGATCGTGGCCGTGGTGTGCCTTGTGGTCGGCGGCGGTGCGGTTTACGCAGCCATCTATCTGATCGAGAAGTTCAAGACCCGCAACCTGGAAGAAGAGCTTCGGGCCAAGGTCGAAAGCGCCAACCGGGAAGCCGAGAACATCCTCAAGACAGCGCAACTCGACGCAGCGGCCGAGGTCATGAAGAAGCGCGAGGAGTTCACCAGCGAGGTCAACGAGATGCAGGCGCAGCTCCGCAACCAGGAGCGTCGGCTGACCAAGCGTGAGGACGGTCTGGACCGGCAGGCGGAGCAGATTGCCCAGCGTGAAAAGCAGTTCAAGGAAAGCGAAGAGGAACTGGAGCGGAAACGCCAGAGCCTGGATGCCAAGAACAAGCATATTTCGGCGTTGGTCGCCCAGCAGAAGAACCAGCTCTTGAAGATCACCTCGATGGACATGCAGGAGGCCAAGGAACTCCTCCTGAAGCGTCTGGAGGATGAGTGCGAGCACGAGATGAGCGGGATTATCCAGCGGCGGGTGGCCGAGACGGAGGAGATTGCCGACGAGAAGAGTCGCGAGATCATCAGCACGGCGATCCAGCGGTATGCCGCCGAGCAGACGTGCGAGGTCAGCGTTTCGATGGTGGATATTCCCAGCGACGACATGAAGGGGCGGATCATCGGGCGCGAGGGCCGCAATATCCGGGCCTTCGAGAAGGCGACCGGCGTTGATGTGATTGTGGACGATACGCCTGGGGTGATCGTGGTGAGCGGCTTTAATCCGGTTCGGCGCGAGATTGCTCGCCTGAGCATGGAGCGGCTGATCCAGGATGGGCGGATTCACCCGACGCGGATCGAGGAACTGGTCGCCCAGACGAAGAAGGACGTTCACGCGAAGGTTTTGCAGATCGGCAAGGAAGCGGCGGTCGAGGTCGACGTGCGGGGGCTCAACAACAAGGTTCTGTCGATGATCGGGGCGCTCAATTACCGTACCAGTTTCGGCCAGAATGTGCTGCGGCACAGCGTGGAAGTGGCGTACCTGGGACAGGTTATGGCCGACGAACTGGGCCTGGACGGGTCGATCGCCCGGCGGGCGGGTTTCCTGCACGATATCGGCAAGGCGATGGACCGCGAGATGGAAGGCGGACACCCGGCGATCGGGGCGAACTTCCTGAAGCGTTTCAAGGAGTCTGATATTGTCGTCAATGCCGTCGAGGCGCACCACGGGGACGTCCCGGCGACCAATCCTTATACACCGCTGATTGCGGCGTCGGATGCGATCAGTGCGTCGCGGCCGGGCGCCCGGCGTGAGACGTTAGAGCGGTACATCAAGCGGCTCGAGAAGCTCGAAGAGATCGCCAGCGGTTTCAAGGGCGTGGAAAACTGTTACGCGATCCAGGCGGGTCGCGAGGTGCGTGTGATCGTCAACGCCGACAACGTCAGCGATGACGGGGCGATGAAGGTGGCACGCGATATCGCCAAGAAGATCGAAGAAGAGATGACGTATCCGGGTGAGATCAAGGTGACGCTGCTCCGCGAGGTGCGGTGCATCGAATACGCCCGGTAACGACTGTCGCATAACGGCGCGCCGCACGGGTTAGATGCCGTGCGGCCTGCGGACAGCGCGGCGCCGTCGAGATAACAAAAAGTTCGGACATGGCATGAAGATTAATGTGCTTTGCATCGGGGACGTCGTCGGCCGGCCGGGCAGGCATGTGCTTTCGCAGCAGTTGGCCCGTGTGGTGAAGGATCGCAGCATCGACTGCGTGATCGCCAACGGCGAGAATGCGGCCGGGGGCTCGGGGATGACGCCCCAGATCTACGACAAGTTTCTCAAGTACGGGGTGCACCTGATCACGTTAGGCGACCACGCCTATCGCAAGCGGGAGATCATCGGGACGCTGGAGGCGGCGGATAACATCGTGCGGCCGGCGAATCTTTCGCCGAGCGCCGCCGGGCGCGATTACGCAGTGTATGAGACGGCCAAGGGCGTCCGCGTTGGGGTGATTACGCTCATCGGGCGGATCTTCATGAAGCCGGCCGATTGTCCGTACGCGAAGATCGACAGCCTCCTGCCGCGGCTTTCGCAGGCGGCGGACGTGGTGTTCGTGGACATGCACTGCGAGGCGACCAGCGAGAAGATCGCGATGGGCAACTACCTGGACGGCAAGGTGAGCTGCGTCTTCGGCACGCATACGCACGTGATGACGGCCGACGAGCGGATTCTGCCCAGGGGCACGGCGTATATCACGGACGTGGGGATGACGGGGGCGCATGATTCGGTGCTGGGGCGGCGGACAGACAGCGTGATTCGTGCGTTTCGGACGCAGATGCCGTACCCGTTCGAGATTGCCACGGGGGACGTGCGGCTGAGCGCGGTGCTCGTGACGGTGGACGGCAACACGAAGCAGGCCGAGAGCATCGAACGCGTACAGGTCAGCGAAGAGGGCCCCGAAGAAACCGGCTACGACAGCGACGACGGCAAGCCGGAACACTTCAACGGGTTTTAATCTTCCCCCCTACGGAAAAGGGAGGCCATTCCCTTGACTTGCCTTGTTCAACGATTCTCCGTCTCTTGCTCCTTGATATACTCTTCAAAAACGTGATCGAAAAGGGGTTTGTTCTCATTGGCTGCCATGAAGACGAATACAACAAGCTCTTCCGGGATTTCGTCGTGCGATTCACGCCATTCTGTTGGCATTCTTCATTTGAACAGGTCCTGTGCGCTGTCATCCCATTCGTGACTTTCGGCTGACCACGAGTTTGCCGGAGGTGGGAACCCCGTCCGGCAATAGCCGCGTTTGGCCTGGAAGTCGAAAATGGCATGCCGGTATCGGTTGATCAGCAACGCTGATTTCAATCCATCGGCAGACCAGATGATTTGGACCTTGGAGGGGATATGCCGATCAGTGATGTTGATTACGTTGT
Organism: Phycisphaerae bacterium; assembly: GCA_014859965.1. Taxonomy (GTDB): domain Bacteria; phylum Planctomycetota; class Phycisphaerae; order Sedimentisphaerales; family Anaerohalosphaeraceae; genus JACZKQ01. The sequence goes on from JACZKQ010000194.1 coordinate 10,262, forward strand.
ATATGTGCAGGGCGTCCAAAATCGGATTGTCTTTCCGGCTTGTGTCCAAACCGTAAAAATACCCCGTTTCGCCGTCATCTTCGAAGACGACGGCAAACTTGGTAAGCGGGGACGGACCGTCGATAACGACCGGTTTGCCGATGTTGATCTCTTGCTCAACGATGATGCCAGCGGGTTGTGCCTTGCCTGCCGGCAAGAAGGCTTTGCTGGACCGTCGGAACGCCGCGAGCAGGCCAGAGAGCAATCCCATCACTATGATCCTTTCTATCTTCATAATGCCAACAGTGCGTCGTCGTCTTAACGTCCTGCCGCGACTATACCGTTGCCCAGTATCCCTCTTCGGGGATGAGCCGGACTTCTATTCTGCAGTGCATTGCTTTTGCGATCTTGTCGAGCATCTTCAGGCTGTGCCTACCGGGCGAACGCTTCGCGCCGTTGCGGTGCTGCCTGTTCTACGGTGCTTTCATGTAGTCAGGCAGCTCTCCTGTGCCTTTTGCATCTGCCCTGCATAGTTCAACATAGCAAGAACATGAATCAAGTTCCTCGCCTGGCTCCATATGCAAGTGCTCACGTGAACCAGGAGGATCCGTGTTTCTATTCTGGTCGAAATCGGCAAGCCATTTGAGAGCGTCAGCAAGATATCTAAGTCCTTCCGGGTCACCCGTGATGGAAACATACTGAATGTCATCGACCGTTTCAGGCCTAATGCAAATGCGACCATCTTTTTCCGGAAGTTCGTTAACCCGATTTAGGTGAACGTAAGGTTTGGACATGTGCAGGCTCCTGAGTATTTGCTTCCTATCGTTTCGTTCTTGCCCTTGGAAAGGTGAATTCAAGGCGCCAGGTGACTTTGCGCTTGAGGGTCATGACGCAGCGCGATCATGTCGCTGCCCAGTATCCTCGTCGGGGACGAGGCGGACTTCTATTCTACAGTGCATCGCTTTTGCGAGTTGCCACCGTTCGCTCCTCTGCTTCATAGAGGGAGGCGTAATAGTCTCATGCGCTTTGGGTTAGGGCTTCGGCTTCATTCATCTGCCGCGGGGTCTTCCTCTTCGAGCAGTTTCTTGACTTGCCGGTCGAAATCGGATTCAAACACCCGATCCTGGACGATGCGGTATTTTTCAAACTCGCTCTCGGCAAAGGTCTTGGCGACTTCCGCCGTGACCTTGCCGAGATTATCAAGGACGTCTCTCTGGTTGAACTGCAGGAAGGCATTAAGCTTGTCGGCCCAATCCTTCATGGTCATGGGAATGCCCCGGTCGGCCTGGTCTTCGGCGTAATCGAGATACATCGTTACGATGCGGTCCAGCGCCTTGATTTCCTTTTCGGTGAGGTAGTTCTTGGCGATGGCGACGTCGGGCTTGACAATCTTGCCGTCTGGGGCGTTTTTCCACGTGGAAAGGCCCATATGGTCTTTGGTGCTGTCGGCACGCTTGAGAATGAGTTCGGCGGCGGTGTGGCCGTGGATCGCGTAGTGCAGCTTGTTCTGAACGGCTGCGAAGAAGGTGTGGGTGATTTCGGCGTCGGCGCGGTAGTCCATCGCGGTGGCGTAAATGTCGGTGATCTTCTGGTAGAACTGGCGTTCGCTGGCGCGAATCTCGCGGATTTCGGCGAGCAGGTGCTCGAAATAGGCCTTGCTGAAGAAGGCGCCATTTTTCAGCCGCTCCTTGTCGAGGACATAGCCGCGAATGGCGTAGTCGCGGAGGATGCCCGTGGCCCACTGGCGAAACTGGACGGCGCGAGTTGAGTTGGTGCGAAAGCCAACGGCGATGATCATGTCAAGATTGTAGTGTTCGACTTCGCGCGCGACTTGCCGCGAGCCCTCTGTTTGAACTATCCGGAATTTCCGGATAGTTGCCCGGCGAGACTGTTCGCCGTCCCGGTAGATGTTGCCGATGTGTTCGTTGACGGTCCTGATATCCACTTCGAACAACGTAGCCATGAGCTTCTGGGTGAGCCAGACGGTTTCGTCCTCGATACGGACTTCAATACCGCTCTCGCCGGCCTGTAAACTGAATACGAGGAATTCAGCCGTGCTGTTGCGGACTTGAAGCTTCTTCTTTTTCGTCATTATGGGTTCCTACAATGTTCCTGTGCAGGCCATTGGCTGTGCGTGTCTTGTTAAGTGGTCAGCACTCTCGGCGGCCCACTGGCGAAACTGTGTTCCGCGGTGGTTGCGGACGCGGTAGCCGACGGCGCAGACGACGGCCAGATTATAGTGTCGCACACGCCGGGAAACCTGCCGGCCTCCCGGTCGCGGCTGATCTGTCATGACGGTATAAGGCTCCTGTGAACGCCTGATGCAGCAGCGACTTCTCTAATGCCTCCCGGGCGGCCGGTTTGGGGCAGCAAAGAGATTGAAGCTGACAAGCATTATCTTTCAGGTCTGTCGGCAATAATAGAACAAAATGGGACGGGATGCAACAGATATTTGTGCTGGATTCGAGCTTTCGCGGGAATGACAATGGGAGGCGACAATGGTAACCGGGCGCGACTGGCTGCAATCGGTAAGGAGGTACCTGTCCCTTGTTTTTGAGGACGGGCTTTTTGAGGGGAATGGGCGGGTGTTAAATTCCGGGGAATCGTTATAATGGGGGGATGGCTAAGAAGCGTGAAATTCGGACTTATACGGTTAGCGAGGTGAATACCCTGGCTCGGGTGGCGCTGGAGGAGCGTTTGCCTGGGCGGATGGTTGTTTCGGGGGAGATCAGCGACTGGCGGCGGCATCACAGCGGTCACTGTTACTTTGCGCTGAAGGACGCGGGGAGTCAGTTGCCGTGCGTGATGTGGGCGAGCAGTGCGCGGGGGCTGAAGTTTCGGCCGGAGAACGGGATGGCCGTGCTGACGACGGGGCACGTCGAGGTTTATGTGCCGCAGGGGAAGTATCAGTTTTATGCGGACAAGATCGAGCCGGCCGGGGTGGGGGCACTTCAATTGGCGTTCGAGCAGATGGTGCGGCGGCTGCAGGCGGAGGGGCTGTTCGATGAGGCGCACAAGAAGCCGCTTCCGCCGTATCCCATGCGGATCGGCATCGTGACGAGTGCGTCGGGAGCGGCGGTGGCGGACATCGCCGACAGTATCTACAACCGCTGGCCGTGTGCGCGGCTTTTTCTATGCCCGGTGCCGGTACAGGGAGAGGGTGCGGCGGAGAAAATTGCCGCGGCAATCCGGACGCTGAATCGTCGGAATCGGCGGCTCAAGCTGGACGTGCTGATCGTCGGGCGGGGCGGCGGGTCGTTGGAGGACCTGTGGGCGTTCAACGAGGAGGCGGTGGCGCGGGCGATTTACGATTCGCAGATTCCGGTGATCAGTGCGGTGGGGCACGAGGTGGATGTGACGATCGCGGATTTTGTGGCCGATGCACGGGCGTCGACCCCTACGAAGGCGGGGATGATCGCGGTTCCGGACCGGGCGGAGGTTCTGGGGCGGCTTATGGAGGCACAGCGGCGGCTTGCGGGGGATGTGCGGCGGCGGGCGGATCTGTATCGGCAGCACCTGGCGACGGTGGAGGCGAGTGCGGTGTTTCGCAATCCGCGGTGGATCGTGAACAATGCGTCGCAGATGGTGGACGAGCAATCGATGCGCTTAGCG
>JACZKQ010000195.1 GCA_014859965.1 Phycisphaerae bacterium
CGATAAGGGAGCGGCGGCGGGACAGCGGGTGCACTGATGGGGATCACGTCGTGAGGGAATATGAAGATGGCTGTACCCCTTATGTTCATGGATGACGGTGGTGGAATTGCGACAGGAGTGAAGATGAAGCAGTCGGGACAATTGGGATTATTTGAAGATATCGATGTGGCGCCCGATGGGGGGACGGCTGCTAAGAGGGCTCGCGAGGGAGCGTTCAGCGACAACATGGGTTTGCAAGTTCATCGCTGGTTTCGCTATTCGGCTGGATTCTCGGCGGAATGGGCGGAAGGCGCGATCGGGCGGGCCCTACCAGGTGAGGGCCTGTGCGTCTTAGACCCTTTTGCGGGCGTGGGTACCACTTTGCTTGCAGCGGAAGCACGGGGAACGAAGGGGACGGGATTCGAAGCACATCCATTTGTATTCAGGGTGGCAAGGGCCAAATTGGGCTGGAATGTGCCCGTGTCTGCGTTGCATGAGAGCTATCAAGAATTGCTCAGGCGCGCAAGGAAACGGCCAGCGGAGCGTGCACAGCCGCCCTCGCTCATGCAGAAGTGTTTTACTGAGGAAAGCTTGGAGCGATTAGGCAGGCTCAAGAGGGTATTTTTGGAGGACTACAACGACGGGACATCGCTTGGGGAACTACTTTGGCTTGGAATAACAGCGATTGTTCGCAGTTGTAGTGTGGCGGGCACGGCGCAATGGCAATATGTTCTACCGAACAAACAGAAGGCAAATGTCTACGACCCCTTTGATGCATTCGTCTGGAAGATGGAGGCATTTGCCCTTGACATTGAAGCCGTGAAGCGGGCGGGATGGACTGAGAGTTCGGCGATTTTGCAGCACGATGCTCGCGTGCCTTGTGAGCATGTGGAACAGGTTGATATGGTGATCACGTCACCGCCGTATCCAAACAATTATGATTACGCGGACGCCACACGGCTCGAAATGACTTTTTGGGGTGAGGTGGAGGGGTGGGGGGATTTGCAGGCGGCGGCGCGCCAATATCTGGTGCGGTCGTGTTCTCAACACTCGGCGGCCGAAAAATTGCAACTCGATGAGTTGCTCAGGGATCCTGTGATCGCTGCAATTCGCGGGGAGTTGACCCGGAGTTGTCGCGCGTTGGAAACTCTGCGTTTAGTGCGGGCGGGGAAAAAGACATATCATACGATGGCGGCGGCTTACTTCGTGGATATGGCAAGGACCTTGCGAGCTTTGCGAACGCTCTGTAAGAGCGGCGGCAAGATGTGTTTTGTGGTGGGGGACTCGGCGCCTTATGGTGTACATCTTGCCGTCGAGCGGTGGCTCGGAGAATTGGCGGTGGATGCAGGTTTTGGGGCGTACAGCTTTGAGAAGATTAGAGACCGAAATACCAAATGGAAAAACAGGAAGCATCGGGTGCCGCTACAAGAGGGTCGACTCTGGATTGAGGGATAAGCGCTATGGCGAGAGTGAATGCGTCGGCCGGACACAGATTGGGGCAAGTGGTCGGTGACTGGTTCGAAGAGTATATGGTTCTGCCGCTGATCGAGCGGGTGGGAGATGCGCTTGAGTTGTTTGTCGACTCGCGGTTTGTGAAGAGGTCTGTCCGCCCGGGCAAAATCGTGTGGGCCGACGCCGACGGCAATGAGGTGGATTATGATTTCGTTCTTGAACTGGACGGAAGTACGGACGCGCGTGGAATCCCTGTTGCATTCATCGAGAGTTGCTGGCGCAGAGGCGCACGGCATTCGAAAGACAAGGCTCGTGACGATAGCGGAAAACTCCTGCCAATGCGAGAAACGTACCCAACGGCACGTTTTCTGGGAATGGTGGCTGGAGGAGATTTTACAAAACCGGCGCGCGACTTGGTTCGCAGCCGAGATATCGAGTTGTTTTACATACCAAAGGGAAAGATCGTTCAGGCGTTTTCTGAAGAAGGGTTTACTATTGATTATCCAGATACCTTGCCTGAGAGGGAAAAAGCTAAAATAGTTCGTCCACTGGCGAGCACTAAATTCAAACGCGAAAAGCAGCAACGGATACGTGACCGGCTCATCGAACTAGTCGGGAAACCTTCAATCGATTCGTTCGTCCAACGCGTTAGGTCAGTCCTGTCAGCACTTCCGCAGGAGATCCGGCTGATTGTGAGGCATGATTCGAGTCCGTTGAGATTCGAGTCGGTCCAGGCTGCGTCGGAGTATCTTGCCGCGCCGAATCTGGCCATGAGCGATCCGACCGAAAGCTACGTCTATGAGATCACGTATACGGACGGCTCGGAGTTTGAGCGCAATGTGGCTGAATTGGCTGCTTTGAAGCAACTGCACGAGGAAATAGCTGTACTGACAAAACACATGAGCAGACTTGGCGTCATAAATGCTTCCTGAT
>JACZKQ010000196.1 GCA_014859965.1 Phycisphaerae bacterium
ACCGCAACCCGACCCCCAATAAAAGACCATTCCCCGACCCCAACCCCAAATCGAACAAAACCAAACAAAACACCCCCACCTACACGTCGTTCTTCGTCATTCCGTACGCGGCCATTCAAGACCCCTCTTCCCAGGATGTCAATCAGCCTTCGGGCAAACGCATTTTTCGCAAGTCTTTTTCCTGGTACCCCACGAGTAAAAACTCTTGACAAGCCTGACCCTCTTTTGTAGAATGTTTCCAGAGGTATGTGTAGCCGCCTGAACCGCAATTTAAGGAGGGATCATGAACACGAGGATAAGTGCAGCCATTCTCATGCTGACCATCATCTGCGCCCAATCCAGCGCCGCAACCTTTCAGGGCGCAGGCACCTTGGGCGGCGTCTCCCTGTTCAGAAGCGAATGTTGGGGCGTCTCAGGGGACGGCTCGATAGCGTACGGTTCAAGCCCTGCTACAGGCGGCGGGTTCGCTTTCAGGTGGAATGCTTCAACAGGCATTCAAAGCCTCGGCGATCTCCCGGGCGGACATACTAAGAGTTATGCCCTAAACGCCTCTTACGACGGCAGCGTCATTGTAGGCACAAGTTACACCACCGATAGCGGAGGACATCAAGTCCACAGGGCCTATACATGGACGAAGGCAACTGGTATGAAAGAACTGCCTCTTCCTGAAGATCCATTCTACACCGATTTCGCAACCTGTGCATTTGCCATCTCGGCGGACGGGCGGACAGCCGTCGGTCTCGCGGGCCGGACGGACTCACTCTTCTGGGACTATAGCCGTCTGCTGATTTGGGATTTGCAGGCAAGTACGCCACCCTCGGCGCACCGCCTGCCTTACGAGCCTTTCACATACGCGCAATTCGCTGACGCCTCCGCCTCCGCCGCTGTTATACTCATAGTTGGCGCCACAGACCTGCTGTGGACGAACGAATCCGGATTTCACGAGACGGTCCCGGGCGCAATGGCTTTGTCAGGCGACGGCAGTACAATCCTGGGCGCCCGCCCCTTTTTTGGCGAGCCACGGTATGACGATTCTTTCGTGTGGACACAGGAGACCGGTTGTCGGTTCATAGGTACAATTGATGGTTTTGTTTCAAATCACGCATCAGCCATTTCACACGACGGCTCGATAGTCGTCGGAACTCTCTTCAATGACATTATGCAGCACCAAGACCACGCAGCGTATCTCTGGACCGAGCACGACGGCGTAAGACTCATCCAGGACATCCTCGAAAACGACTGCGGCCTTGATCTCGACGGCTGGATACTGACCAACGCCTCGGGCATTAGTTACGATGGTCGTACGATTGTAGGCAACGGAATCAACCCCGAAGGCTACGAGGAGGGCTGGATTGCCACCCTCCCCGCCTGCTCCCTCCGCGCAGACCTCACCGGCGACTGCACGGTCGACATCTACGACCTGCTCGAATTCGCCAACCAATGGCTCGCAACGTCCCAAGACACACCCTGCCCCCTTACCGCCGACCTCGCCGGCCAGGACTGCAACGTTAACTTAAAAGACTTCGCCACCCTCGCCACCGAATGGCTCCAACAACAATAAACTGGCCCCAAACCCTCCGCCAATTTGGCAAGCTGCTTGCAGCAGACCTGGATAAAAATTCGTGGCGCCTTTTCGTTTTCAGGATACCCATTCAAACACATAGATGGGGATCACAGCAAAAACATTGCGGTAAACCACCACGCGATAACCCTGCGCGCCTAAGTTTCCATGGTAATAGTTGAAGTGCAGACGATTCGACGACTTATCTTCCACCGGGTCATAATACGTGAACTCGATAATGGCCTGCCTGAGATACAAACTGCCCCAAAGATGCGCCGCGTCCCCCCCTTGGCGATAGTTCACCAATCCGAGCTGCGCGTAGGCCTCTTCAGACACCTCGGTGTCATTACGATACAGCAGTTTCTTGTAATGATTGAACGCACGCGAGTCGTAGAACGGTGTGTAGTGCGGCAAGTTGTCTCTACTGAGTATGATAACCCGCTGATCATCGACCAGCGACCTTACCGAATGCGTAAGCACTTTCTCAATATCCTTTTCTCTCACTGGCTGCGGTACGAGCACCAGCATAAACACCATGATAACCAGAGGCACATAACGCTTCTTCGCTCTCTTCCATACCCAACGCGACACCCACACCAAAGCCGCCAGATAGAGAATACAAAACCCTGGCAGCTTGAGATCGCGAAGCACATTTCCGGTCTTCACATAACAAAGAATCGCAACATCCGGATTGTTCTCTCTCATAGCCGGAAAATGAACACGATGTGCATCCTTGTTCAGAGGATTATCATAGAGAAACAGCACCTGCGCCTTTGGCAACCCCGCCAAAGCGGAAACATCCATCACCTTGTTGCTGTTCAAATCTATCGTCCGCAGATTCTTCAGCATGCCCAGTACCGAAATATCGCTGATCTGATTTGAATGAAGGGTCAACGTTTCGAGTCCTTCCAACTTCGCCAGCGCCGAAATATCTTTCAGTCCGGCGTCGGCAATCTCGAGCGACCTGAGCGATGTCAAGCCGCCCAGGGACGAAATATCGTCAAGCTCCGTCCAACGAATCGCAAGCTCCTCCAGCGTACTCAGGCCCGCCAGGAAAGACAGATCTTTCGCCCTTGGTTCGTACATCTCAAGAGACTCCAGCCTGGTCAGGTTGGAAAGTGCAGAAAAATTTGTGACCCCATCTTCTCGAATCACAAGGCATCCCAGATTCGTCAACACTGATACGGGGTCAATGTCTGTGATCTCGTTACAGTAAAGCACCAGCTTCTCCAGGCTCGACACAGCCGAAAGCGCAGAGATGTCTTTGATTTGACTGCCCGACAGGTGCAACTCCCGCAGACTCTCCATCCCGGACAAGTCCGGCAACACGGTGAGTTCATCCCCCCGCGGTTTGTAGGGCATATCCCTGCTGTACCAGGACAATTCCAGCGTCCGGACCTTATTCAGCGTATCCAAGATCCCCAAGTCGCACACCTGCGTGTCCAGACTGAGCCTTTCGAGGTTGCTGGCATATTGAATCCCCGACAGATCGCTGATCTTGCCATGGACCTCCAGTTCCTTCAAGGCCAGCATATCCGTAGCGTTCGGATCCTGCACCCCAAGTGCCTCCTCAACCTCCCCCTGAAACCGCGCATCCTTGAACGCAACAGGCTCTCCTCCAGCCGAACTCGCCAAAACCAACAACCCAAAAAGCAATCGCCGCACAATACCCTCTTTCGCCACACGTACAGTCCTGCTCGCTTGTCTCCGTCACTACCCTTCTTGAATTATCCTCCGCATCTCCACTTTTGTCAAGCAAATAGCAATAGAGTGCTCCACCACCTCCACAACCGCTCATACCCTGCTTCCAACAAACTGACATCTGCCACATTCAGCAAAGAGAACAGAAGACGGAACAGCACTTTAAAAACTAGGCCAGCGTTATCTGCCGCACCATCGTCGTATGCGCCGCATCAAACATCCGCACCCCCCCTCGCTCCAGTTGCAGAATCAGCCCCTTCACCGGGTCCACCCCCACGCAATGACCTGCAAACCGCCGCTGATCATAATCCAGCACCACATGCAGGCCTAACAGGCGGCTCATTTCCTTCCATCGCGAGATCACCGCCGCACCGTCGCCGGCTTCGGCCCTCTTAAACCAGCGGTCCAACGCATTCAGCACGTCCGCCGCCAGCGCATTGCGGTCTACGGGCCCGTCGCCCTCCAGGTCCACGCTCGTCGCCGGCGCCCGCAGCGACAGCCGACCGAAAAACGCCGCGTCCTGATGACAATTAATCCCGATCCCGACAACGTAATTCTTGCCCGGACGCTCCGGCCGCGATTCCACCAGAATACCCGCCACCTTACGGCCGTCCACGCAGACATCGTTGGGCCACTTGATCTGCGCCCGCCCCCGCACATACCCCGCGACCGCCTCGCAGACCGCCACTGCCGCCGCCAGGGTCACCATTTCCCCTTCGATGTGCGAGTCCAGCAGAAGTGCCGAACACAGAATGCTCTCCCCCGCGGCGCTTTGCCATCGCCGTCCTTGTCGGCCGCGACCGGCCTCCTGCGCCTCGGCAAACACGCAAAGCCCGTCATTATCCCGGTTCGATGCGTACTGCCATGCAATGTCGTTCGTGCTCGAGGTCGATTTATAGAGCACCACCTTGCGCCCTATCCGATCCCGCAGGCGCGATTCGATCCGATCAGCTTCCAGCCCTGCAAAAGCACTCATGCCGCAACAAACAACCACAAAACCACAGAATAGTTGCACCCGTCCGTCCCGTGCGCCGGGACCCGAAAACCAATGCCCCAAACAGCCGCAGCACTGTCCATGAAGTTGACTACGGGCGATCCAGCCCGATATCCACGGCCGCAGCCGAATGCGTGATCGCGCCCACGGCAATCCGATCCACCCCGCACCGGGCAATCGCCAGCACGTTGTTCAGCGTCACCCCGCCGCTGGCCTCTAACAAAGGCCGCTTGCCGCACATCGCATCCCGCATCTCTACTGCGTGCTTCAACTGCCACTGCCCCATATTGTCCAGCAGAATCACGTCGATACCCGGAATCGTCAGGACCCGGTCAAGCTGGTTATCCACATGATCGACTTCCACCACCACGAACTTGACGCCCTTCCGCTGCCGGGCCTCGGCCACCATCTTCTTCATCTTGGACTTCAACTGACTGCCCAGTTCCGCGACATGGTTGTCCTTGAACATCACGGCGTCGCCGAGGCTCATCCGATGGTTGTGCCCACCCCCGCACCGCACCGCGTACTTCTCCAGGTAACGCCAGCCCGGCGCCGTCTTGCGCGTATCGTAAATCTTCGCGCCCGTCCCTTTGACGGCATTGACGTACTTGCGCGTCACCGTACTGATCCCGCAAAGACGCTGAAGAAAGTTCAGCACCACCCGCTCCGAACTGAGGATCGGACGCAGCGGTCCCTCGATCACACCCAGCCGGTCGGTCACGTTGGCCCGCTCCCCGTCCCCGATCAGCACCCGCAGCCGCAGCGCCGGATCGTACCGCTTCAATACCTCCCGCACCACCTCCATCCCGCACACCACGACCTCCTCACGCGCCACAAGGTTCGCCTTCGCCCGCACATCCGCCGGCGTCGTAATCTCGCTTGTCGGATCACCCCGTCCGAAATCCTCCTCCACCGCGAGATCAATCAGCGTCTGTATCCGGCTAAGTTCCAGCTTCTTGTCGGTCTTCTTCATCATTTTGCCTTTTTCTTATGTGCCGGTTAAAAATGCTGTCGTCCCGCAGCCTTGCCGGGTGTTATATGCGTGTGCAGGTCCTCTTTTCCATCTGCCGATCACAATCTGCCGCCGCCACTACATAGCCGACGTCTTGCCCTTTTTCTGCCGGGTCCGAGGCCCCTTCGCCGTCGTCCGCGAACGAGCGACAAGCTCAGGCATCTCTTTCAATTCCGCCAGACGGTCACGCAGCAGCGCCGCACGCTCGAAATCCAGCGACTCCGCGGCCGCGAGCATCTCCTTTTCAATTTCCGCCGCCATCTCGACCCGGTCGTATTCGTCCATCCCGAGGTTCACCGCCTCCTGGGCGATCTTGCGGGCCTTCAGTTCGTCCGCAAGCCCGCGTTTGATCGCCTTGCGAATCGTTTCCGGCGTAATATTGTGCTCCGCATTATAGGCAAGCTGGATTCTACGCCGTCGATTTGTTTCGTCAATAGCTTTTTTCATCGACTCCGTCACGCGGTCCCCATACAAGAGCACCTTCGCGTTAACGTTCCGGGCCGTCCGCCCGATAGTCTGGACCAGCGATGTCTCCGATCGCAGGAACCCCTCTTTGTCCGCATCCAGGATCGCCACTAACGAGACCTCCGGCAAATCCAGCCCCTCCCGCAGCAGGTTAATGCCCACCAGCACGTCGAACTCCCCCGCCCTCAGGTCGCGCAGAATCTCCACGCGTTCGAGCGTCAGAATCTCGCTGTGCAGATACTTGCAGCGCAAGCCCTTCTTCGTCATGTAACTCGCCAAATCCTCGGCCAGCCGCTTAGTCAGCGTCGTCACAAGCACGCGCTCGTTCACCGCCACCCGCTTTTCGATCTCGCCCATCAGATGCGGCACCTGCTCACTCGCCGGGTGCACGAAAATCTCCGGATCCACCAACCCTGTCGGCCGGATAATCTGCTCGACCACCTCGCCTTCGCACAACTCCATTTCATAAGCCGCCGGCGTCGCCGAAACAAACACCACCTGCTTCCACCGCGCCTCGAACTCCTCGAACCGCAGCGGCCGGTTATCCAGCGCAGACGGCAGCCGGAACCCATGGTCGACCAGGACCGTCTTGCGGCTGTGATCGCCGGCCCACATCGCACGAAGCTGCGGGATCGTTACGTGCGATTCGTCAATGAAAAGCAAAAAATCTTCGGGAAAGTAATCGATCAGCGTGTAGGGCCGGGCCCCCGGCTTGAGACCCGCCATATGCCGCGCATAGTTCTCGATCCCGCTGCAGTAGCCCACCTCCTGGATCATCTCCATGTCATAACGCGTCCGCGCCTCCAGCCGCTGCGCCTCCAGGAGCTTGCCGTCGTGCCGTAACTGCAGGAGCCGATGATCCAGCTCTTCCTTGATGCCCTCCACCGCCGCCTCGACCCGCTCGGCTGGCAGGATGTAATGCTTCGCCGGATAGATAAAAATCTGCTTCTCCTCGGCCAGCACTTCCTTGCTCGTCGGGTCGATGTAGCTGATCCGCTCGACCTCCTCCCCGAAAAACTCGAACCGCACCCCGAACGACTCGTACGAAGGCCACAATTCGACAACGTCCCCGCGCACACGAATCTTGCCCCGCGCAAAATCGAAGTCGTTCCGCTCGTATTGAATATCCGACAGCCGCCCCAGCAAGCCATTTCGCTCCATGCGGTCGCCCACCCGCACCGCCACCACGCTCGCCTGGTAATCCTCCGGCGAACCCAGACCGAAAATGCACGACACGCTCGCCACAATCACCACGTCACGCCGCGACATCAGACTCGTCGTCGTCGACAGCCGCAGACGATCCAGCTCGTCGTTGCGCGACGCATCCTTCTCAATGTAAATATCGCGCTGCGGAATGTACGCCTCCGGCTGGTAGTAATCGTAATAACTCACGAAGTACTCAACGGCGTTATCGGGGAACAGTTCCTTGAATTCCTCGTAAAGCTGCGCCGCCAGCGTCTTGTTGTGCGAGATCACCAGTGCCGGCCGACGCGTCCGCGCAATCACGTTGGCCATGGTGAACGTCTTGCCGCTGCCCGTCACCCCCAGCAGCGTCTGATACCGCTTGCTTTCCGCAATGCCCGCCGTCAGACGCTCTATCGCCGCCGGCTGGTCGCCCCCAGGTTCGTACTCGCTTCTCAGCCGAAAGTCGGCCATATCCGTAAAACTCCGCCGCAATGATTAAACCTGCCCGACATCCGCACGGACGCGCTGCGCAGGTGCTTCTATAATCTGTTTTCGGCGCTCCCGCACGCCGGACGCATTCTGCGGATTTCTACGACGTGACCCCGCCCTCGGCGCAAAGAAATTCCGGACAAGCACGCCCCCGGCACGCCTGCCCGGATTATATCGCCATCCGTGCGATGACTAACGGCTCATGATCGACGCCATGCGCGCCGATTTGCGGCGCTTGCGGCGATTCTTCTCAGACGGCTTTTCGTAGTAGCTGTTCCGCTTGATGTCGCGGATCAGACCTTCTTTTTCGCACATCTTCTTGAAGCGCTTGACCATCTGCTGAACCGATTCACCCGCACGAGACTTGACCTTAATCATAAAAAATCACAACCTTTTTCGTACAATAAAGTTTAATCTAAACCCGTTTAATCCCAACAACGCGAAACGCAGAGTTTACAGAAACCCGACAAATTTTCAAGCTAAAATTACGAAAGTGAGAAAATTTTGTTCCAAAACCGACCTCAAGCCCTTGTTTCGGCCGTCTCCGCCCCAGCCTCCACCAAAAAAACCGGCACTCCGTCCTTCGCCCGGATAGCATCTTTATAACACGCCAAGAGCTGAAGTGGAGAGCAAGGGACAGGTCGCACCAACTCCCCCGCAAATACTGGTGCTTACAGAACCACTAAAACGACAGATACGCCTTCGCCTTCAGCAACTGCTTACCCACCTTCCCAACATCGTCAATCCGGTTCAGCCGCCCCGCCGCCCGCCTCTCCAGCAGACGCTTCACCGTTATCGGACCCAAACCCGGCACCCGCAGCAGCTCGTTCTTCGACGCCCGATTGACATCCACCGGAAACGCCTCCGGATGATGCCGCGCCCAAACCTCCTTCGGATCGGCATCCAGCGACAATTGCCCGCCCTCGCCGAAAACGATCTCCGCGTCCGTAAAACCATATCGCCGCAGCAGAAAATCCACCTGATAAAGCCGATGCTCCCGCACGAAAAGTTCAGTTGCAGGATGCGCCTGACGGTGGGCCTCCCCCCGCCCGGCCTCCACATCATCAAACAACAAC
>JACZKQ010000197.1 GCA_014859965.1 Phycisphaerae bacterium
CATCTGGATCATCCAGCATGCCCGCCGCAACCTCTCTCAATTGCTCAGGTTCCCCTGCCAGATAGCGCTGCAAGCCCGCCAGGGCAAGCAGCCGTTGACGCCCGTCCGGATCAGCAAGCTGCCTCTTCAGACGAGCGATCTCTATCGCCTTCAGTTCCTCTGCGTTCCCATACGCCGCATATTCCTTCGCAAACGCAAGCTCAAAGGCATCCGCATCCAGCGGCCGATTCAACGACACCGCCTCAATCTCATACGCCTCATGCCGCAAAAGTGACCCGTCGGCCTTATACAGCTCCACCAAAACGCTCCGAGGCAAGCCTCCCGAATCGAACTCCCGCCGGCCCTTGCTCGCACCCCCCGCAAACGACCCTTCCCACGAGTACACCCTGGAGTAATCCGCCCTGTCGCACACCATCGCCACTTCCACCAACCGCTTCCCCTCCGCGCTGCGGCGAACCATCGTAATCTCCACGGCCGCGTCGCCCTTCTCCTCTATCGTAACCGCCGCCCCCTCCATCGCGCCCGTCCGCAACTGTTCCATCTTGCGTTCATTGGCAGCAACCCCCCCGCTGCTGTCCATGTCGCACAAGTGCAGCCTCAACATCCCCGCCAATGGCGCCGGCAGCCCGAAGAATTGAACAACGTCGTTGAGTATATACGTGCTCCGCCCCCTGATCGGCTCTGCCCTCGCCGTCTTATTCCCATGCGAGTAAGTGGTACGCGTCCAGACGCCTTCGCAGTTGGCCGCCTCAATCGTCGACGTGGAAGGTACGAACACCTCCGCACGCTCGCCCGACTCCACGCCCCGGCTCTTTTCCAACACAAACGAATCCACGCGCTGCCGGCCGGCCTCATAGTAAAAACGCACTTTGCTCCTGCTCCCCACCTCCTGCTCCCGCAAGCTGCGCTCAACGTTCATTTGCACCTGGCGATTAAAACGCTCCAGTTGCGCACCCTCCAGACGCTCCGGCCGCCCATCCATCTGACTGAAGGCCTCCGTATAAACCTTCTCAAAATCAGCCCGGGTCCTGCCCAAATCCCTAAGCGTCTTGCAGTAGGTAATATCCATCCGCCCGGGATGCGCCTTCAACACGGCCTCAATCAGCCTCTGCACCTCACCAGCATCCGGCAGTCGCGCCTCACCCCAAACCAACCCGCAACCAAACACAAGCCAAAAAACAACACCAAATACCTTCATAACCACACCCTTCCATTACAAACCCCGCCCGCCCGCGCATCCACCTCCCGCATATCCGCCCGCAACAGCACCAACTGCTGCTGCACCTCTAACGTCTGTACTTATCATGTCGTGCGAAATCGACCAAAGCACTGCCCGGATTGTAAGGCCGTCTTTTATAGGTTCCGTCTTCCAGAAATCTCTTCCAATCCGGCAACATACGTCTCAGGTCTTTATCTGTGACAGTATCGATCATCTCCAGCAAGACGGATTCCGCTTCCGGATTCTCCAATTCTGTTGCATTCGCATAAACGAGGGACCACCAAAAATGCTCCTTGTAATTCTTGTAGTTTCTCAATGCGTTCTTCATAGCAACTTGTATTTTACCTTGTGCATCATAATTGACAAGCCGGCACGCACTGCCGATAAGGTTTTGTCCTTCGATCACGGGAAGATCGGGCTCGTTCAACAGGCCTAAATGTGCATCTATCAATTCCACGAGTGCGGCCTGGATAATCGTATTTCTTTTTACCGTCTCCCCGGCAGGCACAATCCGGCCTTCGACGGCATCTCTCACCGCATCTTCATATTTGCGACCCTGCGCAATACATTTCTTTAATTCGGGGTCATTCTTCAAATTTGCCGCATGGCAATGTCTAAGAATTTGTTCAGACGTTTTCGCTGCTTGTATCCTGACCATCAGTGGTTCTGACTTGTCCGGGGCTATTTGCTTCATTGCGATTGCAAGCGTGACGAGTTGTTCAATTGTGAGGGGGCCTCTTTCCGACCACGAATCCCACAAAATCGCCATTAACCCATACCGCCAAAACGGCGGCGCACTCTTGTCCTGCAACTCAGCCACCAATGGGGTGATATCTTGAATATTGTTAGTCTTGGCTGGATAGTATTGAAGAGGCATCCATAATCCAATTACAGCCTGGGCCCACTGCTCTTGACCTGCATGTTGCTGCGTTACGACGGAGCACTGTCTTGCAGTGATCAGCAGTTCCTCCGCGGTTAGTGACTTGATATATTTATCCCACTTCTCGCCTACCGCCTTCTCCTCTTCAGGTGCGGCTGCCATGTTATCCATGGCAGTCAACAGTGGTTTCAGCACTTCCCAGTAATTCTCATCCGCTCGCCGTCTTTTACAGCCGACCCACCCGACGGCAGCCCCGGCAAGCACAACGACCATCAAGAATTTCACAGTTCGCATGACACATTCTCCCGCTCTGAAACACAGAACAATTTTCTCTTACCCCATTTGAACTAAAGGGGTCAGACCCCATTTCTCGGCCTTCCTCTCGGTCTAAATGCCGCTTCCAGTCCTAACGTGCCCGCGGTCTTGAGCGCCCACTCATCGTCGCCCATCGGCCGCCCGCGAGCCACGCACGTCTCAAACATCTCGCGATCCTTCTGCGGCATATTCGGCGTCCGATCCACAAGTGCCGCCCACCGCGCCGGCAGCGTCAGCGGCCCGTCGCTCAGCGCCACACCCCCCTCGCGCTGGCCCAGCCGAACCGCCAGACTCGACCACGGCCACGCCGCGCTGTGATCCACAATGCCCGCCCGCAGCGGATTCGATTCCACATAACGCATCAGCGTCAGATAATACGCATTCGACTGCACGGGAAAACTCTTGAACCGCCCCTGGTACAAATGCCCGATCCCCGCCGTCCCGTGCGCCGTATGCCAGCGCCCCGAATGCGTCACCGTCACCCACTTCATAAACGCCCACAAATCCCCATCCCCCCGCGGCCACAACACCAGATGCCAGTGCGTGCTCATAATGCAGTAGCCGCACACACGCATCCCGAACCGCTCCGCCCCCTCGCCCACAATCTCCTCGAACGCCGCAAAACCCCCCGCTTCCTGAA
>JACZKQ010000198.1 GCA_014859965.1 Phycisphaerae bacterium
GCTTTGGGGCCGTTCCATTGAGCGGGGCATCGAGTCGGCGGCTGCGTGGGCATTCGGCGGGGTCGCGTTCGTTGCTGTTCTGATGTGTGTACTGTTCTTCAGACAACGGCTGCCGGAGGTTGTGTTGGCGGTTCTTTTGGCGGCGTTATTGTTTTTGGGCATTGGGGCGGCGATGCGCGGACGGATTGTGGTGCCTGCGCACGTGACGGCGCTGACTTTTACGCAGGCGATCAATGCCGATGCGGAGCGGCCGCTGGAGGTGAGTGCCTTGCTTGCGCCCGCGTGGCGGCACGCTGTTTCGATCATGGACGTCGTGGCGGCTGCGGTGGCGATCATCGCGGGGGCGTTTGTTATGGTTGTGTGGCGGCGCTGGTGGTGGTTCGGGGCGGCGACGGCTCTTGCGGCGGCGATCTACCTGGCGGCGGAAATGCCCGGGACGTGGCCGGTCTTGAAGGCTTTGCTGACGTGGGGGGCACCGGCGGCGGTTGCCGTCTGGTTTGTCGCAGTTCTGGTCATTCGGCGACGGCGCGGCGCCGTGAGACCCGTGCAGGCAGCGCTTGCGCCGGCGGCGTTGATTATTGCGGCGATAAGCATGGCCGGCGGCTGTGCGGCCGTGGGAGGCGCAGGCGAAGCGCTTGCGGCGCGATCTATGATCGAGCGGGCTGAGTGTCGCCTGTCGGCGGGGGCGGACAACATGGAGGTGCAGTACAAGCTGCGTATCGCGGCGACGGAAGCGGCGAATTTTGCGTTGTTAGATGCGTCAGCGGTGTTGACGTCTTCACCGAAGCCGGCGTCCGGCGCGACGATTCGCACGGAGGGCGGCCGGCACGTTGTGGCGGTTGAGAAGGCGGATGTGTATGATATCAAGGCGACGTTTGTGGCGCCATTGCCGGCGGCGGGCGAGGATCACCAGCGGCGGTTCGAATTGCTGATGCCGATGGCACTGACGAACACCGTGAGCCTGACGATTGCGGACGCCAATATGCTGGTTGACGCACCGGCGGCTGTTCATTTGTCTCGTCATGTGAAGGGTGGCCAGATTACGGTCGATGCGATGTTCGAGCCGGGGGCGGCGGCGGTCTTTACATGGCGGCCGCAGGAAAGGCAGGCGTCGCAGGAGGAGGTGCGGTTTTATGCGCAGGATGTGGCGCTGGCGCATGTGTCGTCGGGGCTGCTGCAGGTGTTTCATGCGGTTCGCCTACAGATCGCGCAGGGTCAGGTGGATACGCTGAAGATGCGGGTGTCCGAGCGCGAGACGGTAACGTCGGTGACGGCTGCGGATTTGGGCAGTTGGCGTTTCGACCCGGCGAGCCGCGAGCTCGAACTGCGTCTTACGCGGCCTGCCACCGGCACGTGCGAGGTGGGCCTGGTTACGCAGTCCGCCAGTGCTGCGGTTCCTTACGAGGTGCAACTGAAGCCTTTGGTCGTCCGTGATGCGCTCAGCCAGCACAGTATCCTGGGGTTGGCGGCCGATCCGTCCGTTTACATTCGACTGGACAAGCATCCGCCGGCGATGAACGCGCGCGATTACGTGCGGGACGCGGCCGAGCTGCTTAAAAAGGCACCGGGCGTCAGCGGCGAGCAGATTGCGCAGGCATTTCGTTTTGACGCGACGGACAGTATGGTCGTGGGGCAGGTGCTGGCGGTGCAGAGCGAACTTCGGAGCCGGGAGACGGTGCGGTTCAACGCGGAGGACGACCGGCTGGTCTACAACAGCCAGTGGGACATCGAGATCGCAAAGGCGGGGCGGTTCGACGTCATTTTGGACATTCCGGAGGGTTATGACATCGACACATTAGTGGCCGAGCAGGTGAGCCACTGGGACGAGTCGGTTGATGCGAGCGGGCGGCACGTCCGGGTGCATTTCAAGCGCAAGCTGGTGGGGACGGTGCAGTTGAAGCTGACTTTGAGTCAGCCGGTGTCGCAGATGCCGGAACGTCTGGTCGCGCCGCGGGTGATGCTGGCCGACGTGCTGAAGCACACGGGGCAGCTTGTGGTGGGGTCGGAGCAGGGCGTGCGGCTGTCCGTGGCATCGCGGCAGGGCGTCAGCGAGGTGAACCCGGTCGAATTGGGTGAGCAAGGGCAGGGGCTGTTAGCGTTTCGGCTGCTTCGGCCGGACTGGCAATTGCAGTTGCAGACGGAATTGGTGCAGCCGCGTGTGACCGTGCAGCATCTGCATGTGGCGCGGGTGACCGACGGACTGGTGCGGCACGAGCAGTACCTGCGTTACAGGCTGTTTCACGCGGGGGTCAAGACGTTCGAATTGGCGCTTCCCGCAGAGGCGACGGGAGTGACGATTGTGGGGCCGGGCATTGCAAGGCGCGAGCACTTGGGGCAGGCGGACTGGCGTGTGGAGCTTGCGGATAAGGTTTACGACCGGCCGTACCTCCTGAAGGTGACCTATGAGACGCAGTACGACCAGGCGAAAGGCGACGTACCGCTGGCTGCGGTGCGGTGCAAAGACGCCGACCTTCAGCAGGGGCACACGGTGGTGTTTGCGACGGAGCGGGTGGAGTTGTCTGTGGAGGAGGTTGACGCCGCGCTGCGGCCGGCGGAGGCACGGAGCATCCCGGCATCGTTCGGGGCAAACGACCTTTCGGGTGCGGCGATGTGTTACCGCGGCACATCGGCGGAGCCGGTGCTGATTGTGAAGGCGAAGCGTCACGCGGCGGCCGAGCAGATCGGCGCGGATATTCGTCGGACGGAACTGGCGACGGTCGTGACGCCGACGGGTGAGGCGATCCACCATGTGCGGTTGACGCTGAGGGTGGGGACGCGCCGGCACCTTCAGACGATTTTGCCGGAGCATGGCAGGATCTGGTCATTATCGGTCGACGGCGAGGCGGCCCAGCCGTCAATTCGCAGCAATTCCGAGGGGCAGGAGGTGCTGTTGGTGCCTTTGCCGCAGCATACCAATGACGACGCCACGGTGGAACTGGTGTACGTTGCGCTTGTGCCGTCGGCGCGGCGCGGAAACTGGGCGGGCGTTCATCGACTGACGGGACCGCGTTTCGATCTGCCGCTGAAGCAGATTACCTGGCATGTGTATGTGCCCGAAGGCTACAGCTACGGCAATTTCGAGGGCACGCTGACGGTGGACAAGAGCATGTTGGACGCCCCGTTGCTGCAGCGTTACAGCATGCAATCGTACGAGCAGCAGATGATCCAGGTGAACACCGCCAATGAGCAATTCGCGCAACAGCAGCAAGAGCTGGCCAAGGAGCTTGCGCAGTTAGGCCGGCAGACGGATGCACGTCGTGCGCTGTCGAAGGGGTATAACTTTTCTCGCAACAACACGGCATTGAACGAGGATATTCGGGTAGATCTGGATAACCTCGTTATGCAGCAGGCGAAGGTGGGACTGGTCAACGCCCGCGGGCGATTGCGGAGCCAGGCCTTCGGGGGCGAGGCCCAGCCGCAGCAATGGATTACGCCCCAGCAGGAGGGGATCAGTTTCAGTCAGCAGCAGGCGGAGCGTATCGAGAGCTCGTTGGGCAAGGCCGACAGCGAAAACCTGGAGCTGATCACGCAGCGGATTATTCAGACGCAGGAGGCGGCCGAGGGGTCCGTGGCCCAGTTGCAGATTGCCATGCCGCTCAGCGGTAAGCTGCTGCGGTTTGACAGCCCGCTGCAGGTGGAGCCGGAAGGCGAGATGAGCGTGGCGTTCGAGGCGCAGCGGCAGCGGCTTGGACGCTTCAATGCCAACGTGGGCTCGGGTTTGGGGCTGTTTGCGGGGCTGCTGGTTGTCGGCGGCGCGGGCAGCATGGTTCGACGCCGCTGGAGCGCGCTGCATGAAATCCTGACGCCGGCTGTGAAGCCGGAGTCTGTGGTAGAGCCGGAAACGGCGCCGGACGGTGACGAGCCCGGCGACAAGGTTTCGGCCGAGGAGCTGATCTGACAAACACGCAAAACGCCCGCGCCGGACCGGGGCGTTTTACCCTCCAACGGTCCGGCGCGTGTCGTTCAGATTCGACGGCTGCTCGCAGGCCGGGTTTGCAGGATCGTTGCACATCAGCCACTGCATGGCGGTCTGTCAACTCTATCACGCCATCGAGTGAGACAGGCTCTTTGCCGGCGGAATGAGGAACCGCCAGTACGGAGATGTCAAAAACAGTAGGTGCCACTCTCGCAAGGCAACGGCGGAACACGATCTAACTCCTGTGGTCCGATCACGTCAACCGAACTGCTTGCGATACGTTTACTTCTATCGGACTTCCATACCCACGACCCACCTGCATTCCAACTGCTGGTGGCGATCATATTGAGTTCCAGCCCGAGTCTCTTGGCTTCGGTCATGGCATGTTTGATGAAATTCGAGAAAACGAACAGCCCAAAGACGACGAAAAAGGTAGGCATCGGTTAGCGCTGTTGTGTTAGCGACCATTTCCCGAAACAGGCGCGGCAACAGCATTTGA
The DNA here is from genome assembly GCA_014859965.1 of Phycisphaerae bacterium. Lineage (GTDB taxonomy): Bacteria > Planctomycetota > Phycisphaerae > Sedimentisphaerales > Anaerohalosphaeraceae > JACZKQ01. The sequence continues at coordinate 4,416 of JACZKQ010000198.1, forward strand.
GCCGACTCTTCCATGAAGGGCTCCTTCCATAGGGAATTGACTCAGTTTGTTTGCAAGGCCTTGCCCGAAAGAAGTTGAACTATACATGGTTCTATAGGCGAGCGCGATCGCCTATTTTACCATTAGGGAAATTTCCCCATTTTTTTTGATTGCCCTGAGGCTATTCCGAAGCGAAAACACGCGGGAATAAACAGCCCAGGGACTATTTGGCCATCTTTAGCCAGTCCTGGAGATTCTTGGCCAGCACCGTCACGTCGCGCTGCTTCAGAATGTGCGCGATCACGGCCCCTTTTATTTGGAGTTTCTCCATCGCTTTCTCGGCTCGCTCCCAGAGCCGGTCCTGCTTGGCCTTTGTATCGGCAAGATACAAATCGGTCACGATCTCCTGCAGCTTGGTGAGCATGATCGTGTCCAAATGCTCGTAATAGTTTGAAATCACTTTCTTCTGGTAGCGAGAAAAGTCCTTTGTCATGGATTCGGTCCATTCCCTGGCTCAAACTAAATCTGGTTCTTGCACGCTCAGCAGGGGCATCGTCGCCAAACGGATTGACGATCCGTAAGGCCGTCAATTTGCCCGCGCCGGCCAGTATAGCCGAGCCCGGTCCGGCTGGCAACCGGCGAGGCATCGCCAATAAGGCAATTAACGAAAATTCAAGCAGCATAATTGCATTTGGCTTTTCAGTTTTTTCTTGAAAACCACTATGCTTTTGATAATATCCGTCCTCTTGTGGATTGGGCAGTCCTTGCGCATAGAAAACACCTTACGCTGCATGGGCGTTCCCTGTACGTAGCCGCGGCAACAAACAGGTTGGGCAATATGGAAATCAGACCATTCAAAGCGTATCGATTCGATCCCGACGTCGTGAAAAACGTCGGCGAATGCATTGCGCCGCCGTACGATGTCATCGACGAGCACTTCCAGCAGGTGCTCTACGACCGTAACCCCTGCAACGTGGTGCGCATCACCCGCGGCAAGGCGACGCCCGGCGACAGCGATACCGACAACGTCTACACCCGGGCGGCCCGCGATTTTGCCGCGTTCATCGCCTCAGGCGTACTGAAGCAGGACGCCGCCGAGTCCGTTTACGCATATGTTCAGGATTTCCAGGTCAGCGGACGCACCCTCCGCCGCAGCGGTTTCGTGGCCCTGGCCAAACTGCAGGACTTCGGCAGGGGGGTCCAGCCGCACGAAAAAACGCTGGAAGGCCCCAAGGCCGACCGCCTCAAACTGACCCGCGCGACAGCCGCCCAGTTCGGCCAGATTTTCATGCTCTACGACGATGCCGAAAGCGTCGCCGAAAAGATCATCCAGGCCGCCGCGGCCCGGCTGCCCCTGGTCGATTTTCACGACGATGACGGCGTTCGCCACCGGCTGTACCCCATCGACGCGCCCCAGGACATCGCGATGCTCACCGGCATGATGGCCGACAAGATGACGGTCATCGCCGACGGTCACCACCGTTACGAGACCGCACTCAACTATTTCGCCGAAACGAAAAAACCGACGGCCCAGTACTGCATGATGACCTTCGTCAACATGCGCAACGAAGGCCTGATCATCCTTCCGACCCACCGCCTCGCAGCGGCTCTGGAAGGCTTCGACGTCGAAAGGCTGATCCGCGAAATCGAGGGCGACTTCGACATCCAGCGGTTCGCCTTCACGACGGACGCCGACAAGCCCGCGGCCCGCAAAAAGATGTTCGACACAATGCGCACGCTGTTCGATCGCGGCGCCAATGCGTTCGGCATTTACGCCGGCACGCCGTCGTTCTATACGGCGGCGCTGAAGAACCCCGCCGCTATGGAAGCCGCGTGTCCCGAAATGAGCAGGGCGGCGCGAACTTTGGACGCCAACGTCCTTCACAGGCTCGTGCTCCAGGAGCGCCTGGGCATCGGCGAAAAGGAACTGGCCCACGAGAGCCACATCGACTATATCAAGGATATCGGAAACGCCATCGAGCAATCCATCCGCACGGTCGACAGCGGCAAGGCGCAGGCGGTCTTCTTCATGAACCCCACCCGCATCGAGCAAGTCAAGGCGGTGGCGGCGGCCGGGGAGAAAATGCCCCAGAAATCAACGTTCTTTTACCCGAAAATCTTTACCGGCCTGACCATTCACAAATACTGAAAGCCGTCCGAATTTCAGGTCGAAAACAAGGACGGCCGGCAATGCCAATTGCTTTGCCGATGAAACAGGGAGATGCAAAACTTTAAATCGAAATGACAGAACAGGAGTTTGACAGATGACAGACTGGAAAAATCCCCCGCGGTTGTTCATTCCGGGTCCCGTACACGTTTTGCCCGAGGTCCTTCAGCAGCTCGCCCGTCCGACCCTCGGCCACCGCGGCAAAGAGTATACGCAACTGCACGGCGAAACGGTCGAGATGCTCAAGAAGATACTCTTCACCAATCAGAACGTATTCCTCAGCACCTCCTCGGCCTCGGGCGTCTGGGAAGGCAGCATCCGCAACTGCGTCAAGCTGGATGAGACCGTTTTGTGCACGATGTGCGGCGCCTTCAGCGACAAGTATGCCGACGTCGCCCGCGCCTGCGGCCGCAAGGTCGAGGAGCTCAAAGTCGAATGGGGCCAGGCCATCACCGCCGAGATGGTCGACGCCAAACTCTCCCAGGGCAAGTACGCCGCCGTGACGCTGGTCCATAACGAGACCTCCACCGGCCTGACCAACCCCGTCTACGAAATCAGCGAAATGCTCAAGCAGAAGCACCCCGACGTGCTCGTCTTCGTCGACGCCGTCAGCGGCATGGTCGGCCTGCCCATGCACTTCGACGACCTGGGCTGGGACGTCGTCTTCGCCTCCGTGCAGAAGGCCTTCGCCATTCCGCCGGGCCTGGCCGTCTTCGCCGTGAGTAATCGCGCCATGGAAAAGGCCAAGACCGTTCCGGACCGCGGCTACTACTTCGATTTCCTCGAGTTCGCAAAGTCCGCCGCCAAGAACCAGACGCCGACGACCCCCTCCGTGCCGCACATCATGGCCCTGCACTACCAGTGCACGCGCCTCCTCGGTGAGGGCATGGAAAACGTCTGGGCCCGTCACAAAAAAATGGCCGAGTACGTTCGCGAGTGGGCCAAGAAAAACTTCGCCCTGTTCTGCCCGGAAGAGTACGCATCCAATACCCTCACGACGGTCAAGAACACCCGCGGCATCAAAGTCGCCGACGTGATCAACGCCGTCCAGCAGAAGCACAATACGGTCTTCGGAAACGGCTACAGCAAGCTCAAACAGGAAACCTTCCGCATCGCCCACATGGGCGATATCACGATTGACGACCTCAAAGAGCTGCTTGGCTGGATCGACGACGAAATTAACTGACCGTCACGGCGCGCCAATGCCCCATAATGCCGGTCCGTGCCTCGCGCCGCAGGGCGGGAACGCGCGGCCTTTGCGCAGTTCGGACGATCAACTCTTGCATTGCAGCGTACAATGTGCTAAGTTGTCGCGTTCTGAAAGGTTAATCATTTTTGGGAGTGTAGTTCCATGGGTGTAAATCTGGCGATTGCCGGCGTAACCGGAGCCGTTGGACAGGAATTCCTGCAAATTATTGAGCAGCGCAACCTGGCGTTTGACTCGCTCAAACTGCTGGCCAGCTCACGGTCGGCCGGCAAGAAGATCGAATTCAAGGGCAAAACGTACATCGTCGAAGAGTTGACGGAGAACAGCTTCGCCAATATCGATATCGCCTTGTTCTCAGCCGGCGGCGGCCGCAGCAAGCAATTCGCCCCCGCAGCCGTTAAGGCCGGCGCCGTCGTCATTGACAACTCCTCGGCCTACCGCATGGACCCGCAGGTCCCGCTGGTCGTCCCGGAGATCAATCCCGACGCCATCGCCGACCACAAGGGCATCATCGCCAATCCCAACTGCTCGACCATCATCGCCAATGTCCCGGTCTGGCCGCTGCACAAGGCAAATCCCGTAAAAAGGATGGTCGTCAGCACCTATCAGGCCGCCAGCGGCGCCGGCCAAAGCGCCATGCTCGAAATGATCCAGCAGGCCAGAGAAGTCCTCGACGGCAAGCCCGTCACCTGCAGCACGCTGCGGTACCAGTTGGCCTTCAACCTCTATACGCACGATTCGAAGATCGGCCCCAACGGCTACAACGAAGAAGAAATGAAGATGGTCCTCGAGACCCGCAAGATATTCAGTTGCCCCGAGATCGCCATCACCTGCACGTGCGTCCGCGTGCCCGTCATGCGCACCCACTGCGAAAGCATAAACCTGGAATTCACCAACCCGATGACGCCCGAAGAAGCGACCGAGATCCTGCGGGCCGCCCCCGGCGTCAGCATCATGGACGACCGAGAAAACAACCGTTTCCCGCAGCCGCTCGACGCCACCGGCAACGACGACTGTTACGTCGGCCGCATCCGGCAGGATGAATCCATCCCGAATAACCGCGGCCTCAACATCTGGGTTGCCGGCGACCAGCTCCGCAAAGGCGCAGCCCTCAACGCCGTCCAGATCGCCGAAGAATTAATGTAGCGCCTCGCGCTAGGTGTGTTAGACTGAAAGCCGGATGCCCAGCATCCGGCTTTTTCAGTTATATGGCGATGTAAAGGGCACCCACGCGGGTGTGCCGCTGTCGCCTCTTGTGGACGTCGTCCCTTATGCCAACACGAAGGATAAAACTCGTTATCAACTACGATGGCACCGACTACTTCGGCTGGCAGCGCCAGCGCCGCCAGAGGACCATCCAGCAAACGCTCGAAGACGCCATTACGCATCTCTGCGGCGTGCCCGTGGAGCTGTTCGGCAGTTCCCGCACCGATGCCGGCGTCCACGCCCTCGGTCAGGTCGCCCACTTCGATGTCGACACCCGCGTGCCTACGAGCAACCTCGTGAAGGCGGTCAACAACCTCCTTCCGCAGGATATCACCGTGGTGCGGGCCGACGAGGTCCCCCCAACCTTCGACGCCATCAAAAATACCAAACGAAAGCTCTACAGATACGGTATCTACACCCGCCCCGTGCGCCCCGTCATGGACATCCGCTACTGCTGGCACCGTCCCGGCAAACTGAACGTCGAGACGATGACCCAGTGTGCCGACATGCTGATCGGCACGCACGACTTTAAGTCGTTCGCCAACGCCTCCGACAAACGCGCTTCCTCCGTCCGGACCATCACAAAGTGTACGGTCACACGCGAAGAAAACTGGGTCCTCATCGACGTCGAAGCCGACGGTTTCCTTTACAACATGGTGCGCAACATCGTCGGCACGCTCGTCGAGGTCGGCCGCGGCAGATGGACGCCGAGCCGCTTCGCTGATATCCTTAAAGCCAGGGACCGCTCCTTCGCCGGCCCCATCGCACCGCCCTCCGGCCTGTGCCTCATGCGCATCGAGTATTAGGTTCGGATCGCATCCGCCGGCGAAGGATGCAGCCCTCCATCGCAAATCGGCCATCTGCGGAAAGCAGCCTTTCCGCGGCATTTCATGCCGTCCGCATTTTTTTGAAACGATCCGCGCAAAATTGTTTTGATTTTTACAGCCGCCTGTGGCTTAATGCCCGTGACTATGAAGATCGTACATGTGATAACCCGGTTGATACTCGGCGGCGCCCAGGAGAACACACTGATCACCTGCCGTCTGCTCGCCGAGCACGGCCACGACGTCACCCTGATCACCGGCCCCGCCATCGGTCCCGAGGGCGCCCTGTTCGAGCAGACCAAAGATGCGCCCTACGACACCATCGTCGTCAAAAAGCTCCGCCGCGAGATCCGCACAGGGTACGACCTGGCAAGTTATATAGAAATTAAAAAGATTATCGCCCGCATCCGGCCGGACATCGTGCACACCCATTCGGCCAAGGCGGGTATTCTGGGACGCTTCGCCGCCCATGCCGTTCGTTCGGGCCCCAAACGCAAACGCCGCCCGTACATCGTCCACACGATCCATGGCCTGCCCTTTCATCCGTACCAAAGCCCGCTGCTGAACCGCTTCTATATCGCCGTCGAGAAGGCCGCCGCCAGACGCACCGACTGCACGATCTGCGTCGCCGAAGCAATGTCCGAACAAGCCGTCGCCGCCGGAATCGGCGAACCCGGCGACTACGTCACCGCCTATTCCGCCGTAGACGAACAGGCCTTTCTCCAGCCGCCCGACGACCAGGCGATCAGCGACTTCCGCCGCAAACACCGTATCAGTGAGCAGGCGGTCGTCATCGCCTGCATTGCCCGACTTGCCGAGCTGAAGGGCCACGAATACATCGTCAGGTCCGCCGCCGCCCTGGCCCCAAAATTTGAAAACGTCATTTGGCTCTTCGTCGGCGACGGCGCACTCACCGAACAGATCAAGTCGCAGATTCAGCTTGCCAGTCTCGGCTATCGCTTCCGCTTCACCGGCCTCATGCCCCCCGAGCAGATCCCGCTGGCGATCCATGCCTCCGACATCCTCGTCCACTGCTCCCTCCGCGAAGGCCTCGCCCGCGTCCTCCCCCAGGCCATGCTCTGCGCAAAGCCCGTCGTCTCGTTCGACATCGACGGCGCCCGCGAGGTCGTCAACGAAAACACCGGTTTCCTCATCGAGCCCGAAAACGTCCCCCAGCTTGTCGAAGCCTGCGAAAAACTCATCGCCGACCCCGACCTGCGTTTCAGCCTCGGCTACCACGGCCGCGAATCCGTGATGGAAAAGTTCGCCCCCGAAACCATGGTCGCCACCATCGAATCCGTCTACCACCACCTCATCTACGGCCGCGCCCCACAGGACCCAAATGCCGCCCCCGACGCCGCCGGCCAAGACGAGGAGTAACAACACCAAACCCCCTCCGCGCCGCGCGATGATCGCTGACTGACCTGCGCCGCCGGTATGCCGCTCAAACCACTGCCGCACGCGCACAGGCGATAAGGAAAGAACTCATAGCAAGCAGGCAAAGAGCCGAAGTAATCCGGGCGGAGCGGGGGCAGGCAAGTGCATTCAGTCTCAAGGGGAAGAGGCATGGAACGAAAAATAATCGAAGTCACGGGCATACGCATCAAGTGGGAGGAGTCCGGCGAGGGATTCCCGATTATTTTCCTGCATGGCATTCCCACGTCTCCCGGCCTCTGGCGACACGTCGTCGGGGCCGTGAATGGCCGCGCCCTTGCCTGGGAGATGGTCGGCTACGGTGCTTCCATCGCTGAGGGCAAAGGGCGGGACATATCGGTCGCCCGCCAAGCCGACTACCTCGTGTCATGGATGCAGGCGGTCGGGGTCGACAAGGCCCTCCTGGTCGGGCACGATCTGGGGGGCGGCGTTGCCCAGATCGTGGCGGTGCGCCATCCGCAGCGCGTGGCCGGGCTCGTGCTGATGAATGCGATCTGTTACAATTCCTGGCCCATACCGCCGGTCAAGGGAATGCGAGCCGCCGGCGCGCTGGTCGAGCAGCTTCCGGACAGCCTCTTTCGGCCTCTCTTCCGCCAGTTCCTCAGCCAGGGCCACGATCGCCCCGGGCAGGTGGAAGAATCGATGGCCGCGCACTGGCCCCACTATGCCGCCGCCGGTGCCGCCGCGGCGTTCGTGCGTCAGATACGGGCCCTGGATGTGCGAGACACGCAAGCAATCGCCGATCAACTGCCGCACTTGAACCTGCCGGCCCGGCTCGTATGGGGCGCGGCCGATCGGTTTCAGAAGATCGGCTACGGCTATCGGCTCGCACACGATTTAAAAGCCCCTCTGGAGCGGATCGAAGAAGGCAGGCACTTCGTGCCCGAGGACCATCCCGAGCAGGTCGCAAACGCCGTCAACACGGTCTTACGTCAAATAGAGAGTGCCTGACCAGTTGCAGCAAAGGGTGGTGTGGATTTGCCTTTCAGGTTGCGGTGTGTCGCGGCTGCTTCAAGAGATGCTTCAACAGAATCACCCCCGGTGTGCGTTGTTCACTTTTTCTTGTGTTTCTTGGCCGTCTTAATGAATCGACCGAAGGCTTTGTCCTTCTTTCGTTTATCCAGATAGGACAGCTCGTGGTGCTCTGATTCCTTCTTGAGCTTGATGTAGTTGGAATAACGATCCTTAGTCAATTGGCCTTCTTCAACTGCGGCTCTGATAGCACAGCCGGGCTCGTGTTCGTGACTGCAATTCGCATAGCGACACTTCTCGGAAAGCGCGACAAATTCCTCGAAACCCGACTCGACCCCATCCCCGGCGCCCACAATGCCCAGTTCCCGCATACCCGGTGTATCAATCAGCATGGCGCACTGTTCAAGAACGACGAGTTCTCGGCGCGAGGTCGTATGCGTGCCTTGCCCTGTGCTGCTGACGGCCTTTGTGTCATAGGCTTCCTCGCCTATGAGACGGTTGATGATCGTCGTCTTGCCTACGCCCGATGAACCCAGCAGACAGTATGTCTTTCCCGAAGAGAGTGTCTGTTTGAGCTCATCAAACCCCACGCCGGTGATACTGCTGAGTGCAATCACTGGGGCCTTGGTGACAGAGCGGATGATCGCAAGCTTCTGATCCAGATCCTCCGGGGTGATCAGGTCTGTCTTCGTGAGGAGGATAATCGGTTCAACCTGTCCGTCCGCTGCCATGATCAGGTAGCGATCCAGCCGACTCGGATTGAAGTCAAAATGGCAGGATTGAACAATGAAAGCGGTATCGATGTTGGCTGCGATCATCTGATAATCGATGTCTCTGCCGGCCGTCTTCCGCCGCAGGAACGTCCTGCGCGGAAAAACCCGGTGGATGATGGCCGCGGTGTCGTTGTTGTGATACTGCGCCGCCACCCAATCGCCGACACAGGGCAGGTCGACGGAACTGTCGCTCTGGTAAGTAAGCTTCCCTGCCGCCTCAGCCGGCACCTCTCTCGACGCATCTTTGATGAGGTAGGAACCGCGATCCACTGCGCAGACGCGGGCAAAGCGGCAGCCATCCACGCTGAACTCAGGGGCGTGCGCCTCGAACCATTCGTCGAATCCCAAATCCCGTAACTGCATTTAGTCGTATTACCGAACAATGTTTAGCCGACATAGGACGGCCGGCGACAGCGCCGGACTCCTGACTTTCAATATACCACTCCTTTCCAGCGAATGCCAGCTTAGTAAATGCTTGGATGAGCGCACAAAAAAACTGCAGGCCCCAAAAGGGACCTGCAGCTTATTCGAGACGAGACGACACGACTACTGGTAGAAATTGGTCGCTTCGGTTTCTTCGACGTCTCTTCCGAGCTGATCGCTGTTCATATTGACCTTGAAGCGAACGTCTCCGGGCTTGACGGCCTTGACCCGCACTTCCCATACCGCCTTGGCTTTGGGTGCAAGGCTCTTGAGCGGTTCAAAGACAACGACGGTATTGGCCAGGGTGCCGTTGGTGGCTCCCGAAGCGGAGACGAACTGCATGAACTCCGTTTCAAGCGTGCAGTTCACAGTGATGTTCGTGGCAATCGCCGACCCCTGATTGGTCACTGTGATGCGATAGGTCTCAACTTTGCCGACTTCAATGGGGTCGCCCAAATCGATCACTTCGAGCAACAGCGCCGAAATGGTCTTGACCACGGTCTCGGCGGAGGCAGAAACTGCATCGGCACAGTAAGCCGTGGCGGTCGCCTTGTTGGACAGCGGCCCATCCTTCAAGGGCATGTACGCGACGGTGAGCTTCGTGGAAGCGCCCGCGGCGAGGGTGCCGAGGCTCCACTTGACGACGGAGCCGGTTTTCACGCCGCCTTCACTCACGCGGACATCGCCGATGTCGCCCGGCAGCGTGTCTTCGACGACGGTGTTCGCCGCAGGAGCGTTGCCCTTGTTGGTGACTGTGATGACATACTCCACGGAGCGGCCTAAGAACTGCGTGGAAGGTCCGGTCTTGGTGATCGCCAACGCGGGCTGTGTAACGACGGTGGTCGTGGGGACGGACTGGACGGCCAGATCGCCTTCCGCGGAGGCCACGGGCTGCAGTGTGTACGTGCCTGTCTTCGAGGCCGTCAGTCTGGCGGCAAAGTCCCGAACGTCACCCGCTGCGAGCGGACCCACGTTGTAATCGAGGGTCTTGGCGCCGGCGGCGGTCAGGCCCTCAGGCAGTTTGGCCGACACTTTCACATTGTTGGCCGGGCCCGTGCCCTTGTTGGCGACGGTGATCTTCAGGTCGATCTCGTCACAAATAACCCGGGTGGTCGGGGCCGTGTGCGTCAGGGCAAGCTGCGGCTGCACCACCTTCGTTGTCGCACAGCTCGGGAGGTAGTATGTGGCATTCGTGCAATTGGCAAGGTCACCGGTACTGCTTGCGGCGCCGGCCACGGTAAAGGTCTTCGAACCCTTCGGCTCAAGGGACGGCAGACTCCATGTGAGTATCTGTTTGTCCTGTTTGGCCGTGGGCTTGGTGCCGATGGTCCGGAAGTTGTCGGCCAGTCGTTCGGTGACCACGACCTCCTGGAGCACCACGTCTGTCAGATTCGTGACTATGATGTTGTACTCGAAGGGCTCCTTGGCATTGACCTGTTTGGGCATCACCTTCTCGATTCTAATGATGCCGCAATCGGCGCACGGATAAGTGCTCAACACTTCGTTGGGGCCCAACTGCCGGCCGATGTGCGGGCACTCGGGCTTTGCCGATGCCGGCTGTGCCTGTGCCTTCACCTGAGGCGCGGCCGTCGGTGCCTCGGGGGCTCCACAGAAGGCGCCCTTACTACCCTGGCACCCCACGACGGCACACGCCATCGCTATCAGGAGACAACTACTGAGTAATGCTTTCATGACTCTTTCCTTTCAAATTGAACCTCTTTTCGCGTGACCTTCCCGGCTTCGGACCGGAGCAGGGGCGCACCTGCCGGGCAAGGCGCCATTTATCGAAAATGCTGCACTATTCGAATACTTTGTGAGAGGAAAACAACGGCTTTGGTTGATGCAGCCGCGTGTACATGCCTCTAACTGCCGCGCAGGACGATTTCTGTTCCGCAGAGTCCATGTTCGTGTATCGGCCGGATCCAGCCGCAGTATAGGTAAAATCCCTGACATTTCGGTGTAAAAAGGCGAACCAGCAGCAGTCACGATCCGGGCATTCCCCAAGCCTGATCGGTCGGGCAAACGAGAGGATGGTAAGATGTTTGCGGCGAGCGATAATAGCGGAAGGGGGGCGGTTAAAAATTGCGCTATGAGGGATTCGGCCTGGGCGTCCCGTCCACAAGTGCCGCCCATCGCGGCAACTTCCACTCTAACTGACAACACGTAAGGCCGGTATAAGAGGGCAATTAGCGAGCGCCAGCCAAAAAATTTCACAGCCCTTGACATTCCCGCCCTCAAATGGTCTAATAAAAGCAGTAATGTGAGTTTTTCTTGCCAACATGAGCGGCTCAATTCCAACATGGTGAAGCCCCCAATAGACAGGAGTTGATAGGATGTCATCCGGCCCGACAAGAACCTTCATACGCGGTTTCATTCCTCTGGCCGTCCTTGGCGGAGTTTTTCTAATGCAGGCGGCCGATACCGCCTGCGCAAGCGAGATTGTTGTGGACGCCACATCTCGCATCGGCACGATACGCCCGCTCCACGGCGTCAACAACGGCCCGCTCAATTTCGGCGAGATGGTCGACGTCTCGGCCTGGTATCGCCAGTTGGATATTCCCCTGGCCAGGCTGCACGACTGCGAGTGGCCCAACCCGGACATTGTCGACATCCACGCCATCTTCCCCGACATGCAGGCGGATGCGAGCCAACCCCTGAGCTATCGATTCTCCCGAACGGATGATTACATCCGACCCATTGTCGAGGCCGGAACAGGCATTGTCTATCGGCTGGGCGAGAGCATTGAGCACACGCGAAGAAAGTATCACGTTGTACCGCCTGGCGATTACGCCAAGTGGGCCGATGTGTGTATAGGAATAATCCGGCACTACAACGAGGGCTGGGCCGATGGTCATCAATATGGGATACGGTACTGGGAGATATGGAACGAACCGGAGAACAGGCCGGTCATGTGGACGGGCTCAGACGAGGATTACTACCGCCTTTATGCTGCGTCGGCAAAAGCCATCAAAAACCGCTGGCCCAGGCTGATGGTGGGAGGCCCGTCCGCCGGCGCGCAAGGCCGCCTTATCGGCGACCGCATGGAGCCCTACCCCTTCGTCAAAGGGTTTCTTGAATTCTGCCGGGATAACAAGGTGCCGCTGGATTTCTTTTCATGGCATACGTATACGGATGATCCGTACCTGTATGCAAAGAAGGCCCGGGCCATACGGCGGCTCCTTGACGAGTATGGCTTCACAAAGACCGAAAGCCACCTCAACGAGTGGAACTATCTGCCGGACAATGAATGGATCATGAGTGCCGAGCAAGGTGTCGCGCGTCGGCAGTGGTTCGAAAGGATCGGGGGCGCAGAAGGCGCGGCATTTCTCACCTGCGCGCTGATCGACCTTCAGACTGCCCCCGTGGATGTGGCCAACTATTACAGTGGAGACACCAACTGGTTCGGCCTGTTCGACCGTTACGGTCTGCCCCGAAAGACGTTCTATGCGATGAAGGCTTTCCGAATGCTGTTGGATACGCCGGCCGGAGTCAAGGCGTCCGGCGTCCCCGAAGAGCACCTCGCCGTGTGTGCCGGAATCAATGAAGAGCAAACGAGCTTGACAATATTGGTGAGTAGCCTTCGAGCCATGAATGAGGACGTTCAGTTGAAGATCAGCGCCCTGCCCTGGAAAGGACCTGTTCGGTGGGAAGTCTTTCGCTTGGATGCCCGCCACAGCCTCGAGCGCGTGCTCAATGAGGTTCGTGATGCGACAGTGCTCGTAGACAAATACACCTTCGAGGCGCCCTGCGTACTTTTAGTTCGCCTCAGCCAAACGGAAAGTGGCGATGAATAGTTCTATTCAAATGATCGGAGAATCCCATTGACTGCGTGCGGACACATATCGAAAGTGATGCTGACTGGACTTGCAGCTATTATTACGATGTCGCCGGTGCTTCTTTCCGCGGATCGCGCCGGCGAGAGCGGCAAAGCAAAGATAATGCCGCCGCCGGTTGGCAATGTTCAGGTAGAAGACGCCTTCTGGGCGCCCCGGCTCAAAGTCTACCGCGAGAAAACAATTCCGCATTCCTGGAACTACATGGGCTGGGAGATAAGGGCTCTCAAAGCGGCCAACGGCCTGAAGGTAGACGGGGATCTCAACAACACCTGGGGCGAGGCGAACCTCTACAAGTTCATGGAGACGTGCGCGTATTCGCTCGCAATGCACCCCGATGAACAGCTCGAAAAACGCATCGACGAGATCATCGAACTGCTTTCCGGCGCTCAGCAGCCCGACGGCTACCTTCACGCGTACGTCACAAACGCCGGAAAGACGCCTTGGGATCCCGCCTTTCTGGACGGCTCGCACGACGGTTACGTCCTCGGACACATGATTGAGGCCGCACTGGAATACGACGCGGCAACGGGCAAAAAAACATTCCTTGCGATCGCGCAGAAGGCTGCCGATCAGGCGTACGAACATTTCCTTGGCCCAAACGGCGTGCCGGGCTTCTGCGGACACGCAGAGCTTGAGATGGCGCTGGTCGAACTCTACCGCGCTGTTCCGAATAAGCGTTACCTGGACCTGAGCAGGGCCTTTGTAGAATGGCGCGGCCGGGGCAAGGTGAAGCCTTTCAGCGAGACGCCGCGAGCATACTTTCAGGACGAAGTCCCGCTGCGGCGTCAGACAGCGCTTGACGGACATGCGGTTCGAGCGGTCTTCTTTGCGGCCGGCGTGGCCGATATTGCTCTCGAGACGGGCGACTGTGACTACCGACTGGCCGCCAACCGCTTCTGGGACAGTGTAACGCTGCGGCGGATGTACATCACCGGCAGCGCAGGCGCCCGCGAAGAACACGAGGCGTTTGGCGAGGATTACGAACTGCCCAACGACGGTTATTGCGAGTCGTGCGCTGCGTGCGGAATGTTGGATTTTGCCCAGCGGATGTTCATGCTCGAACGCACATCCCAGCCGATCGATGTGCTCGAAAGAACGCTCTACAACGCGGTGCTGCACGGCATTTCACTCGACGGCACAACCACGTATTATCGAAACCCGCTAAGCGACCGGGACCGGCCCCGTGATAACTGCTGGGTGTGCTGTCCGCCAAACCTGTCCCGGACGCTGTTTCAGGTTGGCAGGTACGCCTACGCCTTCACCAACGAGGATATCTACGTGAATCTTTTTGTCGGCGGCTCCTGCACGATCCCGTGGAAGAAAGACCCTGTATCGCTTCACGTGTCGACGGACTATCCGTGGAACGGTGATATTGAAATCCGCGTCGCCGCCGAAGCACCCAGACAATTTGCCTTGCATCTAAGAATCCCCGAATGGTGCAGAGATGCAGGCATCATGCTCAACGGCAGGCAAATGACCCCGCTGCCGTTGACCGATGCCGGATATGTGCGGATCGAGCGCCCGTGGAAGAATCATGACACCGTCAAACTGACCTTGCCCATGCCCGTCATGAAAATGCAGGCGCATCCCGCAGTGCAGAGCTGCGCCGGCAAAATCGCCCTTCAGCGAGGCCCGCTGGTCTATGGCTTCGAAGGGATCGACAACGAGGGCATTGACCTCCATCTCGCCGCCAATAGTCGATTCGATACAGAGCACAGGCCGGACATGCTCGGCGGCGTAACGGTCCTCCGCACCCGCTCCAAAGACGGCCGCGACCTCACCGCCATTCCGTTCTACGCCCTGGCCAATCGCCAAAACTCGACACAAGAAGTATGGGTCAGGCAGGAGGGCGCCAGACCGGACACCCGCTGGTGGCTGGCAAAACTCTACCGCCCCATTGAGTAATCAAAAGGAGACATGGACATGATTATGCGATCACCGATCAAGGTTGCCTCCGGGCGATGGGCGATCTTGTTGCTCACCGGCCTGGCGCTGATGATGGGGCCAGGTTTATTCTTTCCCCGCGCAATGGCCGAAACTCGCCATCCTTGCGACAACCAACGCTATCTGGTCTACAACATTTGGACCTGGAACCATGAGGCGGAGGGATTTGCCGCATTTAAGGCTGAAGCGGCCATGGCCAGACAGGTGGGTTTCAACGCCCTTAAGATCCATATACTGTGGTCCCTCTGTGAAACACAACCCGGTGTGTATGATTTCTCCGCCCTCGACGCGCGGTTGGATTTTGTCTGGCATCAACTCAACCTGCCCGTGGCCATCTATATCGATCTGACACGGCGTCCGCCGCGGGAAGGCCCCGATGCCGTGGTCGGACCTGAGCACTGGCAAAGGGACCACTCCGGGCGTCTGGCTATGAGCTGGACCGGCCGGCCGATGATCGCGTTCGCTTCTGCGCCGGCCGTGTCCCGGGCGACTGCCTTTGTCACCGCATTGGTCCGTCACTGTGAAAGTCGGCGCGATGCCGGCAGGGTGTTCTTCTATGAACCGGTCTTCAGTCCCTACGCGGAAATAGAATACTTCCCGGATGGTGTCTATGACTATTCCATTCCTGCCAGGGATCGCTTCCGCGCCTGGCTGGCGACGCGCTATGGCGACGTGGAATCCTTGAGCCGGACATGGGGAACCCCCCACACCGACTTTGCGACCATAGAGCCGCCGCCTGATTTCTCCGGCCCCATCGGTCTGGACTGGTACCATTTCCGACATGTCATGCTGAAGCAGGCCATAGACAGTGTGATCGGAGCGATCCGCAAGGCCGCTCCGGATCGACCCGTCAGCCTGCGATTTGGCTCCGTCTTCGACGCCGCCATGCGCCATCGCGCCACCGCATGGTTTCCCGACTTGTGTGATGCCGCCGATATTGTCTTTGTCGATGACGCCCCTCATTACGACCACCGCTGGTCTATGGATCTGTTGCGGGGTTCTCTGCCGGGCAAGCGCATCGGTAACGAGGTGGATGGACCAAATAACGCCGACGACGCGGTATATAGCGCTTTGATAGGCCAATCCTTCGAGCATGGCGCCCAGTTTGTTACCGTTGCCAACTGGAACGCCGCCAGTCTCGAAAAACGTCGCAGTCTGTTTGAAGACATGGCGACCAAATGGTTGTCCTCCCCCGTGACACAAACGCCTCCCGACACGCCCACCCTGATCGTCGATAGCGCAACGGTTTTTTCCGTCGGGTACGATGCGGCCCAGCGACAGCACAGCGAAATGCTTTCTAAGGGCATTCCTATGGTGAACGTCGTGCTAAATAAAGGGGTCGGACCCCTTTATTGACCTGTAAGGAGATTTCCACAGTGGACATCCCGCGAATATTCAACATCACTGAAAGTGCTCACCGCATCCACAACCCGCTCACACCCGAAAAGCTCGCCGCTCTCGGCGCGGCGCTGCGTCTGGAAAGCGGGACCCGAGTGCTCGACCTCGGCAGCGGTTCGGGGGAGATGCTGTGCACCTGGGCACGCGATCACGGCGTTATCGGCGCCGGCATCGACATGAGCCGGTTGTTCACCGAGCAAGCGAAACGCCGCGCCGAAGAACTCGGCGTCGCCGATCAGGTCCAGTTCATCCATGGCGATGCTGCTGGCTATGTCTCTGACGAGAAGGTCAGTGTGGCGGCCTGTCTCGGCGCCACGTGGATCGGCGGGGGAGTCGCCGGCACCATAGAGCTTCTGGAGCGGAGCTTGCGCACCGGAGGGATCATCCTCATCGGCGAGCCCTACTGGCGGCAGCTGCCGCCGACGGAAGATGTTGCCAAGGGGTGTCTTGCCGGCTCAATCTCCGACTTTCTCAGGCTCCCGGAGCTTCTCGCGTCTTTCGGCCGCCTTGGCTATGACGTCGTTGAAATGGTTCTGGCAGACCAGGACGGCTGGGACAGATACGAAGCGGCCAAATGGCTCACCATGCGCCGATGGCTCGAAGCCAATCCCGACGATGATTTGGCCGAAGTAGTTCGAGCCCAACTGACCTCGGAACCCGAGCGCTACGCCGCTTACACGCGTGAGTACCTCGGCTGGGGCGTGTTCGCGCTGATGACGCGCCGATGAGGGGATTACCGGGTCACTTTGGTCGCCTGAACAGGGGAAATATTAAAATAAAAGTCTATTTTTTTAGTGAGGTAGTGAGGAAATGAGTATTCCTTGCTCAGAAGGCAGATGAGCAGATGAAATAGTACGTCGAACCTATTTGCAGGGGATGTTTTACTGCAACTTCAATGGCGTCAGTGTAGAGATCCTTCGGTTGCAAGTGTCCTCACATCCTCAGCAGTCAAAGGAGTCCCGCCAATGCCCCAGTCACCGCTCTTGACTTCTTCGATAATGACTGAGGTCACCGGACGCAGGTTTTCGCCTTCAATGGCTACCATCGTTTCGGTCAGGTTGTGGATCATCTCCTGCTTTTGTTCAGAAGTAAAAACACCTTCGATTACCTTCACAGTTAATAAGGGCATATGCGTTCTCCTGTCTATTTCTTTATTTTGCTTTAATCGGAAAATATCCACATAGCAATACCCCTATTCTTGGCAAGTAAAATGCCGTTAGCAATGACACTCTTGTGTTTGGGCTCCCAACAACACCAAAACTAGTTTGTCGAGGAGTAACTAAAAGGTCAGACCCCGTTCCGGCGGTAACCGTTCCATTTCTCCGGCCCTTAATGCCCTCTGTGGCGGCTGTTCCATCATCCTGTCCATCCCTGTTAATAAATTCTCACCAACACTACAAAACATCCGACAGATCAGCCACGAAGACCTGCCGCCTGCCTTCCGGCGCGCCGTTAAAGCAAACCTCTTGATTATTCCCATGATCGAACGACACGTGCTCCCCGGCGCGCTGTATCTAAGGCCGCTGGGTCATCTGCAGCCACTGCCCCGCCAGTGCAGCAAAATCGGCAAGGGTAATCCGCCCGTCGCGGTCGAAATCGCTGTGCAGTGTCTGCCGCCGGGGCAGCGTCGAGCCAGGCGGCGAGTACTCCTCTGCATGAAACATCAAATCCGCCGCCGACACAACCCCGTCATTCGTAACATCCGCCAGCAGCCCCCACCCCGCCGGCGTCCGGCTCGCCTCCGCCGTCCCGCCATAAGCCCCCATGTTCACCCGCACATTATGCC
>JACZKQ010000199.1 GCA_014859965.1 Phycisphaerae bacterium
GTCTTGCAGATTGCGTACTGGTTCAATCCTCTGCTGTGGGTGATTCGGCGGCCGATGCAGGAACTGCGGGAGTTGTGCTGCGATGCGACGGTGGCACGGGTGCTGCGGGAGCGGACGGGGGGGTATCGGGAGACGCTTTTGGAGACGGCGCGGCGCTTAGTAGCCGAGCCGGTGAGTCCGGGGATGGGGCTGTTGGGGCTGTTTGAGAATTCGCACCGGCTGGTGGATCGGTTGCGGTGGCTGGAGCGGGAGAGCTGGCGGCGCACATGGCTGCGGGCGGCGGTTGTGCTTTTGCTGGTAGGGGTTATGCTGGCGTGTGTGCTGCCGATGGCGAAGGGGGAATCAAATAAGATCGGATGGCTGGATCGCAAGACGCTGGTGAAGTTCGGGTCGAACGACGGACTGAATGGAAGCCGTGAGATTGTCGGGGACACGATCACCCACAGCAAGACGTACGACGTGACCTTCAGGAAAGGCGAGAAGCTGCTCGTTTTTGCGGAATTGTATCAAACCGGGCAGCCTATGCGGCGGCTGGGGCATAAGGTGTTCGAAGGGGATGTAGAACCCCGCAGGCTATCGGTTCGTTTGACAGAAGAGGCCGGCGAGAAGATTGTCGACGGCGAGTTTCGCGACACAGCCTATCGGATCGAAGCCCAACTGGGTGATGAAAGGCTTGACATAAGCACACGTATACCTGTGCCGGTTAGCGCCGAGGGTCTCAGTTGGGGCTGGTTTCAAAGCGACAAGATCGCCACACACAAGATAAACGACAGAATACCGGCATGTCAGGTTTTCACATTGCTAAGGTTTTTTAGAAACACAACGAAATCTAATGAGTTTTGTCGTCTGTGGGTACCGTGCACTCAGATCGGCGAGGTGGGCGAGCATAAGCAGGTGATCGAACTGCGAATGGTTCCGGTCAGCCAACTTGGTCATATCATGGATGACATTGGTCCCATGGTGGGGGACCAGGTACCGGACGGGACTTTCTTTGCGGGCGACGATCCCGGAGGCGTGAGAAGATATCACGAGCAATATTCTGAATCGGTGAGGAGTTTGCTCGTTCCGCTGCCGAAACTCAGTGCGCACAGGTATTACGAAGCAGGTACACCCATCAAGATCGAGATGAAGCAGATGGCAGGGGACTGGAAGCCTTCGCTGGAGGAGATTTATTTCGACGATGACCACCGGCCAGTGTTTGTACTGGTCAACGGCAAGGAGTACAGTTCGAGACTGGGCGTGGGACCTTTTGGCGGGACAACGCAGTGGCTGACAATGAAAGGGATTGCTTATCAGGATTTAAATGGGGGCCGGGGAGATATCGCTTTGCGTACGGATGGAAAGGGCTCGACGTTGTGAATCCGGACGAGCCGGATGACTCGATGCATTTTGGCCGGCTGGTTACCAATGAGGTGGAGTTTGAGGTGGTGGAGGAAGTGCCGGATGGCTACTATCGAGAGGTTTACATGGAGGGGTGGGAAAGAGTTCTTCGTCAAAATATGGTGGCGCGATTTACAGATGATGGGCGGACAGGGCACGGTATAGTAGGTGCTCTGCTTGCGCTTAATGTCAAGGGGCTTCCCTTCGATATCGCGTTCGACATTTATGCACAAGCCGAAGGAAGCGACGCAGAAGAACGGGCTGGGCAAATAGCTATAAAGGCCGACTCTACGAGGAATTACCTCAAGGGAATAACCGACGTGAAGGGCCTCACGTGGGATAATGCAGGCGAGAAGCGGTGGCGGCTGATCTTCAGGCCGTCGCAGCAAGCGGCCGCTTCGCATCCTCCGATTCGTGAATACTACGGGCGCGAGTTTGTTACAGACTGGCTGACGTTCGAGCGGTCACCGTGGTTTGATCGGCATCGTGAGATGTTTGAGAAGGCAAAGGTCACCATTTCGCAGAATAGCGGCGAGTTTGCGGCTGCGATGGAGAATAGGCTTGGGACTGAGTTGGTGGGAGGTAGTGAACTCCCAGACGATAAGCCATTGGGTGATGAAGCGAAAAGTACCTCTGCTGAAGCTGCGTTTATTATCCAAAAAGTGTTGGACCGCTATGCTGCCATTAAAACTTACTCGGCTGTCGGGGAGTTGTTGACGGATGTCAACAGCCCTCCCAAAGTGATGCCGGGCGTTTTGGCAAAGATGTTGCATTTGAAGAATCGACAGCAAACGCTTAAGAGTATTTTTACTATAAAGATGGGCAGGCCAAATCTCTACTGTATCGAATGGAATGAGAATGTTGGCACGGCCATAAGCAAGGCGGGCAATGTATGGTCTGTCGGCGATGGCAGCCAGGGACTGGTTTTCGAAATGGAGAAGTCATTCGAGCAGCCACTTGAGGGTCTGGTCTGGACAGCGGGCACAATGGGGAGGATACAATCTTCGACTTTCTTCGACACACCTTTGAATGAACTGCGCAAGGTTCGGGACCTTTGCCAACAGCAGGACGAACAATTCGAAGGTTTGGATTGTTACGTAATATCAGGAAAATTGCACAGTGTTGGTCACACTTTTTGGATTTCCAAGAAAGACTTTCTTGTGCGCCGGCAAAAATCTGTTTCGGGAGGCGATGGCAGGCCTGTTGAACAAAGGAACAAACTCACCGACGAACAGATCACAAGCATCTTGACAGCGAGTGACACAGAAACCACTCCCGAAGAAATTGCGAGATTCAGAGCACATTTGGCCGACGCCAGGGAAACGGCAGCAAAGGTAAAAGTCACAAGAACAGAAACCTACCGGAATATCGTCCTGGACGAATCCGTTTCAAGAGAAGAATATGTGCCGGGCGAACACAGCGAGACAACAGCGAAAACACTGGAGAGCGTGCAGAGGAAATACAACAACAGATTGGAAAGTGGCTCAGCAGAAGAGCCGGATGTGGAGGCGGTTGGGGCCGCTTTGAGCGCTGCGGGATTTGACGTGAGCATTGTCTCGATGTCTCTGGACACGACGATTGTCGCGCTCGACCTGGACAGCAGTGCCGTGTCTGACAGAAGAAACGAGGATGCCGATTTGATATGGGATTTGGCCAGCGATACCGTTGAGGTTGCCATGGCCAACGGGGTCAGGATGTGGCCATTGGAGAGTCGCGATGCTGACAGGGCGGCGGCCGAGTTTCTCAAGCAGCAACCCGGGCTCGCGGCCGACAAGCCGTCCTCAGAGATGATGAAGCTCTCTGGTGCCGAAACCTACTTGGTTGTGATGAGCGATCAACACGTTGCGTATCTCGTCGGAGCAATCAAATCCTCGATGCGTCTGTCACCGCTGAAGAGGACGGATCAGTCGAGCCCGAGTCTTGTCTGGGGGAAGTGCCTGGCTGTGGATACTAATAAGGAATCGGGCATCGGCAGACGACCACATTCCTTCTCAGCCGTTGTTGGCGGCGGGACGACTGTTGAATTGCTGGGCTTGTGTGAGATTCCGGGCGAGGGCAAGGCGTGGTGGGCGGCGGACGGCGGTCCTGTGACGGATGTTTACTGGGATGGGGCGCATGCCCGAGAAGGTGAACGCGCTCGGCAGGCGGTGCTCCGTATTCACAGTAACGAGACGGATACTGAATTGAAGCCGACGGTCAAATTGTCGGTTCGGCGGAATTCGGTTGGGGAAGGTTCATGGGCTGGCGCGTTTGTCGTGTCCAAGGACCGCAAGACGCTGGAGGATCTCCGCGGCTGTTCGTTCTCGCTGCACGACGATCACCCGACTGCGGAGATCGAGGCGACGGTGGGTTACGGGCCTTGGCAAACCAAGGGCACACGAATGGCAGATATGGGCGGTATGATAGGGCCTGTGCTGACGAATGTGGGCACCCTGATTTTTCACGACCCGACGACCGAAGACGGCAAGACCGTCTTGTCGGTTACGCTGCTGAATCAGGTGAAGAACAGTCGACTCGTGGCGATCGATAAGCACGGCAAGCTTCACGAGAGTTCTTCGGTGACGTCAATGGGCACGAAAGAAGCCCGCGGCCCCGAATGTACGATATTCAGGGCGGAATTCTTGCTGGTACTGAGCGAAATCGACCGATTCGAATTCCAGACGCGGCCGCATGAGACCGTCACGTTTAAAAATGTCTCGCTCTATCCTGGCCTAAAAACCGATGTCGAAGTCGTGATTGGGGACACTGCAGCGGTGGTGGATAGATCAGGCCATGATGACGGCGCAGTACGTGGGGCGGAAGCGACTGACGCTATCCGACAGAATGATGTTCTCAAGGCGTTTCGAGCGTTTCCGATGCAGGGGCCCTGTTTTGGCATTTATCGCGTGTTGGGGTATTTCAAGGAGGGTGGGCGCGGGCCGATTTTGTTTGCGGAGGGGCCGGAACAATTCGATGCTATGAGCCCTGAGAACTATCCGCTGGAGCGTTTGGTACTTGATGCCGAACCGCTCATTACGGAAGAGGATGTTGTCTCTTACGACTGGGAGAAACAAATGCTTCAGTTGAAGCCGGGGGCGATTGAGCGTCTGCCTCAGGTTCATAAGCGGCCGGTGAATGTAAGAGGCGTTCCATTTGTTGTGACGGCCAACGGCGAGCGGATCTATCTTGGGGCGTTCTGGACACCCTTGTCGTCGCTTCTGGCGGATATGCCGACCATTGTTCTTGATTACCCTCTTATGCCGGAAAACACAATACAAATCGGTGGCGGGGGCATACTGCAAGAAGGGGAAACGCCGACCTATCCGCACCGCGATCGGCGGCTAGAGGATGCTCTGCGCGCGGTGGGGGTCATCAAGGCGAGCGGCGATGAGATCAGTCTGGAGGAGGTTTCGGCGCTTGTGCGGCGGTGGTATGAGGGGAATTTGGACGGGGCGTCATTTTTATTTGACAATGACGAACAGAAAGCGCGTTACATGGAGTTGCAACGGGAATGGCGAGCGGGGGGCGTTGAGATGCTTGGCGCTATTCGCACTCCGCCAGAAGGACTGCCGATTGTGGCGAAGGTCATCGAGGGCGCCAAGGGGCGGTATACGGCCGCGATTCTGATTCCCGCGGACGATGGGTATGCAATACATCATGTGACGGTGTTGCGGGTGGGGGGCGTGCTCAAGCTTGATCTGGGAATGGAAAAGGTGCTGCGCCAAAGTGCGGCGGCGCGCGAAATGTCGACCGAATTGGAATACACCACGTGGCTGATTGGGGAGATGGTTCGCGAGTGGGAGGAGGCGGAGGGGGAGGCGCTTGCGTCTTTGGTGGAAGCAATGAAAGAGGGTGTCGCAGCGCAGTTAGCTGCACTGGAGTACGCCGCGGAAAAGGGAATTGAAATCGTGGGTGGTTCCAACGAGAGCCACTTGAGGGAGACACTGGACAAGTTCGAGAAGATGTCCGACGAAGAGGTGCGGAGGGCCGTGCTGGAGGAGATGTCGGGCGGGAAAAAGAGCGGGGCGGAGATGTCACAGGCCGCAGGTCCGCTGGGTGGAACTCGGGAGATCGATAAGGCGGAGGTTGCGGAACTTATTGAGCGGTGGCGGCGGGCGCTTTTGCGTGCGGATCGAGATGCGGTGGGAGAGTTGATGGCGTTTGAGGATGATGCGGAGAGGGAACGGTACCTTGAAGGCGTGAGAAGCTTCATGCTGCCGGTTCGGGAGGATCGGCCGGTGCATATCGTACGCATTGGCGACCTGGGCGGCGGGAGGTACAAGGTCCTGGCGCTGATTCCGGGTGGGACGGACTACACGTGGCGGAATGTTGTGGCGGTGAGGGCGGGTGCGAAGCTGATGATCGAAGATGACATGGAGGCCTCGCCGGCAGTTAGGGATTCGGCTGTGTGGCGGGATGCGGATGCGGACGAACTTGCCCTGCTTGCAGCCGAGTTGAGGGAACGGTACGAGGCCGCCGCGGCTGCTTGCCGGTACGCCGATGAAAACGGCATTGCGCTGGCCGATGGGAGCGATAAAGACCAAATGCAGGCGATGGTGTATCGGCTGGAGATGATGACGGATGAGGCCGTGCGGAAGATGATGTTGGATCGATTCGGGGGCGGCCGGGGGTCGGACCGATGGACGCATGTTTACCTGGACGGGAGGTATGTTCGGCTGGTTGCGGTTTTTGATCCTCGTGTGCGGCCTTTGCGGTTCTGGGGGCCGGAGGGTACGGCGATTGAGGGTATGGCGGAATGGGTGGTTCCTGCTTCGCACCCGGAGAGCGTCAAGCTTGCGGTGGTTGTGGAGTACGTTCCGGAGGAGGGGTATGGGAGGCGTGCGGCGGACGGGAGGTATTACTCGACTTATTTCGGTGACTGGAGCAAGAAGCCGGAATTTCGTTATGGGCGGGGGTACGGCGAGTGGACGGACGTTGGGATCGTAAAGCTAAATGAGACGGCGGTCTTTGGCGACAACTGGTACACGCTGGAGAAAATCGACGGGTCCGAGGTGGGGATCAAGCAGGTACTGCCGAAAATGTTTTACAGTTTCGATCCGGGGTTCGGCGTTCGCTTAGTAGCGGTTGACAAGGGCGGTCGCAGATTTCCGGTCGAACCGGCTAATGCGTTTATTGGACAGTTCGAGAAGGATCGGCGGATGATGTACTTCGGCGCTGGGCTGGGCTTAGGGCCGAGCAGCGTGGATCATTTTGTGCTGCAGCGGCAACCTATGGACTGGGCGGTTATCCGGGGGTTTGCGGTTAAGGAGGGATCGGCGGCCGACGATGGAGCGGTTGCGGCACAGGTGCGCAAGCCGGTTGCTGCGGAGGCGGCATACCGCGTTACGCTGGTGAATGGGGCGACGATTGAACTGCTTGGCGTGAGCAGGCATCCGGATGTGGACGGTCAATGGTGGACGCCGAGCGGACGGTTGCTGGGGGTTGTGCCCGGAGAGTTTTCGAAGGGCGTTCAAGAAGCACGGCCGGGCTATCAGAGCTTCAGGTTTGCCTATCGGGGTTCGGGTGCGGAGGACATCCACTGCCGATGGGAGATTGACGGCATGCAGGGATGCGAGGCGCTGAATTCAGGGCCCGAGTCGGGTGTGAAGGGCTTTTTGACGGCTTTGGAGAATGACAAGAAGAAGGTGGATGTTCGTGTGGGGGCGACGGGGGCGCAATGGGAGACGTTATCGATCGTGAAGCCGGGGAGGGCGGTGCAGATCGGATACTTCCGCGATTACGAATACACGATTACAGAGCCTCGCCAAGAAGACTATTTGATCCGCATTCCGGTTATCCACACGTTCACATGGGGGCGGAAGGAATATGCGGTTCGCATGATCGGGGTCACTAAGGCGGGCAAGACGATCGTGGCGAGCCCTGCCGGCAGCGGGGGGCTTCAATTCATGGACATGGATTACATTATTCCATATATGCCGATTGAATTCTTCGAGTCTTTTGAACTGCAGGTTCAGAAGTTTGAGTGGGCGGAATTTAAAAACGTATCCCTCCGCCCCGGAGTGCGAGACCCTGTGCAAGTTAAGATTGAGAACGCGTCGAACGTAGGGGGTGACTCCAGCCAAAGCACTCAGGTGCCGCCGGCCGCGGGGGATTACATGATCGTTGTACAGAACTACAAGCGTCGCGACGACCTGGCGCCCGTGCAGAAGTACTTTGCCGCCAACGGGGTGCAGACGGAAATAGTGGAGCGGGGAAGTTATTTCTTCCTGGTGACGACCACCCTGTATTACGGCTTCGGCGAGAACAGCGACGGGGCGGTGGCCCTGCAGCGAATAAAAGAGATCGGCGCCCGGTACGAGGCGCCGGCCGGTTACGAGAGTTTTCGCCCCAATCTGTTTCGAGATGCGTACGGCGAGAAGATCAAGTGACCGGACAAGGCGATTGCCGTGTAACGAGACAGTTCTTGGTTGTAGCGGTTTTCTCTGCACGTAAATGCGCCTCCGCGCGCCACTTACAACAATTTTAGAATTCTTCGAAAAATGCCTTGCGCTTTTATTCCGGTCGCGCTATGCTGAAATCGGTTGATAGCGTCTTTTTGGAAAGGGAAAGATAATGACTTTGACCATTCGTAAGATCATTGTGCTGTCATGCATTGGCTTGATTCTGCTGCTGGGCAACGTGTTGGCCGTAGCCAACTGGCTTGCTGAGAAGGGTGTCGTGGACAAGGCCAACTGGGTCCGCGAGGAGTTCCTCACTGGGACGGCGATCGCTGTGATCGTGGCTCTGCTGATTCTGCTCGTGAGCCCTAAGAACGGACGAGTGGTGAGCCTCGGCAGAAGGTGCCCGGTCTGTGACAAACGGCTTTTTGGCGATCCTAAGTATTGCGGTGAGTGTGGGAGCCGAGTATAGTCTGAAAGTGTAGTGTAGTGTATAGCAGGCGTTCGCATGGATAGCAGATTGCAGGTTTGGCATGCGTTGTCACGCACTACACTTTACTACACTTTTGCGGCTGTATTTTCGTGTATTTTCGTGTTTTTGCTGTGTTTGAGTCGTTTCATAAGTCTCGAAAATAGCGTTATTTAGCGGATTGTAGCAGATTGCCGATGGTGCTCGACACGCAGGAGGCCACAGGTTCAAGTCCTGTACCGCCCATTTATAACCCCTTGCACTCCAAGCACTCAGCTCTGATTTGGGAACAATTCGGACGACATTGGTCGTGCCGGAAATAGCCATACCCACTCAATCTTCCCACCACCGGTGGAGAGTGAATCGCGCAGGATGCCCTTCCTCTATGTCATCCGCAAGACTGGCGTCGTAAACAAAATCGCCGGTGTTCTTCAAGTCGAGGCTGTGGGCGACCACGGCCCCGAGAAACTTGCCGTCGTTGCCGACCTGAAC
Organism: Phycisphaerae bacterium; assembly: GCA_014859965.1. Classification (GTDB taxonomy): domain Bacteria; phylum Planctomycetota; class Phycisphaerae; order Sedimentisphaerales; family Anaerohalosphaeraceae; genus JACZKQ01. The sequence goes on from JACZKQ010000199.1 coordinate 8,719, forward strand.
TGCCGTATCCGGTGCATAGACAGCCGCACAGAGGTCGCCGGAGTTGAGTAGATTGATGTTTTTGCACCCCTTGCCGGTATGGGGGGCGTATGGCAGGCCAAAGATCGCAAACTGGTTTGCTGCGCTGTCCTCGCAGATGACCGTCGAGCCGTTTTTCACATCCATGTCCCCACCGAGGTACAGTTCCAGACTGGCCCCGGATTTCATCAGGAGACTCGCACCGGCGTTCAAAACGAAGCAATCATTGGAAGGCGCCATGTAATCCGCTGTATCCTGCGCATCGCAGTACAGGGTGACATGGCCCTCGATGCAGAGCGTGCCGGTAATCTCGGCGCGAGGAAATCGGTACTGCGTCCGGGCGCCGGGCTCGCCCAGGAAAGCTCGGTTCTCACGGACCAATTTGAAGCAGGACAGGTGGGCGGTTCCGGACAGGGCTGTCACACGCAGACTGATTCTGTTGGTCTCGTCGACTGCATCCCAACCCGGCTGGATGCCTGCCCATTTGGCAACCTTTCCCGTCGGATTATAGTCGCTGATTTCCGTGGTATTCTCAGTCAAGGCGGCGCCGTCGGAACTCTCCTGTGTGTATTTAAGCACATTCATAATCGTAAACATGCTCCCGCTGCTTCCCGGATCGCGGATCGCGCCGCAGGAGAGCGCGTAGCGACAGTATGGGGTGATGCCTGGGCCCGTCAGATGCATGATAAAGTCGGCGGCGGCCTCGGTGTCGCCAAGCCAGTTGATCACATCTGCGAACTCCACGCCCGAATCGCCGGGCGGTGTGGTCAGGGATGCCGTGGCGCCGGGTCCCTCTGCAAGGCCGGCGCCTTGCCAGGTAATGCGTATTGGCCGGGGCGTCGCCAATGCGCCCATTGGGTCTGCGCCGCTGAAGTTCGTGATGCCGTCGGAGGCGCCCACCGTATCGCCGCCGCAGTCGTTATACGCCGTCCACGTTGAGACATCCAGCTTGTACGTATCGGTCAGCCCAATCTCAGGCTGAGCCGCCGGCGGATAGGCGATCTCCTCGCCGGCATAGGTCTCGCCGTAGATGTCCGCATTTCGCCTGTTCTCGATTGTCCACAGCGCGCTGCCCGTCGGCCCATAGATCACATCACCCGGCACTCGGGCGCCATATCGCAGGCAAATCTTATCCTTGTCGCCGCTGTTTGTTCGGATAGCGATCTCCTGACCGGTGCTGGCGATAATACCGTTGTTGTTGATTATTATCGCATCCGTGACACCGATACCTTTCCAAAACGACTCGGCCTTTACCCTGGCGTGCACGACCCTTGTCGCACCTCCGCACACACCGACCGAATCAATGACGTAGGTGGGCCAGGCGCCCGTGACAGTATACGTACAGGTCGCCTTGGAGCCGCCCATCTCCACCGTTCGGGGCCCGGGTGGACTTGACCATGTTCCCCTCAGCAGGTCCTCGTTCATGTCCCACACGGCGATCACCGGCCCCGAATCGGCAGCGCAGCGGGCGATGATCGCCTGATTCGTGCGAAGCACCAGGACATGACAACTGTACGCCAGATGCAGAAGCCCCAGGCCGAGGGTCGCCAGAATGACACCGATCCCCACGACCAGGACGAGAATTCCTCCTCGTCGATTGTGTCCGCCCATCGGCGCATTCATGGCTGTCTCCATTGGCGTTTACAATTTTCTTATTGTATCACCTGTTTCGTCGCTTGGCGGCACATGTCACGTTAATCGACTGCTCGCCATCATCCAGTGTCAGGACCATACGGACGCATCGCCCCTCCGGGGGCGCGCGCACGACGTAATTGTCGCCTTGCCAAAAATGGCAGTAGACCACATTCCGGGCCAGTGTCACAGTGCGTGCCGTCGCATCCGGGGCGGGCACTTTCCATTGGTTGGGGTTAAAGATCACGCTGCCGTCTGCATCCGTATCCGGGCTGCCGTCGGCCGGGCTCATATCCACATACCAGGACTGCTTAGCCCCATACTGCACCTTCAACTCGCGGCCGGCCCTGCTCCAGTAGAACCATGCATAACGATCCAGTTGGGGCGCCGCCTCGCTGCTGTAGTAGAACAGCAGAAGGCTCTGGCCGACGTTCGTTAAGGTTGGGCTCTCTATGTCTTCATGCCCTCCCACAACGCACTTGCGGAATGTCGCTTTGCGGGCAACTACGTCGAAGGCTTCTCGGGCCGCGTACCCATCCGTAACGATATCGCTGTACACGCGATTATACATTCCCCGCCACTGACGGTGGCCGCTGGCAATCAAGCCGGCCAGGGCCAGCAGAAGGACTGCACCTGCCAGCAGTGCCGCCATCAGCTCGACCAGCGTAAACGCCGTTCTTGCAGACGTCTTGGCCCTGATAGCTCTATCCTTCCAATTATTCATAACTTATCGCGCGCATGTGCTTTCCATCCGGCTGGTAGCCGATGTTGCGGCCGCGGGACCAGCCGATTACCGCCTGTAACCCACAAACAGGAACTTGTCCCTGGTCGGCCGCGGAAGCCAGGGCCGTCGCGTAGGCGAGAGTAATGTAGTAAGTCGCATCGGTGATCCGGGTCTTGTACAGCCCCAGAGGAGTCCAGATCAGTCCTCCGGCATCAGCGGGCAAAGCCGGGCCTTCCACTCCCGCCAGAATAGTGACCGGATATGACCATTGCGAGTCATCCAAAGATCCGTCTGCGACGGCGTCCACTGCAGCGGCATTGTACGTGCCGACGGGATCGAAACCTGCGGGCCAGTATGGCACGGTTGCCGTAGAAACACGTGGCGCATCGCGCCAGTTTTCCAGCAGCAGCTGAGCCAAACGACCTGCCGTGCCGTTGCGATCCGCCTCGCGCGCCGACAGAGCTGAGTAGTAGAGACAACTGACGGCGGCGAGGACGATGATCGTCGCCACAGCAGTTGCGACCATCAGCTCAACCAGTGTCAGCCCCGTGGGTTGGTTTATCTTTTGGCTATTGTCCATAAGTGACGAACAGATTTACTGCAACTGCAAGTACTGTTTTCCTGGCGTGCTCAGGCGGCTCAGCATTTGCCTGCTGAGCCGCCGCACGCTTGCTCCCCGTTACGTGCAAGTGCCGCCGGTACGCTGCCGTTGGCGCTTCATATGAGCAAGATACCTACCGAGTGGAAGACCACGTGACCGTAGCGGCCGGCCTTGTTGTCGTGTTCACAGCCAACGTATACCTGGTGGGTGTTAAGTCAAGTCCTTCGCCACTAAGTGACACACTTAATGGATCTGCACATTCGATTTCTGCTATATAGCCTCTCTCGTCGGCGGTTCCACTGAGTGTGTAACAATCATAAGTAAACCACTTTCCCGCGAGGTCTTGCTCTGTCATAAGGTCAGCAAGATCTGGGAGCGTCAAGGATGCGGACGTAAAATCATCCTGGTGTTCAGCCCACCAGGCCTTGATCGCTGTGTTGATCGTCCCTATTCCCGCTCTGCCCTCCGTCCATTTGGCAGCGTCCACCCTGGTCTGGAGCATTGGAATGACCACCGCCGCCAAAACGGCTACGATGAGGACAACCACCATCAGCTCAACTAATGTAAAACCTTTTCTTCTCATTTTCCTCTCCTTCAATAAAGAAACCGTAAAAACAATCGGCAGGACCACGCGCCTGCACCCATTTCTAAATAGAATCCCCTATATGTGACATGGAGAAGATCGGCATATAGAGCGCCAGCAACACAAACATTACAATGGCGCCGACGACAATTATCAGCACGGGCTCTAACATGATGAGCATGGCTTGAATGGCCGAATCCACCTTGCGCTCATAATAGACGCTGACATGTTCGAGGACTTCCGGCAGAGAGCCGCTGTCCTCGCCGACTTGGACGGTCTTGGCCACCAGACGCGGAAAGATGCGGGTGTCCCTCATGCTGCGAGCAATCGGCTCACCCTCTATGACACGCGTATAGACGTCGTCAAGCGTCTCGCACACAACCTTATTACGGCTCATGCCACATATAATACTGAGCGCCTCCGGGGCAGGCACACCCGACGTCAGGAGCGTGCCCATCGTGCGTCCAAATCGAACTACAAAGGCGAACGTGAGGAGCTTGCCCACTAATGGCAGCCGCAGAACCAAGCGACTGCATAAGCTGTTTCCGCAAGGCGTGCGGCCGCAGAAAACCAGCGCAAGAATCGCAGCAGCGATTAAAGCAGTAATGCAGATAATATTCTCCCGCATGAAGTCATAAAACTGCATGAACGCCAGTGTGACGGGAGGAAGTGTGTTCTCAAATTCCTCAAATATCTCCAGAAATCGCGGGACGACAGACACCATCATCACACCCACGATTAGCATTACAAATCCAATTGCAAAGAGCGGATATGTCATGGCCTGTTTAACTTTTTGTCTAAGGGCATCGCGACGCTCGTAGTAGTCCGCGAGACGCGCCAAAGTTGGCGTCAGTGTGCCGCTGCTTTCGCCGGCGAGAACCATTGCGCAGAAGAAATTGTTGAAAATCTTCGGATATTCCTGCACTGCGCCAGTAAACGTCTCACCGGATTTGAGCTTTTCAACAATTTCCAGGAGGACGAGTCGGAATGTGAGATTATCGATGTCTATCGTGGCGATGGCCTCGGTGATCGGTACGCCCCCTTTGAGCATCGTGTTGAGCTGCCAGCAGAAGGAGGCAATATGTTGACTGCGGACGCGGAATCGCCGCCGGCCGCGAACCTTCTTTTCCGTCGCCTCGATATTTTCGATGTGAGGTTCGACGGCCAGAGGCGTCAGGGCCTTGTCGTGCAGCCATCCGAGGATTTCCTGCGTCGTATCGGCCTGCATGACGCCTTCGATGCGTTCGCCGGTGCTGGAATCTCTCGCGATGTATCGATACGCATTCACTATACGATGGACCCTTTCCTTTTCTTCTTGCTCAGGCCAAAGTGGTATTCCGCAGCCACTCCGGATCGGCCTTGGGAAACTGCGTCCGTGCACATGATTTCAGAGACTCGCGCATTTGCCGTCTCCATTGCTCTCAGTGCCAGGTTCTTCGCTAAACGTAACGCGCAGGATCTCCTCAGGCGTGGTCAGACCGTCCAGCACGCGCTGGGCTCCGCTTTGAAGCAGCCCCCCAAAGCCCTTGCGTCGGGCGGCGCAGCGGAGTTGCGATTCGCTGCCCTTTTCGATGACCATCTCGCGCAACTGGCTATCGAGCGGCAGGAACTCGAAGATCGGCAGGCGACCGGTATACCCGGTGTTTTCACAGGCCTTGCATCCGGTTCCATGGTGGTAGACCGCATTGGCGTGCCTGGTCGGATCAAGCCCCAGATGCCGGAGTGCCTCGGCTGTCAGCGGCTCCGATTTTCGGCAGTACGGGCAGTTGCCGCGGACAAGCCGCTGGGCCACCACCAGGTTGAGCGTCGAGGCCAACAGGTACCGCTCCAGGCCCATGTAAGACAGACGGCTCAGGGCGCCGGCGGCGTCATTTGTGTGGAAAGTGCTCAGGACCAGATGGCCGGTCAAGGAGGCTTGGATGGCGATCTCCATCGTCTCGCGGTCCCGAATTTCGCCGATGAGGACGATGTCCGGATCCTGGCGCAGAATTGACCTCAGACATGCGGCGAAGGTCAAGCCGATTTCAGGTTTGATTTGAATCTGGTTGATGCCGTCCAGGCGGTACTCGACGGGGTCTTCCACGGATGTGATGTTGAGCCGCGGGTCGCGCAAGTAGTTGAGAGCGGAGTAGAGGGTCGTGCTCTTGCCGCTGCCTGTCGGGCCGGTCACAATCAGGATACCATGCGGTTGGGTCAGATTCTTTTTGAATATCTCCAGGTATGCAGGCTCAAAGCCCAACTGATCCAGGTTGTGGTTGACTGCGTGGCAATCGAGAATTCGTGTGACGATTTTCTCGCCGTAAATTGTGGGGATCGCCGAGACTCGCAGGTCGATATCGCGACCCGGAGCCTTAACGCGGATACGGCCGTCCTGGGGCAGACGCCGTTCCGCAATGTCCATGCCGGCCAGTATTTTCAAACGGGCCAGCACCGCCGGCTGCATCCGGCGGGGCGGAGCAATCATCTGCCGCAGCATGCCGTCGACCCGCATGCGGATATCCATCTTCCCTTCACGCGGCTCCACATGGATGTCGCTGGCACGGCTCTGGATGGCCTGGCTGAGCATCAGATCGACGAACCGAACCACAGGGGCCGTGTTGGCTGCCACTTCGCTGATATCGCTGGCGAGATCCTCATGCTCCGCGGCGGGGACTTGCGCCGGCTCGGTGCTGATCACAACCTCCACAAGGTCCCGCAGCCTTCTTTCCTGCACGTCGGAGCCGTGGTAAATCTTCTCAATGGCCCTTTGTATCTCGCGCGTTGAACTGATCACTGGTTTAACAGTGCACCCGAGTCGTGCGGCGACTGTGTCTTTAGCGCGAAAGTCAAGCGGATCGGCCATGGCCAGAGTGACGGTACTGTTGGCGCGTTGTACAGCGACAATGTTGAAACGCTTGGCTATCGTCTCCGGAATCTGCCGTGCCAACTCACTGTCAACGGTTGAGTCTGCATCCAGGCGAATTCGATCGATGCCGTGAAACTCTGCCAGTGCTGTTGTCAGATACTCTTCATTGAAAGCCCGCAAACGAACAAGCACTTCGCCGAGGCGTCGGCCGGATTGGTGCTGCTGTTGAAGCGCGGCAAGTACCTGATCACGGCCTGTCCGTTTGGTGTGGACAAGCCATTCTCCAAATAGCAATCTCCTCCCATCCGTGGGAACCGCAGATGTTTCTTTGGCACCCATCCTTTTCTCACCTCCTGCATCGATTCGGCAAACCAAGTGCTGCCAATCTTTGCCAACCCACCACAGCGGCTGATGCTCGTTTGCCTCTGTTAAGTCGCGATGTTAGTCTTTTTCTCTATAAAGGTCAATAGGGGTATTTGCGTTTTTCTGTAAATATTAATATGTATCTACTCTTGGATCATTTGTGCCAAAATTGCTCTGCGACCGTAGAGGGGGGGACGCCCGGGCGCGTCAAAGCTCATAAGTGTAGGCCTATGCTTAACTTAGGTACATAAGATAAATGGGAATGGCTATGCGACTTGAGTGTGCTGACATGCCCATGGGAGCCTGTCGGAGAACCTTTCGATTCGTGGTGGTTTCGGCAAATTTTTGTCGCGTGTGCGGCAGAATTTGGGGAGAACAAGTACCACTTGAAAGCATATGGAGTCCGACCCCTGCAGCGCATCCATATTCGGCGTCTGCAGGGTAGTCCCATTTATCCATACCGGAGCGGTTCACAAGAGGGAGTTGACGATTCCGACAGAATCACCCGTATTCCCGCAAAGTGTCGTCATGACGCGGCTATTCCACTGTGGTCTTGTCGGTCACGCGATAGTAGTCGAAGTCCACGAATCCGCCTGTAGTCTTGGTCGCGAAGTTGAACAACCCGAAGCGATAGCCCATGAAGTGCGGCAGAGTATAGGCCATTTGCAGGCTCGCGCCAATCTTCGTCCACGTCTTGCCGTCGAGGCTGTAGTAAAAGTAGCCCTTGTCCGTACGGTCCCTGAAGTCGCAGTCGATCCTTAGATACACGGTTTGCTGGTCGATTAGAATGCTCTCAATGTCATTGGGCGCATCTGATTGGGCACTCACCATGACGATTGACTTGCTGCCGCCTTCCATCTTGACGCCGACAAAGCCGTATTTTCTTTGCAGCGCAATCAGCCCGGCGCAGTCCCCGTCTTTCATATTGCCCACTTCCAATTTCGTAGTCGCGGAACTCACGGGGCCGAAAGTGCGCTGGGTAAGTGTGTTGCGGGCCTGGAGGACGTCGCTGTCAACCCGCCCGGTGGTGAGCCGCAGGTATCCGCTCCGTTCGCCGATGGACCAGCAGCGGTTATCCGGGTTGTGGTTCCACTGCCACGCCAGGGGCAGCGCTTCGCCGGGCATGCGGTCGAATTCGTCCGAAGCTACGATGTTCGCCAAGCCTCCCTCGCCCGCAGGAATATTCAAGACCATCGGCGCCTTACCGTCCACGCCGAGCACCGGCCAGTCATCCTCCCATCTCACCGGCACCAGGTGGGGAATTCGCCCAACCGCGCCGTGATCCTGGAACAGCAGGGCATACCAATCGCCCTGGGGCGTATCGATAAGGCAGCCTTGGGCAATCCCTTGGTCGCGAAGGACAACCCGGCCCTCATAGGGGCCGGTGATCTTGTCGGCCCGATGTACAATCTGCGTACGCATACCATTCCTCGGCCAGGTGATATTCATCACATAGTATTTGCCGTTGATTTTGCGTAATTGCGAACCCTCCGCCTGTAAACCGATATTGGGACCGGCAACGGCACTGGCATTCCTGATCACCACTTCGTTGAAGCCGTCCGGCTTGATTCCCGTCAGGTCCGGCTTCAGCTCCACGAGTCGAAGGTCGCCGGCGCCATACAGCATGTAAACACGCCCGTCACCATCGAAGAATAATGAATGGTCGTGAAGTGAAGGGGCAAATGCCGTTTCTCTCCAAAGGCCCTTTTCAATGTCTTTGGTTGTATAGATATGAGTCCTGCCGCTTGTACTGGAAAAGGTCGACGCGTAGAAGGTCCCATCATGGTATCGCAGGGATGGGGCCCAGGATCCCCGGCCGTAGGCATTTCTGCCGTTTTCCAGTCTAAGGGCTTCGTTGTCTGTCAGCGTGTCGCAGGCATAGCCGATCAGTTCCCAGTTGACCAGATCCTTTGACTTCATGATGGGCAGGCCGGGGCTCATGTGCATGGTGGTGCTGCTCATGTAATAGGTGTCGCCCACGCGAATGGCCGCAACATCCGGAACATCGGCCCAGATAATGGGATTTCTCGCCGATTCAGCCTGGACAGGCACGCCGGAAAAAAGAGCTGCGAACGTCAATAAGAGCACATAAGCTTGATGTGTCTTCATTATATCTTCTCCTTGATGCTACCAATGCGAAAAACGGTTAACGAATTGGCCGGTGCGGTGTAAGTGAAAACGGGCCCGACGCTCTCCGTTGAATACTCCGGTTGGACTGCCGGTGACTTTCCGTCCTGGTTGACGGCATCGGCATCGGGACCAGTGAGTAAAGTCTTTGCGGCTTGCATCGAGACCTCAGAAGGAAGTCCAGCCAACCGAATATTGATCTGCGCCGATTCATCGGCCCCGTTAACGATCTTGACAATCAAATCCCGGGTCTTTGAATCGACCACCGAGGAGACGGCCAGTTTTGTCGCCTCGGCCGCGTCCAACCGGGTCTCAAGGCAGCGGTCGCCGCTGTTCTGTCCGAATATCTGCTGCACGAAGTAATTTGCCGTTAAGTACACGTTCGTGCTATCGAAGTAGATCAGATCCGGTGTCCATTGCGTGTGCCCGCGTCGGGCCAGAAGCGGTGCATAGGATGCGAATGCGACTACATCGCCGTTGCGTTCGAAGCTGGTCAGACCTGCCGCCTCGGCCAGAGCCGATCGCAGGGTGTTTCGCCGCCCGCGATCATGTGCCGCATATTCGCCAACGTAAACCTTCGAGTTCTTGCGATCATAGGCATCATACCGCTCAAGGTTGTCCCAGAACCACTGCGGGCTGACATAGTAGTGTTCATCAACCATTTGAAGGTTGAGCTCTTTGGCAAAAGCCCAGCCATTGTCGTAGTCTTCACCGCCGGCAAAGGGGCCTACCGTTCCGATCACAACAATTTCAGGATGCTCTTTCTTGATCGCATCGTAGATCAACTTAAAACGTTCTTTGAAGACAGCAGTAATGGCGTCCTCGTTGCCTACGCCAAGGTACTTCAATCCAAAAGGCTCCGGATGGCCCGCGGCCGCTCGCTTGGCTCCCCATTTCGAGGTTGCCGGGCCGTTAGCCCACTCGATCAGGTCGAGGACATCTTGTATATAGCCGGGCATTTCATCCATCGGCAAGCCCTCCTGTCCTCTGCCTGGGGTGTCGCCGCCATGCTGGCAGCAGACGCCGGCGGCAACCACGGGAAGCGGAATGGCCCCGATGTCCTCACTGAACTGGAAATACTCGAAGTAGCCCAGCCCCATAGTCTGATGATAACCCCAGGAATTACGCTGTCCGACGCGCTGTTCCACCGGGCCGATCGTATCTTTCCAGTCGTAATAGTGGTGGATCCCGCCGCCGTGCACCAGACAGCCGCCGGGAAAGCGTACAAACTTCGGCTTCATGTCGGCGATGGCCTCTGCCAGGTCCTTACGCAGACCGTTTTGCCGGCCCATGAAGGTGTCCATGGGAAAAAGTGAAATCATATCGAGGGCCAGGCCACCTCGGGCATGGGCCAGCAGGACCAGATGCGCCTCATTTTCCGTTCGGGACGGCTTGAGTTTTGCACTGTAGCGTTTCCATGCGCGACCAGCGACCTTAATTTCGGCTTCGGCCAGCACCTGGCCGTCTTTGCCTTCCAGGCGCAGCGTTACGGGCATTGGGCGCCCCTCAATTGAGTTGTCAGGGCCCCACTGTGCATTCATGAACGGCTGGTACGCCCAAAAGGACGCCTCGTAGGTTTTATCCGCCTGGAGTGGGATACCGTCGAATCCCCTGTTGGCCATGCCCACGCCATCTCCTGGGCGGGTTATAGTCAGGATGGCATAGTGCGGGTTTTTCGGGTGGACCGGACGCACATTGGCCAAACGGAAGGAACCGTCGCCACCACCGAGCTTTTGCAGATTCCAGAAGGAGAATGGGCCCCATTGGCTTTGTTCAACCGCGCTGTATTCAAAGGAACGGTTCTGGATAAGCTCGGCATAAAGTCCACCATCGGCCGCGTAATTGAGGTCTTCGAAAAAAACGCCTACGATATCAGGACTGATTGGCTTGCCCGATTGACTTGCCTGTATCGTGAGTTCCACGGGACCGGCGCAAGCTGCCGAAACAGCCAGGCAGAAAGCCTTTATAAGAAGGGCGGCTGCCAGCAGTTTGCTCGTGTGTAAACGCGACGGATGACAGTTTATCATAACAAAGCTCCTAATTTTGCTGGTCCCTACTGGTCATGGACGCCGTTTGCGAAGACCGAAAAAAATATGCACTGGCAATTCCTCATTTGAACGGAAGAACGTCCGGAGCACCCGGTTTGAGCAGACGCACGTCATACAGCCCGCCGGCAAGCCGTTGTTTCGCGGTGAACCTGACCGTGAGGCGACCGTTGGCGGCGGCTTGAAGGATGTCGGAGGGAATCGGATAACGTTTCTCAATGAAGTGGTTCGGGTTTTCGCCGGTCAGCTTCTGGGTGGCGATAACCGTACCGTTAACCATGATGTCGAATTCCCGACCACGATCATCGCCGGAATATGTGACGGCAAGATCTGCTTGCCTGGCGCCCCGCGGGTCGAGGGTGTATTGAATCCATGCACCGTGGCGCCAGCGGCGACCGTTGTGAATGCCCGAAGCCATGCCTTCGCCTTTGAGGTCGTGCTCCACCTCTGACTGCTGCTCGCCCACGGCGACGCAGTCGAGAGTTGCGGCCTCTCGCGCCGCGCGGGCGCGCTCCTCGGCGGCGAGTTTTTCTTTTCTCGCCGCAATCTGTTCGGCACTTGTGAGTTCCCAGTACATCTGGTAGCGTAGTTCGTGCAGTCTGAAGAAGGGCACCAGCGGCAAACCTTTGGCCTCGGCCGGTTCGATCACATCCATGATACGGAAGTGCAGAGGCCCTGCGGAACGATCGGGAATTACATGTTTGAGCAACTCCTCTTCCGTTGCGAGCAGGGCCGGGACTTTGTCGAGCGGAATCATCGGACCATGCGCCACGTGTGCCATGCGACCGTCATCAGCAAACAAACCGTTCATGTTGTCAGTGCCGTCGGGCTTTGCCAGCACGATTGGTCCGTACAGGATAGCCACCCAATTGGAGCCGTCGGGCAGACGCTCCACGCGTGTGCGCATTGGCAGTTTCACGTCAATCGTATCGCCGCTGGTCCATTGGCGTCGAATAGCGGCGTAGGAAGACGGAGTCGACTCGACGTCAACGGACCGCCCGTTGACCTTGACCGCGAAATCGCCCGCATTGACCCAGGCAGGATGGCGGACGTTCAGTGTGAAAGTGGCCGGTTTCTCCAGTTGCAGACTGAGCTTGGTATGTGCCTCGTCCGGGAAGGTTGTCTCCTGTTTCAAGACCATTCCATAATCAGGCGCCGAGAGTTCCGAAGGGATGAAGAGATTCACATAAACCCCATCCTTTGCACGAGCATAGATGAATTCGCCGTATCGTCCGGGATTCTCCATGCCCGTCCCGACGCAGCACCAGAAGCACTGCTCTGGCCGGGAGTACACCCGGTAGTGATCCGGACGGATCGGAGTGAAATAGACGTACCCGGGCTTCGTTGGATGGATGGAGGCGAGGATATGATTGTAGAGTGCGCGCTCGTAATAGTCGGCATAGGCGGCTTTGGGTTCCGCCGTGAAGAGTTGCTCCGTAAGCCTGAGCATGTTGTAGGTATTGCAGGTCTCCGGTCCCTCCCGGTGGGCGATCATGCGGCTGAAATCCTTCGGGTCATTGAAATGCTCGCTGACGCTATTGCCGCCGAAGGCCACACTGCGCTTCTGCGTGACGGTTTGCCAGAAGAACTCGGCGCCGGTGTGCAATGTGTCGTCCTGGAGTAAGGCCGCGATACGTTCCATGCCGATGATCTTGGGAATCTGGGTGTTGGCGTGCAGGCCGGTGAGCCGATCCTGGTGATTCTCCAAAGGCTCGAAAACGGCGCGGTGATTGAAGCGTTTGGCCAGCTCGAGGTATTTTTTATTTCCGGTGATAACATAGATGTCGGCCATTGCTTCATTCATGCCGCCGTACTCCGTGGCGAGCATGTGCTGCATCTGTGCGTCAGTCAGGCCGGAAGTAATCTCTTCGCACCAGTCGCCATAGCGCACGAGCAGATCACGAGCCTTCTCGCTGCCTGCGTGGAGGCAGGCGTCCCGAAGTCCGGCGTACATTTTGTGGAGGTTGTACCAGGGAACCCATTTAGTGCGCATGAGTTCGACCTGGCCGCCTGCCACACGTTTCCAAAGGTCACCACTTCCAGGAACACCTCCGAGGTAACCGTTGCCGTTTGCCTTTTGGATTTGCGCAAGTTCGTCGATCATGTAGTCAAGGCGGCGATGGAACTCTCCTTCCGCGTCGGCGCCGGAGGCTATCATCAGTGAAAGTGCCGAAAGATAGTGCCCCGCCGTATGTCCGTCGAGCCCGCCGCTCTCCCAGTTGCCGTATGCCCGTGCCTTGGGCTCCAGACCCGCTTCGCGCCGCAATGGCGCCAGCAATCGGTCTGGATCATGGGCCAGGAGATACTGACGATTGATCTTGACCGCCTCTGAGAAAGGACCGTCAAGCAATCGTACGTTTCTCAATGGAAAAAGCTCTACTGGCTGCTCGGGTACCACCGCAATCCTGGAAGCAGCAGCGCAAACGGAAAGGGCCATTGCCATAGTCAGAAAGGCCGCTATAGTCACCTTCAAGGTATATTTTTTCATCGAAATCATGGGATTAACCTTACTTGCTGGAACGATCCAACGTCAACAGGCCGAGTCGATAAGGCAACTGGTCGTAGCGTGTGTTGATGGACGGATCGCGACCCTGGTACAGGAATTGCAGGTTACTGAGGTCAATGGTCATTGTCTCATCATATCCGTCGCGAATCAGCTCCCCATGGCTTATGTCCCGGGTCCAGGGCGCTACGCCTTCTTCGAAGGTCACATTGTTGATTCCGGCAAACGGCGACTGCCATGAGGCGGCGCCCGGTACAGGGGTCCACTCTCCATTGAGATCATTGGAAATCCAGGCGCGGTAGTAACGTACCGGGCTCAAGGCCTCAATGATGGTCAGATAGGTATCAGTCCCCTTGATCTTGTAGGTTATGCTTCCCTCGAACAGGTTGTCTCGATTGTCCTGGATGGCAATTTCGATCTCGCCGAACCCATTGGGGAAATCTTCGATTTTCGTGCGACTGCGATAGAAACACCCATTGTCTCCGGTGAAGAACAGATAGGCGTGGGTGTTGTCGCAGATGATGTGGTAATCGATTGGAAGCCTCGGGGCGCCGGCCGGCATTCTGGGATAGAAGTTCTGCGGGGCAGTCCAGGTTTCGGGCTTTGTGATATCCTCTGTGGTGCAATACTGCGGCTGCTGTGACTGGAAGACCAGATACCACTTCTTGTGCGGGCGGAAATAGAACAAATGGGGTGCGCAGTGATATCCTTTTAAACCCGGATTCACATCAACGAAGTGCAGCTTTGCTTTCGGGGCATCAGACCAATCCTTGAAGTTCAGGTATACCATACTCCATGTTCTTGCGGAATTGGAGTAGACGGTTGCATAGATGTGCCACAGGTCATTGTAGCGGACAATCGTCGGATCCTTGACCGATACGATATTGTGTGTCTCATCCGACACAGGCTCGATCAGCACGCCTGTGGATTTCCACTTCAGCGGTGTGGTGAAGCCCGCCGTGGGAGCCTCCGCACGTTCGGCTGCAGACGCAGCGGACGGGGCGGCTGATTCGGCTGCGAAGAGAGCAGGGGACCCGCCGGCCAGCAGCATCGAGACGGTAAGACAGATAAGAATGGACTTGTTCATCAGTTGACCTTTCACAAAGAACGATTTACACAATAAGTATTCAAAATCCAGATGTTCAACTCAGAAGCTGCGGTGTATTATAGTTGGATAGTCACCTCTTGCGGTTCCTGGCCTTTTTCGAGCGAGAAGGATACAGTTTTTTCCGTGCCGCCAGTTCCGGTCACCGTTGCCTCGTAATCACCGTGAAAGCCGCGGAACGACAGGAGGCCCTCAGGATCTGTTGCATGGGATACCTCTGTCGACCATTCTTTCATCAGGGCTTCATACCGCTTGCCCGCCTCGTTGAGCGTCCAATCACGATGCGCCAGGCCCGCGTTGGGGCCGCGCCAGGAATCGCCCGCCCAGAAGACCCACATCATGATCCCCTCGACGGCCGGATGGCTGTAGGCGGTGCGATAGACCAACTCCAGTTTGTCGGCGCAATGGGTCTGATCGTCATCGGCCACATCGAACTCGCTGATCCATATCGGCAGTCCCAGAGATGCGACCTTGTCCAGCCGCTCTTTCAGGACGCCGGGGTTAGCCAGGATGTCTTCCCGCCAGATGTGACCCTGAATGCCGACACCGTGGATGGGCGCTCCCTGCTTGATCAGGCTGCGGATGGCGGCGATGTACTCATCCGTCTGCACCTGCTCGAACGCCTGGTCCACAGAGAGGATATTGAATTCGTTCACGAAAAGCTTTACCTCGGGGTCTAATTCGTGGGCCCGCTTGAACATCCAGGGCCAGATCGACTCTCCCAGGCCATCCTTAAAGAACGACCCGTGAAGCGTTTCGTTGTTCACATCCCAATGGACAAAGCGGCCGCGAAAATGGGTCACCGCGTTTTCCATGCGGCGATCTACCGCCTGACGCAACTGCTCGCCGGACAGGTCTCTGACCCATCTGGGCTGCCACCTTTCCGGTTCCCAGAAGATACAGTGACCCCGCACCGGGATCTCGTTGGCCTGGCACCAGGCCAGCAAGGCGTCCGCATCGCGGTAGTCGTCCTGACCCCGGATACGTTCGTTGGAATACCATTTCGACTCGTTTCCAAACACCGCCCAGTTAAAGTGGGCCTTGAAGAATTCGGCATACTGTTCATTGCGGAGCAGGGCCCGACTCATGGCGGCCCCGAATGGGAACGCCTTGCGGACCTGACGGATGTTCACGGATATGCCCGCGGCCGGATTGCCCTGTTCGTCTGCGACACGTACTTGCACATCGCGCTGGCGGACACGCGCAATGCGTGTGTTGGCTTCGTCCTTCCAGTCGGCCGGTTCAACTGCTTTCCATTTGAAACACGCACCGCCTTTGCGGGCCGGGTTGGGTCCCGTGGCGGAAACGGTCACCGGTCCGGGGCTGTTGGGCCGGGTTGCCAGATAACGATGGTTCGCCAGCGACATGAGCATGGTGTCGCCGCGCATGAGATTGATCCACTGGAAGGATTCGGCATTCCCCGGCGTTTTTCCGGCGAGATCCTTCAACACGACATGGTTACCGGCAACGGACACGAACCGGCCGTTGACGGTTTGCAGCGCTACGCGGCCCTTGCCCAGATCGACGATCTCGAAATGGGTATTGCGGGCCTCCACAGCAGTTCGATCTGCAGTTGCATTAACCAGTGTCATGTTCCGGGTGTTGACGGCCAAAATGCTGCCGTCGGCGCCGCTGGTAAGTGTGATGGTCTTGCCCAGAGGGATTTCACGTTCAATATTCCTCGCCCGCGGCTCGTCCACAGTGTAATTATCGAAGTCGACATAGCCGCCGGCCCGGCCGGACGTGTTGTAGTGGAACAGCGACGGACGAACGCCCTGGAAGGTCCGAAGCTGGAAGGTCATGGTGAAGGGATCGCCCAGAGGTGTGAATTCCTTGCCGTCGGCACTCCAACTGAAAACGGCCTCATCGGTGTCGAAGTTACATGCGACACGCAGCCAGAGATGCTCGGGGGGATTGATCGGGCTGATGGTGGGGGGGGCTTCCGAGGTAACCGGGGCAGCGCCTCTGGCGCCGAATCCACGACCGCGGTTGGGGCTGGCGTATCTTTGCACCCTCATTCCGTCAGCGGACTTCACCACGCCGATCCATGCATAGGGCGAGCTCAAAAGCGCCAGGCCCGCCGTGTCTCCCTCGACCATGCCCGAGGCGTCCAGTTCGACAGTCATGATGGACTCGGGTCCGGGCGGCCGCTGGCAGAGGCTGTTGCGGGCGCTGTAGAAATCCTCGGCCGGCAGTGAATGAAGGCGCAGTACTCCGGGTTTCTCGGTGAGGGACCACTTGCTGTCATCGGGAACGTGATTCCACTGCCAGTGGGGGTTGAGCTTGCCGCTGTCGAAATTGTCGTCATGAACAAACGCAGGTTTGGGGTCCTGGATATGGCCGGTGTTGGGCTTGATCCAGGTGTTTGGGGCCTTGCGGAGGTTGCCCGGCAGGCCGATGAGCGGGAAGCCGCTGTCCCACGTGATCGGCACGAGCGCGACCATTCGCCCCGCGCTGCCGTGGTCGGACATGATGACGCTCCACCACTCGCCGGAGGGCGTATCGACCATGCCGCCCTGGTGGAGGGTCAGGCCGCGGTCGCGCTCGGTAGCAACGGCCAGCGGCACGGTGGTCACGCCGAGCGATTCGCCCTCGACCATACGTTCGACCGTCCATGGGCCATCGATGGAGTCGGCCCGGGCAACCATCTGATCGACCGTTCCGCCGGGGATAGCCGAGATATCGTAGTATTTGCCGTTGATCTTATAGAGGTGGTGGCCTTCGCCCATGCCCGGGGCATTCATCATGCGGCGGGAGTTGGGTACGAAGGACCGGAGGTCGGGGGTGAGCTCCTCGATGGGATAGGGGTTCCTGTTGCCGGAGATGATGTAGACCTTGCCGTCGTCGTCGAAGAGGACCGACAGGTCGTGTCTTCCGGGCAGTTGGTTGCGTTCCCAGGGGCCATAGATCGACTCGGAGCGGAAGACCTGCAGGCCGGCGCCATTGACGTTGGAAAAAACATAGAATACGCCGTTATGGTGGCGGATGCACGGCGCCCAGATCCCTCTGCCGTAGATGTTGCCTCCTTCGAGGCGATAGGCCGCGCCGAGATCGAGCCTGTCCATGCAGTAGCCGGCCAGTTCCCAGTTCACCAGGTCCCTGGATTGCATCAACTGCACGGCGGGGTTCATGTGCATGGTGGTGCCGGCAAGGTAGTATGTGTCGCCGACGCGGATGATGTCAGGGTCTTCGAATTCCTCATAGAACAGCGGGTTGGAGTACGTGCCGTTGCCGTTGTCGGCCGTCCAGTGTCTCGCGGCGTCGGACGGAATGCCGGCAGAAAAGGTGGGTGCGGCGATGATGACGCTGACAGCCAGCATGATCAGACCCACAAATCCACACTGATGTTGAAAACGCTGCAACACAGGATTCCTCAAGTACAGTTGCTCTTTGAGTGTCTTCGTCATTGGACTCCACCCCATTCGGCAGTCTGACCTTTTGCCATGTTCAGGTCTCGCGTAACGGCGCCATAGCGAAGCCGGCAGGATCCGCCTGCGAGCGAACGCACGGTGACGTTTGCGAGCTTACCGTCCTTCCACTGAACGTCCAGTTCGAAGCCGCCGCGGGCGCGAAGACCTTTCACGACGCCGTTTGGCCAGGCTTTTGGCAGGGCCGGCAGGAGATCGATCTCGCCGGCACAGCTTTGCAGGAACATCTCGGCTATGCCGGAGACGCCGCCGAAGTTGCCATCGATCTGAAACGGCGGATGGGCATCGAACATGTTCGGATAGGTCCGCTCGGGCCGCAGAAGCATCGTAAGGATCTTATAGGCGTGCTCGCCGTCATGGAGGCGTGCCCAGAGATTCAGACGCCATCCGATCCCCCATCCGGTGGCGTCGTCGCCGCGCACCTCCAGGCTCTTGCGCACTGCGGCCGCCAGATCCGGGGTCGTGCGCACGTGAATCTGATCGCTCGGATACAAGCCGTACAGGTGCGAAACATGCCGGTGATGCCTCTCCGGCGCCTTCATATCCCAATCCTCCAGCCATTCCTGAAGCTGGCCTGCGCTGCCGATCTGGTCCGGGGCCAGGCGATCGCGTGTCGCGGCCGCTTGCTTTCGGAAATCCTCATCCACGCCCAGAATCTCTGCCGCACGAATGCAGTTATTGAACAGGTCTCGCAGTATCTGCATGTCCATCGCAGGGCCCGCGCAGACGCTCGTGCCGAACGGATGCCCGTTTTCCGGCGAAAGCGATGGGGACGTCACCAGCCACTTGTGCGTCGGCTCTTCGACCAGCGTGTCGAAGAAGAACTGCGCGGCTCCCTTCATGGCTGGATAGACCTTGGCCAGATATTCCTTGTCACGGGAGTAATCATAATGGTCCCACAGGTGCAGGCACAGCCACGCGCCGCCCGTCGGCCACATGCCCCACTGGGGACCATCGATCGGAGCGGAGGCCCGCCACAGGTCGGTATTGTGGTGCGTGACCCAGCCGCCGGCGCCGTAGCTGGTTTTGGCGGTGCGTGCGCCGGTATCGGTGAGATCCATCACCATCGCTACCAGCGGCTCGACGCATTCGGCCAGGTTCGTCGGCTCGGCCGGCCAGTAATTCATTTCCGTGTTGATGTTGATCGTGTACTTGCTTTGCCAGGGTGGATTCATGCTGTCATTCCAGATGCCCTGGAGATTCGCCGGCTGACAGCCCGGCCGCGAGCTGCTGATCAGCAGATACCGGCCGAACTGAAAATAGAGTGCCGCCAGTTGCGGATCCTTCACCTTATCGAGATCGCGGATTCGCTCGTCCGTGGGCCGATTTGCGGCAGGCGTCGTTCCGAGGTCCAGCGTTACCCGCCGAAACAGCTTCTGATGGGCGGCCACATGGTCCCTCAGTAACGACTCAAAAGGCTTCACACCGGCTTTGGTGATGGCATCTTTGGCCAGCGATTCGGGGTCGCCGGTCACGTCTTTGTAGCTCTTGTAGCTGGTTGCCGCGGCGATCAGCAGTAATGCGGAATCCGCATCGGTGACGGTGATCCGGCCATCGCCCGGCACTATCTGTCCGCCTGAAGCCGCAATCGCCACGCGCCCCTGGTACTTGAGGGCGCCGGCAATGCCGGCCGCCCCTCCGTTAACGCCTTGCATCACCAACGTATTGGGCGATTCTACAGTCACGGATGCCTTCTGCGGCGTCCTCATGCCGGCCGTAAACGTGACCTTGCCGGGCTTGTCCGCTGTCAAGCGAATCACAATGATCTGGTCTACGGGGCTGGAGAAGACCTCCCGCGTGTAGCGCGCGCCATCGACCGTGTATGAGACAGTGGCCACAGCCGTGTCCAGATTGAGGTCTCGCCGATAATCCGTCGCCCCGTCGGCATGCGGAAACTTCAGCAGCAGGTCTCCGACGCACTGATAGGGCATTTGGGTCAAGGGCTTGGCCATCATCTTCTGACCGACCAGATTGTGCGCTTCCCGGTATCGGCCGGCGAAGATCAGTTCCCGCACCTTCGGCAAGGCGTCAAGCGCGTCGGGATTTGCCGGGTCGTACGGCCCGCCGGCCCAGAGCGTATCTTCATTCAACTGGATCCGCTCTTCGACAACGCCGCCAAAGACCATTGCCCCGAGTCGCCCATTGCCCACGGCCAGGGCCTCGACCCACTGCCTGGCCGGCTGGCGGTACCACAGACTCAGCGGTTCCGCAGGCGGCTGAACAGCGGTCAAACTGCCGGATATGGTCATTATCACGAATAATGCAGAATGTGTGGCGATCACGACATGATCCTCCGAAAAAGTGAATCTATGTTCCTTTGCCGGCCTTCAGGATACGCTCTGAAGGCGTCTATACAGCTTTGCTCTTTCAACGATTGGTCTCCTCTCGGACTGCGGCCGCTGGCCCCAGGAAAGGGTCGCCTAAAAATATCCAGGAATAATCCGCACGCCCGGTGCAGGTTGTGGCCAGTGTCAGGAACCGCGCCCGAGCGGGAATCGGTACGTCCACCTTTTCGACGACACCCGCCTCCGCAGGAAAGTTCAGGTGTTGGCAAACGACGCCGTCCAGGAGGACCCAGAGGTTGGCTGAGCTGAACGGAGGTACAGGCAGGTCTTTTGGGATGCCGCACATGGCGGTAAACCGGTCAATCCGAATATTCGGATTGTCTTGGCGGATCTGGTCCAGGTCGAAGGTGATGCCCGCATTGGGATGGAGGTTCAGGGCCGGATTCCTGCTTGTGCCGAGACGAACGCCGTTAAGCCGGGCCGTATGGATATGTTTACTTGGAATGTCGTAGACCTTGCCGCTGTTGGCCGGCCCGCCGTAGTAGCTTCCCAAGGTATCAGGGCATTCAGAAAACGTCAGTCCGGTGGAACTGATCACGACCGGGCCCAGGGCCCCATTGGGAACGAATACGCCGTCGATGCCGTGAAACTGCGGCGTCGCCAGAAATTCGTTTTGTCGAGCCCGTCGAATCATGGTGGCCGGATATTCGAATGCCTGGCCTGTCCCCAGGTCGATGCCCCGATCCAATGTGCCGGAGCCGCGGCCATTGCCGCCGCCCACGATATCCGCCAGGTTCAACCGTCTCGACGAACTGGCGGGCTGGTTGGGGGGCGGCAATTGGAGGAGAAAAAGATTTGGCCTGGCAGCCAGTCCGCCTCGAACGCCCTGTCCGGTTGCCTCCACTGTTGCGGCCTGTCCCTCGTTGACAATCAGTGATGTCGACTGGCTCGTTCGTTCGGGATCGAGAAGTACGTGAATATGGCCTTTCAGAACATGGGCCTCGGTACTTCCGTCGGAATGTGCGATCACCCCAAATTCCGTACCCAGGTCCGTAATGAGAGCTGTGGGTGTTCGCACTTGAAAACCCGTTGCCTCCGGAGAAACAACGGCAACAAGTCTGCCGCTTAGCAGGGTCACTTCGCCGACGCTTGTCAATTTGACCCGGCAAGGCGCTTCGAGCAGCAGACGGGTCCCCTGGCCCAGTTCCATCTTCGCTACACCCTCGCGCAGGTCGTAATCACGTATATACAGCGGTCCGCCTGGCGGCGGATCAAACCCTCGCCACTGAGCGTCATACTGGCCGGCCAGCACACCGATCGCCGGGCCTTGAGCCATGTGACGGATTAAGTAAACCGAAGCAGAAACCAGGGCTCCAAACAGCAGGACTGCCGCAATCGAACGGACGCGTCGCCCAAATCTTTGGAAATCGCCTTGACTTGTGCGGCTCGAAATCGCCTGCATGAGATCCGACCTGGAAAGCTCCCCCGTTACTTGACTTGAACGCCGGACCACGGCACAGACTAACATGCTGTCAACATAGTAATCCCGCACGCGGGGGTCTTCGCGTATCGCTTTCTGAAGAGGCTTCATCTCGTCGGCCTCAATCTCACCGTCGAGCAGACGCTGCAACAACTCGTCCATATTCGGAAAAGGAGGTGTGCTCATATCGGAAGGCTCCTCTCAGCCAACGTCCTGCGCATGCATCGCAGCAGAGCACTGTTGATCTGGCCGAGAATGTGATAGAGGTGCCGGCGGGATACCTTCAGGTACGAGGCGATCTCCAAGACAGAGGCGTTGTGTTCATATCTCATCTTGAGGATCCTCTTGGCCCGATTGTCCAGGAGGGTCTGGCACTTGCGCAGCGCCTCTATCCGGACGGCCACATCGTCCTGAATAGTGGGCATATAATCCATCAGCGCCTCAAACAGCGAATCCTCCATCAGGACCCGTTTGCTGCGGGCCTGGTGTCGGCGGTAATCCAGGATCTGATAACGCATGATCTGAACGCCCCAGGCCGCAAAGTTTGTGCCCGGCTGGAACAGGTCGAACTTCTGCCACATCACCCTCATGCCATCCTGGAAAAGATCGTCTGCGTCATGTACGTGAGGCACCAACGTGAGAATATATGCATAGATCTCCTGCTCATGCCGTACAAACAGCTTCAGGAATTCCAAGGTTTGCTTGTCCTGATCCATATCCAACCCATGCTATTTTGGTTACTTTCTGTTTAATCACCGGCGGAAATAGCCAAGTGAGAGATGAAAAATGCCAAAAACAGCGAAAAGACTAATGATTGTGCCCTAATGATTCCCCGTATTCGAACTGCATTCACGGATTCCCATGAGAGAACCTGTCCGGCGACTCCACGCAGGAGATCCACGTTCTCACGCCTGCGGGCGAACCATTTCGTAGATTATACCGCCGGCGAGACGAAAAATCTCGCTACATTCCGTTTTTCCATCTCACTTCTGCCACTTTCGAGCAGTGTTATACAGATAGCGCTCTTGAAATGAGGCGAGAAATCAATCAAAATACGTGGCGCAGGTACTTATGTGGCGCAGGTACTTCAAAAACTGACATAATTAGGAGGTTATCAGATGAATCACAGGCTTACAGTGCTATTTTTAGTAGCCGTAATCACAAGCGGAACCTGCTTAGCCCAGACAGACCGGCCTCCGGTGGTGGAGGATTTCAAACCTTCAACCCTGAACCAGCCCGGCCAACAGTACCCGCAGGTTAATTCTCAAGGCTATGCTCGATTCCGCATCGTAGCGCCAGAAGCCCAAAGCGTCGGGGTGAGTTTCAGGGGCACTACCCTCACCAAAGCGGAGGACGGCGCCTGGATGGGCACAACGCCAAGACCGCTGGATGAAGGCTTCCATTACTACCATCTCACGGTTGACGGGGGGACATTCAACGACCCAGGCACTCTAAACTTCTACGGTTCTACCCGTTGGGAAAGCGGCATCGAAATTCCCGCTCACGACCAGGACTTCTACGCCCTCAAGGACGTACCCCACGGCCGTGTGCAGCAGATTTTGTTCCCCTCCAAGAGCACCAATACATCGCGCCGCGCCTTTGTGTACACGCCGCCTGACTACGACAAGGACCCGGCCAGGCGCTATCCGGTGCTGTATCTGCAGCACGGCTGGGGCGAGGATGAAACCGCCTGGAGCAACCAGGGCCGCGCCAATCTGATCATGGACAACCTGATCGCCGAAGGCAAGATAAAGCCCTTTCTCATCGTAATGACCTACGGCATGACGAATGAAACCCGCTTCGGCGGCCTCAGGAATTTTGACATCGGTCCCTTTCAAACGGTTCTCGTTGATGAGTTGATCCCCTACGTCGATGCCAACTTCCGCACATTAGCCGATCAGCCCCATCGTGGCATGGCCGGTCTGTCCATGGGTGGAATGGAGACTAAATCGATTACCCTGAAGAATCTTGACAAGTTCTCGCACATCGGCCTCTTCAGCGGCGGCACCATCTCCCTGGACGATGTCAATAACACGCCGGGGTTCAAGGAGAAGGTTAAGCTGGTGTTCGTCAGCTACGGCAGCCGTGAACTCGGCGGGGGGCGCGGCGATCCTAAGGCGAACGCCGATGCGATCAAAGAAGCAGGCGTCAACAGTCATTTCTATGTCTCGCCCGATACGGCCCACGAGTTTCAGAGCTGGCGTCGCAGCCTGCGGCAGTTCGCTCCACTGCTGTTCAAGGAAGATGTTTCCGTGCCTTCGGCTCCGGTGGCGGGGCCGACCCCTGCACGGGGAGATTCGCCTGCACCGGGCGCCCGCAGAGGCGGAGGCGGCGGATTCGGTGGATCGATCGAACTCGGTGCGGACGACAAGCCCGCCTTCGCCGATCCGCCTGCCGGATTCAATGCCAGGCGTGACAATGTCCCTCATGGCGATGTGACGATGGTTGAGTATGACTCAAAGACGGTTGGAACTCGTCGAAAAATGCTCGTCTACACGCCGCCCGGCTATTCGTCCGACCACAAATACCCAGTACTTTATCTGCTGCACGGTATCGGCGGCGACGAACGCGAATGGCAACGACTGTGCAGCCCGGAGCACATCCTCGACAATCTGCTGGCCGACGGCAAGGTCCAGCCGATGATCGTGGTCATGCCCAACGGCCGTGCGCAGGTCAACGACCGAGCCGAAGGCAATGTCTTCGCCACCGCGCCGGCTTTCGCCGCTTTTGAAGGCGATCTTCTCAACGACGTGATTCCCGCTATTGAGGCTAAGTACTCTGTTATCCCCGACCGTGAGCATCGGGCCCTGGCGGGTCTGTCGATGGGCGGGGGCCAGTCCCTGAACTTCGGCCTCGGTCACCTGGACGTCTTCGCCTGGGTCGGCGGGTTTTCATCCGCCCCCAACACTAAACCCGCCGCCGAACTCGTGCCTGACCCGGCAGCCGCCAGAGAAAAGCTGAAGCTGCTGTGGCTGGCCTGCGGCAACAAGGACGGCCTGATCCGCATCAGCCAGGGCGTTCACAACTACCTCAAAGAAAACAACGTGCCGCATATCTGGCATGTGGATTCCCATGGTCATGACGCCACCGAATGGGCCAACAACCTGTATCTCTTCGCCCAACACATCTTTAAGGCGACTGCGCCGGCAACGCCCGCACCTCCGGCGGCTCCGACTGCACCCAGGCTGGTGGTCCGGGTGGCATGCGGGGCCTATCAGCCGTACACCGACAAGGACGGCAACCTCTGGCTGCCCGATGAGGTCAAGGCTCCCGGCGCTTCGCTGAGCCCGCTGGACGGCATGACTGTCGAACGGGCCGAACAGTTCGAGGTTCCCGATGTCGCGTTCCCGCAGATATTCCGGACCGAGCGGTACAGCATGAGCGCCTATGAGTTCAATCTTCCCAACGGCAAGTACACTGTCCGCCTGCATTTTGCCGAGTGCTTTACGGGTATCACCGGCGTGGGCCAGCGGGTGTATTCTTTTGCCGTGCAGGGACAGCAGCCGGAGAAGGATTTTGACCTCTGGAAGCAGGCCGGCGGGCCGTATAAGGCGATCCAGCGCGAGTACAAGGGCGTGGCGGTGACCGACGGCAAGCTGCGGATTGCGTTTACGCCGAACGTCGAGAATCCGGCGATCAACGGCATCGAGATATTCTCCGAGCAAATACAATAGCATTATTGTTGTAGAAGGAGTGGCAGTGGGAACAACGCAAACAACTACGATGGTTCGCCTGGCGGTCTTCTTGATTGGCGCTGGTGCGTGCATGGCCGGCGAGGACGTGCCAGTACTTAAAGAGGTTTTTAAGAATGATTTTCTTATCGGTGGGGCTTTCAATCGAAGGGTAGTAACGGGGCGCGACCCGCAAGCGGCCGCAATCGCCGCGAAACACCTCAATACCGCCACCGCGGAAAACGATTTCAAATGGCAATTGATCCATCCTCGGCGCGATGAATATAACTGGGCTCCGGCGGACGACTTCATGGCGTTTTGCGAAAAAAACCAGATGGTGGCTATTGGCCATTGCCTCGTTTGGCACAGCCAGACTCCTCGCTGGGTGTTTCGCGACGACTCGGAAAATGCCCTGACACGAGACGCTCTCCTGGCTCGCATGAAAGACCACATCATGACCGTTGTCGGCCGCTACAAGGGCCGCATCAAGGGGTGGGATGTGGTCAATGAAGCCCTCAACGATAACGGCACGCTGCGAGACAGTCCATGGCTGCAGATCATCGGCGAAGGCTCGCAGGACAAGCAATACGACTTCATCGAGAGTGCCTTCCGATGGGCCAATGAGGCCGACCCCGATGCCGAGTTGTACTACAACGACTACGGTCTCGAAACGTCAAAGGCAAAGTGCGACGGGGCGGTTGCGATTGTGAAGCATCTCAAATCAAAAGGTGTCCGCATCGATGGCGTCGGCATTCAACTGCATGCCGGACTGACATACCCCAGCATACAGGGACTTGAGTACGCCGTCACGAGCCTGGCCGCCACCGGCGTTAAGGTCATGGTGACCGAATTAGACATCCGCACGCAGGCACGCGGGTATCGCGGCGCCGATATCGGCCGGGTCACCCGGCAGAGCACGCAGGACGCGAATGCCGATGCGGCCGAAACCCAGAAGAAACTCGCGGAAAAGTACGCGGAGATATTCTCCGTTCTTCTGAAACACAGAAAGGATGTCACTCGCGTCACATTCTGGGGCATTTATGACGGAGCGTCCTGGATTGGGGGTTCTCCCCTGTTGTTCGATCGGACCTACGAGCCTAAGGAGGCTTTCTTCGCCGTGGTGAAGACCGCTCAGGAAAACCAATAGACTGTTCCCCTTTGCTGAAGGAAATGTTAGAATAACACATGATCCGGCGCTGGCCGGCCGGTTGGCCTGCAGCCGGACGATGGCTTGGGCGTGCATGGCGCCGAAGGCAG
The DNA here is from genome assembly GCA_014859965.1 of Phycisphaerae bacterium. Classification (GTDB taxonomy): domain Bacteria; phylum Planctomycetota; class Phycisphaerae; order Sedimentisphaerales; family Anaerohalosphaeraceae; genus JACZKQ01. The sequence goes on from JACZKQ010000199.1 coordinate 35,386, forward strand.
AACTGCTGTTCGCGACAAGCACCGGTCGCAATTTGTGAAAGAAACACATATCATTCAGGTGGACGCAATGCATAATTTGAGAGAATTCGAAGTATGGTTCATTACCGGCAGTCAGCATTTGTACGGCGATGAGATTCTTAAGCAGGTCGATTCGGATTCCAAACGGATCGCAGCCTTTCTGGACGCATCCGAGACGATCCCATGCCGGGTCGTATTCAAGCCCGTGGTCAAAACGCCGGACGAGATACAGAACGTATGTGTCGAAGCCAATAGTTCGCCAGACTGTGCGGGACTGATCACGTGGATGCACACGTTCAGCCCTGCCAAGATGTGGATAGCCGGGCTGAGCCTTCTTAACAAGCCGTTCGCCCACCTCCACACTCAGTTCAACCGTGATATCCCCTGGGATCAGATCGACATGAATTTCATGAACCTGAATCAGTCGGCGCATGGGGGCCGGGAATTCGGGTTCATCTGCAGCCGCCTGCGCAAAGATCGCAAAGTCATCGTCGGACACTGGCAGGATGAGGCTGTACTGAAGGCGTTGGACACATGGATGCGGGCGGCTTGTGCATGGTCTGACTGGCAGGGAATGAAGGTCGCGCGTTTCGGCGACAACATGCGGGAAGTTGCCGTCACAGAGGGTGACAAGGTCGAGGCGCAGAAACAGTTTGGCTATTCCGTCAACGGTTACGGCGTTGGGGATCTGGTCGATGCTGTCAATCAAGTCAGGAACGACCAGATCGACGCGCTGGTTGCCGAGTATCGCAGCCTTTACAGCATTGACATTTCCGAGGCCCAAAGCGAGACGGTGCGCCAAGCCGCCCGAATTGAAGCAGGCATGAGACATTTTCTGACGGCAGGGGGCTTTAAGGCATTCACCACGACCTTCGAAGATCTGCACGGGCTTGCTCAACTACCGGGCCTGGCGGCTCAGCGGCTGATGGCCGACGGTTACGGCTTCGGCGCAGAAGGCGACTGGAAGACCGCGGCTCTGGTTCGAGCGATGAAGGTCATGGCTGCCGGCATGAAGGGGGGGACATCCTTCATGGAGGATTACACGTATCATCTCGACCCGTCGGATATGAAAGTGCTCGGCGCGCACATGCTCGAGGTCTGTCCGACGCTTGCCGGTGACAAGCCGATGTTGGAGGTGCATCCGCTGGGTATCGGGGGCAAGGCCGATCCTGCCCGGCTTGTCTTCTGTGCTCCCGAGGGCAGAGGGATCAACGTGTCTCTGATGGATATGGGCAACCGGTTCAGAATGATAGCAAACCCTTGCAGGGTCGTGGCTCCGAATGCGCCGTTGCCCAATCTCCCGGTAGCCAGGGTGCTCTGGAAGCCCGAGCCCGACCTCAAGACGGCCGCGGCGGCATGGATCATCGGCGGGGGAGCACACCACACGGGCTTCAGCATGGCTTTGACGAAGGAGCACATCGCCGATTTTGCCGAGATCGCCGGGATCGAGTACTTGCTGATTGATGAAGACACAACAATTCCCGGTCTGAAAAAAGACATTCGAATCAACGAAATGTACTACGCACTCGCAACGGGATTGAAATAGCAGGAGCGGCGCCTCGAATGAGTCCTGCATGGTGAAGCAGGCAGGCTCAAAACTGTCGGAGGAAGCGCAAGTCGTTCTCGAAGAGCAGGCGAATGTCCGAGATGCCGTATTTTTTCATGGCCAGCCGCTCGATGCCGAATCCAAATGCCCAGCCGGTATACTTCTCGCTGTCAATACCCACCCTGTCAAATACGTTCGGATCCACCATCCCGCAGCCGCCGATCTCCATCCAGTCCTCGCGGCCGCTCTTATCGACCCACAGGATATCGACCTCGCAACTCGGCTCCGTGAACGGGAAGAAACTCGGGCGGAACCGCCACCGTGTATCCGCCCCGAAGAACGCGTGGATAAACTGGTTGATGCTGCTCTTGAGGTCCACCATCGAAATGCCTTCATCCACGACGAGGGCTTCGAGCTGGTGGAACATGAACATGTGCGTGGCGTCGACCGTGTCCGGCCGATAGACCCGCCCCGGGGCCACCACCCGTATCGGAGGCTTCGTCGTCTCCATCACGCGAATCTGAATTGTCGAGGTTTGACTGCGCAACAGCATCGCATCATCGAGATAAAAATTGTCGCGGGGATCACGCGCCGGATGCTCCGGTGGAATGTTAAGCGCCACAAAATTGTGCCATTCATCCTCCACCTCGGGTCCATAGGCAATCCCGAAGCCCATTCGACCGAAGATCTCCAGCAGTTCACTGACCGTCTGGCTGATGACATGGCTGCGGCCCAAGGCGATGGGTTTTCCCGGCAGCGTGACGTCGATGAGCGGCTCTGTTCGCACCTGCCCGGCGTCCAGTTTCTCCTTGAGCGCATCGAAAACGGCGGTCACTTCGGTCTTGATCCTGTTGGCAAGCTGACCGCCTTCACGCCGCTCCTGGGGCGGGAGTTTGCCGATGAGGCTCAGCATGATCGTAATCCGCCCTTTGCGCCCGAGGTACGCAATACGAAAATCCTCGAGCGCCGCGGCATTATCGATGTGTCTCAGCGCCTCAATCGCCTCAGTGCCGGTCTTTTCGAAATCTTCCAGCATCGCAGCCTCATGCATGGGATTCGTCGCTGGTTAAAGGGCCGCTCGCACCTTTTCTGCGATGGCGTCAAAGCCCGCGGGATCGGCGATGGCGATTTCACTGAGCATCTTGCGGTTCAGGTCGATGTTGGCTTTCTTGCAGCCATTAATGAATTCGCTGTATCGCATTCCCCGCTCGCGACATGCAGCATTGACGCGGATGATCCACAACCCGCGATAGTCCCTCTTCTTGAGTCTGCGGCCGACACGGGCATTCACAGCCGCACGCATCGTCGCCTCTTTAGCCATACGGTACTGGCTGCCCGTTTGGCCGCGATAGCCCTTTGTCGCCTTGAAAACCCGTTTTTTGGCTTGACGCCGTGCGGCGCCTTTTCGTACTCTTGGCATATCAGCTTCCTTTCACAAAGGTGGATATTCTACCGCTACGGCAGCTGATGGTAGCCGAGAAGCGGGAATCCATTATTCATATTTCAGTGTGCAATCAAATCTCTGCACGTTTTGGCGGGCTTACCCTTCACCATTGCCGAGCCGGTAATGCGACGCCGGCGCTTGGCATTCTTGGTGCTCATCAGGTGGCTTCCGAAACTGCGCTGACGTTTGACCTTGCCGGTTCCGGTTACTTTCATTCGTTTGCTCAACCCTTTGTGGTTCTTCTGCTTAGGCATACACTGATCCTTTTTTCAACACGTCGTGTTGTGATTTCCGTCAATTCCTGCGAATTGGGTAATATATACAAGAACCCTCACCTGGGTCAATGGTAATTTTATAAAACAAAAAAAACACCGCCATGCGGCCGCGGTCGCATCACAGATGCACTTGACACTCAGTCCACGGAGAGGCTCGCCATTGCCTCCGGAGCTACTTCGGAGCCACAACCATTGTCATACGGCGGCCAAGTTTCACTGGCTCACGCTCGACCTTGGCCTCTTCTCGAAGAGTCTCCAGTATTTCCTTGAACATTTCAAGGCCGTATTCCTGGTGCATCATTTCTCGCCCTCGAAACAGGATCGTGAACTGGACTTTATGCCCTTTTTCGAGAAATTTGATGGCATGGCCTATCTTAATCTCCCGGTCATGGTCGTCAATTTTGGGGCGCAGGCGGATTTCCTTCAATGTCACCGAATGCTGCTTTTTCTGATTCAGCTTCGCTTTGCGCTTCTGCTCGTAAAGCCACTTGCCGTGGTCCATAATTCGGCAAACGGGCGGTTCGGCAGTCGGCGAGACCTCTACCAGATCCAACCCTGCCTCACGCGCCATATTCAGGCCTTCGTGCGTCCCAACGATTCCTATCTGATTGTTTGCTGCGTCAATCAGCCGAATCGGGCTGCGCCGAATCTGCTCATTGACTCGAAAATGTTGCTTACTGATTGTTTATCACCTGACCTTTCTCAAAAGTAAAATAATGGCCGTGGCTCTGCGGCACGGCCCCATTCTGCCTACTTAAAGGCAACATCTGCTGATTTATCGTCAATTTTTTCCGTGACGATTGAAATAAACTTGTCCACGCTCACCGCAATGTTCTCTGTCTGTCCTGCCCAGCGAACGCTGACCGTATCGGTTTCGGCCTCCTTAGGCCCCACAACGACCATATACGGCACCTTGTCGCCATGGGTTTTGGCTATCTTAGCGCCTATTTTCTCGCTGGACATATCCGTGCTGCATCTCAGGTTCGCCCGTTTCAGACGGGCGGTGACGGCAACGGCGTAATCGCTTGTCTTGTCACTGATCGGCAGCACCCGAATCTGTTCGGGCGCAAGCCACAGGGGCATGTGGCCGCCATAGTGCTCGATCAGTATACCCATAAATCGCTCCAGCGAGCCTAAGATGGCCCGATGGATCATAACCGGCGTTTTTTCAGTATTATCTTTATCGGTGTAAGTCAATTCAAACCGTTCGGGCATCGAAAAGTCGAGTTGAATTGTTCCCAACTGCCATGAACGCTTCAGGCAGTCGGCGATGTGGAAATCGATTTTTGGGCCGTAAAATGCGCCGTCGCCTGGATTTAACTGGTAATCGATCCCTTTCTCCTTAAGGGCGTTGGCGAGCGCACTGGTGGCGATCTCCCATATCTCGTCTGAGCCGATGTGCTTGTCCGGCTTGGTGGACAGTTCGATATGGTAGTCACCGAAGCCGAACGCCCGGTACAACTCCATCACCAGGTTGATTACGCCAACGATTTCCTGCTGGATCTGCTCAGGCATGCAGAAGATGTGGGCGTCGTCCTGGGTGAACTGCCGCACACGCACCAGGCCGTGCATCTGGCCGCTGGGCTCATAACGGTGCACCAGCCCTAATTCCGCCATGCGTATCGGGAATTCACGGTAGGAGTGCTTGTTGGACTTGTAAATAAGTAGTCCGCCGGGGCAGTTCATGGGTTTGATGGCATAATTGACGTTGTCGACCGTGGTGAAGTACATATTCTCTTTGTAGTTGTCCCAGTGCCCGCTGCGGTGCCATAGGGCCTCGTTGAGAATAATCGGCGTCTTGCATTCCTCATAGCCGTACTTCCTGTGCACGCTCCGCCAGAAATCGATGATTGCATTCCAGATCACCATGCCCTTCGGATGAAGGAACGCAAACCCCGGTCCCTCTTCGTGAAAACTGAACAAATCCATTTGTCTGCCGATGAGGCGATGGTCCCGCTTCTTTGCCTCTTCAAGCATGTGCAGGTATTCGTCCAGTTCCTTCTTGTTTCGCCAGACCGTGCCGTACACCCGCTGAAGCATTTTTTCGCTGGCATCCCCGTGCCAGTAAGCCCCCGCGACGGACATGATTTTCAACGCTTTCGGATCGATCCGGCCTGTGGCAGGCACATGGGGCCCGCGACAAAGGTCTTGAAATCCATCGCCATGCGAGTAAAAACTGATGACGTCCCCTTCGGCCCGCTGGATATTGTCGGTCTTGTAAACGTCGCGGGCCATTTTTTGGAGGGCGTCTTCGCGGTTCATCTCGATGCGCTGAAACGGCGTATCGGCCTTGATGATCTCGCGCATCTTCGCCTCGATCCGGTCGAAATCCTCGGGCCGTATCGCGGTGTCCAGGTCGATGTCGTAATAGAAGCCGTCTCGTACGGCAGGGCCGTAAACCAGCCTGGCCTGGGGCCAGATACTGCATATCGCCTCGGCCATGATGTGGGCACAACTGTGCCGCAGAACCTCGAGACCCGCGTCACTTTTGGTTGTAATGATCTCGAGGCGTGCCCGCCCACAAACAGGTGTTGACAGGTCGACAAGTTCCCCGTTGAGCCGGCCGACAAGAGCTGCCTTTGCAAGGCCGGGCCCGATTTGCTGCGCGATATCCCCCACGGTGGCCCCATCGGGCGCTTCGCGGACGCTTCCGTCAGGAAGTTCAATTTCAGCCATGTAACGTTCCCAAAAACAACGATCCCTGCCTGATAATATAGACGTCTGAAGAAAAATGTCAAGCCAGCAAATCCAATATTTCGGCGGGCGATTCAACGATTATATCCGCATTGGCGGCGGCCAGGTCCTCTCTGCCTCGAAAGCCCCAGGCGACTCCGACGGATCGGATGCCGGCGGCGGCGGCCGTCTGGATATCAACGTCGCTGTCGCCGACAAAAAGTGCTTCGTCCGTCGTAATACGCATGCCGGCGATCAGTTCGAGCGCTGTTGTCGGGTCGGGTTTGATACGGTTGTGGCCGGTGGCGCCGACGATGTCGTCGAAAACGCCTGCTCCGAAGTAGTGTTCGACGATCTCTTTGGCGACATCCTGGTCCTTGTTTGTGAGGACCGCCAGACGCACGCCGCGGCGGCGGAGTTCCTCTATTACGGTCAACAAGCCGGGATAGACGGCGGTCTGATCGCAGCAGTGGCCGCGGTAATAATCGCGCATTCGCCCGGCAACGGGTTCGGCGAGGTGCTGATTCTCGGGGCCAACAGCGCGGCGGGAGAACATGGGCAGGGCGTTGCCGATCATCATCCGGCATTCTTCGGCGGTTCTCGGGGCCAGGCCGACAGCGGTCAGGGCGACATTCATCGCATCAGTCAGGTCCTGGAGCGTGTCCACGAGCGTGCCGTCCAGGTCGAAAATCATTGCCTTGTAGTTCACTTGTAACCTCTTTTGCTCTATAAAGTTGGGCGACTGTATCATTTCGGATGACCATGTCAAGCACCACACGCAAATATTTTCAGTTATTCCGATATGGTCTTGCGGAAAGCCTGAGATTGACTTATACTCGGGCGACGAATATGTTCGTTTTGAAAGGAACAACGCCATGAAAGTGAACCTGGTCCTTTTCAAAAAGAATGGTTCTACAAAGGCCTTTCCTCTTCCACAGGACGTGACGGTCATCGGCCGCCAGCAGCAGTGCGATTTCTGTGTTCCCCTCATGATCGTCTCGCGGAAGCACTGCGAGATCAATCAGGACCAGGGCATTCTGCGCGTGCGGGATCTCACTTCACGCAACGGCACCTTTGTCAACGGCAAGAAAGTGGCGGAGGCAGTCCTTAACCCCGGCGACAAGGTGCAGGTGGGCCCCGTGTCGTTTGTGATCCAGATCGATGGGGAGCCTGCCAACGTCTCCGCCTCGGACTCCGATATTCTGCACGCGCCTGCCCATCTCGGCGACAGTGCCGAACAGCCCGGCGAGCAGGATGAGGACTTCAGCATCGATGAGGTCGATACGATGCATCACGGCAACATACAGGATGAAGCTGAAGAAGATGAAGACGACGACCTTGACTTTTTTGACGATCTCATCGAAGGCGCCCAAGGGGAGAATCCCGCATCTTGAACACCCGTCCTTTTGCGCAGTAATGGTGTGTGTAAACCTCTGAATGTGGTACAATGCGCAAATGGACAAAGACCTCAAAAATAGAACGCACAAGGAACTGGAACAGTTGGCGCTGGATTTCGGCCAGAAGGAATATCTCGCCGACTACATCTTCTCATTTATCCACTCCCACGATGCCGCAGTACTGGATGACATAACGCCGCTGTCGAAGGCATTCCGCACCAAACTGGCGGAGGGACAGTATTTTATCTCCCGTCTGCAAACGGTCGAGAAACTTGTCGATCCTGACGGCACTGTCAAATTTGTGTTTGCCGCGGCCGACGGAACCCAGTTCGAATCCGTCCTTCTGACCGACGAAAAAGAGGGGCGGCGGACGCTCTGTGTATCCTGCCAGTCGGGGTGCCGAATGGGTTGTGCGTTCTGCGCAACCGGCCGGCTGAGGTTCGCCCGGGATCTGTCCGCCGGCGAGATCGCCGACCAGGTGAACCAGGCCGTCGCACACTGCGGAAAGGTCAACAACGTGGTCTACATGGGAATGGGCGAGCCGTTTGACAACTACGATAATGTCATCCGTTCATTACACATTCTCAACGACAGGGCGGGCAAGGCCATCGGCCAGCGCCATATAACTGTGTCTACGTGCGGCATCTGCGAGGGCATTGAACGGTTCGCCGACGAGCACCTCCAGGTGCGCCTGGCGATTTCGCTTCATGGCCCTACCGACGAACTTCGGCAGCAAATGATGAGCGTCGCGAAGAAGTATCCTTTGAAGAGGCTGCTGGCGTCCATACGCCATTATCAACACGCCGCAGGCAGGCGGGTCACATTTGAGTACTGTCTGATAAACGAGGTGAACGATTCCCGTGAGCATGCCCGTTCACTGGCACGCCTCATCAAGGACATTGATGCCGTCGTGAACCTGATCGAGTACAACCCGCACGAAGGCTGCGCGTTTCAGCCAAGTCCTCGCCGGGCGATACACGGATTCCGGGACGTCCTCGCGGAGGCAGGCATCGAGACGGTTATCCGTTACCGTCGGGGCCGGTCCATTAGAGCCGCTTGCGGCCAGTTGGGTGCAGCCCGACAAGGCGGCTGAACAGGCGCGCAGAATTCACGTCGCATGCCAGCCCCTGCATATCACCCGGTGCTGCAGTTTCTATTTTGCGTCGGTGAACTCCGTAATACGAATATTGCGGTAGGCGACCGGGCCGTGGTCGCCTTGGAACATGATAGGGCCTTTGGCCGCTTCCCGGCCGCTCACGCCGCCGGGGGTCGGTCCGGGCAACACGAGGTTCTGGTGAAGGATGACGCCATTTAACTGAACCTTGGCAAGTTCCATGTTGGCAATCTTGTTGCCCGCGGCATCATAACGCGGTGCATTGACATCAATGACGTATTTTTGCCACTCACCGGGCCTCTTGCTGGCATTTTTCGGCGGTGGGGCGGCGCCGTACACGGCGCCCATGTCGCCGCTGCCCATCTTGTCGCGTCCCCAACTGTCCAATACCTGTATTTCGTATTCGCCCATGACGTAAACGCCGGAGTTGGAACCCTGCGGCACCATGACATCGACCTCAATCCGGGCATCGCCGAATGTTTCAGTCGAGAAGATGTCAATGCTCTGCCCGTTTCGTTCGGCCAGGTTAATCATCTCACCGGCGCCGCCCTTCGAGACGAGTTGCTTCGGATCGGCGGAAGAAATCGCGGCTGTTCCCACGACCCACTTTCCGTCGCTCATGTTCCTGCCGCCTTTAAGTTTCCAAGTTTTCAGGTCGCTGCCGTTGAACGGGATATGCGCCGTGCAGGTCTGCGCCTGCAGGATTTCAACATTCCTGAACATGATTTCCATGTCCTGACTGCCGTGCAGTTGCAGTGCAAAATGGCCCTGGAGGCGGCCGGGGTCGTCGATGAGTTCGGCGGTCTTTGTGCCGTTGACGTGGACGACAATGTGGCGGCCGTTGGCATGGACGCTCATGTCGTTCCATTCGCCGGGCTTGAAGTACTTGGCGACGTCCTCGGATTTGGGCTGAATGACCCATGCCCGGCCGCCGGTTTCATAGAGGCCGCCGACGTCATTGGATGCATCAATTTCAGCCTGGAAACCGTGCACGCCCACGCCGTCGTTGCTCTTTTGGCTGCGGAAATAGAAGCCGCTGTTGCCCTTGAGGGCCTTGAACTGAAGGCGAACGGTGAAGTCGCCGTAGGCGGCGTCGCTGACGAGCAGGCCGTGGCGGGCTTCACTTGCGGGGCTCGTGGCGACGATGACGCCGTCGCGGACTTCCCAGTTGCCGCCGGGCAGCGTATGCCAGCCGGCCAGAGTCTTGCCGTCAAACAGGGGACGCCAGACGTGGCGGCCGAGTTCGCGGATGCGGATGTTGCGCCAGCGGACCTGGAGCTTCGGGTCGCCGCCGACAGAGTGGACCTGCAGGCCGATGAAGCCGGTGGTGTCGAGCGTGTCGATCGTATCGGTGCAGGGGACGCCATTGATCCATGTCTGGATACGGGGGCCGGTGCAGGCGATGCGGTACTGATTCCAGTCGTCGTCCTTGTAGGCCTTTGCGGCGGGGGAGTCCTTGGGGATGAGGTAGACCCATCGGCCGCGGCGGCCTTCGTCGTAGATGCTCCCGGCGGAGGCGGTACGGGCGGCGGCGATTTCGGCCTGGTAGCCAAAGACGCGGTTCTCCTTGGTGACGCGGCTGCGGACCTGGACGCCTGAGTTGAGGGCCGGATCGCACTTGACTTCGAATTCGAGAACAAAGTCCCCGTAATCGGATTCAGTGCAGAGGAAGGTATTGGGGCTGCCCTTGACCGTTGTGCCTACGATGGCCCCGTCTTCAATGTGGTATTCGGCCGTGCCGCCGCGGACGTGCCAGCCGTCCAATGTCTTGCCGTCGAAGAGCGGCCGCCACGCCTGTGCGAAGCCCGACGACGCACACAAAACCATTCCTGCAAAGATCACAGCCAGAACAAATTTACCTGACAAGCACCGCATGGCTTTCCTCCGGTCAAATTGTAATTTTCATCATGATCCGTACGCTGAAAGCATATATATCATAAAAGGCCGGCCAAGACAAGCGTTGCGTGTGGTAAGCGGTTCGTCAAAACGGGGTGGACAAGGGGCAGGAAGGACGTATAATTGCCGCCGAACGGACCTTCAGTGTCTCAGGGCTGTTCATTGGTGTTTGTATTACTTGTTTGTTCGCAAAACAGCTACGCGTATGGAAAGGAACGACTGATGCCCGGAGAATATCGCTTTACATTTGGACCCTGGAACATACATGAAGGCGGCGATCCGTTCGGACCCACCGTGCGGAGCAGCATTGAATTCGGCAAAAAGCTCAAGCAGTACAAACAGTTGGGCTTTGACGGCGTGCAGTTCCACGATGACGATGCCGTGCCGGACATGAACGATCTGAGTCCCGACCAGATCACGCGAAAGGCCAAGGCGGTCAAGAGTGCACTGGATGGCGAGGGGCTTGCGGCGGAATTTGTCGCCCCGCGGCTGTGGGAGGACCCGCGGACGATCGACGGCGGATACACGTCCAACGATCCGCAGTGCAGGCAGTATGCCCGTGAGCGGTCGCTTCGGTGCGTCGACATCGCAAAGGCGCTGGATACGGACCTGATCGTGCTGTGGCTTGCCCGCGAGGGAACGTATATTCGCGAGGCCAAGGACAGCAAACTCGCCGTGGACCGTCTGGTCGAAGCGATCAACGACATGCTGGATTACGATCCGAAGATCCGGATCGCCATCGAACCCAAGCCGAATGAACCCATGGATCACACATACATTCCGACGACAGGCCACGCGGTGGCGATCAGTTTCCTGACCGACGATCCCGGCCGTGTCGGCGTGAATATCGAAAGCGCTCATGCAATTCTGGCAGGCCTCGATCCCTCGGATGAAATGGGCTTTGCGCTGGCCTACGACAAGCTTTTCACGGTGCACCTCAATGATCAGAACGGCTTGAAATTCGACCAGGACAAGACGTTCGGGGCGGTCGACCTGCGGCGGGCATTCAATCAGGTGCGAATGCTTGAGCAATACGATTACGGCAAGAAGGGCGAATTTGTCGGACTGGACGTAAAAGCGATGCGGACGCAGAAAGCCGAGGCTGCAACGAAACACCTGAGCAACAGTCGTCTCATCTTCCTGCATCTCGTCGAACTGGTGCGAAGCCTCGACAAAGCTCAGATAGATAATCTCATCAGCCAGCGCGATTACGAAGAGCTGGAAATGCTAATCGTCAATCACCTGATGGGCAAGTAGGCGCAACCGGCCATCCCGACGGTCATTCCGATGCCCAATCGCTCCTTGCCCGAAATGGGCAACAGGTTTTCTTAAGGGATAGAAGGGCGTGGAATGATCGTTGGGAACAAGGGATAAGATCGCTTGTCCTGTATGCGGCCATCCTGAAGATCTTCTCCCTGCCGGCAGGGTAAACGCATTCTCCGGATGTCCGCATCCCAAACTCAACCTGCGGCGACAATGGAGAGCAAAACCGGTTGGGCAGAGGCCAAAATCAGGAGCATCTGTTCGCCGGGGGGGGATTTTGGCCTCTGCTCTGAAAAGAATCACGCGGCGGACTCCATGCGTGTCGCGGTTACCTTGTAGCCCAAGCTTTCCAAACGCCGGATGTGATGCTTGACCGCCGAGTCG
>JACZKQ010000021.1 GCA_014859965.1 Phycisphaerae bacterium
AGGTCTCAGCGCAGGCGGCGGCGGTTGCGGCGGTGCTGGGCGACGCCGAGCGGGCGACGGTGATCGAGATGGGGGGACAGGACAGCAAGCTTATTTTTCTGGCGCGGCGGGACGGGGTCTTGGCGCTGGACGATTTTGCACTGAATACGGTCTGCGCTGCGGGGACGGGTTCATTTTTGGACCAGCAGGCGCAGCGGCTGGGTGTGAGCATCGAGGAGGAATTTGCACCGCTGGCGCTTCAGAGCACGCACGTGCCCCGGATGGCGGGGCGGTGCTCGGTGTTCGCCAAAAGCGACATGATTCACCTTCAGCAGCAGGCGACGCCGATGTGCGATATTATCGCGGGTCTGTGCCTTGCGCTGGCGCGGGGGCTCAAGAGCAATCTGGCGGCGGGCCGGACGCTGCACAAACCGATCGTTTTTACCGGCGGGGTGGCGGCCAACAAGGCCGTGGTGCGTGCGTTCGAGGAGGTGCTGGACCTGGCGGCGGGTGAGATGATCGTGCCGGAGGAGCATTTCTTTACGGGCGCGATGGGGGCGGTTCTGGCAGCGCCAGATCCGCGTGTGGCCCCGGGACAGTTGGCGGCGTGTGTGTCGAAGATCGATGCCTGGCTGGAAGGACGCCAGAGCATGCTGCAGACGGCGCCGCGGCGGAAGCGTTTGCCGAATCCGCCGGCTTCGCCCGCGAGTGAGGTGGTTAAAGACTTGCCGGCGGGGGCGGTCGATGCGTACATCGGCATCGACGTGGGTTCGATCAGCACGAAGATCGTGGTGATGGATACGGCGCAGCGGGTGCTTGCCAAGGAGTACCTGATGACGGCGGGCAATCCGCTGGAGGCGGTCAAGAAGGCCATGGCGAGCGTAGGGGCGCAGGTGGGCGACCGTGTTAGGATTCGTGGGGCGGCGACAACGGGTTCGGGGCGTTACCTGACGGGGGATTTCGTGGGGGCCGACGTGGTGATCAACGAGATCACGGCACAGGCGGCGGGCGCGGCGATTGTGTATCCGGAGGTGGATACGATTTTTGAGATCGGCGGGCAGGACAGCAAGTATATTTCGCTGCAGAACGGCGTGGTGGTGGATTTCGAGATGAACCATGCGTGTGCGGCGGGGACGGGTTCGTTCATCGAGGAGCAGGCGCAGCGGTTAGGCATCGACATCAAGCGGCAGTTTTCGGAGATGGCGTTTGCGAGTCGGTCGCCGATCAAACTGGGCGAACGGTGTACGGTGTTCATCGAAAGCGACCTGTTGAGTTATCAGCAGCAGGGGGCGTCGGGCGAGGACCTGGTGGCGGGTCTGAGTTATTCGATTGCGAGCAATTATCTCAATCGGGTGGTGGGCCGGCGGAAGATCGGGGAGCACATCAGTTTTCAGGGTGGGACGGCGTTTAACCGTGCCGTGTGGGCGGCGTTCGAGGCCATTACGCAGCGGAAGATCGTAGTGCCCGATCACCATGAAGTGACGGGGGCGCTGGGGGCGGCGGCGATCGCGGCGGAGCACGTGAAGCAGTGCGCCGGTGAGGCGGCGTTCGCCAGCGGATTCAAGGGGTTCGCAAACCTTGTGGACGGCGCGTACGAAGTGACGTCGTTTACGTGCCATCATTGCAGTAACGATTGTCAGATCAAGCGGGTAAAGGCGCCGGGTTCGGCGGCATTGTTCTACGGTTCGCGCTGCGACCGTTACAACGTGAAGAAGAAGGCCGCGACGGTTTGCGGCGAGGATCTTTTTGCGTATCGTGAAAAGAAACTGCTGGAATATGCAGGTCTGGACGAATCGCCGGAGGTGCGGGCGGAAGCAGAGGCGGGATCTGCGCCGGCAGGAGACGAGAAGGGGACGCATGATTCGGGGCGGGTGAGGATCGGGATTCCGCGGTGCCTGACGGCGTGGCAACTGCTGCCGCTGTTTTCCAAGTTCTTTGCGTCGTTAGGTTTCGAGGTGGAGGTTACAAAGCAGACGGACAAGGAAACCATCCGCACGGGGGTGGATACGGTGAGCGCGCAGATGTGCTTTCCGATCAAGGTGGCCTATGGGCACGTGGCCCGTTTGATGAACAACGGGGTGGATTACGTATTTGTTCCGAGCGTGGTCAGCGGCCTGGCGGATGCATCGGGGCACAAGCACAATCAATTATGTCCTTACGTGCAGTCGTTTCCGTATCAGGTCCGGACGGCGTTCGGCAACGGCAACGGCGATGGCGGGGCGAAGATACTGAGTACGCCGCTTCGTCTGGGCGAGGGGCAGAGGCTCCTGTCGCGGACGCTGCGGCAACTGGCGAAGACGCTGGGCGTGTCGGGGGCTGTCGTCGGTCGGGCGATCGATGCGGCGGTGCGTGCCCAGCGGGCGTTCGAGCGCGACGTGCAGGCGAAGGGGCGGCAGTTTTTGGAGGCGCTGCCGAAGGACGAGAAGGCGTTTGTGCTGGTTTCGCGTCCGTACAACGGGTGCGATGAGGGGGTGAACCTGCACTTGCCGCGGAAACTGGCCGAGCTGGGTATTTCGCTGATTCCTATGGACATGCTGGATCTGGACGGGGTTTCTGTCTGGGATGCGAGTCTGGAGGAGAGTGTTTACTGGACATACGGGCGGAAGATTCTTAGGGCGGCGGAGATCGTCAAGGCGGATGATCGATTGTTTGCAGTGTATCTGTCGAATTTCGGGTGCGGCCCGGATTCGTTTATTCAGACGTTCTTCGCGGACCGGATGCGGCCGAAGCCGTGCCTGCAACTGGAACTGGACGAGCATTCGGCGGATGCGGGTCTGATCACGCGGCTTGAGGCGTTCCTGGAAAGCCTTCGTCACTACCACGCGGAGGCAGCGGCGCCTGAGGCGGCGGCGGCTCGGGCGGCTGCGCCGAATGAACAGCGCAGGCTGTACGTGCCTTATATGGGCGACAGCGCCTACGCGGTTGCCGCGGCGTTTCGGGCATTTGGGCGGGATGCCCAGGTGATGCCTGTGGCGGACGAACAGATTCTGCTGGAGGGGCGTCGCTACACCACCGGCAAGGAATGCCTGCCGTGCGCGATCACGATCGGGGAGATGCTCAACGTGATCAACAGTCCGGGTTTCGATCCGGCGCGCAGTGCGTTTTTCATGCCGGGCACGTCGGGGCCGTGCCGCTTCGGGATGTATCATTGCCTTCAGAAACTCGTGCTCAAATACGCCGACGCGGGGTCGATTCCGATCTTCGCCCCGAACCAGGACAACGGCTTTTACAAGGCGCTGATGACGGGGGTTAAGAGTTCGCAGCACGCGTTCACCAAGCAGATCTGGACGGCGATTGCAGGTGCGGACCTGCTGCACAAGGTCATTCTGCGGCTGCGGCCTTTTGCCGCGGATCGCGGGCAGGCGCAGGAGATATACGAGGATATTTCGAGGCAGTGGGTGGATGTCATCGAACAGCGGGCCGATGCGGCGGCGATGAGCCGGTTCATGTCGGCGGCGGCCGAACGGTTCGGCGGCATCGAGCTGGACGGACGTGCGGAGCGGACGCCGGTGGGCATCGTGGGGGAAATTTACGTGCGCAATCATCCGTTCTCGAACCGGCGGATTATCGAGCAACTGGAATCGTTAGGGGCGGTCTGCGATCTGGCGAGCGTGTCGGAATGGATCTATTATACGAATTTCACACGGACGGCGCGGGCGGTGCGGCGCTGGGACTGGCGGGACTGGCTGAGCAACAGCGTTCAAGACGTGATTCAGCGCAGGGCCGAGCAGTTCCTCGGTCGTCCTCTGGAACGGCGTTTCGGGCGGCTGACGGAATCGCCCGTCAAGAGCACCATCGCCGCAGCGGCGCCGTATATCCACTCGTCGTTTGAGGGCGAGGCGGTTCTGAGCATCGGCAAGATGATCGAGTTTCACCGTCACGGGATGGGCGGGGTAGTGAACGTGATGCCGTTCGGCTGCATGCCGTCAACGGTGGTGAGCACACAGACGTCACGGATCAGCGCGCAGTGCGGGGGCATGCCTGTATTGAACCTCAGCTTTGACGGTCAGGACGATCCCGTGCTGGGCACGCGGCTGGAGGCATTTGTGGACCAGGTGCGGCGCAAGCGGACGGTGACCGCCGCTTCGTTTGTTCGCTGATATAACCGGACGCATCGGGCTGGCGGGACCTTATCATGAAGCTGCAAAACGCAGTTATAGCGGACGTGGTGTCGAAACGGGCAAAGGCTCTGCGGATGCTGCCGATATTCGGCGTACTGGTGCTGTGTGTATTTGCCATGGCGATTCGGCCGGCGTGCACGCGTACCGAGGTATCCGGCAGCGGGGACAGCATGGTGCGAATCCGAGACGAGATTCGGCCGATCGTATCGGCCGGCGGGGATTATCCTGAATCGGTGAGGGCCTATTTCGACCATTATGGGCTCGGCATGGGTGAGGGCGTGCGGCATCGGTTCGGGACCTTCGAATCAGGCGAGTGGACGCTGGCGGGACACGTGTATACGCCGGGGGAATACCGTGAGACGGTGATTCTGCTGCACGGGTATCTGAATCACTGCGGGCAATTCCGGCATCTGATTCGGCGGCTGCTCGACGCGGGTTACGCGGTGGCGATGTACGACATGCCCGGGCACGGCTTGTCGACGGGTGAGCGGGCGGTGATTGAGGATTTTTCGCAGTACAGCGACGCGTTGGGGGACTTTCTGGAGGTGGTGCGCGGCTTGGCGCACGGCCCTTATGATGTGATCGGGTTCAGCACGGGCGGGACGGTGGCGATCGACTGGCTGCTGACTCGCGACGCTGAAGTGTTCCGGCGGGTGGTTCTGGCGGGGCCGCTGGTGCGGAGTCCCGGCTGGCAATCTTCGCGTGCGGGGGCGCGGTTTTACAGCAGCTTCACGGACACGGTGCCCCGTATTGCCCGGAAGAATTGCAGCGATCCGGCGTATTTGAAGTTCAATAAGTACAGCGATATGCTGCACTGCCGGAACGTCTCTCTGAGGTGGCTGCTGGCGCTGTATGAATGGAACGACCGGATGGCGGATCGCGGTCCGAGTGCATGCGGCGTGAAAGTGATCCAGGGTACCAAGGACACGACGGTTTCCTTCAAGTATAATCTCGCATTCATCCGCCGCAAATTTCCGGCGGCGGACGTTACGCTGATCGAGGGGGGGCGGCACGAGCTTTTCAACGAGGCCGAAGGCTTGCGGGAAAAAGTGCTGGACGCTGTTGTAGCGTATCTGGGTGCGGATGAAAGCGTCGCGGATGAGGACGCAGAGGACCTTGAAGACGGGCGGAATGGGTATGCCACGGAAGGGAGAACGGAATGATGAGGCCGATCCGGTTGCAGCTCGGAAATTCATTTGCGTGGTTCAACGCGACACAGTTCTTTGGTGCGCTCAATGACAATGTATTCAAGCTGCTGAGCATTTTCTTTTTGATCGGGCTGTTCGGCGAGAAGAGCGCGACGTTCTCCACGACGGTTGCGGCGGCTATTTTCGTCGTGCCGTTTCTGCTCTTTACCCCTTATGCCGGGACCCTGGCGGACCGTTTCAGCAAGCGCGACATTATCGTGATAACCAAAGTGGCGGAAGTCGGGGTGATGCTGTTGGGGTGCCTTGCGTTTGCATTGGAAAGTCCCTTTGGTGTGTGTGCGGTGCTTTTTTTGATGTGTACGCAGAGTGCGTTCTTCGGCCCGTCCAAGTACGGGATCGTGCCGGAACTGGTGCACGACGAGCAGCTTTCGCGGGCGAACAGTTTTCTGCAGGCGCTGACGTACATGGCGATTGTGATCGGCACGGCGGGGGCGCCGGCCCTGACGCTGCTGACGCGGGAGCATTATACGCTGGCGGGTCTGGGGTGCGTGGTCGTCGCGATTGTGGGGCTTTTGTGCGGTGTTCGCATCGAGCGAACGGCGCCTGCGGGCGTCGGGCGTCGGGCGTCGTGGCTGTTCGTCAAGGACGTCTACAAGCCGCTGCGGGAAACATGGGGCGATCACTACCTGATGTTAGCGGTGTTTGCGTCGGCGTATTTCCTGTTTGTTGGTGCGTTCCTGCAGATGAACCTGATTCCGTACGGGATTCAGGCTTTGGGGTGGGACCAGATTCGCAGCGGCTACTTGTTTGTTCCGGCGGCGGTGGGGATCGGTTTTGGGTCGTGGCTGGCCGGGCGGGTGTCGGGTCGAAGCATCGAGTTCGGCATCGTGCCGTTAGGCGCGATTGGGCTGGCGGTGTGCTGTATGGCCGCGGCGTTCGTAGGCGATCCGCAGTTCAAGTTCGTCATGCTGGGGCTGATGTTTCTGACGGGCATCAGTGCGGGGCTGTTCATCGTTCCGCTTAACGCGTTTATTCAGTTGCGGTCGCCGGCGCACATGCGCGGCGAGGTGATCGCGGCGTCGGGTTTTCTCAGTTGGGTGGGGGTTTTGGCGGCCGCGGCCCTGCTGTTTGGCCTTAAACTTCTCGGGTCGTCGGCTGCGCAATCGTTCTTCGTAATCGGCCTGCTGACGCTGGTGCTGGCGGCCGTGGCGATGTGGATACTGCCGGATTTCCTGGTGCGTTTTGTTATTGTTGTGCTGACCCGTTTTGTGTATCGTCTGCGCGCCGTCGGGGCCGAGCACGTGCCCACACAAGGGGGCGTGCTTCTGGTCTCGAACCATGTTACGTGGGTGGACGCGGCGCTGCTGGGCGCGGCACAGGAGCGGCGAATCCGGTTTCTGATCGACCGCGCGATCTACAATCGGTGGTGGGTCAAGCCGTTCTGCAGATTGATGCGTGCGATTCCGATTTCGGCGACGGACCCGCCGAAGCAGATCATGGCCTCGCTGCGGGCGGCGCGGGAGGCGATGGAGGAAGGCTTTATGGTGTGCATCTTCGCCGAGGGGGGCGTTACGCGGACGGGGATGCTCGGGCAGTTTCGCAGCGGATTTGAGAAAATCATGAAGCACACCGATTATGCCGTTATCCCGGCGCACATCGGCGGGGCGTGGGGCAGTATGTTTAGTTATTATCACGGCCGGCTGCTCGCGATGCTGCCGCGGCATTTTCCGCATCCGGTGACGGTTCACTTCGGTGCGCCGATGCCGGGTAATTCCACGGCGGTCGAGATTCGGCAGGCGGTGATGGAGTTGTCGTGCGACTATTTCAATTCGCTCAAGCCGACGCGGCGATCGCTGGGGGAGGACTTCGTTCGGAGCGCGCGCAAGCACTGGGCAAAGACGTGCATAAGCGACGCGACGGGCAAAACGCTGACCTTTGGGCGGACGCTGACGGCGGCGGTTGCGCTTGCGGATGCGCTGAAGCCGGTTGTCGGCGGCCAGAAACATGTGGGTCTTCTGCTGCCGCCTTCGTGCGGCGCGGCGCTGGGGAATCTGGCGATTGCGCTGCTGGGCAAGGTGTCCGTGAATCTGAGTTACGCCGCTACGGCGGAGGCGCGGGCGTATGCGGTGGAGAAGTGTGGCCTGGCGACCGTGATCTCTTCGCGGGAGTTTCTGGAGAAGGCGCATATTGATGATGACATGCCGGGTTTGATCTTTATCGAGGACCTTGTGCAGGGGATCAGTCCAGCGCAGAAGCGACGTTCGTTTTTGAAGGCGCGGTTTGTGCCTCGGCGGCGGCTGGCGAACGCCCGCGGTTTTTGCGGCGACGACGTGGCGACGATTATTTTCTCGTCGGGCAGCACCGGTCTGCCGAAAGGTGTGGTGCTGAGCCATCACAACATCTCCTCGAACATCGCGGCGGCGCTGATGGTGTTTAAAGTGTATTCCAGCGATATGATCTGTTCGGGGCTGCCGTTTTTCCATTCGTTCGGCTTGACGTTTGCGCTTTGGCTGCCGGTGCTTGCGGGGGTCGCGACGGCGTACGTGCCGAATCCGCTCGATGGGAAACTGCTGGCGCAGCAGGTGCGCGAGAAAAAGGCGACGCTGCTTTTTGCGACGCCGACGTTTTTGATGACGTATATACGTCGGGCCGAACCGGAGGATTTTGCGTCGCTGCGGCTGGTGCTCGTGGGCGCCGAGAAACTGCGGACGCGGCTGGCGGATTCCTTCGAGCAGAAGTTCGGGGTTCGGCCCATGGAGGGGTACGGCGTGACGGAGCTGAGTCCGCTGATTGCGCTGAACGTTTCGGATGTGGAGGCGGGGGGACTCCTCCAGGTCGGGCACAAACCGGGCACGGTGGGTCATCCGATTCCGGGTGTGGCTGTGCGGATCGTCGACGCCATCAGTGGGCGCCAGGTGGGACTCAACCAGCCGGGGGTGCTGCTGGTCAAGGGGCCTAACGTGATGTTAGGGTACCTGGGGGAGGAAGAAAAAACGGCGGAGGCGTTCGAGGGCGACTGGTATAATACGGGCGACGTCGTTAGTATGGACGAGGACGGGTTTATCACGATTACGGATCGGATCTCCCGATTCAGCAAGATAGGCGGCGAGATGGTGCCGCATTTGAAGATCGAGGAGGTGCTGCTGAAGGGGCTTGGCACACACGAGCACGTGGTGGCGGTGACGAGCGTTCCGGACGCGAAGAAAGGCGAGCAGCTCGTGGTGGTTTATGTAGACGGGGCCTGCGATCCGGACAGGCTTCGCGAGATTGTTGCGGCGAGCGATCTGCCGAACATGTACAGGCCGCGGCCGGAGAACTATGTTAAGGCAAATTCGATTCCTATTCTGGGCTCGGGCAAGCTGGACATCACCGGGCTTCGCGGCATGGCCGCCGAGGCAATGCGGGGACGCAAGCCGGGTGAATCGCCGGCGGAGCAACCCGCGGATCATGAGGTTTCTTGATGGTTAAAGCGATATGTGAAGAAGGCGCCTGGTGCCTCTGTTTTCTGGTGTTGGCGGCGTCCGCGTCGGGGCAGTGGTCCGATCCCCGCAAGGATGTTGTTCGCTTCATGGAGAGTGCGGGGCTGGAGGGTTACCTCCGGGCAGGGGTGGAGGTCGGGCGAGATGCAAACGGGTTGTTGGAGATCGCTGACGAGGGGACATTTGTTGTTCAGTACATGATCGTCACGCCGGAGGCGGCCGCGGAGCCCAACGTTGTGATCGACGCCGAGGTGGCCATTGCCCCGACGGCGGACAAGCTTGTCGTGGTGACGCATGGCTGGATTGATCGGGGTTCCAGCAGTTGGCCGGCGGATATCGCCGCGGCGATTGCTGACAAGACCGATCCCAACGTGTGGGTCTGCGCGGTGTTCGACTGGCACGGCGGGGCGGGCGTGATCAATCCGGTGGACGCGGCGCGGTACGGACGCGACATCGGCGGGCCGAGGCTGGCGGCGGCGATCCTTGCGCTGGGGCAGCGGTTTCGTCACGTGCATCTGATCGGGCATTCGGCGGGGTCGTGGACCATTCGTTCGGCGGCGCAGCAGCTTTGCCGGGCGGCTGCGCCCGAGACGCTGCACATGACGTATCTCGACGCGTACATTCCGCCGCAGTGGAAGCCGGGCGATCTGACAGAGTTCTGTGGGCCCGGGGTGGTATGGTATGCGGAGCATTACTATACGCGTGACATCACGCTAATGTATACGGAGTACGACCTGCCCGATGCGCTGAACGTGGACATCACCGATATCGACCCGTGGTTCAAGGAGCATGAGTTTCCGTATCGGTGGTACTATGCGTCGATCACGGGCCGGTATGCGCGATTCGACGAGAAGAAGAGCGATCTCGTGACTTCGCAGAATGGCCTGGCCTACGGCTTCACGCGCAGCCTGCAGGCGGGCAACGACACATGGCGCCAGAGTCTGCGACTGAACAAAGGCGCCCCGGCCGTGCGGCTGAAACCCGCCAAGACGCCGTTCAACCTGGATTTCTTCAGAAAATAGCCAAGAGCAGAATTCCCGCGACCGAAGTCAAAGAAACCTGGACGTGGGCCACAGGTGCTCTTGCGCGCATAGCAGAATTGTTGACAGACGGTTCTGAAGCCGGATAATGATGTTGTTGCAGGAACACTTGACAATACGTAATGGGAAAATATGTCCAGGCAGGAGGGTGTTGTGAATCGACGGGAGTTTCTTAGGCGGACTGCCATGCTGGGCGCGGCGGCTCTGGCAGGTGGGTGTCAAAGTGAACACATCGCGGCGGGCCGCGGGCCTAACGTCATTTTGATTCTGGCCGACGACCTGGGGTATGGCGACGTGGGGTGTTACGGCTGTGCGGACATTAGGACGGAGGCAATCGATGCGCTCGCGGAGCGGGGGGTTCGGTTTACTCAGTTTTACGCTAATGGGCCGGAGTGCACGCCGACGCGAACGGCACTGCTGACGGGGCGGTATCAGCATCGGGTCGGCGGCATGGAGTGTGCGCTGGGGATCGGCAATGTGGGGCGGTACGACGACGCCATTCGGCTGTGCGAGAAGCACGAACTGGGTCTTCCGGTTGAAGAGACTACCATCGCCCGGATGCTCAAAGACGGGGGATACGCCACCGCCTGCATCGGCAAATGGCACCTTGGCTACGAGCCGAAGTTCTACCCGAATCAGCACGGCTTTGATTACAGCTTCGGGCCCATCGGCGGCTCGGCGGACTACTTTCACCATACTGAATATACGGGCGACAATGCGTTATACGAAAACGGCAAACCGGTGAAGCGCGCCGGCTACATGACGGACCTGATCAGCGATGAGGCGGTGCGTTTTGTGACGGGGCATCTGGCGAAGCCGTTCTTCCTGTATGTGGCCTATACCGCGCCGCACACACCATATCAGGGGCCCGACGATGCGCACGACGCGCCGGTGGCGGAGGCAGACTACAATACGGGCGACCGCCGGACGTACCAGGCGATGGTGGAAAGTATGGACCGAGGCATCGGGCGGATCGTGGCGGCCGTGGAGGACGGCGGTCTGGCTGAAAACACCATTATTATTTTCGCTTCCGACAACGGCGCCAACAAAAAGGGCCGCAATACGCCGCTGTCCGGCTTTAAGGGCGGACTCTTCGAAGGGGGAATTCGTGTGCCGTGCGTCATTCGGTTTGACGGCCGCATCGAAGCGAAAACCGTGTGCGAGCAGCCGTGCATGACGATGGATCTGTCGCGGTCGATTGTGCGTTTGGCGGGGGTACAGGCGCCGGTGGGGCGATTGTTTGACGGCATGGACATTGTGGATCACGTCGAGAACAACAGGATGGCCAGAGATCGGAATCTTTTCTGGCGAGCCAGGCGAGGCGAGCGGACGTGGAAAGCGGTGCGGAGCGGCGATCTTAAGTACATTTGCCGGCAGGATGGAGGTACAGTTGCCGAATACCTGTTCGATTTAAGCTCTGACGCGGCCGAGGAACACGACCTGCTTGCATCCCGGCGGCAGGAGGCGCGCCGGCTCAAGGACCTGCTGGTTCTATGGGAATCGCACGTGCGTCATCATCGGTGAAGGTTTTCGCCAACTGCAAGAGCCCGCACCCCAATTTTAGCCATGGTGAATAGCATTTTGCAGTAATTGGGTAAAATGCTTGCATCGATAGGGTGAAGTCCATATAGTCCATAAGGTGCGGCCCCTACTCTTATTTCTTTGCGTTTTGGTCCGATGCTGCAACCCAGATCGAAACAATTGTTTTTATCTGTTGCAGGACGGGGGGCAAAAAGCTTGTTGTCTATGAGTTGCAGTTGTCATAAAACTTTTGAGCTAAAGAACTTATATTGAAACAAGTCTGTCGGCGGGGCCTCTGCGGCCGGTGGGATCGCGGAGTAATTGCGTTTTTTTTTCACAAACTTCGAGAAATAGTGTTGCTTGCAGTGTTTTTCTGGCAAGAATACAATCAAAGTTGTGTAACATTTTTTATAGAAATTTGGGAGCGATGACAATGGCTATTAGCAGATCTGCTGGTTATGCGATGATGGCGGCGGGCCACGTTGCCTTGTACGACAAGGATGGCCCGGTGCTGGCGAGTGCGATCAGCAAAGAATATGACATTCCGTTAGAGTATCTTCTGAAAATTCTGCAGCAGCTTGTCCGGGCCAATGTGATGCGCAGCAAGCGGGGCCCGCGCGGGGGTTTCACCCTTGCACGGCGGCCGGAGGAGATCACGATCCTGGAAATCATCGAGGCGGTGAACGGACCGCTCTGCGGGTATATCGAGGTCGCGGCTCAGGCCAATAATGCCCCGTACAGCGTGAAGATGGAGCAGGCCTGCAAGACGGCCGGCGAAAAATGCGTTGAGGTTCTGGGAAAGGCCAAACTGGCGGACATGCTTTAGCAGACACTCTTCGTCTGCGCGGCGGCTGACGGATGGCGTCCCGGGGGCTGCTTGTCAAATTGACTTTTGCGGCTGATTTTGTTAGCCTGGTCGGAAAGTCCACGGAGACCGGTGTTGAAGGATTTCTTGCGAGAGATTATTAGCCGAGCAGGGGCGATGTCGCTGGACTACCGTTCGCGCTTAAAGACGCTGGAGGTCTCGCACAAGTCGCGCAACGACCTGGTTTCGGAGGCCGACGTCGCTATTGAAAAGTTCCTGGTGGAGCAGATCCGACAAGCCTACCCAGGGCATGCAATTCGTGGCGAGGAAAGCGGTGACGTCGCGGGCAGTGAATACTGCTGGATTATCGACCCGATAGATGGTACGACGTCCTTTGTGCACGGTCAGCCGTATTACTCGGTATCGATTGCGGTCGAAAAGGCAGGTGCGTACGCGCTTGCGGCCGTGAACGCGCCGGCGATGGGAGAACTGTACGAGGCGCAGGCGGGCGGCGGTGCGCGGCTCAATGACGAACCGATCCATGTTTCGGCGACGGCCGAACTGTCTGACAGTGTCATGGCGACCGGCTTTGCGTGCATCCGGTTCGATCAGACGCGGAACAATCTTGCGTATTTCAATGCGCTGGTGCCGCGGCTGCGGGACGTGCGGCGGTACGGCTCGGCGGCGCTGGATTTGTGTTATACCGCGTGCGGACGGATGGAGGGCTTCTGGGAACTGCACCTGAAGATATTCGATGTGGCTGCGGGCTTTTTAATTCTGTCGGAGGCGGGCGGCCGGTGGGGCGATTTTGCGGGGACGCCGCGCGGCGTTTGTGAGGAGGTTCTGGCGACCAACGGCCTCATCCATGAGCAGGTGATGCACTTATTCGCCTCCGTCACGCAGAAAAGCAACCAACCGGGAGGATGAATATGGCCGGCATCAACAGGCGTCAGTTCCTTAAGCAGGCAGGTGTTTCTGTGCTTATGGCAGCCCTTCCGGCGACAATCACTGCGGCCGAAAAGCCATCTCTGCCGAATATCGTGTACATTCTTGCCGACGACATGGGATATGGCGATGTGGCCTGTCTGAACAAGGATTGCAGGATTCCGACGCCGCACATGGACAGACTGGCGAAAGAGGGGATGATCTTCACCGACGCCCATTCCGGCTCGGCCGTGTGTACACCCACGCGATACGGCATTTTGACGGGGCGATACTGCTGGCGAACGCGCCTCAAGAGCGGGGTTCTATGGGGTTATTCGCCCGCGCTGATTGAGGACGGTCGCATGACAGTGGCGTCTCTGCTGAAGAAGCACGGATATGCCACCGCCTGCGTGGGCAAATGGCATCTCGGTTTGGGACGCGCGGAGAAGACCGATTACGGCAAGCCCCTGCGCCCGGGTCCGAACGACGTCGGGTTTGATTACTTCTTCGGAATTCCCGCATCGCTGGACATGACGCCGTATTGCTACATCGAGAATGATCGGCCGACGCAGATGCCGACGGATACCATCGACGCGTCTCCGTCACCTGCGATGTGGCGCGGCGGGCCGGTGTCGCCGGACTTCAAGCATGAAGAAGTGATGGATGCTTTTCTGGAGAAAACTGTTGCGTTTATTGACCGGTGCGCCAAAAGAACGCCCGCCAAGCCGTTCTTCGTCTACATGCCGTTAGCTGCGCCGCACACGCCCATTGTGCCGACGAAGCCGTTCCTCGGCAAGAGCGGCATCGGTGTGTACGGCGATTTTGTTATGCAGACCGACTGGACGATCGGTCAGGTCGTCGACGCGCTGGAACGAAACGAACTTGCTGAAAATACGCTTGTCATCGTCACCAGCGACAACGGCTGTTCGCCGGAGGCCGACTACAAGGCGCTTGCGGCGCATGGACACAACCCGAGTTACATTTTTCGCGGCCACAAAGCCGATATTTTCGAGGGCGGCCACCGCATTCCGTTTATTGCCCGATGGCCGGGACGCATCAAAGCTGCGAGCCGGTGCGACGAAACGATCTGCCTGACCGATCTAATGGCGACCGCAGCGGAAATTGTAGGCGACAACCTGCCCGCTGATGCCGGCGAGGATTCGGTCAGTATGCTGGGCGCCTTGCTGGGCAAGGCGAACGGCACGCCGCTGCGTGAGGCGACGGTACACCATTCGATTAACGGATCATTCAGCATACGGCAGGGTCGGTGGAAACTCGAATTGTGCGGCGGTTCGGGCGGCTGGAGCTATCCGCGGCCGGAGGTTGCCAAAAAACAGAATCTGCCGCCCGTTCAATTGTATGACCTGTCAAAGGACATTGGCGAAAAAGAAAACGTCTATGCCGAACACCCCGATGTTGTTGAGCGGCTGACTTCGCTTCTCGAGAAGTACAAACAGCAGGGGCACAGCCGACGCGACATCTGAGGTGCAGAAGCTGAATTGCATAGAATGGCTCTTCTTGTCGGGCCGCTGCTTTATCACAACGGCGTCCGGCGCGCGCTTGCCAGATCAGCCTCCAAAGTATAGAATGTAGTCTGACCTTCCAGGGGTAATACAGATGGAAGGGTGAAACGGATGACGCATTTGCGTAAAGGAGGATGGGTTCATGTCGTCCAGGAATGCTGTGCTCGTGTTGTTTTTTGTTGTGTGGGTCGTTTCGGCGACCATTTGCCGGGGTGAGGCTTCCACTCAGGCGCCGCTGGCGCAGCTTTACCCTGGCGACGTGGGGATCGAGACTGATCCGCGAGTGCTCTTCGCAGAGGACTTTGAGACGGGGACGGTGGGGGAGATCGGGGCGCGGTGGGGGCACATGTATCTGCGAGAAAACATCGGCTTGTCGAGGGACGTGCACGCACATTCCGCGGGCAAAAAGTCCATCCACATTAGGGACAACGGGCACCTGTTCACGCATCCGCGCGGAGTGGATACGATGTATGCGCGATTTTACGTGAAGTTTCACGAGAAGACAGGCTATATACACCATTTTGTTCATCTCGTTGCGGACCGCAACCCCACCCCGTGGCCCAAGGGCGGGGCGGGCGAAACGCCGCCGGGTGACGAGAAGTTCTCGACGGGGATCGAGCCGACGGGGCGATGGGGCAAGTATCCGCCGCCGGGGGTGTGGAACTTTTACAGTTACTGGCACGAGATGCAGACCAAATGGGGTTCGGTGTACAACGGCAAGCAGGAGCTTATCGAGCCGGGCCGCTGGTATTGCGTGGAGGTTATGCTCAAGGCCAACAGCACGCCGGACAAGGCGGATGGGGTGCAGGCGTTCTGGGTGGATGGCGAACTGCACGGGCACTTCGACGGATTTCGATGGCGGACGACCGACGAGCTGAAGATCAACAGCTTCTGGCTTTTGTACTATTGCACCGATCAGCCCGCGCGGCACAACAAGGACCCTCGTCCAGAGTCGCGGGTGATGGAGGTGTGGTTCGATGACATCGTCCTCGCTACGGAGTACATCGGTCCGGTGCAAGGCAGACCGTCGGGCGGCATGGAAGATTAATCTTGTGATCTAAGAATAACCGGGACCTTGCAGATCGGGGTTGACTGGGCCGCGCCTGGCGGTCGGGCAAGCCCCCTGCTGTTTGACGAAGGAGAATCAGCAATGAAGAGACGCCTGGCGATCAGCGCGGCGGCAGTGTTTTTTGCAGCGGCGGCGTGGTGCAGCGGTCAGGAGTTGACTGTCTTGCCGGAGCAGCTTGACGGCGGCGCCCCGCGAGACATGATGAAGCGGTATTTTGTCGCGGAGGCCGCGCGATTGGGGCGACAGTGGCAGACCGATTACGAGGCCCGCGTAACGCCTGAGCAAATCGCGACGTACCAGGCCGGCATGAAGGCGAAGTTCGTTGAGGCCATCGGCGGGCTGCCCGAGCGGACGCCGCTGAATGCGCGCGTCACCGGGGTCATCGAGCGCGCCGGTTACACGGTGGAGAAGGTCATTTTCGAAAGCCGGCCGCGGCATTTTGTGACGGCGCTCTTGTTTGTGCCTGCCGACGGCCGCTTCGCCAAACCCTATCCGGGCGTGCTGGTGCCGTGCGGACACAGCGATACCGCCAAAGCGTATGATCTCTATCAGCGGGTCGGGGCGCTGATGGCGCTTAACGGCATGGCGGCGCTGGTGTTCGATCCGATTGATCAGGGCGAGCGGAGCCAGTATCTTGACGCCAACGGCAAGGCTCCGATTACAGGGACGCGGGCGCATACGATGCTGGGCGTCGGGGCGATTCTTCTCGGGCGGAATACGGCGGGATTCGAAATTTGGGACGGCATGCGGGCGATCGATTATTTGCAGTCGCGCCCGGAGATCGACGCCGCCAAGATCGGCTGCACGGGCAACAGCGGCGGCGGCACGCAGACGGCTTATTTGATGGCTCTGGACGACCGCGTTGCCGCGGCGATGCCATGCTGCTACATCACGAGCTTTGACCGGCTGCTGAACACGATCGGCTGCCAGGACGCCGAGCAGAACATCTTCGGGCAGCTGGCGTTCGGGATGGACCATGCCGATTACGTGCTGATGCGGGCGCCGCGGCCGACGCTGATCGGCTGTGCAACGAAGGACTATTTTGATATTACGGGCGCGTGGGAGAGCTTCCGGCGGGCCAAGCGGCTGTATGCGCGGATGGGTGCGGCCGAGTGCGTCGAGATCTGCGAAACCGATTTCACGCATGGCTGGAACCTGCACCTGCGGAACGCCGCGGCGCGGTGGATGTCGCGGTGGCTGGCCGGCCGGGACGAGGCTATTTCAGAACCGGACGACATTGTGCCGCTATCTTTGGAAGAGGCGCGGTGCACGCCCGCGGGACAGGTCATGCTGCTGGATGGTGCGCGGTCGACGTACGACATTAACATTGAGCACGAGACGCAGCTTACAGGCAAGCGCAAAGCACTGTGGCAGAACCATGATGCAGAGACGCTGACGGCCCGTGTGCGGGATCTGGCGGGTATTCGCAGAACGGGTGAATTGAAGCGTCCAGCGGTGCGGCTCGGTGAGACGCTGCGGCGCGACGGTTTTACCATCGAGAAGTTCACGGTGGAGTGGACGTCGGAGATCTATCTGCCGGTTTTGAAATTCAAGCCCGCGGAGGAATCGTCGGCAGGCGTGGTGGTTTATGTAAACGAGGCCGGCAAAGATGCCGATGCGGGGCCGGGCGGTGCGATCGAGGCGCTTGTGCGGGCGGGCAAGACGGTTTTTGCGGTTGATGTGAGAGGGACGGGCGAGACGAAGCAGAGCGGGCAGCGTTACGGGGCGCCTTTCTTTGGCACGGATGGGCAGGATGTTTACGCGGCGTATGTCATGGGGCGTTCGTATGTCGGCATGCGGGCGGAGGATATAGCCGTTTGTGCGGAACTGGCGGGCAGCGCCGGCAGTCCGGTCGAGCTTGTGGCGGTCGGGAACGTCGGGGTGCCGGCCCTGCACGCGGCGGCATGCGAGCCGAAGCTGTTCAGTCACGTGACCATACGCGGCGCGCTTGCATCATGGTCGAGTATCATTCATGCGAAGATGCATGACAACCAGCTTGTCAATGCGGTGCACGGCGCGTTGACGGTTTATGATCTGCCGGACCTTGTGCGGCTATTGGATGACAAGATCACCATCGAACAGCCGGTTGGGCCGGACGGCAAGCCGCTGATCGAGTGATAACGGGCGGCCGGGATGCATTCACAGCCGAGATGGTCGTGCCGCCGGTGTTGTCCGGTTATGTTAGTTGGGGCAGTGAAGCGGGTGATTGCAGGCGAGCCACTGGCGGGCCAGTTCGGCCAGGTCGTGGAGATCGACCCGGCAATCGGGCCGGTCGTCCGGGCCTGCGACGTCGGCGGCGAACCGGCCGCCTGCATCGAGCACCTCATCACACGTCACAGGCGTTTCGGAGGAATAGAGCACGGCGTCGGCGACGACATAGCCGTCGGCGCCGGTGTTGGACACAGTGATCGATCCGGCGGCGGGGGTAAAAGTATAAGAGCCCAGAAGCACCCACCGGCTCCCGTTGGAGCGCTGGTCGATAACGTGGTCGGCGCGGCCGCCGTCGTGCAGCACCGTTATCGGCACATTCGATGCGCGGTTGGTGTGTGCTGTCCAGCGGAGATAGATTTTGTAGACGCCGGTGACGGGGACGTTCAGATCGAAACGGACGGACTTCTGGCCTTTGCCGGTGTTATCGTCATGCAAGTAATTGGCGCCGTTGTATCCGGCGATCGACGTGCTGGCGAGCCAATTACCGACGATTTCGACGGCTTCCTCATCTTCCGAATCGATGATCGTTCCTTCGATATCCTCGGGTAAAAGGTCCCAGTAGAGCCGCTGCCCGCGGGCCTCCAGCGTTGTTTGCAGTGTTTGGACGTGCACGTCCTGCAGGTCGCGATTGTCGGCGCGGGCCTGTGCGATGGCGACGGCGGACGACTGAGCAAGGACCATGAAGACCGGCTCCATGCGGATGGACCCGAAGGCGATGTGCGACGATGACAGGCAAACGGGCACGGCGAGATTGGTGCATTCACCGACGCGTGGGATGATCGCGC
Source organism: Phycisphaerae bacterium (assembly GCA_014859965.1). GTDB lineage: Bacteria > Planctomycetota > Phycisphaerae > Sedimentisphaerales > Anaerohalosphaeraceae > JACZKQ01. Next base: position 18,606 of record JACZKQ010000021.1, read on the forward strand.
GGTAGGACAGCGGGTATGGGCTGAAACCGCCGATCTGCACGTCGCCTTCGTTTCTCGCGTAGCCGTTCGCGTCGACGAATCGGCGGCAGTTGTGGGAGTCCATAGTATACGCCGCCAGGCCGACAGAGTCCTTCACGAGCCGAGTGCTCCTGACGTCATGCTCGGTGACAACGTAATCGCTGACCATGCGGCGGGCCTCGCGGACATAGAGCTGCAGCGGCCAGCCGCCGGTCTCTGTGAATTCATCGGCCGCCAAGCCCCAGGTGCTCATCTGGCTGCGAATTGTCACGGGTACAGCGGGGTCGTTTGCCAGAAACCACATCAGCCCCTGCTGCCAGTTGACATGGGCCTGGAAGATCGCCTCGCGCTGGGCGTATGTGCCGTCGGGCCAGCCGTAGTTTTGGCCGATGAAATCGGTTGAGATGGCGCCGTTGTTGTTCGTGTCGGTTTTGCCGTTGTTGATGGGGTCGAACTTGCCAAAGACCTGGGTCCAGCCGGCGGCGATATATCGCTCCAGCAGTACGTACCAGGCACGGTCGTAGCCGGCTGGTTTCGGGAACGGTATGCGATTGCCCGCGACCTGGGTGAGGCACATGCGGAAGTTGTAAGCCTGGACGCGATGGTCGCCCTCGCCCGTGACGGGGACCGTGTTCTCGATGCCCGGCAGAAGGCCGCTGGCAGGGTTGCCCGCGACTACATACGGGCTGACGTTATAGTTGAACTGGTGGGCGCCGCGGACCTGCTGGCCGTTGTAGGTCTCGCCGTAGAGGGCATTGGATTCGCGCCCGGTGGTGTATGTGACACCGGCGGCGGCCATGAGGTCGCCTTCGTATGTGGCGTCCATGAAGTAATCGGCGACCACCCGCAGGCCGTTTTCCATGCGGATGGCGGCGATGCGGCCGCCGGCCATCTCCGCGGCCTCGATGAACGCCTTATAGTATACCGGCGCGGCGGCTTCGGCGACCATGTCCTGGAACACCGCAAGCGCTACCGACGGTTCGAAGGTCCAATCTTCGCTGACGCCGTATTTGGCTCCGACGCGCTGGTAAAATTCGCGAGAGAGGCCGTGAACGGCGTCTTTGTTGCCTATGTCGGTCCAGCCCAGGCCGCCGCTGGACAGACCGCCGAGGCGGGTGCCCGGATGCACAATTACGGAACCGACGCCTAACCGGCTCAACTCCAGCGCAGCGGCCACGCCCGCCGAGGTGCCGCCGTAAATGCATACGTCGGTCGTGACCGTTTGCGAGCTGACCGTCTCCGGCGGGAAATAGTAGCGCAGGTTGTTATTGGCGCATGCAGGCGCATGCCAGCCGACGATGCACAATGCAGCAAGGCCCACAATTGCGTTGCGAATGATCGTCTTGCCTTCATCCATCATGGTGTTCCTGTTCGAGGTGCCTCTTGATCACTGTTTACCGACAGAAAAAGATTGGGCGCCGCTTTCAATATTCGGCGCCCAATCCATGGTTCACTTTTCTGCGGTCACCGCTTATCTGACGATCGGCTGGCAGCCTTCGCCCTGCGGATCGTTACAGAGCATCCACTGTTGGGCCATTACCGCCAGGTCGTGCAGATTCACATAGCAATCCGGCTCGCCAGTGGGTCCGCTGATGTCCAGCGACAAGGCCGGGTTGACTAGCAGGCCCGATCGCGGGTCCACCACGAGCAGGTCGCGGCAGATCGCATCTTTGACGATGATCGTGATCTCGTCATGGATATCGCCTTCAATGCCGGCGCCGAATTCGTCCATCACCGTGATCCGCAGTGTATAGATCCCCGGTTCAAGGAACGTTGCGGTGGTATTAACACTTGCGGCGTCGTCGAAGACCACTTTATCCGCAAGGGATGCGTCCGGCACCGACCACTCACTGGTGACGATCTGGCCTTGATCGGTGTTCCAGTCGAGGACCTGTGCCGTAAGATCAACGGAATCCTGAAAGGCGATGATTATTTCTGTGGCAATAGTATCATCGATAGCGACCCAGGGTTTGACGTTCTTGCCGAGCCGGGTCAAGTCCTGCACTTCTTCGGGGCTCAGGGCATAGCTGTAGACGCGGACATCGTCAAGGGCGCCTCTCCATGCGTGCCCCTGGCCGTGCCTGCCGGCGATCGTCAGCTCTGCTTCAGGGTGGAACTGCAAAAATCCCGTGGCCGGGCGGCTGACGTCCAGAATGCCGTCGACATAGATCCTGACTTCTTTTCCATCATAGGTGCCCGCGACGTGGTGCCAGTATCCGTCGACGACATTCACCGTACCCGCCGTGAACAAATTGCCGCTGCCCTCCAGCGCCAGGGTAAACTCCACCCTTCCGTTGGCGAGTTGTCTCAGCACCCAATTGAAGGGGTTGGCGCGGGCGATTATGGTATTGTACGGGTTGCTGAGAGTCGCGGCGTCAGGTTTCACCCAGGCGGCCGTCGAAATCTCCCATTGGAGGCCGGTCAGGTTGGGATCGGCCGTTTTATCTACCTGGATATCGACGAGGCCGTTGCCGTAAAACTCCAGCGCGGCGTCGCCCGCCCAGCCTTCGACCCAATTGGGATCGCTGTTCGGGTCGCCGACCAGGGGGTTTATAAGTCCAACTACGCCGTCATCGGCGGCGATGTTTCCAAGGAGCGGATCGAGGGTGTCAACGGCGATACTGCCCTGGGGCTGGTCCTCAAAGGCCCAATGTCCCAACAGGGCGTCGTCACCTGCGTCCTTCGACCGCACCAGCACGGTTGCTGCGCCGACGTTGCCGTCCGGATCGCTGACAGTCAGTTTGAACTCGTAAAGGCCGGGCCCGCCATCAAGGATGATCACCGCCTGCAGGTCGCCGGCGGTCTCGCCCGCATTCGAGCTGAACGACGCTGCCGGCCCGCTGATTTGGGTCCACGCGTAAGTCAGGTCTTCGGGGGCGGTATCAATGTCGAACACGGACGGATTCATCTGTACTGTATTGTCCGGCGCCGTCACCTGCTGATTGGCCCCGGCGCTGACGTTTGGCTTTCTGGGATCCTGTGCGTAGACCATGACGTTGTCGGCACGCCAGTCGGCGCGGCTGCGTCCGCGTTCGAGTCTCAGTTCGGCGAAAGAGGCGGACGGCTCCTGCCACATGCTCATGGGAACATTAACTGCAAGGTCGGTGTTGGTTGTGAGATTTTTCAGCGATACGGTGTACTCGCCGAGCCACGTGCCCTGGATAATCATGCGATAGACGACCACCGTGCCTGTGGAGAAGTTGGAGGCGAACATCTGTCCGGCGGTACCGGGGAGCGCATGCCATGCCCTGGGATCGGTTCCGGTCGCCGAGCCATAGAACTCGACCACGCCGCCAGAGCTGACACGGGGGTGGAGGATGCTCGCCGCGGTCGTGCTCTTGAGGGTCACATCCATAGTGCGATCTCCGGTGGTTCCGGCCGCGTAAGCAAAGTCGAATTGCACGAAGAAACTACCTGTGAGCGGCTGCTGCAGAATTTGGGTCAGCCCGGAGCTGTTGTTGGCGCTGCTAAGGCCGAGATTCACGGCAAACCCCGTGCCGTCCAGACCGCTCGCCTTGCTTGGAACCAGGGTGGAAACAGGCGCCCAGTTGTCCGGGTTGGCCCCAGTCCAGTTTTCGAAAAGTCCGTTTTGGATGCGGTTTTGGCCGTGGGCGGCCGAGACGGCACACAGCAGCACCATTGCAGCAAAGACGCGTGTTCTCAACATCACCATTCTCCTTTAAAAACCAGACAAAACGTTTTATTGTGCCAGGATAAACATCGCAATAAATCATATCACCCACGTCCTGTGCTGTCAACGCAACGACGACAACCTTCTGGTGTTATGTGTCTTTCAGGTGGACAATAGGACGTCCCTTTGGGGCTTTCTGCTGCGGGCAGATTTGGCTGACGGCGGGCGGCCTAAGCCGTGGTGAACTATCGCGGTTCCACTTGGCGCACCTGAAGCGGGCCGGGAGTGTCCGTCAGCGTCGTGCCGACCTTTTCAAGGAAGGTGCTCCACACGTCGTTGCCGATGACGCCATCGGCCTGGTCGAGGCCTAATCGGACGATGACCATCCGCCATTCGGGAATGACGACCATCTTATTATTGTTGTGGCCGCTGGCGGCATAGGCCCCCGCCGGCGCGCCGGGCCAGAGCCGCTCGCCGTCGGCACGGATGCCGTTGACCCACCAGTTGCAGCCGTAGACGCCAAGGCCGTCGATGCCGCTTTCCTTGTGGCCCAGGGGGAGGTCGGCAGGCACATGATTCCGCGTGGCGGTGTCGACCCATTCGCTGCTGAGAAGCTGCTTGCCGTTCCACATGCCGCGATTGAGATAGAGATGTCCGAAGCGGGCCATCTGGCGTGCGGAGATGAACATGTGTTTGTTGCTGTTGCCGGATCCGCCGTTGACGACAAGGCCGTCGACCTTACCGAACTCGCCCCAGTCCCATTGCGCGGCGTCCATGCCGATGGGGTCGGCGATCCTGCGTTTGAACAGATCTTCGATTCTTTCGCCCGCGACGCGCGTCAGCACATTGCCGAACTGGTTCATCGCCGAGTCCCAATAGGCGTATTTGGCGCCCGGGGCGAAGAGCGGTTCACCCGGCGTAAAGGGCGTGCTGCTCGGCCCGTGCAAATAGCCGCTCCTGGGCTCATCGCCGACGGCGCGATAGCCGCTGGTCATGGTGGTGAAATGCAGCAGCGTCACCTCGGGAAAATCTCTTGCCATCGAAGGCACGAAATCCTTTGCACGCGTGTTGACGGTCACCTTGCCTTCATCGACAAGCAGGCCCAGCACCGTGCTGGTGAACGACTTGGTCATCGACCAGACGCCGTGGACCTTGTCGATGTTGTCGCCTTTGTATATTAGGACGCCGTTTCGCACGATGACCAGCTCGCGGACGCCGTCGCGGCCGGCGTGTGCCCTGAGGTACGCGACGGCTTCGTTCAGTCCGGTGCCGTCGACGTCCTGCTCCTCCGGCAGGCTCTCGGCCCACGTTTCGCCGGGAAAAACCATCGGCTGCGCGGATACCGTGGGCATGAGAAATGCCATGGCCCACAGCCCCGCAATAGCTATTGCTCTTGTTAGCAGTGACATAACTGTCCTCCTGTGTACATACCTACCGAGCCCGCCCGGTCACGACAGCGTAATCATACCCTTATTCACCGTCCGATGCAACTCTCGCCGCTATTCAGCGGGATTTGCAGTTCACCTCCTTGTGTGTTATAATCGCAATCGTGTGCAAGAAGAATAAAGAGGGTGTTTATGTTTTTGTCCTGTTGGAGTTTGTCCATGTTGCTTAAATCGCATGACCGCGCCGTGCTGGCTGCTTTTGTTCTCTTCGCCCTGTCGTCCAGTGTTGGGGCTGCGGTGCGTTTTGTCTGGCTGGACGAGCTGGACATCAGCAAGGTCGAGGCGGGATGGGGTTCGCCGAAACGCAACGCCTCCATCGAGGGCCATCCTATTTCTATAGGAGGGCGGAAGTTCGAGCGGGGTCTGGGCACACACGCGCCGTCGGTGATGTGGATAAAGATGGACGGATGGACGAGCCACTTTTCGGCTTTTGTAGGCGTTGACGACGGCGTGGGCAAAGCGCCGGGAAGTGTGGAGTTCATTGTGTTCGGCAAGGGCGAGGTGCTCTGGCAGAGCGGCCTCATGAAGGCGGGCGATCCGGCGAAGGAGGTCAACGTACTGACCCGCGGCGTTCAGAAGTTGGGCTTGATCGTGACCGACGGCGGCGACGGTATAGCATACGATCATGCCAACTGGGCTGACGCGAAATTGCGTGTCACGGGCCAGGACCCGCGGGCAATGTCGCCTGGGGCGGTGGAACCGTATATTCTCACGCCTGCGCACCCGAAGACGCCGCGCATCAATGGGCCGGATGTCTTCGGCGTTCGCGCCGGCTCGCCGGTGCTCTATACGATTGCCGCTACCGGCGACCGCCCAATGACGTTCGGAGCGAAGAATCTGCCGAAGGGGCTTTCGCTGGACAAGAGTACCGGCCGCATCACAGGCACGCTTAGTAAAGAGAGCGAATACAAGGTGACATTGACAGCGCAGAACGCGCTGGGCGCCGGCGACAAGGAATTCCGCATTGTTGTTGGCGACCGCATCTGCCTGACGCCGCCTTTGGGGTGGAACAGTTGGAACTGCTGGGCGGGCGCCGTCGACGCTGAAAAGATTAAGTCCGCCGCCAGAGCCATGGTCGATACCGGCCTCGTGAATCACGGCTGGACTTACATCAACATCGACGATTCATGGCAGGGGCCCCGCGGCGGCTCGTTCAATGCCATTCAGGGCAACGAGAGATTTCCGGATATGAAGGGGCTGTGCGACTATGTGCATTCGCTGGGCCTGAAAATCGGCATCTACTCGACACCGTGGGTTACCTCGTACGCCGAATACATCGGCGGGTCGGCGGACAATCCGGAGGGCACGTGGAGCGCCACGAAGGACCCGCGTTTCGAGGGATGGCGGCACGGCACGCATGCCTTCGCTGTAAACGACGCCAAACAGTGGGCCGCGTGGGGTGTCGATTATGTCAAGTACGACTGGAACCCAAATGACGTGCCGCACGCTGCCGAGATGGCCGACGCCCTTCGAGGTTCCGGCCGCGACATCATCTACAGCCTTTCCAACGGCGCCCCGTTCGAGCATGCCGCCGACTGGGCGAAACTGGCCAACTGCTGGCGAACCACGGGCGATATTGTCGATTCCTGGGCCAGCATTTCTGAAATCGGCTTTTCACAGGACAAGTGGGCGCCCTTCGCCGGGCCGGGGCACTTCAACGACGCCGACATGCTCGTCATCGGCCATGTGGGCTGGGGGCCAAACCTGCATGCGTCGCACCTGACGCCGGATGAGCAGTACACGCATCTCAGCCTGTGGTGCCTGTTGTCGTCGCCGCTGCTCTTGGGCTGCGACCTGGCCGCGTTGGATGCCTTCACGCTGAACCTGCTGACAAATGACGAGGTGCTGGCGGTCAATCAGGATGCACTGGGAATTCAGGCCGTGCAGGTGGCAGGTGACGAGACGTACGCCGTCTACGCCAAGGGTATGGCCGACGGCTCCAAAGCGGTGGGTCTTTTCAATCGTGATTCCGTATATGACGAACCGAAGGCGATCACGCTGACCTTCGACGACCTCGGCATCGGAGGCGATGCCCGCGTGCGGGACCTTTGGCGGCAGACGGACCTCGGTGTATTCAAGAATTCGTACACGACCGACGTGCCGGCCCACGGCGTGGTGCTGCTGCAAGTCTTCCCAGAGTAAGCCCGCTGCTCAAAAGGCTGGATAAAACCCGGTCGATTGCCGAAGAATAGATGAGCTTCGCGGCGGCTGTTGGTTAACAGCCTTCCCGCTCCGTTGGGGGCAAAGGGTCGTTTAGGACTATTTCATGAGTAATTCTGACAAAACGCTTGGTCGGATCGAGAAATTGCGCCAATTACTAACCGGCGCAACAACGCTGCTGATCGTGGCGCAGGACAACCCCGATCCGGATTCTATTGCAGCGGCGGTGGCGCTGCGGAAGATCGCTAATACGCTGACGCAGACAGCATGCACGATCACCTCCGGCGGCACGGTCGGCCGCGGAGAAAACCGTGCGCTCGTGCGGTATCTTGGTTTGGAACTTCGGCCGCCGGGCGAGATTCAGTTTGACCGATATCCGCTCATCGCACTTGTGGACACGCAACCGGGTACGGGCAATAACTCGCTTCCCGCCGGACGCATTCCCGAGATCGTTATCGACCACCACCCGATAAAGCCGCTGACCCGCTCGGCGAAACTGATGGACATACGGACGCGCTACGGGGCGACAGCGACTATTCTTCTGGAGTATCTCACCGCCGCCGGTATTGTGCCGGACACGCCGCTGGCGACGGCTCTGATCTTTGCCATTCGCTCAGACACGCAGGATCTGGGCCGCGAGGCCACCAGCGCCGATGTTCGGGCGATCGGCGAACTCTTCCCCATCGCCAACAAGCGGATGCTTTCTGAAATTCAGCGAGGCAGCGTGCCGCGAGAATATTTTCAAATGCTGTCCGAAGCGCTCGCCCACACAAAGACATACGAGGATGTCGCTGTCACCGAACTGAAGGCAATCGACAACCCGGATATGATCGGCGAGGTCGCGGACCTGGTGCTTCGCGAAGAGAACACCCACTGGACGCTCTGCAGCGGTCTGTACAACAACCGCCTGCTTCTGTCCCTGCGGACCGACCAGCCGGCCAATCGCGCCGACAAGGTCATGAAGCGGCTGGTCTCTCGGAAAGGCAGCGGAGGCGGCCATCTCAGCTATGCCGGCGGTCAGATATCCGTCGAAGGCAAGACCGATGTGCAGATTGCGCATCTCAGAGAATGCATCGTGAATCGCCTCTTGAAACAACTCCGCAAAGAAACTGCCGGGCGAGACCTCGTTCGAGCACCACAGATTGCGTTCTAATCCTGTCAGTTTGACAGCCCCTGCGTTTGCCAGGCCCGATAAGCTCAACATGTCGCCGCTTCGCGGGCCTCCGTAATTCCTTTATTTTCAGCAACTTATAAGGTTCCGTCGCGGCCCCCGTTTTTCTGGCACACTTTTTGCAAAGTGAGATATGCAGAAGCGAACAAGAACGGTTGTATAGAAAAGAAGGCATTTTTTTGAAAGGAGGTGAGCGTTTATGTTGTGGATGAATCGACGCTTTCCATTCGGCGACATTGAACGCACGCTGGACGAAATGAATCGAGTCTTCGACATCTTTGAGGGGCCGTCGGGTCTGCGGTCCATGCCCAGGGGCACATTTCCCGCGGTCAACGTTTACGAGACCGATGAGGCGTACCTGCTCAGGGCCGACGTGCCTGGGGTCGATCCAAAGGACCTTGACCTGTCGGTCGCGGAGAACACCGTCACGCTGGCGGGCAAGCGCAACGATGTTGAGGACAACGTGCGTTACTACCGTCGTGAACGGCCGGTCGGATCGTTTACCCGCACGCTGACCCTTGCCGAGCGGATCGATGCCGACAAGGTCAAAGCCGATTACAAAAACGGCGTGCTGAGTGTGAGCGTACCCAAGACGCAGGCCGCCAAGCCGAAGTCCATTGCGATCAAGGCGAAGTAGATGCAGGCCGACGGTCATGTAACGTGCGACAAGCTAAGAGTTGAACAAAGGCAAAGGAGGTGAATTGCCATGAAAGAACAGGAACTTGCAAAAAAGCAGCAGGCTGAGGTCACGCGGCGCGACGGCGGCGAGCCGAGGATGTTTGTGCCCCTGGCGGATATATGGGAAACGGAAGATGAGATCGTGGTCAAGCTCGACATGCCCGGCGTGGATAAGGAACACATCGACATCCAGGTCGAGGCCGACACGCTGACGGTTTGCGGGCAGGCCGGCGAGACGCCGCAGGGCCGGGTAGTCTATGCGGACCGACAGATCGGTAGTTTCTGCCGCGAGTTTACTCTGAGCCGGGATCTCGACCGCAATAAAATTGCGGCCGAGATGGATGCCGGGGTCCTGACAATTCGCGTCGCCAAGGCGGAAGCCGTCAAACCGCGGCGCATCGAAATCGCGGCAGCGAAATAGCCGACTATTAAGAGTAAAGTATCAGTTGTGACAGAGGCGGCGTCCCGCAAGGGGTGTCGCCTCTTTTCATGACAAGTGGCGGCCCAGCGGAGTTAGCACTGGGACGACCGAGAACAGCGGGGCGGCCGTATCAAGCGGTTTGGCGGTTTGCTGTCACGATTCGGTCATGGCTTGCGTGGTCCTTTTCCACGGTGACTTCCGCGAAAAGGGCCGTTGCCTCCAACAGTGCACGCACCGCGGGGCCCTGAGTGTAACCGATTTCCAGCATCAGGGCGCCATTGGCCTTCAGGAACGGTCCGACCTGATCGGCGATGCGGCGATACACGTCCAGCCCGTCGACGCCCCCGTGCAGGGCGGGCGTGGGCTCGTAGTCCTTGACGTTTCTGTCGAGCGTTTCCATCTCGGCGGATGTAACATAGGGAGGGTTGGCGACAATAAGGTCGAAACTTTTTTCATCCAGGCCGGCGAGGGGATCAAACAAATCGCCGCAGAGAAGCCGCACGTGTTCGCCGAGTCCGTGGGCTTTAACGTTCTCATCAGCGATGCTGAGGGTCTGGTCGCTCAAGTCGGTGGCGATGACGCAGCATTCCGGTACGTTCTTTGCGACGGCGACGGCGATGCAGCCCGATCCGGTGCACAAGTCCAGTACAGAAGCGGGCTGCGGCCGCCGACGAAGCCAGTCAATCGCCCGCTCGACCAGCAGTTCCGTTTCCGGCCGGGGAATCAGGCACGAGCGGTTCACGCGGATTTCCAGCGAATAAAATTCACAGCGCCCAACGAGATAGGCGACCGGCTCATGTTCGGCGCAGCGTTTCACCAGCGCGCGCAATTGTTCGAGGCGGGCAGCTTCCACCGGACGGTCGAAATCGGTGTACAGTTCAATGCGTTTGCAGTTCAGCACGTGCGACAGCAGAAGCTCGGCGCTGAGGCGCGGCGCGTCGACGCCCTTGTCCGTCAGGTACCCGTTCATCCAGGTCAGAAGTTTCCCGATAGTCCACTGTTCCATGCCGTCGCCTTACACTGGGTTCCCTGGTGATCAGCACCGATCTGCAGGTATACTTTTTGGCATTTCACGCCTCGTCCGAGGGCAACTCATCAAGACCCGGCCGGATAAAGGCCCGTGCTGCCGGAAAGACCGCCTCGACCGACCTGCGCAGCCGTCCGAGCTGCACCAGGATGTCAAGAATGCTGTCCTGCTCCTCGGCCAATATGCGATACAACATGTCCCACGCGTGGATCGACCGATCCATGCCGATCAGGGCCACCTTTGCGGACCCGTTGGCGTCATCGAGCATCTCGTCCGCCGGATCCGCCGGCGGAGTTGTCTTACGGTGGGCCCGCATAAGTTTGATGTAAATCTGATGCTGATACCACCGGATCGTTTCGACAGCGGCATTGACCGCCTGTGCCGTCTGCTCGGGGGTCGTTTCCGGCAGTTCCAGTCGCACGGCTTCGTAGAGCGCATCCTGCTGCCCCTTGAAGAGCTCGTCGGCGGCGTCGAACCAGGCGCTGGCCGCCTCCATGTAGCGCTTGGCCTGGCTGCAGCAGGGCTGCTCGCTGGCATCACCTTCCGGCAGGTCATCGGTCTCGTCGGCCGCATCGAGCGCCTCAAGATCGATGCCGTGCTCCTTGGCGTCCCTCTGGACCATCGAGGCTGTCTGCCGCATCAACCGGCCGAGCACCTGCCACTGTTCCTGCTCGTCCTTTTCGGCGAATTCCTCCCCGCAGAGTGCGTAATTGAGGCATCGCCCCGTGAATCCGCACCGCTCGCACCATCGGTCGCAATAATTGTAAACACCCTTTATAAACCGCGGGTCCCGGGCCATTTCCTCTAATCTTTCCTCATCCATTGCCTGTCCGCCATAAATTTACGATACGCTTGTCTGTGACGCCGGATTATGCCCGACCGAAACTCCTCAATCAAACAAAATACCTCCAGCGGTTGTATATTGTCGGCACTTTAGTATTTTGCTCATTTAAGGCACAGGCGGGACAGAAATACCCGTACCTTATTAGTCTGCGAAATAGGTTTTTCCCGCACGCCAGTCATATTCGCCGGTGACGGTTTGGTCCTTGCCGCCGCTGACGGCGGACCAATCCGAAGCGGTGTGGGCGGTTGGGCATTATATCAGCGGCAGCGCGCGGCTGCAAGATCGCCTGACGCGATCGGGCGAGGACGCTGCGGCATTCAGGCGATATGAAAAAAAAGACGGGGCACGGCATGTTTGGTGCCGTGCCCTTGGGCGTGTGGTGGTGGTCAGGAGCTCAGATTATCTGCCATAGACCATTCTAAGTTGTGCTTCCGTCGGCATCTGGCGGTACAATTCGCCCTTTGGCCCCAGGAAGCCATCACGGGTCCGCGTCAGGGTGATCAGCCTCATCGCCCCGTTATCAGTAGTGATATAGACGCTGACTTTCTCTGCTTCAACGGGTCCGCAGTCCAGGCCGTAGAGGGGCCTTAGCTGATCCTGCGTCGGCATCGTGACGTAGTGCTCGCCTCTCGGACCCACATACCACAGCCCTTGCCTTCGCAAGACAACGGAGTTCATGGAACCGTTGGCGTTAGAAATCCAGACAGTTACAGTGGGTTCGTGAATCACGACGGGGGCGGGCATGACAATCGTGTGCCGAGGCGGCAAGGTGACAATATGGCGGGTCACGACGGGAGGCCGGACGATCGGAATGAAAACACTGCTCTTGAAGTGGGGTCGTGGAGTCGGGATCACATGGGTGGGGTGTCCGCGGCGGACTGGCTGGTGGGATCTTGCCTGAGCATCGGCGGCCATGAAAAGCCCAACCAGCAGGATGGATACCGTGATGTGATTTGCAGTTTTCATTTACAGCTCCTTTCTTAATGAAGTCCGTTTTACTGTCCACGATCAAAGACGCGCGGGGAAAGGCGATTATTTCAAAATGAAAAAATAATTTGACAATATTGTCAAATCAGATTTGCTGAAGGGGCCTGCCGGATCGCATTGCTGCCTATACTGGTCGTCATTTTGGGGTTTTTATGCGATTTACTGCTGAAAATCGCAGGATCGCCGCAAATCTGCTGACTGTGCGAGCAGATTTTGGGTGAAGTGTTGATGGACGCGGGTCGAATTACTTCTATGGGTTGGCGGCCGACGAGCGGATTCTTGGCGGCTTGCTCCGGGGGAGTGGATTCTTGGTGTTCGGAGCATGCGCACGAGCCGAGTGGGTCGCGGCGCATTTTGCGGCGGGGAGACAAACCATGAGACAGATCGGTTCGAAAGGCAGCCAGAGCCGTTCGCTTCACACATTGATGAGGGGTTCACGTCAGGGGAGAACAACGATGGCAGACGTCTACCGGGATGGCGGGCAGGATCACTCGCTTCACGAGCGGGCGCGGCAGCGGTACCACGGACCTTCGTCTAACGCCGCCGAACTGTCAGCCGGCGAAATCGCCGATCTTGTCAGCGAACTCGAGGTCCACCAGATTGAACTTGAAATGCAGAATGAAGAACTGGAGAGGACAAAGCGCGAGCTGGACCGGGCACAAGAAAAGTATCTCGATCTTTACGACTTCGCCCCGGTCGGTTACCTGACGGTCGGTGTGGAGGGATTGATCACCGAGGTGAATCTGACGTTCTGCTCGATGACGGGGCAGACGCGGGGCAATGTGATCGGGCGCCCGCTGAGCCGATTGATGGTGCCTGAGGATCGGGACGCGTATTATCGCGTGATGTCCGAGATGAAGGCCAATGCGCGGGAATCCCGCCTTGAGCTGCGAATCATGCGAAGCGACGGCGGCGTATTCTGGTCCTGCCTCCGCTTTGTACCCATGCCGGATGAGACGCATCGCGTCGTTCACCTGCGGGCCGCAGTCAGCGACATTAGCGAACAGAAGGCCGTCGAGTTCAAATTGCGAGACAGTGAACATCGTTTTCATTCGCTGTTCGAAGCCGCGGAGGATTTCGTGCATCTTTTGGATGCCGAAGGCGTGGTTCTTGAGACGAATGAGCATGCACTGGTACGGCTGGGATACCACCATGAGGAGTTCGTGGGGCACCGGCTGGACGAGTTCTTCACCGAATCCTCACGTCGACGTTTTCGAGAGAGCTTCCCGCATCTGCTGGAAGGAGGCTGCTATCGTGAGGAAGTGGAGATCGTCAGCAGTGACGGCAAGACGCTTCCGGTGGATTGCCAGGGCACGGCTGTGCGAGGGCAAAACGGGCAGGTCGCATTTTATGTATTTTGGGAGCGTGATATCACCGCACAAAAAGAGGCCCAGCGGAAGCATGCCTCCCTGTTGGAAGAACTTCGCCGAAAGAATGAGGATATGCAGCATTTCACGAGCGTTATTCGAAACGACCTTGGCAATCCCATCATGGCGTTCCAAGGGTTCAGTCGCGAGCTGGGCGTCAGTTGCCGACAGGTCGAACAGTTGCTGCAGGATCAGCCGGTAGACACGCACGTGAGGGGGCGGTTGCGGCGGATTCTGCGGGAGGATATCGGCCGGTCTTTGGAGTTTATCGAATCCAGCGCCGCAGAAATGCAGGAGTTGCTGGAAGGGCTCAGGCAGTTGGCGACTGTTGGGACCGTGACGCTGCAGATCGAGCCTGTCGACATGAACGCTTTGATGAACCAGATCGTGGGCAGTATGACATTCGAGATCGAAGCCTGCGCAGCGGAGGTGACGGTGGAGGTGCTGCCGGGGTGTCGCGGCGACTGCGCGCAACTTCAGCAGGTGTTCAGCAATCTTGTGAGCAACGCCCTGAAATACCTCGATGACGACCGGCCGGGGCGAATCCGTATTGGCGGCGAGGTGCAGGATGGCAGGAGCGTCTATTGCGTGGAAGACAACGGCATCGGCATGACGCCCGAGCAGTGCGACCGGGTATTCGACATTTTCTTCCGGGCGGAGAAGGAATCCGAGGCGGCAGGGGAAGGTCTGGGCTTACCGATAGCCGAGCGGATCCTGTCCCGGCTGGATGGGTCGATCCGGGTGGAGTCGGAGGCCGGGCAGGGAAGCCGGTTTTTCGTATCGCTGCCGAGAGCGTGATGCCTGCAAAGAACGCGGCATAAGACGCCTGCTTGGCTGTGATTATATGCATCCACTTCAGACGTGCAAAGGGGCATGGCGTGCCATGCCCCTGTCAGACCGTCACATGCCGGCAAGATGCCCGTCCGTCAGACCTGCTGACTCAGATAGTTCTGTATGCCCATCTGCTGTATCTGGTCCAGACGGGCTTCCAGTTCGTCGATATGCTCTTCTTCCTGTTCGAGTATCCCGGTGAGCAGTTCGCGCGTACCGTTGTCACCCTTCTGGGTCGCCAGACCGATCGCTTCGTTGTACTGAGCGACGGCATGTTTTTCAAGACCTATGTCACTTTGATGCTGCTTGGCGACGTCGGATCCGATATGTATCTCATCGAGATTGCTCACGATGGGCATGCCCTCCAGGTAGAGGATGCGTTCGATAAGCGACTCGGCGTGCTTCATCTCCGTATACGCTCGCTTTTCGACGCTGTCGTGGAGCTTTCCGTAGCCCCAGTTCTCGTCCATTTCAGAATGAACCATGTACTGGTTAATCGCGGTAAGCTCCTGTTCCAGCAATTCGTTGAGCTTACTGATGACCTGTTCGTCTCCCTTCATAAGACCTCCCATCTGCAATGCGATGACGCTGGTATAGTTTGCGGCACAACCCCGCCGGTCGGCCCCCGCGGGTAGGTCGACATATACGGGCGGCAACTTGTGGAGTTTTTGAAGGTGGCGGCAAGCAATGTTGCAGAGGAAGCCCAGGATCGAAGTGTTGCAGTGGTGCTCGTTGTAGTAACAGGAATGGCCCGGGAGAATCCGTCGGCGGTTGCGGGCCGGTACTAAGGCAGGCCGCGGGCGGTGCCGGTTGTGCAGACCGGCGCCAATCCTGCGGCCCTTAGATCAGCAGACGCATTCGGCCCCGCTCAGGCATACGCTTGTGCGCTGGCCTTTGGTCTGGTAGCAGACTTTGCCTTCCCGTGCCAGCCAGCCGAGGCCCTGATAGGCCAGTTGGCTCTTCATGCCGGTGAGTTTGGGAAGGTCGGAGATGTTGACATTGCTTTTCTTCTTCGAGAGAACTTCCCAGATTTTGCCTGCTGCCTGCCCGATTTGTTCTTCCATTGTTAATACCTCTCAATTCATGAGTCTCTGTGCAAATGCTGCTTCCGTTATCGGCAGTCGTCAAGCTCACCTAAGCAAACGCTTAGCGTATTTAGCGGCCGTCTGATAAAACTCCAGAAGCCGCGGTTTTTCGGGGCTCATCCTAAAGGTTAGCTTCAACGATGAACATTTTAAGTCCCATAAAAGAAGACGCCGGTCATGACTCTGGGTGTCTGTTCGCCGCAAGTATCTGGTGGTAAATGATTGTTTTTACTTGTGTTATGTGTCCTGTGGCAGTTTTCTGTGTCGCATTTGTAATGATTTTGTGGTATAATCAAGTTCCGGAGGGGATGCACGGCAATACTTGCGCAGCTTTTTTGGTCTTTTGCCGCTTGAAGGTTTGCAGAAGGCGGCTTTTTGTGTGTTTTGAGGAAGGGATCATGAAGAGGACGTTGGCTTTCCTTGGGTTGTTGTATTCCGTGGTCGTGGGGACGGCGGGCGCTTACGAGAACCGCGATATTGGGGGCGTAACGGCAGCCGGTTCTCTACGGGTCAACGGAGGCACATACACCGTCCGCGCCAACGGGTCCGACATCTGGGGCTCGGCCGACGAGTTTCATTACGTCTATGTGCCCTTGGCCGGCGACGGGGAGATGAGCGCACGGGTCGCCAACTTGCATGCGACCGATTCCTGGACCAAGGCCGGGGTAATGATCCGAGCCACACTGAATCCAGGATCCACTTATGCGTACATGTGCGTAACCGGTTGGAACGGGGCGGCCTTTCAGTGGCGCCCCACGGCGAACTCCGGCAACGGTTTAGGCAACATGATGTCCGGGGGCATTATGGCGCCGTATTGGGTGCGCATCGTTCGGAAGGGCAACACATTCAAAGCATATCACTCCCCTGACGGGCAGAACTGGCGCCATCAGGGCGACACCACGATTCCCATGCCCGCCAATGTCTACATGGGCCTGGCGGTGACCTCGCACACGTCGGGGGCATTGTGTACGGCCGTTTTCGACAATGTGACGGGATTCGGGCCGGTGTGGAAAGCGCTGAACGTGTATCCGCGAGATGGAGCGCGACAGGTCGCGCCGGAGGCCGTGGTGCTGCAATGGCAGGCGGCGCCCGAGGCGCCTGGGCCGATTGATCATTTCAACGTCTATTTGAGCAACGATGCGGCGGCATTGGGGCAAGCTCAGAGTCTGATCGCCACGGTGAATGGCGCCGCGGCGACGCAGGTTACAACGGGTAAACTGGCGACCGGCACGATGTACTACTGGCGGGTGGACTCGATTATCAACGATGCCAACGCGGCGGAGGGAGAGGTCTGGCATTTCACCACGTTGGTTGAGCCGGTCGAGGTGTGCACTGATGCGGACATCAACGGCGACTGCCGCGTAGACTTCGGCGATCTGCTGCTGATTGCGCAACAATGGCTGGACGGGCCGGGATGCGAAGGGCACGCGCATTGTGCGGACCTGTCGGGTGAACACGGCGTCAATCTGGACGATTTCGTCCGGCTGGCGGCACAGTGGCGTGCGTCCGTGGGGCCGGTAGTGATCAACGAAATTCACTATGATCCCCCCGTAAAGACGGAACTTGCCGAATTTGTAGAGCTTCATAATGTGACAAAGCAGCCGATCGATCTGTCCGGCTGGTCGCTGACCAGCGGTGTTAACTGCGTCTTACCGCCCGGCACCTGGATCGGGGCCGGCGGCTACGTGGTTATAGCCCAGGATGCTGAAAAGTTCGAGGCCCGTTTCGGCTTTGCACCGGATGGTGTGTTCACCGGCAAACTGAGCAATGACGGCGAGACCGTGCGTTTGCGAAATCCGGCACGGGAAATAATCGACGAAGTCACGTACAAACTGGGCTTCCCGTGGCCGACCGTCGGCGATCTGCCCGGTAATTCAATCCAGTTGATCAATCCCGGCATCGACAATGATCTGGGCGGCAGTTGGAGGAGCGCGCCGCCGTCGCCGGGCGAGGTCAATGTGGTGCTTTCGACTCATATGCCGCCGCACATGCGGCAGGTCAAGCATTCCCCCCAGGCGCCCGGCAGCAATGAGCCGGTGACGATCACAGTCAAGGTCACCGACGATGACGGCGTGGCGAGCGTGATGCTCAGTTATCAGGCAGTCGATCCGAGTTCGTATATCGCTATCAAAGATCCCGCGTACCATGTCAACTGGGTGAGCGTCGCCATGTACGACGACGGCACAAATGGTGACGTCCTAGCAGGCGACAGCATTTACACAGTGATTATGCCGGCCTCAATGCAGGTGCACCGACGGCTCGTTCGGTATCGGATTACGGCGGTCGATGCCCTGGGGCTTGCGATCACGGGACCGTACGCGGACGACCCGTGCCCTAATTTTGCATATTTCGTCTATGACGGCGCGCCCCCGTGGAGGGCGGCGATCAATCCGTGGGCGGGACAGCCGGAGTATATTACCTACGGCGCCGACGTCATGCGCAGCCTGCCGGTGTATCACCTGATCAGCAAGAAGACCGACGTCGAGACGGCGACCTGGTTTGAGCATTACGAAGGCAGCGAATACAAGTGGCAGGGCACGCTTGTCTACGACGGCCAGGTCTACGATCATATTCGATACCGGATGCGCGGCGGCGTGTGGCGTTACGCGATGGGAAAGAATATGTGGAAGTTCGATTTTAATCGCGGGCACTCTTTCCAGGCACGGGACGATTACGGCCAGGAGTACGGCACAAAATGGCGGAAGCTGAACCTTTCCGCCTGCATCCAGCAGGGCAGTTTCGGCCAGCGGGGCGAGCAGGGGATGTTCGAGGCGCTGAGTTTCAAGTTATTCAACCTCGCGGGGTGTCCGGCGCCGAGAACGCACTGGCTGCATTTCCGCGTGGTCGACGATCTGTACGAGGACGGCACGCTGAACCCGGCGCACCCGCCGATTACCGCGGGCGGCACGCAGTACGACGGCGATTTCTGGGGGCTTTACATGGCCATCGAACAGATGGACGGCAGGTTTCTCGACGAACATGGGCTGCCGGACGGTAATCTGTTCAAAATGGAGGCCGGCTACGGCGAACTCAACAATCAGGGGCCGTTGCAGCCGGATGATTTTTCGGACATGCGTTATTTCAAAGATACGTTCGAGTCGTCGCCGCCGCAGGACTGGTGGGTGACGCACATCAACCTTGATCACTATAGTCCATTGTACGCCGTTTACCAGGCGGTACGCCACGGGGACATTACGAACAAGAACCATTTCTTCTACAACAATCCGGAGCCGATTACGAACGCGTGGGGCACGAATTACCTGTGGTCGCAACTGCCGTGGGACGTTGACCTGACGTGGACAACGTATTACGGCGGGGATTACCCGAGTGATCCGTGGAGCCGCAGGGGGCTTCTGGGGCATGCCGACATCAGCATTCAGAACAAGAACTTTGTCCGGCAGTTCAATGACCTGCTGTGGGGGAATGACCAGATGGACCAGTTGATCGACGAATTCGCGGCGATCATCGATCCGCCGGGGGCGGCGCTGTCGATGGTGGACGCGGACCGGGCGATGTGGGACTGGCACTGGGTGTTGGGCGATGCGGCCTATCCGATGTACCTGAATCAGCCGGCAAGTCATAAAGCCGGACAGAATCGGTTCTATCTGGCGGCGCAGAACGCGGGGCTGGAGCGAAGTTTCGCCGGTATGGTTCAGTTGATGAAGAACTACGTGGTCGCCCGGCGGGCCTATATGGAGAACCTCTGCGCCGATGCTGCGATTCCAAATACGCCGACGATTGCTTACACGGGGTCGATGGGTTGGCCCATCAACGACCTGCACTTCGGCGTTGGTGCGTTCAGCGATCCACAGGGGGCAGGAACATTCGGGGCGATGGCGTGGCGAGTGGCTGAAGTCGAACCGTTTTCCGAACATATCGCCCCGCCGGACAGCTTCCTGCTTATTCCCCAAACTGCAGCCTGGCGATACTTCAAGGGCACCGAGGAACCCTCGGCACAGACCGGCGCCTGGCGGCTTGCCGACTACAACGACGATCCTGCTTCGACCGGTTGGCTGGCGGGCGACGCCCCCGTAGGATACGACTCCTCGGTCGCCATGGGAACGCGTTTGTCGGATATGCGCTATAAGTACAGCACATTCTACCTGCGCAGAGAATTCGAAATTACCGATCCTGCCGCGGTCGGCTCGCTTAAGCTCTATGCTATGTACGACGACGGCTTCAACGCCTGGATCAACGGAACGCGGGTGGCCTTTGCCCCGGCGATTCCCGAAGACCTGCCGTGCAATGCACAACTGGATTTGTTGGGTTTTGGCGCGCGTGAGAACAACGACTATGTCGAATTTGTTCTGGCGAACCCGGCCGATTACCTGGTGGCGGGCACGAATATAATCGCCGTCCATGTCTACAACGCCAATCTCAGCGGCAGTTCGGATTGTTTTTTCGACCTGCGCCTGGTGGCCGAGCCGCCATCGGGTCAGGACCCGCCCTCCACTGTCCTTCGTCGCCCCGGCCGGTATGAGATTACGCCGGTGTGGGAGAGCGGCGAGGTCGCGGCGTATCAGAATACGTTCGCCGTTCCGGCCAGCGAGCTGCGTGCCGGGCGGACCTACCGGGTGCGGGCGCGTTTCAAGGACAACACGCAGAGATGGAGCCACTGGTCGGACCCGGTGCAGTTTGTGGCCGGCAAGCCGATTTCGGCGGGCATCGTGCAGAACCTTCGCATCACCGAGGTCATGTACAATCCAGCCGCGGGGGAGGGGTCCGGCTTCAACAAGGACGACTTCGAGTTCATCGAGTTAAAGAACATCGGCGACGAGGTGCTGGACTTAACGGGGGTATCGTTTACGAGCGGAGTGACATTCGATTTCGGGGCGCACGCGATTGCGACCCTTGCGCCTGGTGAGTTCGTCCTCGTGGTGAAGAATCAAGCGGCCTTTGAGAACCGCTACGGGACGGCCCTGTCGCCGCGGATCGCGGGCAGTTACACCGGCAATCTCAGCAACAGCGGCGAAAATCTGCGGTTGGAGGATTTCTGGAACGGAGTGATCGCCGAATTCGAGTACGGCGACGGTTGGGGCTGGCCGCAGGCCGCCGACGGCGGCGGGCACTCGCTGGTGCCGCTGGATGCGGCGCTGCCCGGTCAGCCGGAAGGCTCCGGCAAGTATGGCGGCAACTGGAGGGCAAGCGCCTATATACATGGCTCGCCGGGAGCGGACGATCCGACGCAGGGGAAGACGGTGGTGGTCAATGAGATCATGGCGCATACGGATTACTTCGATCCCGCCCGGCCGGAGTATGACTCCAATGACTGGATTGAGTTGTACAATGCCGGCGGTTCGCCCGTTGCGCTCAGCGGCGACTGGTACCTCAGCGACAATATAAATGACTTGAAGAAATGGGCGCTGCCGAACGTCAATATCGCCGCAGGCGGCTTCGTCAGCTTCGATGAAGTCAGCGGTTTTCACAATCCGATTACGACCGGTTTCGGTCTCAACAAGGCCGGCGAAAACGTCCTGCTGTCGTACCTGCCGGGAACCGGCGAAGACCGCATTGTCGACGCCGTGCGATTCAAGGGCCAGGACGTCACAATGTCTTATGGGCGATACCCCGACGGAGGCGATTACTGGTTCGGTGTGACGCCGACACGGGATACGGCAAACGCCGCTCCTGCTGCGGGCGTGGTCATCAGCGAAATAATGTATCATCCTGTCGGCGACAATGAGCCGTATCTCGAACTCTACAACCCCACGACGTCAAGCGTTGCTCTTTTCGGCCCGGACGGCCCATGGCGTATCGACGGCATCGCCTATACCTTTGGACAGTCGGTGTGGATTGCGGCCGGAGCAAAGGTCGTGCTGGCGGCGTTCGATCCGGCCGCCGAGCCGGCGAGGCTGAATGCGTTCATGGACACCTACGGCGTTACAGGCCTGGTCGCCAATGTCAACATCTTTGGGCCGTTCCCGGGCAACCTGTCCAACTCCGGCGAACGCCTCGCCATCGAGCGGCCGCTGGCGGTTGACCTGCCCAACCCTGACGTGCCTTGGGTCGTCGTTGATGAAGTCATCTATGGCGACTATGACCCGTGGCCGACAACCCCCGACGGCAAAGGCGACGCACTGAAACGAATTGAAGGGGATTCGACAACCTCAGGCAGCGACCCGGCTAACTGGCAGGCGGCAGCGCCCTCGCCGGGTGAGTGAGTATAGAATACCCGGTTATGCACCGGTTTAATGCAGTCTTCGTATATCAAATCGGCAAGGCGCTGACATCCTGCATACGCCCGTGAAGCGTTAGAATCGCGTCTTTGCCGGATAATGGGCGTCCAGCCATTCGAAATCCACATTTCCAACTTGGACGTCACCTTTGCCATAGCCGTTCTGTTTGGCCAGTGCCCGGTTGCTCATAAACTCAATAGATCGCTTGTCCCGCCACTTATACAATTCCGCATGGCCGTCGATAAAAGAAAATGTGCAACTCTTGTTGTGGTAGTTACCCAACGGATCCCAAAAGGCGCGGTCATAGGGGATGTAGGACCACGCATCGCTATTGAAGTAATTCGAATCATACTGATCCTCAACAAACAATATTCTTTGTCCGCCCGACCTAATACTTGACAGTGTTTTCGCCTTATTGCGGACACCGTCCACGCTGTCATGCACAGCATAGAAATCCGGCATCCCATAACTTCGATAAATCTGGTAATAGCGGGCTGGTATGTTTGGGCCCCAGTTTGCGCTAGCGCCCTTGACGAGGCGTCTGTCACCTGGACAATGAAACATGTCGGTGGCTTCCAGGTAGGGATAGAGTGCGCCCTCACGAATGCCGTTGAGTCGGGCATCTAGATTGAGTTGCCCCCCACCCGCATCTCCGTTGCCAACGTATATCCAACCACCTGCGGCGTCGTAGGCGATCGGAGCAATCACCCAGGATAGCGGATTTCGCCTGTTCGCATCCTGAAAGACGTAGCCGCTGCAGAACTTGTCGTCGTTGTCACTGGTGTACATTATGAAGGCGGTCGCGAGGTTCTTCTGCGAGGACAAGCAATTGGCGACCGAGGCGTACTCTTTGACTGCCCCCAAGGCCGGGATGATAATTGCCAACAAAAGTCCGATGATTGCGATGACGACGAGCAGTTCGATGAGTGTAAAGCCTTTTCGCCTCATACGACATTCCTTTCTCTCTATTTTCCAATAGAAAACTCCACGCTAAATTATACACGCCACGGCTTGTGATGCAAGCGAAATACCGGCAAAATGGGGCCCAGGACGGTATTGGGGCGGCCCCCGGCGTCTGGTGGGTGGTTGGGCGAGGAGCCGAGGCTTGAGTTGTTGGAGCAAGTTTCTACAATAGAAGGGAGAGTCGGCGAGCGGCCGGCAGCCGGGGGTATGGATTTATAGGAGATGTGATCGATGAGAGGCACGGCGGGCAGGGTCGGGTGGTTTGTTCTTGTTGCGTTATTCTGGGCGGCGGCTGCCGGGTATTCGCAGGTGCGTTTTTACGTATCCGAGGCCGGCAATGATAGCTGGTCTGGAGCCTTTGCCGTGCCCAATGCGGCGGGGACGGACGGGCCGTTTGCGACGTTGCAGCGTGCGCGGGAGGCGGTGCGGGCG
>JACZKQ010000003.1 GCA_014859965.1 Phycisphaerae bacterium
GAGCGGGATGCTGTCGGGTGACTTCGGAGGGGTATTCGGTTGCGGCGGAGCGGATTGCGGGGCGGCGGGTTACGATTCGTGCGCGGGTGAAGGCGGAGGGGGTTAGCCGGCCGCCGAACTCGTGGAACGGGATCAAGGTGATGCTGGTTCTGGAGACGGGCGGGGCGCGGGATTATCCTCAGATTGCGATTCCGACGGGGTCGTTCGAGTGGCGGGAATTTGTGCATGTGATGCGTGTGCCGGCGGGGATCGATAAGGCGACGCTGGTCCTTGGGTTGGAGGCGGTGAGCGGGAAGGTTTGGTTCGACGACGTGTCGATTACGTTGGGTCGGCCGGGAGGCGAGGGGAAGCGGGCGGCCGTGCGGTTTACGGGGCGCGAGGTGGATCGGCTGCGGGGCGTGATGTACGGGCCGCGGTTCAGGGAGGCGGATATTGCCGAGTTGGCGACGGTGTGGAAGGCCAATCAGATTCGGTGGCAGTTGAACTGGGTGCCGATGAAGGAGGCCGAGGACTGGGCGGCCGACCTGCCGCGGTTCGATGCGTGGCTGGACGGGGCGCTGGTCGAGTGCGACAAGGCGCTGGACGCGTGCGAGAAGTACGGAATACACGTGCTGGTCGATCTGCATACGCCGCCGGGCGGGCGCGTCGAAGGGGGCGTGTGCCGGATGTTCTCGGAGAAGAAATACCAGGACAAGCTGATCGCGGTGTGGAAGAAGATCGCCTCGCGCTACAAGGGGCGGGACGTGGTGTATGCGTACGACCTCTTAAACGAGGCGGTGGAGGGAGTGGTTGCAGAGGGGCTGATGGACTGGCGCGAGTTGGCGACGGAGGCGACGCGGGCGATTCGGGCGATCGATCCGGGCAAGCCGGTGGTGTACGAGGCGGCTCCGTGGGGCGGGCCGGACGGGTTCGATGCGATTGTGCCGTTAGACGTGGACCGGGTGATCTACAGCTTTCACATGTACAAGCCGCACGCGTTCACGCACCAGAGCGTCTATGGGGGCGAGGCGAACCTGGTGTATCCGGGGGTGATTGCGGGGCGGCATTTTGACAAGGAGGCGCTGCGCGAGGAGATGCGGGCGGCCATCGATTTTCAGGAGGAGTTTAATGTGCACATGTACGTGGGGGAGTTCAGTGCGATTCGGTGGGCGCCGGACAACAGCGCGTACCGGTACCTGCGCGACGTGATCGACCTGTTTGAGGAGTACGGGTGGGACTGGTCGTATCATGCGTTTCGGGAGTGGGATGGGTGGAGCGTGGAACACGGGACGGTGAGGGAGGATCGGAAGCCGAGCGCCGAGCCGACGAATCGTGAAAAACTTCTGAAAGCGTGGTTTGCGAAAAATGCGGTGAAATAGCCGGCTTGGCAGGGCGGGGTTTGCCCTGCGGGCAACTGGTGAGGTAAACCCTACCCTACGGGCCTGGTTCTTCAAAGGATGTGGTGATTTAGTATCCACGGGCAAGGTGCCCGTGCCACGGAAAAAAGGCTTTACAAATGGGCGGGAAAGGGGGAAAATAGGGGATAATCCGGCGATGGCCGGGGTGCGGGGCGTTTATTTCCGCGGAGCGAACGTGTGTCTTGGTAAAGAAAGGGACGACGATGCGCAGGCTGGCGTTGATTCTGGTGTGTGTGGCGGGGGTGATAATGGTGTCTTCGTGCCGCAAAGGGGGTTCGGAGAGCGGCGGCGAGGCGAAAAAGCTCCGGATTGCGGTGATTCCCAAGGGGACAACGCACATTTTCTGGCAGTCGGTGCATGCCGGTGCGAGGAAGGCGGCCGAGGAGTTCGGGGTGGAGATCGAGTGGATCGGGCCGGAGCGTGAGAGCGACCGGGAAAAGCAGATTCAGATCGTTGACGACTGCATCGTGAAGAAGGTCGACGGGATCGTGCTGGCGCCGAACGACGCCAGGGCGCTGGTGCCGTCGGTGGAGAAGGTGACGGGCAAGGGCATTCCGTGCGTGATCATCGATTCGGCGGTGGATACGGATAAGTATGTGACGTTTGCGGCGACCGATAATTACCAGGGCGGGGTGATTGCGGCGCGGCGAATGGGTGAGATATTGGGCGGCAAGGGCAAGGTGCTGGTTTTGAAGTATGCGCCGGGCTCGGCGTCGACGGAGGAGCGGGAGAAGGGATTCTTCGATACGGTCGCCAAGGATTTCCCGAATATCACGATTGTCGACAGCAAACACGGCATGGATACGGTGGAGACATCGCTGCAGGCGGCCGAGGATCTGCTGACCAAGCACACGGAGATCGACGGGTTTTATGCGTGCAATGAGACGACGGCGGTGGGGACGCTGCAGGCGCTGACGAGTTCGGGGCGAACGGGCGTGAAGTTCGTCGGGTTCGACGCGGGCGACACGCTGGTCGGCGGGCTGACGGCGGGCAAGATCGACTCGCTCGTGGTGCAGGACCCGTTCAAGATGGGCTACGAGGGCGTCAAGGCGGTGGTCGACGCACTGAATGGCAAGACGGTGCCGAAGCGGATTGATACGGGGGTGGAATTGGTGACGCGTGAGCGGCTGGAACAATCGGCTATCAAGGCACTGCTGAATCTTCAATGAACCATGGCAGACATGACGGCGGCGGGGAGACGGTTGCGCTTCGGATGGCCGGCATTTCGAAACGGTTCGGGCCCGTGCAGGCGCTGAGCGACGTAACGTTTACGGCGCGCAAGGGGACCGTGCATGCGCTGGTTGGGGAGAACGGGGCCGGTAAGAGCACGCTGATGAAGGTGTTGGCGGGCGTGCATCAGCCGGACGCGGGGCAGGTCGAGATCGGCGGGCAGGAGAGGGTGTTTGCCAATCCCGGGGAGGCGATCGAGGCGGGCATTTCAATGATCTACCAGGAGCTGGATCTGGCGGAGGACCTGACGGTTGCGGCGAACGTTTTCCTTGGAATGGAACTGCGGGGGCGGCTGCCGTTGACGGTGGATCACGGGCGGATGGCCGACGAGACGCAGGCGCTGGCGGACCGATTCAATTTCCAGATTGACGCGGCGGCGACGGTGTCGGACCTGTCGACGGGGGATTGTCAGATCGTGGAGGTGCTCAAGGCGCTGATGCGGAAGGCGTCGATCATCGTCATGGATGAGCCGACGTCATCGCTGTCGGAGCGCGAGGCGACGCGACTCTTCGAGATCGTGCGGGACCTGCGGAGCCGGGGTTATACAATTATTTACATTTCGCACCGGCTGGAGGAGATTGTCGATCTGGCGGACGATATCAGTGTGCTGCGGGACGGGAACGTGGTGCATACGGGTTCGGCGGCGAATCTGGAGATTCCGCAGATCGTGCATTACATGGTGGGGCGTGAGCTAAAGGATTTTTATCCTGCGCGGCAGGTGGAGGTCGGGGAGGTTTTGTTCAGCGCCGAGCACATCGGCTCCGCGGCGGGCGTCGAGGACATTTCGTTCGAGGTGCGCCGCGGGGAGATTGTCGGTATGGCGGGCCTGGTGGGGGCCGGGCGGACGGAAGTGGCGCGGGCGATCTTCGGGGTGGACAAGCGGACGGCGGGAACGCTGCGGCTGGATGGCGAGACCATTTCGATTGCCTCGCCGGCGGATGCGATCGCCAACGGAATTGCATACCTGACGGAGGACCGCAAGCGGACGGGATTGTGTCTGGAACTGCCGTGCAGTTGGAACGTAACGCTGCCGAACCTGTGCGGAATCGGGATGCGGCACCTGATCTCGCCGGGTCGTGAGATGCGGATCGCGCGGGAATACGGGTCGCGGATCTCGGTGAAATGGGCGTCGCCGACGGCGCCCGCGGATTCGCTTTCGGGCGGCAATCAGCAGAAGGTGCTGATCGCGCGGTGGCTATTGGCGGAGTCGAAGTTTCTGATCGTTGACGAGCCGACGCGCGGCATCGACGTGGGGGCGAAGAAGGAAATCTATACGCTCTTGAACGCACTGGCCGGGCAGGGCAAGGGCATCCTGTTTATCAGCTCGGAACTGCCGGAACTGTTCGGGGTGACGGACCGCATTCTGGTGATGCGCCGCGGCCGGCTGGTCGGTAACCTGAAGACGAAGGACGCGTCGCCGGACTACGTGATGCACCTGGCGGCCGTGGAGGATAATTGATGGGCAAATTGACGCGACAACTGCTGCCGTTTGGGACGCTGATATTGATTGTCGGGGGGCTGTCGATCCTTCGGCCGGAGACGTTTCTGACGCTGGAAAATTTCCTCAACGTGCTGCGGCGTTCGTCGGTGCCGGGGATTATTGCGCTGGGGATGACGTTTGTGATTATCTCGGCGGGCATCGATTTGTCGGTGGGGTCGATGCTGGCTATTGCGGGGATGATCGGGGGCCTGGTCCTGGCGAATCTGTCGGGGTGGCCCTTTTGGGCGGCGGCGCTTATTGCGTCGCTTTTGACGGTCGCGATGGGCGGGGTGTGCGGATTGATGAACGGGACGATGATTACGAGGCTCAAGCTGCCGCCGTTTATCGTGACATTAGGGACGATGAGCGCGTTTCGAGGGATCAGTTACGTGATGAACGACGGCCAGCCGTACGATATGCCGACGTATCGCTACCTGGGCGAGGGGGTGATTCCGCTGTGGAAGACTCTGGAAACCCCCGTGCAGGGGCAGTTCGCGCTGGACGTGGAGCGGGTGCTGTGGCCGTGGCAGAACGTCAATTTGTCGGACCTTGCGGAGCGGAGCCGTGTGGTGTCGCACGGGATTCCGGTGTCGGTGCTGATCTTTGCGCTGCTGATTGCTGCGGCGGGATTCTTGCTGAAGTACACGCGATTAGGACGGTATACGTATGCCATCGGGTCGAATAAGCAGGCCGCGTTTCATTCGGGGATCAACGTGAATTGGAACCTGACGGCAATCTATGCGCTGACGGGTCTGTTTACGGGCATCGCGGCGATGATCCAGAACAGTCGGACGGTGTCGGCACAGCCGACGGCGGGCGCAGCGCTGGAGTTGGACGTGATCGCGGCGGTGGTGATCGGCGGGGCGAGTCTGTCTGGCGGGCGGGGGACGCTGACGGGAACGGTGATCGGGATTCTGCTGATAAGCTTCCTTCGCAACGGCTGTACGATGTTAGGGATATCGACGAATATTCAGTTGATCGTGATCGGGGTGATTATCATTGTGGCGGTTTCGGTGGACCAGTTGGCGCGGTCGCGGGCCATAGCGATTGACGATTGACAACTTGCTAATTACTGTTTTTGGATTGTGACTGCCGGATTCTGCGGGGTTGCGTGCAGGGGAGCTTTTTTATGATTCTCGAAAAGTATTCGATTGGTATTGGGGACCGGTTCGGGCGGCAAGGGGGGGCTCAGCTCGATGCGATCATGCGGGCGCAGGCGGAGGGGATTGCGGTCGTGCCGGTGTGGAACAAGTCGCACCGGGAGCATACGATCATCGGGACGCGGCCGGGGGACGTGCGGGCGGAGGCGGATGCGGCGGTCGCGGCGCGGCGGTATGCGGGCCGATATTACGTGGATGCCGATCACATCAATCTTTCCAATGTGGATGCGTTTATTGAGGCGAGCGATTTCTTTACGTTGGACGTGGCCGAGACCATTGGGCGCGGGCCGGCGGAGGAGGATTTGAGGGCGTTTGTGCACGCGTACGGCGACTATGCCGGGCGGCTGGCGATAGACGGTGTCGATCAGGTGCTGGAGATTTCCAAAGAGGCGATAGAGCGGATCGGACGGACGTTTCTGGCGGCCGTGAAGGAGGCGGGCAGGATCTATCGGCACATCGAAGAGGTCAAGGGGAGGGGTAATTTCGTGACCGAGGTGTCTATGGATGAATCATATGCGCCGCAGACGCCGGTGGAGATGCTGTTTATTCTGGCGGCGATCGCGGCCGAGGGCATTCTGGCGCAGACGATTGCGCCGAAGTTCACGGGGCGGTTCAATAAGGGTGTGGATTACGTGGGTGACGCGGGGCAGTTTGAGCGGGAGTTTCGCGAGGACGTGGCTGTGATAGCATTTGCGGTGGAGGAGTTCGGATTGCCGCAGAACCTGAAGCTGAGCGTGCACTCGGGAAGCGACAAGTTTTCGATCTACGGGTCGATCCGCGAGACTCTGGCGGAGTTCGGCGCGGGCGTTCACTTAAAGACGGCCGGCACGACCTGGCTGGAGGAGTTAATCGGGTTGTCGCTGGCGGGCGACGAGGGGTTGGGCATTGCAAAGGACGTGTACCGGCAGGCTCTGGGGCGGTATGACGAGCTGTGTGGGCCGTACGCGACGGTTATCGATATCGACCGGGGGCGGCTGCCCGATGCGGACGCGGCGGGCGGCTGGGATGGGCCGGCGTTTGCTGCGGCGCTGCGGCACGATCAGTCGTGTGCTCAATACAATCCGAGCTTCCGGCAGATGCTGCACGTCAGTTACAAGGTGGCCGCGGAGATGGGCGGGCGGTTCTACGAGGCGCTTGAGCGCTACGAGACCCAGATTGCACCGCACGTGATGGAAAATCTTCTTGAGCGGCATATTCGGCCGGTCTTTGGGGGCTGAAGTTGCGGCATCACGCAGAGAGCGTCTGGATCTCGGTTGGGAGTTTGCTGAGCACCAGTTCTTTCAATTCCAGTTTGCGGCTGGCGTTATCGATATCGATCCCCACGAGATTGCCCTCGGCATCGTAGTCCAGAACAACGCCTTCGGAGACCTCCTTGCTTTCGGCACTGGGCTTCCCCGTGAAATCGATGTACAGCGAATCCGTTTCCGGATAATAATTCAGTTTCATTGTTTGAATCTCCTGTCGGGGAATGCGCTGTGCACCGTGAGCTTATCTGAGAGGGTCACCACGCGAAGAACGCGACCCTCAAGTTCGGTGTATCTCACAGTCGCGGCGGAACCGGCGTCAGCATGCCGATCCGCCACTGAAACTGCCCGTAACCGATTCCGGATTTATCCTTGTCCCACATGCCCTGGAAAATGAATTGCAGGTTCGCGGGATCGACCGTCAGCGTTTCGTCAAAGCCGTCGCGGATGAGTTCGCCGTGGCTGATATTGTCAGTCCAGGGCTCCACCCCCGCCGCGGGCCGCACGTTGTTCCATCCGGCAAAAGGCCGCTCGGCCGTATCGGCGACGGGCGTCCACGGGCCATCCAGGCGATCGGCGATGTAGGCCTTGAAGTATCGCCGGCCGTTCTCTTCAATGACCATAAGATACTTGTCCACTCCCTTGAGCCTGTACGTGTGACTGGCCTCAAAAATCTTTGCCTCCAGCGCAAGTTCGCAATGACCGAAGCCCCGCGGAAAAGCCTCCAGGGGCGTCCATAGCCGCCACATCTTGCCGTTAAGATTGGTTAAAAACAAGTAGGCCCGCTGATTGTCGCAGATGATCCAGTAATCCAGCCCCCCCTCCTTGCGAGGGTCGTCCGGAGCGCCGTCGAGTATGGGCGCCGCCTGCGTCCAGGAGTCGGGGTCCGTGATGTCCGTCGTCGTCGAATACGCCACCCACATCTTACTTGCGCCGGGTACGCCCATTTGATAGACCAGGTACCACAGTTTGTGCGGCCGAAAATAGAACACCTGCGGCGCACAGTAGTAATTGCTGCTGCTGATCCGCAGAATCGTCCGCTTCGACGCGTCGGCGTCGGCCCACTTTTCGAAGGAACAGTGCTCAATCGCCGACTTGCCTTGCAGCTTGACCGTCATGAACACATGCCATCGCCCCTCATAGAATACTACCGTAGGATCCTTCTGGGCATGACTGACCTCCACCGTGCGTTTCTCGGCGCCAATCAGCGGCTGCGAATACTCCCACATCCGAGGGACTTCAAACCCGGCCCCCTGCCGGCCCTGGTCCACCGCCACCGATACGCCGCCAGTCCCCGTCAGCCCTAAACCAGCAGCCGCAGCCACACACACGATTGCATATTTGACTATGAGTCTCATTATTTTCCTCCTTTACAGCCTTCCCATGTTGCGTCGCGAAGGTCGCGCATGAAGCCAAATGGCATTTCAATAGAACCTCAACGGCTTCATGATAGCACATTGTGCGGCTGGGTTTCAACCATCGCTCGTGCGTCAGGGCAAACGCATTCTCCTCATAACTCGCTGGGCAGCCGGCGGCGCCAGGACCGAGCAAAACCGGTCGGGGCCCCAGAGGCCAAAATCCCCCCCCGGCGAACAGATGCTCCTGATTTTGGCCTCTGCCCAACCGGTTTTGCTCTCCATTGGCGCCGCATGTTGGGTTTGAGATGCGGACATTCGGAGAACTGCGCCCGCCCTGCGGTCGTGCGGCAAGGGCTTGAATTGTTGGAGGTGATGGGGTATCATTGGAGTTTGGACGGTGTGAGAACAGGGGTATTTAGGATATAAATGGAGGCATTATGGGCCGGTCAATTGGGTCAGTCAGTGGCGGGG
>JACZKQ010000022.1 GCA_014859965.1 Phycisphaerae bacterium
GACCAGACTGGGGCGCGAGCTCGCGGCACCACAGAGGTACGGCCTCGGTCCATCGCGGGCCCTCCGAAGACCAGTATATCCAAACTCGAAGCCCTTTTCATTCTTCCGGGTGTCCCCGCGGGGGACATGATTGACTGGGGCCCCGAACGGTTTTGCTCGGCCCTTGCCCTATGTTATCACGCCAACGCGATCCGAACACTCCGTATGTCGCGGTCCCGGTCGGCAAGCGTCAGCAGGGCGGCCCCGCCCTTATCGCAGGCAACGCTCTGCCCGCCATAAACCTGACCCGCCCACGGGCCTTTGGTTATCGTGCCCACGAGATTAACTCCCACCACAGCCGCGCCCGTTCTCACCGCGGCATGGCTGACCACGTCCCGCAGTGCTTCTGCATGATCGGGCCACTTGTCCTCCGGCGCCGCCCAGCCGTAGGGCACAAGCAGAAGGTCGCACCTGAGCATCGCCATGCGGTCCAGAATGTCCTCCCTAAATGTATCGGCGCAGATCAGCACCCCCAGCCTGCCGAAAGGCGTCTCCACAGCGGCGACCTCCTCGCCGGGCGTGTAGGGCGGCGTCATCAACTCGGTGAGGATATTGATCTTGCGATGCCTCAGGCGTATCTCGCCCGCATCATCGATCAGAACCGCGGAGTCGTACAGTCGTGTGCCGGATTTTTCGCAGATGCCCGCGCAGATCCAGATCCCGTATTGGCGAGCAAGCCCGGCTAATCGCTCCGTGTCCGGCCCCGGTATGGCGCAGGCGCGCCGATGAGCCTCGTCATTGACCCAGCCAAGGAGAATAGCTTCCGGAAAACAGGCGATGTCCGCACCTTCGCCGGCCGCCTGCCGCAGCGCATTTTCAATGCGGACAAAATTGCCCGACCTGTCGCCGTCCAGGCCGAATATCTGGCACAGTGCAACCCTCACCGCCTGCATCATATGAAGTCTCCTGCGAATAAGCAGTAGCTTACCACACGCTGCCCGCAAACGCCATACGCAAGAAGTGTAATCAGGGCTGTCGCATTCTCCGGATGTGTGCATCTCAAACGCAGCCCGCCGCGATCCCGGAGAGCAAAACCCTTGGGCAGTGAAGATATGATTCACAGCGAAAATCAGAAAGCTGCCGTCGTCACAGCGTCCGCTGCCTCGCCGGCCTGCTCTTGCCGGCCAAGCCATTCATCCAGTTTTTCCCCAAGAACCCTCAGAGTCACCGGCTTCGGTATGTAGTCGTTCATCCCCGCCGCAAGGCACCTTTCACGGTCCCCCTGCATAGCATGGGCCGTCATCGCGATAATCGGCACATCATGGTTCCGAACAGCCGAAGCGGGGTTACGTATGTGTCGCGTCGCTTCCATGCCGTCCATTTCCGGCATCTGCACGTCCATCAGGACCAGATCATAAGGCCGCCCTTCAAGGGCCTTCACTGCTTCGGCGCCGTTGCCGACGGTATCGGCACAGAGTCCGAGCTTTTTGAGCATGCCGATCGCCACCTGCCGATTGGTCGCGTTGTCCTCGGCCAGAAGAATACGGTGCGCCTCGCCCGGCGGCGAAAACACCACATCCTCACAGGCCGCCGGCCGTGATGCGGCACGACTTTCCTTGCCGCTCAGTACAGACGCCAGTCGTGCGAACAATTCCGACGGCCGCACGGGCTTGGTCACGCAGGCCGCAACGCCGATTTCGGCAAACTCCCGGCTGTGCGCCTGCCGCCCGATACCGGTCATCATCACCAGGCAGTTATGCTTGCAGCGTTCATCCTTCCTGACCGCCCGGGCGAACGCAGCCCCCTCCATGTCCGACAATTTCATGTCGACGATCACGGCATGGAACGGTGTTTCGCTTTCGCGCAGCAGCGCCAGCGCCGCGGCGCCGCTCGATGCTTCCCAGGCTGTCGCGCCCCATGACGCCAGCCGGCTCATAAGAATCTCGCGGCTCGTGGCGTTGCCGTCGACTACGAGAATCTGCTTGCTGCGGATTTCCGCGGGCGCTTTGCGTGCGCGTGCGTAACCGGACTGTTGAACGCCAAGACGGACCGTAAACCAGAACTCCGAGCCCTTGCCTTCCTCGGTTTCGACGCCGACCTCTCCGCCCATTTTTTCCGCAAGCTGTTTGGAGATCGCCAGCCCAAGGCCCGTGCCGCCGTACTTGCGCGTCGTGGAGGCGTCCACCTGAGTAAACTTTGTGAAGAGTACGCCCAGCTTGTCCTCGGCGATGCCGATGCCCGTGTCGCGTATTGAGAATTTCAACAACACCTCGCGGCCGGTTTCTGAAACAGTGTCGACGCGGACGGTCACTTCGCCCGCTGCGGTAAACTTGATAGCGTTGCCCGCCAGATTGGTGAGGATCTGGCGCAGACGTCCCGGATCGCCGTGCAGATAAGAGGGCACGTCCGGATCGGCGGCGCAGAAGAATTCCAGCCCCTTCATCTCCGCGCGAACCGCCATCAGCGCGCTGAAGTCCTCAAGCAGGTCGCGCAGGTCGAAGTCGATCGCTTCGAGCTCGAGCTTGCCCGCCTCGATTTTCGACAGATCCAGTATGTCGTTGAGCAATCCTAACAGCGAATCGCCGGAACTCTGCACGATCTCGGCGAATCGACGCTGCTCGTCTGTGAGATCGGTCTCGAGCAGCAGACCCGTCATCCCGATAACCCCGTTCATGGGCGTGCGGATTTCGTGGCTCATGTTGGCCAGAAACTCGCTCTTGGCGGCGTTGGCGGCCTCTGCAAGCGCGGTCATGTGATTGGCGTAAGCGGTCTGCGCCTCAAGAGATTTGTTCAGCCGCTGCGTGTCGGCCAGCGTGTTCTGAAGCTTCTCCTGAGCCTGTTTCAGCTCCGTGATGTCGGTGTTCACGCTGTCGTAGCCCGCCAGCTCGCCGTCATCGTCCACAACGGCAAGACCGCTGGTCGACAGCCACACAATACGGCCTTTCTTGCTTTGCACCGGATGGATCACGTCGCGCAGAGGCTCTCGTCGCGCAAAGGCCCCAAGCACGGCGGCCTTAAACTCCGAGCGTCCGGGTTCAGGATGAAAATCATAGAAGTACTTGCGTCCCACCAGTTCTTCACGGCGATACCCAATCATCTTTTCAGCAGTATGGCTGACGTACGTGAACAGCCCCTCGGCATCGCATTGCATGGTAAACGTCCTGCTCTGCTCGGCCAGCCGGTCGAAAAGTTCCTTACTTCTGCGCAGTGCGGCCGTGCGCTCGTTCACCAGTCCTTCGAGCTGCTCCCGGCGCCGGATCACCGAGTACATCACGAATGTCACCGCCGCCGTTAGCGTCAGACCCGCAAGCAGCGTCAGCCATGCCAGCAGGGCCGGCAAGCGGGCCGCACGCCCGTCTTCCGAGTGGATCTCCACCGCAAAGGTTTTGCCGAAGGCGAACAGAGGCCGCCTTGCAGGCGACCGTCCCAGGCGGTGTGTTCCGCTTTCACCCGCAGCCTCCTGCGGGTCTCTGTCGCATGTCGACGCCAGCAGCACCGGGTTTGCGGCCGCTCTTAACTCGTACAAACTTGCGGTCAAGAGCGGGCTCTCGGCGTTCGTGTCAAGATGCGTCGTGTGCTTGAGCAGCATGTCCAGATGCACGATAGCCAGTGCAAAGCCGCGCGGCTGATCGGGCTGGTTCGCGGTGAATACGGGACGCAGCACCAGCAGCCCGGGAGCGCTGCCGGCTTGCGGAAACAGGCCGACAGGGTCGGCAGCGACGGCCAGGCGACTCCGTACCGCCTCTTCCAGGGCGGCGCAACCGACCGGTTCGGAGCAAACATCATATCCGAGGGCGTACCCGTTTCCGTCGATCGCAAGCAAGTGGGAAACGGCGTAATAGTTTTGTCGTCCGGTTGCCGGGCTGGGGTTCCCGGCCCCGTCCCGCTCCCATATCACAAAGTCCCCCAATCCGTCCTCCCGAACCGCCTCTTCGAAAGCTGCTTTTTCTTCCGCAGCCACGGCGGTGATCCAGCCCCACGCCCGGACAGAATGATTCGTCGCCAGATGCCCGGCATAGTCATGGAACTCCTGCTGTGTCACGTCCTTGCTGGCTTCAAAAAACCGCGCCAGACCTTCGAGTTCGAACTGACGGAGAGTGTTGAATGCCTTTGCAACGTGGCCCGAATGGGTGCAGGCCAGTCGGGAGAAGGTGTCGCGAAGGATGCGTTGCTCGTTAGCGTGACCGGCCCACGCGGCGACGAGAGTCAGCGTCACGCCGATCGCCGCCGCCATCGCCGGTTTGACGTGCTGCAAGCCGCGCTTATGCCCACGGTCCCGCCGGCGCAGAAGCACATGCCCCGCCAGCAGAATGATCACCAGAACAACCGTCGCCGAGGCGGGCGCCAGACCGGTTTGTGCTGCATGCCATCTCCAGTGACCGGCCTCGATGTCCATACCCAGCACGGCGATCGGGCGTTCGCTTCCAGGATCGATCAGCGGAACCAGCGCCGAAATCCACGTGCCCCAGCTATCTGCAAGCGGGCCTTCGATTTCGCCCCGGCCGCCATCAAAAACGCGATGAAGCACGGGTGAGGCTTCCGGATAAAGCTCTCCGGCAGGGGACTCCTCCTCTGAGCCGACAGGCTCGTTATCCAGGAAGAAGAACACCTCCCCGTCCGAACGGCGGCCGGTGAGATAAACGAACCGGCATTGCGGAAATATCGTTCGCGCAGCCGCCAGGTGTTCCTTAAGCCGCAGGTATTCAGGTTGAAAAATGTCGTCTTTGGTTCCCGAGAGCGCTTCGACTTGAGCAACATCGATAGCCTGCGCCACAAGGCTCGCCTGCGCCAGCCATTCGCTGCGCATGCGGCAATCGGTGCGTTCCACCGTCCACCACGACAACAGCCCGCCGGCAATAACAACGGCGGTCACCAATATCAAGACGCGCGGGCTGATCGCCAGGCGTGCAGGCAGTTTTTCCATCCACATCCTCTGTTGAAAGCGGCATAGTTCCTTATAACCAATTTTCGTCCAGCGGCCCGGCCTACTTAAGCGGCGATTGCCCGGATTCCCGTTCTTTGCAGGTGAATGTAATCGCTTTTATGACAAAGCCTTACAGTCGCGTAACGGCGGGCAGGCGAAGGCGGCCGGCGCCGAACAAGACAGGCGGAAACCGGATTGGGACGATGGGCAATGCAAAACTCACGAAACGCCGATCTCAATCATTAAACCCGCCGGCGTGAACCATAAAATGTGCAAAAATCGCAAAATATGCTTGAAGAATTTCCCGATTCAAGTACATTATGCGGCTTGCAACAGCACTGTCCGGCGGCGTAGCTCAGTTGGTTAGAGCATGGGATTCATAAGCCCAGGGTCGATGGTTCGAATCCATCCGCCGCTATCGTAGTTAGACGCCCCCATCGTCTAGCGGCCTAGGACGCCGGGTTCTCATCCCGGTAACAGGGGTTCGAGTCCCCTTGGGGGTATTTTTAAGTCCTTATTTGCAGCGCTTTTGCATCAGCACCACATTGTCCGCGGGGATCTCGCACCGCCACCCAAACTGCCCCGCGATGTACTCAAACGTCTCCCGGCGGTAAAACACCACGTGCGTCAGGTCTTGCCTGTAATGCCACCTTTCAAATCGCTCGTCCTCCGTCTGGAAGCAGGTCATAATACCCAGCCAGCCGTCCGGCTTCAGCATCGCGTCGAGCCGGGCAAATTCCCGGCCCGGCCGGTGGAAATGCTCAACGACCTCCGAGCAGAAAATGAAATCCCAGGTTCGCTCCAGCAGGCTGGCATCGGGACGGAAGAACGGATCATAGCAGTGAATTGTGCAGCTTTTTTCGGCGAGCATGTACCCCAGCGCCGGCCCCGGCCCACAGCCGAAATCCAGCCCCTGCATGCCCGGCCGAAGCTTTTCCTGCAGCGGCCCGACAAGCCGATTGAGGAAACCGCGATACCGTGCATCCTGCGGATCGTTCTCGTGCAGAAGGTACTCGCCGCGCTCCGTGTGAGCATCCGGAAGGTGGGCCGCATCGACAAAGGTCGCAGCACAACGTCGGCAGCGCCAGTACAGCCGTTCGCCCGCCGTACAGAATTGCTGTGCCGCGCCGGACAGGCAGACGCGACAGGTCGTCTCCGACTCGCGGTGCCTGTCCATTCTCATCCTTTCATTTGCATTTCGGGTTCGTCGGTCAGCGACTCAGCGAAAGGTGTATCGGCTATCTGCACGCCGGGATTGCGTTCCTGGAAGTAGCGCAGCGACCATTCATTCGGCAGAAGCAGCACCGCCCGGCCCTGGCCGTCGAAGGCCTGCCGGACTTCATGCGGCAGCATCAGTTTATCAAGATCGGCCGCCGGGTCCAGCCACCGGGTCACGGTCCAGTCCGCTGCCCGAATACGGGATGTCGCGCCGTACTCGTTCTCTAACCGATGCTGCACAATCTCGAACTGAAGCGGGCCCACCGCGCCTAACAGCGGCACATGCCCCGTGTTCGGTATCTCGTAGCGCTGCACCACACCTTCCTGCAGCAATTGACTCAGCCCCTGGCGGAAGCGCTTGGCGTTGGCCGTAACGGGGTTCTCGAGGTACGCAAAGCACTCCGGAGCGAAGCGGGGAATCTCATTGTAGAAAATCAGCGGGTCCGTCGTCAGCGTGTCGCCGATGCCGAAGTTGGCATTGCCGATCAGGCCGATCACGTCGCCCGCGTACGCCTCGTCGACCGTCTCCCGATCCCGGCCGAACAGCTTGGCCGCGTTTGACAGCCGCACCATCTTGCCGCTCTGCGCGTGCCGGACCGTCATCTCACGCTCGAACTTGCCCGAAACAACACGAACGAAGGCGACCCTGTCACGATGCCGCGGGTTCATGTTCGCCTGTATCTTAAAGACAAACCCCGAAAACAAGGGATGTTTGGGCTCAACCATTCCCGCCCGGCTGCGCCGCCCTAACGGCAGCGGAGAGTGCTCCAGAAAACCGTCCAGCAGGAGCTGCACGCCGAAATTGTTCAAAGCGCTGCCGAAGTAGACCGGTGTTGTCCGCCCCGCCAGAACCTCATCCGGCCGGAACCCCGCCCCGGCGCCGTCCAGCATCGCCACCTCCTCGCAGACCGTGTGGTACGTCATATCGTCCAGCCGGCTGCGGACGATCGGATCGGAGAGCCCCGCCGTCGCGACCGGAGCACGATACGCGCCGCCCGGCGTCCGCTCATACAGGTGCGCTAACTTTGTAGAGCGCTGCCATACGCCCTTGAAATCGACCCCCGTCCCCAGCGGCCAGTTCATCGGATAGGCGGCTATCCCCAGCACGCTTTCCAGTTCGTCAACCAGGGCAAGCGGGTCCAGTGTCGGCCGGTCCATCTTGTTCATGAATGTGAATATCGGCACGCCGCGCTGCCGGCACACCTCGAACAGTTTGCGAGTCTGGTTCTCGATGCCTTTGCCGGCGTCGATAACCATGATCGCCGCGTCCACCGCCATGAGCACCCGGTAAGTATCCTCGGAAAAGTCCTTGTGCCCCGGTGTGTCCAGCAGGTTGATGCGAAAATCGCGATAATCGAACTGGAGAACCGTTGAGCTGATGGAGATGCCGCGCTTCTTCTCAAGTTCCATCCAGTCCGACGTGGTCGCCCGCTGGTGCTTGTTCGAGGTGACCGATCCGGCGAGCCCCACTGCCCCCCCATAAAGCAGGAACTTCTCCGTCAACGTGGTCTTGCCGGCATCGGGATGCGAGACAATGGCGAAGGTCCGCCTCTTGGCGATCTCCCTCTCCGAAATAGAATAGGTCGTGTTCATTTCAATTGTACCTGTTTTTCTAAATAAAGTTCCAGGGCGGCAGAAATATTCTGGAGGGTAGCTGAAGAAGGGCCGCTGCAAGGCACAGGAAGGCAAACCGGCAGGCAAAACGCCGCGGCGGCCGTGCCGGCTGCTAAGGTGGACTCATGCGCGAATCAAACGTAACGAAGTGGAACTGGCAGACAAAGGGCATCATCCCGACATCCCGCAGAGGGAAGGTGCCGGCAAAGATCGGCTTTCTAAGAAGGTCAGCCATGTTCACACCACATTGCCCGCCAACCCGGCGAGTGCATTAAGCAGAAAGTTTACCGCGACTCCTGCTGGCAGGAGTCTTACGAGGATACAAAAAACCATATTAACAAACGGAATGCAGATTTCCAAGCAAAACACAAAATGAAAGGCCTTCTTCGCCGGTGCGGCCGCGAGGCCCGCGGACCGCACGCGGGCAGCCGCTGAGGTCCGCTGAGCCGCCTTTGCTTGTGCCGCTAATCCGCTTGTGGTATTTCGATTCTCTTGCCGTCGTTCATGGCGGATTCGTGTGCGCAGATGCCGGCCATGGTCCAGTTGGCGGCATTTGCCGCGTCGACCGCGGACTGACGATTCTCGACAATAGCAGTGATGAACTCATGTGCCAGGTGCGGATGGCTGCCGCCGTGGCCGCTGCCCTGGATGAATGACGTGTGTTCGTGCTCTTCGTCGTAGACGCCGGCGCCGGTGAACGGGGCGATTTCCCTGGGCAGGAGATGGCCGTAATCGGGCACTTTCACCCGCTCGGCGTCCTCAAATCCGGAATAGATGACCGCGCCTTCTTCGGCGACCTGCTCCCACTCGAAGGACAGCTTGTCGCCGTACACGTCGAAGCTTTCCCGGTACTGGCGGATCGTATCAAAGAGCGACCGCGTGACCTCACATGCGAGATCGGAGTCTTTGAGTTTGAGCAGGGCGGTTTCGACGGCAAACGGCGAGCCGTAGCGGCGGGCGTAGTCCGGGTTGATTCGGCCGGAGCCCTGGCAGACGACGGATTCGGCGCGTGCGCCGGCGAGCCACAGGAGCGGGCTTATGGCGTGGGTGGCGTAGTACATGGGCGGAAAGCCGTACCAGTATTCGGGCCAGCCGGGCAGGCCCATGTTCTGCTGGTGCGAGCCGCGGAGGAACTGGATTTTGCCCAGTTTGCCGGATGCGACCAGCTCTTTTGCGTAGAGGAATTCGCGGCTGTAAACGGCGGTTTCCATCATCATATACACTTTGCCGGACTTTTTGCGGGCGGCGGCGATGGCGAGGCAGTCTTCTTTTGTCGTGGCCATCGGGACGGTGCAGGCGGCGTGTTTTCCGGCGTTCAGGGCGGCCAGCGTCATCCATGCGTGGTCGGCGATGGGCGAAACGACGTGAATTGCGTCAATTTCCTTGATTTTCAGCAGTTCGTCGAAGTCTGTGAAGCGTCTTTCGATGCCGAACTGGTCGCCGATTTCGTTGAGGTGGGCTTTATTGCGCTGGCAGATTGCGTAGCATTCGGCGTTGGGGTGTTTCTGGTAGATGGGGATGAACTCGGCCCCGAATCCAAGACCTACGACGGCGACTTTTGCCTTCTCCATGTGCTCCTTCTCCTTTCCGGAACAGGTTGGTTTTATCGTTCAAGTCCGGAACGATTGTACACTGCCGGCGAAGGCCGGGCGAGTGTTTTCTTTATTGGCTTCGGCCGCAATTTGGGTTTGATTGGGTTTGTTTTCGGCTTTGCTCCTTTGCATTTCCCTGGTCGGTTTTCGTAAGCCTTTTATTTAAAGTTACTTACGATTTCACGTGGGTTTTGAAATTGGGTTTGTTTTTCCAAAACGGCGTTCGGGCGGGGGAGAAC
>JACZKQ010000023.1 GCA_014859965.1 Phycisphaerae bacterium
CACTACAACAAAACTCCACTTCCAATCATCCCCCAAAAGAAACCAACAAAACAAAACCTCCCACACCCACAACCCCCCACCCATTCCCTACCACCCAACTACACTACCCTGCTTGTCTACTTGACTACTCGACTACTAGACTACTTGACTACTCTACTCCACTACTCCACTCCTCCACTACTCCACTACTTTTTTGCCGACATTCTTCCTCCTCAGAAAACACCTCCCTCCCGCGTACTTTTTTTGCGCTTTTTGTCAGAAACGTGTCGTTTTGACCCCCCAAAAATCGCATTTCGTGTCGTTTCGCGTCGTTTTTTCGCAGCTTTTTGTCGCAAAATGCGCGCTTTTGTCACAACAAAACAATTCCAGAACGTCACGTTAACAGCCTCTCACCGAGCAAAATTTTTCAAAAAAACCCCCCGGCCGCATTTGACATTTGCAAAACCTGTGGTATATTGTAACAGTAGAAATAACCAAAAAGGAGGAGTGAAAAATGACGCAAAACCACGTATCCCGCACCGATTTTCCGCCCCATATCGGGCCCCGACGCAACGCCCAAACCCCTTTTATCGCAGTATTTACGGCGTTTTCGCCCCCCGCACGGCCCTTCTCGCCAAAATCCTCGCCAAACCACCCTGTTCCGACGATATAAACCGCAAGATCGCAAAAAATGCATGCAAATTCTTAAAAATGGGGAGGAATCGGTCATGTTAAGCTCACAGAATGCCAGAAAATCGTCGATTTTGAGCGTTTTAGCCGCACTTTTGTGCATTTCGGCCCTTCCGGCCGTCGCCCAGGAACCCGATAATCCATTGAAATTCGTCCCGGCCGACTGCCTTTTCTGCGTCAGAATCAACAATTTCGACAACGCCGCCTCGCTCGCCGACAAATACATGGAAGATGTTGCCCCGTCACCACTTATGATCGCAATGATAACGCGCCTGCCGCTGATCCAGCTCGTCGGCGACCCGCTTTTGAGAAACCTAAATTTCGAAGGCGATTTCATCGCCTTCGGCATGGCCGATACCGTAAGTGCCGACAGCAAAATAGCTTACGGCTTCATCCTGCCGATCACCGACTATGAAACCTTCATAAGCGAGCACCCCCGCGCCACAAAACCGGACGAAAACGGCATTTCCAGGCTCTCACTGGGCATCGGCGACGCCGAAACCCTCGTCCGCAAGGCCGGTTCGTACGCGATTTTCACCGATAAACGCAACTACAACGGCCTGGCCGCCATTTCCAAACGCCTCGAAGCCGGCGAAATCCGAACCGTCGCCGACACCATCGACACCCGCCGCTCACGAGGCATAACCCGTTCTCCCATATGGGCTTACGGCAACGTCCAGCGCGTCAGGGAGGTCTTCGGACCCGACCTGTTCGAGCGATTCGAGAAGGCCAGAGCCGGCCTCGAACAGAAACGCGGCAGAAAAAGAACCACTGCGTTTCCCGGCATGGATATTTACATCAAAACCCTCAAAGAAGTGCTCGAAGACGTCGATTCCGTGACCTGGTCGGTAAGACCCTCGGCCGACGTCCTCCGGATCGCGACCAGCATTAAACCCGTTGAGGGAAAGGGTTTAGCGGAAGCCCTGAAGGCCTCCTCGACGCCCAAGGGCCCCAATCCGCTGCTGCCGCACTTCGACGAGAACGCAATGATGAACCTCGGCATGAAGATCGACAAACCGCTGTGGATTCGCTTTTACAACGAAATGTTTGCAATTTTCACGAGAATGAGCGGCGAAACGCTGCCGCAGGACGATTTGGCCAGGCTCAAAAGGCTGACCAACACGACAATCGGTGCGTTGGGCGACGCGCTGGCGTTTTCGATGACCGCCAGGCCCGGGATGCGGCCGCCGTTCAAGATGCGATACATCGCGCAAGTCGAGGACGCCGAAACACTTAACCGCGTGCTCGACGAACAGATACAGCTCATGAACGACGGCGCCGTCGATGACCTCTACAAGGCCATGGGCCTTGACATGAAGTTCACGGCGAAACGCAATGTCGCCACATACCAAGGCGTTCAGATCGACTCGGCGACGTTGAAGTTCAATGCCGCCGACGGCGATTCGGAGATGGACAAGCAGATCAAGGCACTGTACGGCGAAGGTCTGGAATACCGCTGGGCCATCGTTGACGACCTGCTTGTGTATGCCATCAGCGGCGAGGTGGACAAAGATATTCGCGCCCTAATCGATCAGGTCAAGAGCGGAGAACCGAAAGAACTCGACCCGGAACTCACGCAAGCCATGTCTTTGCTGCCGGACCCGAGGGGCGCCGATGCCGTGGGGACCGTGAATTTTGTGCGGCTGATGCAGATGAGCCTGGGGCGGGTGACGGCCGGGGATCAGTCCATGAAGATCGACGTGCCGACCGAAAACCATCTGGTGTTTGCCTCGCGGGTGCGCGAGGGCAGAATCGTCATCAATTGCGCGCTGCCGAAGAAGCACCTGATTGAACTCAGGGCCGCCAGCGAGGAGGCGCACCGTCAGATGCAGGAACGTCGGCAACAGCAGGTTGAGCCGGCTTCCGAACAGCCGCTGTAGGTGTCTGCGTTGAGCATTCGACGCGGCCGTCGTGATGGTCGGTGATTGTGCTCACGCGGTGCAGTACAGCCTGTTTGCAGATGATTGTCGCGCTGCCGTGGATGTTGGCCACGGCAGCGCGGTAATTAACCACGCATCCAG
Organism: Phycisphaerae bacterium; assembly: GCA_014859965.1. Classification (GTDB taxonomy): domain Bacteria; phylum Planctomycetota; class Phycisphaerae; order Sedimentisphaerales; family Anaerohalosphaeraceae; genus JACZKQ01. Next base: position 2,691 of record JACZKQ010000023.1, read on the forward strand.
CGGGTGGATTGTCAGCGTTGTTCTCGGGATCACCTGTATGACCTGCGCTCGGGCGATCCTAATGAGTAGACCTATGACGATTTGGACCGTTTGACGGATGCCGACTATCTCGTCGATGGCGGCACAGCCGAGGATTGCGAGCAATCGATGAACGGTTGCTTTCTTTTGTGTGCGTACACTACGGTGTAGTTATATGAAACAGGTGTGCCGTCAATGGGCCGCATTACCAGCACCACGGGGCAGTTTGTCGCGGGCAGGCTGAACTCAGTGGTTTCGTTTTCCTGAACGGTGATCGTCGACAAGGCGTCCGTGATGGACGCCTGCCTGTCGGCGACGTAGTCCCAGGCTATCTCCTTTGCCTTGTTCTGACATAACCACCACGCCTGAAATCCACCGTTACCGCCGTTTTCAAATCTCGCGAGTACTCCTTTATCGGGTTCGAACGGCCCAGCCATAAGTAGACTGTCGGCGTAAAGCACCGCCCGGCTATTCACCTGAAAGTCACCTGGTTGGGCGTCTGTGGCCGGTTCGGGCAACTTGCCGGGCTCGAACGTGCCAAACTTGGTGTAGCTGTTGCCTGTACAGAGGTCCACGATGATTGTAAATCCATGTTCAAGCTTTGCAATAATCCTGTGAACCGCACGATTACGGATCTCTTCTACAGCTCTCTTCTGGAGGCTTTGCCCGGTCCACGAGGCCGACTGGCCGACGATCCAGGACCAAGGGCTTTCGGTTTGGACATCGATATCGCTCGTTACCTCAAATTCTGCTTCTACGGGCGCGGTAGGCACAAAGTAAACTGTTGCGATGTGCTCGGCAGGATCATAAACCATGTCGAATGTTCCTGTCATGGACATGGTCACTTCGAAGAGGACAATCTGTTGCACTGTAAATGCCGCTCCGACGGTCTGGGTGTCTTGCTCAATCCATTTCCACCCCTTGCCTTTGATCTCAACTCTGAGAGTATTTGGGTCCGTTTGTTCAGAGTGACAACCGTATATCCATAAGTTGCCTGTATCTGGTTCTCTACTGCCAGCCGCCTGCGCGCCTGGCGCGGAGAGAAGCATAATTCTTCCGTTAAGATACCGACAGGCATGGGATTCGGCGATATCGATCATCAATTCTCGCAGGTTCTTTGCCATCGGCCTGAATTGCGGTGCAGAGTGTGAATTTGCTGCGGCGGGCTCCGACGTGTTCTTATCGCCAGTTCGGCGGCAGGAACAAGCCATGCACGCAACCAGCAGGATGAGTACAGTCAGCTTAGCTTGCATAAAATCTCCCCAATACAGCACAACGGTAAATGCTTCGGCCGATTCAGTTGGCGTGTTGACAAATTGTCCTGATATTCGCCGGTCGTGCTTGACTCTGTACGACGGGTAAATACAGGTGAGCAGCAGTCAGGATGTGCCGCACAGCGATTTGCCCTCAACGCAGTATCTCGTATTCGCATCGAGCTTGCGACCGGCATCGCATCGCGATTTACTTCTGAAGAGCCCGTTTCATTTTGCCGTAATGTGCACGTGGAGGGCTTTGGGGGAGGGACTCCCCTACAGGCTTTGCAAGGGAGGTAAGCTATGGGACGCATTCAGAAAGCACGTGCGCGCTGCCGAAGAAGCATCTGATGGAACTCAGGGCCGCCAGCGAGGAGGGCGCACCGTCAGATGCAGGAACGTCGGCTCTGGGGCCGCGCTCTATCCTTCAGAGCGATCTGGACGGGATAACTCAAGCGAGCTATAATGGATGGTTGAACGACGTAGCTTCTCTCTTTGAATTACGCATAGAAACATCTATACATAATTAGACCCGGTCCCTCCTATGAAGCCAGATGTGTCAACTGAGAATTTTGATTTCTTGCAATTATTTTTGCTTACGCATATTCGCTCCTTTTGAAGCTCTTTTTGGATCGATCGTCTCACGCTCCTAATCAGGTTGCTGCGATT
>JACZKQ010000024.1 GCA_014859965.1 Phycisphaerae bacterium
TCCCCAACCCGCTCAACAACACTCACCGCCCACCACGGCCCCTCCGTGCGGCCCATGCTCGCCGCCCAATACCACGCCGACACATCACAAAAACTCCGCCCCTGCCCGTCGTAAATCCGCTCCCGAACAATCAGTCTCGCGCCGCCTTTCACCGCCTCAATCGCCGACCACGACTGACCCTCTCCATCCACACGAACGCCGAGGTGCCGCACTCTGTATCCGCTCGCGCGAAAACAATCGCCCGACGGATGCACCCGCCGAGTCGGCCTCACGATCCACCGAATGATGTACTGCCGCCGCCCGTCTGTAAACAGACCCACCCGAACCGGCAGCGACTCGCCGAACTGCTTCTCGCGAGCGCTCATCTCCACGGGCCGCAGTGCCCGCCCTTGCCACTCAGTCGGCCAGCCCGGAAAATCTGCATCCTCCCTCACGTCGGCCGAACCGCCGCAAACCCAAAAAGGCGCAATCGCCCCCGCCACGCACGCAACAGCAAAAAACCTCGCCCCTCTCATGCGGCCGCACCTTTCATTCTGCTTATCTGTTGAACCAGCAGCATAATCAGCACCGCCGTCCCCGCAAAAACAAAAAGACCTGTCCCTTCGTGCAGCCACTCCGGAAAAGCCCCGCGCGTCTCCACGTAGAACAAGGCCGCCGCCCGTACAACGTTCGCCCCAATGACAATGCCGATCGCGCAGACACCCGCCAGAATGGTGCGCCCCGCGCTCAGTCGCCACAGAACCGCAAGCACACAAACCAGGTACCCCCCGGCCCAAAGCATCCTGATCCCGCTGCAAGGCGCGTCGACCAGAACCGCCGTGCCCCCCGCAAGAAAACCCGCCCCGTCACGCACCACCGCGTATCCGCCCATGCGAATTAGCCCTGCCGCAAGCACAGCAACCACCACACGCAGCGGGTAACCCGCATAAAACTGAAGCGAAGCCATCAGCGGCAGCGAAAGCATCGACAACCCCCAGATACCAACGTGCCGCCACCGACCAAAATAAAGACGACTCAACACCAGCGCCAGCGCGCTCATCGCCAAAGCCCCGCGCACCAGCGGCATTGCAAACGGAAAGCTGATCGCGTAAACCAGAACGACCGCGCCGGCCGCCCGCAGATCATAACGCTCCGCCGACGGCCTCTCCCGCAGTTCCTTCCACAAGACCACCGCCGCAAGAGTCAAAAGCGCAACAATCCCCCACGGCTCATCCGACCCGTCCGTCAGCCGCGAAATATACCAGCCCCACACCGGCCACGCCGCACCCACCGCCGCCAGCAATATTAAGAGCCTGCGCTTCACGCGACCCTCACTCGCCTGCGATCTCTCAGCACAACCCACCCTAATACGACCCCCACGATGATCAGCAAGGCCCACACCTCCGGCTCGGGTATCGTCGGAACCGTCTCCGGATCCACCGGCTCCAGCCCCGCCGCCTTGTACTGGGCCGCCGTCTCAAGCACCACGGCGCCGCTCACCGGCGTCACAAGCTGATATCTCAAAGCAACCCGCAGCGCTTCGTCCAAATTTTCCTTACCGCCCTCTAACCGCATCTGCTCGACCGCATCGCGCGCCCACAGCCGAACGAGATGAGAAGATGTCTCCTTGGCGTTGTCGGACGGCTTCTCCTCCGCGCCCGCACGCCGCCGCTCCGCCTCAAACGTCGGCACGTCGCCGCGCCACCGTCCGAACAGCAACGCAAGATCGGCCCCGACCTCTCCCGTCCGCCCAAGCGAAGCGGCCTGCCACACGCCGTCCAGCCCCTCGACAACATTGTTCGGACCCGCTGCCACCTGAACATCGATAAGCCTCGGTCCCGCCGGACGCCTCTCCCATCGCTGCAGCAATCCCTCCAGTGGCGCGAACACATGCGGCTGGGCGCCATGAATCCACAACACCACACCGCCGTCCGCTTCCGACGCAATATCCCACGCCCGCTCCAGCGCAGGCACATTATCCTTGCCCCCGCCGATACGCACATTGTGTATACCCGCGATCCCGTCCGACAAGACCTCCACTTCATCATCCGCGGCGATAACCGTCACGCGCCCCTCCAGTTCCGCCGAAGCAAGCGCCCTCTGTATCTGTTCTTTCGCACCCGCCATACCCGCCGACGTATCCATCACGACCACAACGTGCTGCGGCCCCTTGCGAACAATCGCCTCCACATGTTGAATCACCAATCCATCGCCCCCCGCCATGGTATCCGCGGTCCACGCCCACGCCTTGGCCGCGTCGCGCTCCACAACAATACCCGCCCCGGGCTTCAATGCGTCCTGCGCCACCGACCCGCGAATCACCCCTTCCGTCCTGTTCTCGTCGGCGCCCGCCGCGATCTCCATCCCCGTCCACCGCAGGATCGGTCGTTTCGATTCCATCCAAACCGAATGCCTGACCTCCTCGCCGATTCTGAAATTGCGGTCGTTGAAATAAGGCAGCGCAAATACCGCTTCGTCGCCTTTGACGAGATGAAGCGGCGCCGTAATCCCCACCCGCACCTTCATCTCCCCCCCGCGCGGAGGCACCGGAAAACACTGCATCATGATCCTGTCCGGCCCGGCCGTCGTTATCAGCACCGGATCGCGCTGACGCCGCACCACCGATTCGTAGGCCGCACGCGTCTTGCCGCGCGAACCGAACGCCGCCTCCCTCTCCTCCCCGTTGATCCAAAGCGTAAGCCGAGAAACCACCGCCCCCGCCGGAAGTTGTATCTGCGCACGAGCCTCCTGCTGCACATTGCCCGCATTCTTGAAAATCATCGTCCATTCCATGTACCCCAGCGCGGCATCCGCATCCACCGATCCGTCCATCCGCGAAGAAACAAGAGACAAATGCCGCAGTTGTCCTCCCACCGCCTCGCCCCCCTGCTCGAAATCCCACTCTTCGAACAGGCCCTGCGCCCGAAACCCCGACTTCGGCGGCGCCGCGGTATTGAACGCCTTGCCCGTCACCCGGTAATACACGCCGCGAAGATCCCGTACCGGTATGGACCCATCGAACATGAGCGAATAAAACATGTTGCTTCCAACGCCCCACCCCTCGCGATAGCACATCTCCACCAAACGCTTTTCATTGCCAACCGCACGCAGCATCTTGACGCCGCGGGCCCTTGCCGCCGGCGACTCGCTCAATGCCATCTGAACGCCCAGGTGCGTGAACATGCCGGGCAACACGGCCACGGCCAGCAGCACAACGCTCACGGCCAGCCCGCCCCAAAGACCCGGCAGCCTCCCCGCCTGTTCTCCCAAATGCAATCGCCTCAGCCTTGACCTCACCAAAAGCGTCACAACCAGAGCCAGCAGCGGCGCCAGACCGCACAAGCCCAACCCGTAAACCACGGTCGCAAACGCCGATATGGGCAGAAGGGGAAGAAACATGATCGTATAAATGATCGCCGCACCCAATCCCGCGCCGTTGATATATCCCGCCTTGCCCGCGTACTTCTCCGCTGAATTCCAGAGCACCGCCAGGCACGCCAGATTCGCCGCCGGTATCATCATGAACAGCAGCACATACCACCCCGTCGGCAGCGGATCGAAAAACACCGAAGCGCATATCCGCGTCGCCAGCTCCACCGCCGCCGCACCAACCGGCAGCAACACCCCCAGAAGAAGCGTGACGACCATCAGCGCCACCGGCGTCTTCTTTTCCTTATCGATTTCCCGCTGCCGGATGCCCGCCCCAAGCGCCGACAACCCGCTCTGCGATGTGATCCGCCGAACGTCGTTCTCGGTAATCACTTCAGCCCCCGACATCTCCGCCTCGATACGTCGTTGAACGTCTGCTATGACCTTCGCCGCATCGATTTCCGTCCCGACAAGTTTCGCGCTCGCCTCTTCGCAATAGCGCTTCCACGCATCCTTCGCACGCTCTGTCCACTCCATCGCAGCGGCTCCTTTCCCTCACCAGATGACAACGCCTTCAGTACCGGTCAGACAAGTATACCACCCCCAACCCCAAAAGCAACAAATCCACTACAACAAAACTCCACTTCCACTCATCCCCCCGTCCCCTTCTCTGTCCACCATCCACCCTGTCCACGTCGTCCACACCGTC
>JACZKQ010000025.1 GCA_014859965.1 Phycisphaerae bacterium
GCCCCGCACGCCCCAAAGCAAACTCGGCGGTATCGTTATCCTGAACACCGATTTCCCAGAGCACCTTGCCCCCGGCCGCGTCCTGGGCCTCCACCCCGCCGCAGAAGACGCCCGCAAGCAGCACCATAGCCCACAAACCGAAAAGCCCGTATCCCCGCCGAATCGCTACTAAACCGCTCATACTTGTCCTCCTATAAAAGTAAGCAAGCCGCCGTCCGGCCGCAGGGGCAAGGCATACTTTGCCCGATCAGCCTTTTAGCCCAAGATAGCATGCCTGCCGCTAAAACACAAGCACTGCCAAGCGCATCCTGTCAGTGCATTCGGCGGCAGGGCGGCGACTTGGCGAATAGCGAAAGGCCCTTGCTTGACCGCCGCTCGACGCAGGGGGCTGCAGCGGGCTTTAATCAGGCTAAATCTTTGACCGTCGTTTTCCGATATAGGAATGACGGGTTTGGCGGCCGGGGGTTTAAATGAACATACTGATGATGACCAACACGTATCGCCCACACGTGGGCGGTGTCGCCAGGTCCGTAGAGGCCTTCACTGAAGAGTTTCGCCGCCAGGGTCATCGTGTGCTCGTCGTCGCTCCCCGATTTGACCACGCGCATGATAATGAAAACGGACTCCTTCGGGTCCCCGCCATTCAAAACTTCAACGGCAGCGACCTGTCCGTCCGCGTCGCCATCCCCGGACTGCTCGCCGGCAAAATCGCAGCCTTCGCACCCGACGTCGTCCATGCCCACCATCCGTTCCTCATGGGCGACGCCGCCCTCCGCGTAGCTATCGCCCGCAACCTGCCCCTGGTCTTCACACATCACACCATGTGGGAATGTTACACGCACTATGTCCCCGGCGACAGCGCCGTCATGAAACGCTTTGTCATCGCGCTGGCCACCGGCTACGCCAATCTGTGCGATTGCGTAATCGCCCCCAGTTCCAGCATTTTGGATGTTCTCATCTCGCGCAGTGTATCATCGCCTATCGCCACGATCCCCACCGGCATCCGGGTTGAGCAATTTGCCACCGGCGACGGAGCCGCCTTTCGAGAACGCACCGGCATCCCCAAAAAAGCCTTTATCGTCGGCCATGTCGGCCGGCTTACCGAAGAGAAAAACCTGCCTTTTCTGGTCCGCGCCGTCTCCCGCTTTGTCGCCGACGATCCCAACCGGTGCTTCGTCGTCGTCGGGGGCGGCCCCATGCGCACGCAGATCGAGGCGATGTTCGACGATTATGGACTCGCCGACCGGCTTTTCGCCGTGGGCCGACTCGAAGGAAAACCGCTCAGCGACGCCTACGCCGCTTTCGACGTCTTTGCCTTTGCATCAAAAACCGAAACACAGGGCCTTGTCCTCGTTGAGGCCATGGCCGCGGGCGCCCCCGTCGTCGCCCTCAATGCCCCGGGCGTACGCGAAGTCCTCCACAATGGACGAAACGGCCTGATGGTCGACATCGAGGAAACGGGCGCCTTCGCAGCCGCTCTTCGCTGGATTTGCACACGCAGCCCGCAACAACGTAAGCTGCTGTCGGAACACGCGCGGCAAACCGCCTGGGAATTCACCCTAGACCGGTGCGCCGCCCAAACACTGAAAATGTACCGCAGCGTCATCCACATAAATCAGGCTAAGAACGCCGGCGACAGTCTGTGGGAACATGCAATGCGGCGACTCAATGCCGAATGGATGGTCTGGTCCGCAAGAGCAAAAGCCGGCGCAGAAGCATTATCCGCCGCCAATCATTAGTAGAAACCTGCTCAGATGACTCGCCACCGCGCCACGCTGCCGCGAAGGAGCCAATCGCCCGCCCCCCATCGAACGGAAGCGGCCGCTGAATCCAGGTTTCGAAGCTCTTCCAGGCTGTACGTCTTTGCCCCCTTGGATTCAATCTGCGGTATAGGGTTGGGGATCTCATCGATTACCCCCCTGGCCTTGAGCATCACGGCAAGCGTGTATATGTTGCGATTGACATAGCTCGGCAGAACGCTGTCTTTGGTCTTCCAGTCGTACTTCTTCATCTCCTCCACAATGCGCCTACTGTCGCACTGGCCCTGCACCAGCATTCGGTAAAACGCAACCGCCGCCCCGGTCCGCATCGTGCCCGCCGAACAATGCACCAATACCGCCTTGCCCTGTCCCGTGGCTTCCACTATATTCTCTATCGCGTCCGCATAAACACGGATGTCGCCCGTACCGTCCCCGTGAAGATGGTACCAGTTTGCTTCCAGATCGAGTTCTTCCGCCACCGCTGCCTCGGGCTCATACCTGCCCGACAGGCCCACGATGACATCAATACCATTCTTCTCAATCACCTTTCGTATGAGCTGTGGATGTATTTTCCCGCTCCGGTAGACCTGCCCGTGCTCAACAACCCCGAAACGCCGCGGTATGACACGATGCCGCAACTGCTTGTGCCAATACCGCCACCCGCCGGCGACTATAAGCACGACAATGAATATAACAATCCACCGATTTGCACGGGGCTTGCCCATCGCAGTCTCCTCGATCAATTTATCATCCATGAAAATTTTGCCGCATCGTGCATGTGACATCCAAGAGACGGCGGACCCTCACATGCCGACGCCATTCCGCATGCGTCCTGCAATTCAACGATTTGCCAACCAATCCAGCTGCCGCCCCCATAAACTCGGCCCCCGAACAGAATTGCTTCTCAATCACTCGCCGCCCGCATTGTAGTCGGAAATAGCCCCAAACTGCGGCATGGTATTTTGCTCGCGTTGTGCAGCTTTTTGCCTGAATCGACAATCGCTGCTCCCTCCAAATAAGCAGTTCTCTCGCAAAGTTGCAATCCAACCGCGTGATATGCTATCATAAATGCATCTATGGTTTTATTGAGGCAGAGATAATGCGTAAACAATCAGGGTGTATGCCGCTGATACCGGCACTCATAACGCTGGCTTTCCTTGTGGTGGTCTGCCCGGCCGATCCGACCGCGGCTCAACAGGACGGTTCGATCTCCCTCGATGATTTCGAAGCCGCCCCGCAGGATTGGCGCTACGTCGGCGGCGAAGAGTTCCCCGGCGCAAGGGGCTCGCTCGAACGCGACACCGCCACTGCACGCACCGGCAGCGGAAGCCTGAGACTCCGTGCTGATTTCACAAACGGCGGCGCCTACGTCGGCCTCTGGAAGGTCCTGCCTGAACTCAAAGGCCGGGACATCCAGGATGTCCGCTTCTGGGTCAAAAGCGAAGGCGTACTCGCCCTGGGCGTGCGCATCCTCGACGACAGCGGCCAGTGCCATCAATACAAAAACTTCCCGCTGAAAAGGACTGACCAGTGGCAGCAGTTAATCCTTCCTGTCCGTGACCTCATCGGCGTCGAGCACTGGGGCGGCGCCAACGACGGCAAATGGCACGGCCCCGCCGCTGCCTTTGGCTTAAACATCGGCGTCGACGGCCTCGCCGGCAAATCGGGCACGCTTTGGCTCGACGACGCGACCTGCACCCTCGCAACCGGCCCCACGCCGATGCCAACGGTCCTGCCCTGCACGCTCTCACAGCCCTCGTGCCGGCCCGGTTTCGGCGCCTACGTCACTTACCGCTGGGATGCCGTCCCAATGGGCCGGGATTTGAGCGTCTTTGTCCACCTCCGGGCCCCCGACGGCCGAATCACTTTGCAGGATGATCACGCCCCGCCTGTCGCCGCCGCCATCTGGTCGGGCCGAGTCGAATACGATCGGAGCATCATCCTGCCCTCGACCATGCCCGAAGGCGAGTACGCCATCATGGTCGGCATATACGACGCCAAACACGGCGGCGGCCGACAAACACTGAAAGCAGGGCCCGGCGTGACAGCGGGCAAGAACGATCCCACCGCATACAAGGTCGGCGTCCTCAAGGTGGACGCCAACGCGCCGATCCCTCAACTGCCCCCGCCGACTCTCAACCTCGAAGGCTGGCGTCTCACCTTTGACGAAGACTTCTCCGGCCCGCTCAGCGTTTCCGCCTGGGGCCCCGGCACCCGATGGATTGCTCACACCCCCTACGCCGGCGACTTCGGGGACGCTCGCTTCGCCGACCCCGAAGAAGGCTTCCCGTTCACGATTACCGACGGCATCCTCCGCATTGAGGCCAAAAAAGACGGCGGCCGCTGGCGATCCGGCCTGCTCTCCTCCCTCGACAAAAACGGCGACGGCTTCGCCCAGAAGTACGGCTACTTCGAAATGCGCGCCAAACTCCCCAAAGGCCCCGGCACATGGCCCGCCTTCTGGCTCCTCGGCGCCCCGAAACTACGCGACAAATCCGTCACTCAGATCGAGATCGACGTCCTCGAACAATACGGCCGCAACCCCCACGCACTCCACACAAATGTTCACTTCTGGTATCCCGACGGCCGCCACTCCGCCAAGGAAGAAAAACACCTCGTCACCGGTATGACTGACGACTTCCACACCTATGGCGTCATGGTCGACGAAGAACACATAACCTTCTACTACGACGGACGACAACTCCGCCGGGAGAAGACCCCCGAAGAAGCCAAAGTCCCCCTCTACATCCTGGCAAACCTCGCCCTCGGAGCCGGCTGGCCAATAGACCAAACCCCAAACCCCTCATACATGTACATAGACCACATCCGAGCCTACGCACAATAGGCTTAGCCATTTCGCCCTCGTCAGATCAGTCTTGGGCCGCGGTGTTTGCTGTATCAGAAAATCGGCGCGCACAGCCAGAGTGTCCCTTCGGCCAAGAGCCCGCTCGACATCTTCTAAACAGGCTGCCGACTACACGTCACAGATTTCCACCGCCTCGGTCAGCGAGGTCAGCGGGTCCTTCTTCGGGATGAATTCCTGCCCGACGTAGCCCGTAAAGCCCGTGTCGACGATCGCCTTCATGATCGGCGGATAGTACAGTTCCTGCGTCTCGTCGAATTCGTTCCGCCCCGGCACGCCCGCCGTATGATAATGCCCGATGCAATCCTTGAATTCCCTGATCGTGGCGATCACGTCGCCTTCCTGCACCTGCATGTGGTAAATGTCGTACAGCAGCTTGAAACGCGGCGACCCAACGCTGCGAACCAGCTTTGCGCCCCAATGCGTGCGGTCGCACATGTAGTCGGCGTGGTTGCGCTTGCTGTTGAGAAGTTCCATGCAGATCGTGACCTTCTTCTCTTCCGCCAAACCCACCACCTTCTTAAGGGCGATCTCGCAGTTCTTCAGTCCTTCCTCGTCATCCATACCGGCGCGGTTGCCGGAAAAGCAGATCACATTCGGAAAGCCGGCGTCCGCCGTATTCTCAATCGCCTTGCGGATCTGGGCCAGGCACTCGTCATGGTTTTGAATACGGTTGAGGCCCTTGCCGATGCCGTGCGACGGTGTCATCGTACAGATCAGCCCGTACTTCTTCAGCGTGGCCCACTCGCCGGGGCCCGCCAGGTCGAAACCCTTGAGCCCGATCTTCGCCGAATGCGCAGCCAGGTCCTCGAAGGACGTCTTGCCGTAGCACCATTTGCAGACGGACTGCTGGATGCGGCCTTTCTTGACGCCGCGCTGTTCCTGGCCATGAGCATTGGATGCAATGCCGATCCCGGCGGCAACCGCGCCGGCGGCGCCGAGCATATTGCGACGCGTCATGTTCGATGATCCGTTGGACATGTGTATCCCTTTCAATGGTTCATACGTGCGTGTTTGTCTGTCATTGTGAAACGATTTGGATGGCGTCCCAGTAGCCCGCCTCCCAGGCCCATTCGGTGGCTTTGTTGAACAATTCGATTTTGACTTCCTTGCCTGCATACTTGGACAGATCGACTTCGACGAAGGTCCAGTTGTTTTTGGCGGTCTTTTCGCCGATGGCGCCCTTAAAGAGTTCGTCGCCGTTTGCCTTGACGATGAGGTCCCAGTCGCCGCCGGGGTGGTGGCCCGCCCAGAAGCTCAACTTCGTCTTCTTGCCCGCTGGTACGGCCGCCGTTTTCGACAGCACACAAGGAACCGTTCGGTTAAGCGGGTGTGTCATGAGGACGTTCTTGCGGCCGGCGTGTTCGTCACGGAGCCCCGGGCCCATGTCGGGGCCGCATTGGGAGACAACCCAGCCGGGAGCGACCTTCTTGAGGGCGGCGGAGATGTCGGTTGCGCCCATGGTGATTTTGGCCATTTCTTCTTCAGTGAACCTGCTGTTGGCGATGGGGCCGGGCTCCCAGCACTGCTCCAGCGCCGTGGTCCGCGGGCGGCGAACCGGTATGACAAACACTTCCTGCCCGTCGCCGTCTTTTTCGATGCGGCCGCCTTCCCGCACCACCCCGTCGCGGGCGAGTTTCTCGCATACTGAGACCAACGTCGGCCAGTCATACGGTGTGTGGCTGAACTTCCCTTTTTGATTAAGGGCGCTCTTGAACTTGCCGTCCAGGGCCGAGTATCCCAGCGCCGTGCCCAGTACGCCGCCCGCGTTTGACGGGTTGCAGTCGGAGTCCTGCCCGCACCGCATGGAGATGATGATCGTCTGGTCCATGTCGCCCTTGCCGTAGAGCAGTCCCATGACGATGAACGCCGCGTTGATCTTGGCGTCGATGTTGAAGTCGCCCTTGTCGCAGGAGAACCGGCGGTACGCGGGGTTCTTCTGGTATTTTTCGTTGATCAGGTGCCACGTCTTCTGCCAGTCGTCCGGATTTTCGTGATACCACCGGATCACGTCGCGCATGCACTCGGCGAACTGGCTGCCTTCAGGCACGCACCGCAGACCGGCCTCGACCACCGTGAGCATGTCGGTCTCGAAAAACGCCTCGCAGTACATGCCGCCGACGAACTGCCCGCCGTAGAGGCCGTCGCCGTAGTTCATCAGCCGTCCGAACTTCTCGCCGAGTTGGATCGCCAGGTTCGGCAGGCCCGGGGCGATGAGGCCCGAGAAATCCGCCTCGATCTGGTAATCGATATCGTCGGCGCAGCGATTGAAAGCGGGGTGGCCGCTGTCCGGCGGGGCGATGCCGTTGCGCAGGTTGTCGCGGCCGGCCTTGTTGGCGTGCCAGAGCATGTAGCCGCTGTTTGCGAAGTCTATGCCAGCCTGGCGGATCGAGACGTCATAGCCGTAAAGCTCCAGCGTCCGCAGGAAGGTCATCTCTACGTAGAGGTCGTCCTGGTGGAACATGTTGATCAGTTCCGGGCGCCACTTCGGCACCCTGTCTTCGGGGATGATCACGCCATTCCACTTGAACTCCGTGGGCTCGCCCCAGCCGACGCCCGCCATCTGACCGATCCAGCCGCCCTTCATCTTGTCCACGTATTCGCTGACGGGCAGACGCCGCTCGCGCGCCCGCCGCTGCCGCTGGGCCGCCGCCGAACCCGCAAATACCGAAACCATCGCACAGACCACAAGCACCGTCAAAATGACCCTGCGCATGCCACACCTCCTGGAAAAAGACCTGTTTTATTTCCCGGCGCGCCGGGACTCTTCCAATATGCGAGTGATTATACCAGAACGCCCATGCCGTGTCCAATAGGCCAATTCTCCACATTCACCTCTTCTAATTGACTCGGGAATCCTTGCAAATTAGAAATCAATTTCCAATCTGCAAGGAGTCCGGGGCCAATGTGGGTCAAATACGGTGGTTTTTTCTCAGGAGAATAGTCAAACACATGTGGACAAACCCGACTGCGACCCAAGAAATGCCCACGCATGCTGCCCCTATACCCCACCAGTGTAACAGGTATACCAGTCGCATCGCAATTCCAGGCCGCATCAGGACCACCTGCAAACAAAGCCATAGCACTGAAGCCGAGCAGCCCGACGGGCACTGTGATGGGGCTTAGGAGAATAACAAGTATAGTGTACCACTGAAACAAGGCGTTCGAATTTTCCATTGCGCGAACAACAGATGGTGCCTCGACGACCCAGAAGAGGTAGGTTGCAACCACATACGTGGCAATCTTGCGATGCCGCAAACAGCCATGACAAAGACGGAGAGGCGTCCAGAAGAATGCACTGAACAGCGACTGGCGTTTTGTTGAGGGAGTGGTCATTCCGCCCCTGTGCAGCGGTCCATGCGTTTCTGGAAATCGCGCAGGTAGTCGGTTCGCCACTTGTTTACCGTTTTAGCGCCTGCCCTGTCGACCTCCCTGAGGGCGGGGTCCGGGTTGTCGATCCACCAGTTTGGCCGGCCGGGCTTCTTCACGAACTGGCCACCCCAGCTTTCCTTTGTCGGGTCGTCCGGCGTGCCGCGGAGGAGCCATGCGACGGTGGGCGTATCGCCCATCTTGATCTGACCGCGCAAGAGCGGCACGAAGTAATCGCCGAGCGCCCCATGCCCTTTAATATGGCTCTGGATGAACGTGCGGTTGCCGAGGTCGCCACCCTGCTCGCCGCCCATGTACCAGCCGCGGAAAGTCGTATCGTTGTATATCATCCACACGTCGGGATGATGCTTGTCGACGTAGCGGAACGAATTCTCGTCCTGCCGCTGATTCCACGATGCGATGAAGTGCACGCGAATCTTCTCCTTGATCGACGGGTCGTCATGCAGCGCCTGGGCCACGTCGGTGATCGATCCCCAGACCAGCACATACAGCGGCCGCGCGTCATTTTTCCGTGCACATCGGAGGATCCATTCCGAGCCCCCCGTCGCCTCGCTGCAGCCGGCCTCAGGCGCAGGATCGATCGCCCCCTGCTTCGTAATCGACCGCAGGTAGTCCGGTGCAGGATACCTCTCCGAATGCGTCTTCAGCTTCGGATAGTCCTTCTCATAGACGTCGATCACCTTGTGGATGTCGGCTGCCCGTCCCTTATGAGGCGGCGACGAGATCAGGCCCTCCGTATCGAACAGGTCTGCATACAACAGATAATGCACCATCGACTGGATATCATCCTCATCGCTGCCTCCAATATCCGTCGAAACCACCACCCGATACCGCTCCCCCCCA
>JACZKQ010000026.1 GCA_014859965.1 Phycisphaerae bacterium
TCCCAGGGCCGCCGCCACATCCTCCTCGCGCACCCCCTCCAAAAGCCCCAGCCATGCTTCGCGATGACCGTCCAGCTGCTTCTCCGCGAGTTTTGCCCTAAACTCCGCCACCATTAACTCCCAAAATCCGGTCTCACGACCCCCGCAGAAAACCCGTCAGCGGACTCGACGCCGTCGCCTGCCGACTCGCGCCGGCGGGGCCCGCCAAATACGCCAGCCGCCCCGCTTCCGTCGCCCTGGCAAACGCCGCCGCCATCATCACCGGATCCTGCGCCGCTGCAATTGCGGTGTTCACCAAAACAGCGTCGGCCCCCATCTCCATCGCCTCGGCGGCATGCGACGGCAACCCCAGTCCCGCATCCACCACCACCGGCACCGTCGCCTGCTCGATAATTATTTCTATGGCCGCCCGCGTCTTGAGTCCCTGGTTGGACCCGATGGGGCTGGCAAGCGGCATCACGGTCGCCGTGCCCACATCCTGCAAACGCTTGGCGAGGATCGGATCGGCGTTGATATACGGCAGCACCACGAATCCCTCCTTCGCCAGCACCTCGGCCGCCTTGAGGGTCTCGGTGCCGTCGGGAAGAAGATAGTAAGGGTCCGGCGTCACCTCCAGCTTCACCCACGCAATCCCCGACGCCGCCCGCGCTAACCGAGCGAGCCGAATCGCCTCCTGCGCATCCCTCGCCCCGGACGTATTCGGCAGAAGCAGATACTTGTTCCTGTCAATGGCCGCCAGCAGGTCGTCGTTTTCGTTCTCGATATCCACCCGTCGAAGCGCCACTGTCACCATCTCCGTCCCCGACGCGGCGATCGCCTGCGACATGACGGCATTGGACGCATACTTCCCCGTCCCGATAAACAGCCGCGAAATGAACTCCCGGTCCGCAATCTTCAACCGATCCATGTCACCCTCCGCCCACGAACCGCACCAGCTCGATTGCCTGACCGGCCGTAAGCCGCGTCGCCACAAAGTCCTTCCGCTCGACGATCCGCCCGTCGATCTCCGCCACCACCGTCGCGTGGCATATCTCAAGCGCATTAAGCAAGTCCGAAAGCGTCTCCGGCAGCGCCTCGCCGGGAAACTCCCGCTCCACACCGTTTATTCGCAACACCTGTGTCACTGCCAGCTCCTGTTTACCCGCTTTCGTCCGTTGTCCAACATGATCTCCAGAATCGCGTTCGCCTGGTGATGCGCGGCAACCCCCACACGAGGCGCCGTAAGCGGCACACCCGGCCGGGCCGCGGTAACCCCGTCTCCGACGAGCACGTGACGGCTCGAAAGCCGCCGCGTCACGATGTCATTGCTCCGCCCGTAGCCGGCAAGCCCGCTCACCGAAACGATAGGCGCGCTCATCCGCAGCAACACCGTCTCCACCAGCATTTGTTTCTGCTCGCTGCGGTCGAAGCATTCGGCAATCACGTCCGCCCCGGCAAAGATTTCAGGTACGTTCTCCGGCGTCAGCCGCACCTGATGGCCCGCAATCTCAATGTTCGGATTGATCCGCCGCAGGTTGGCCACCAGGGCCTCCACCTTCGGCATGCCCACCTGATCCACATAGTACTGCTGACGGTTCAGATTGCTCGTGTCAACAACGTCGAAGTCGGCAACGATCAGCCGGCCCAGACCCAGGCGCGCCAGCGCAATCGCCACGTTCGAGCCGAGTCCCCCCAACCCGGCCACACCTACCACAGAATTCTTTAACTCGAAAAATACAGGCGTCATGCACGTACCACCCTGACCCGGCTTCAAGCGTTATCTTAGAAAAAACGTCACACATTCGTTATTCTCCCTACCCTGCCGGCCCAGAACCGCAGCGAAACCCTCCGGACAACTGGCGGTGGCGTGCCAGCAGCACGCCAAACGAGCATAGCAGGATTAATACGCCGGATATTAAGCCGACGGCATCGAAAAAGCAAGAATTTTGCCCGATAACCCGCTCCCGGTGCTCAAAACGACCCCGGAACGCCGGAAAACCGGGCATATTCCACATTCCCGCGTACCTTATGGAGTGTCAGATCGTCATCCTGGGGCTGTGGGCCGCGCAAATTGAAAGGCTCCGGCCTAAGTGAACCGGAGCCTTACTATACTATAATCCATTATCATGCCGTGCCCTCCTGGCACAGCCTCGTCCTACCTCTCTGAAAGCGGCTTCTCACTGAAGTTATAGAAGGCGTGTACGTCCTCAAGTTCGTTCAGATGATCGAGTATATCCTGCTCGCAGTATCCCAGCAGATAATACTCCAGATAGTTGGTCGCGGTGTCGTGTTCGCGCGATACGTCATCGATCTTGCCGTACATCAGCCCCCGGCTGAACACTTCGCCAAAATAAGGTATTGAATTGCACGATCCATGAAACATTCGGGCGTATTTCAGTTTCGTTTTATCGATTGACGAAGGGCCCGCATAACAAATGACTTTGCCGATAGTTGTGTCTCCACTGTTATAGTGCGGTCGGGTCCTGAACGTGTTATCCGTGTAGCACTCGCCCATGAAAACATGCACATAGTCTCTTTCAATCTCGACATCTTTGCCGGCGGGGCCGTAGACGCGCAGCCGCACACTGTATCTCCCCGGCGACCTGTAGGTATGCACCGGGTTCCGCTCCCTGCTCGTCTCACCGTCACCGAAATCCCAGTACCATCTGTCAACGTCGCCGGAACTCTGATCATGATACTTTACGGTCATCGTCTGCATGCCCTTCATCGCCGACGCCCTGAACTGCGCCGTTGGCCTGCACTTACCGTCGACGACAATAAAGTTCCGTTTTTCTTCCAGGTCTTCTCGCCCGTCGGCAGTGGTCATCCGAAGCGTCACCTTGTAGGCGCCGCCTGTCGCGTAAGTATGGCTTGGATTCTCTTCGTTACTGAGCGTACCATCTCCGAAATCCCATTCCCACTCAGCCACTTCCGTGGAATTGTCGTAGCTGGAAAAATAGCTTCTGTTTGTAAACTGCACGGTCATCGGCGACGCACCCGATCTTACGTCGGCGTCAAATTCAGCACACAGGATATGTTCGGCGTCGGCGACAGGCCTGAAAATCAGTGAGTCGGCAACGACGTACCCGTCGGCCTTGTCGCTCAGCTCAATTGTCGCCAGACCCGCGTTAAAATTGTACACGCCCAACGAATTGATGCCCGAACTCTTCGTTTGATCCAGATAAACCACACTTGATCCGCCGGCGTGTCGGACTACGTACCTCGCATTGGTCGCATTCTCAGGAAGCGGCGGATACGTCACCATCACCCTGTATTGGCCGGGGCGCTTCAATACAGTGCTCCATTTGGCGACCTTATTGCCCGAACCGGGCCACTGGGTCTGGAAATTGTAGTTCATGGGACTGTGTTCGAGGGCATGACCCTCCTGTGTATACTTCTTAATGGGCCACTCGCCCACGAAATCAAAGCGGTTGTAGTGCGAGCCGGCATTCGTGATAAAGCACGCGCGATCGATTGCCGGATCGGGCTGCAAACCCTCCGGCGAATACCATGCGGCAGCACCGGAATCGCCAAACCGCTCAACGTATTTGCCGTCTATTTCCATCCGATAGTGGATCGGATCGCCCGGAAGCTGATAGGTAAGGTAGTAGTTGTAAGGCGGGTTGCCTCTCGGATCCCCGAAATTGTACGGCATCGCCGCGCTCGTACCGTCCCGAAAAACAGGCTTCCAGTTCGGGTAGGCTTGACCGTACTTCATGCCGTCGACCTTGGCGGCGACCCAGTCCGTCGAATAGTTCAGCAGGCGTTCAGAATCCACGCAGTCGTAATCGTCTATACGATTGTCCACAATCTCTTTGGGGCTGGCGAAGACCAGACCAAATCCGTAATTAGCATGGCCGCCGATGATCACGTGGGCGTTCTCCTCATAGAGGGCGTCCACAAGCGCCTGGCCGTCGCGCAGTATGCTGATATGATAGGTCATATTTGAGTTCGCCGGCGAATATGTCCATCCGGTGGCAGTCTTGACGGCGCCCATATCCCACATTTTGTCGTGGATGTCCGATGGCAGATACGCATTGCCGCCGTAGCCGTCGCACACGTAAATGTTTTCCGTTGCGCGCTCTTTGATATCGATGTAACTGTAGCGTATCTTCGTGTTCGCCCCATGCGCGCCGGTCGCCGTAAGTGCGACGGTGTGCACCCCGGGTGCAGTATAGGTGTGGGACGGGTTCTTCTCCGTGCTGGTCTGGCCATCGCCGAAATCCCAGTGCCATTCGTTGGCAGCGCCGACGGTTTTATTACTGAACTTCACCGTGTACGGGGCTGAGCCGCGATAACGGTCGGCTGAGAAATCGGCCGCGGGCGGATTAAACTTCACGAACTTGACCGCGTCGGCGCAGGAACTTGCGCTGCCCGGAGCACTGACGACCTTGACGTCATAGGTTTTGCCCGCGGTATAATTGTACATACCCACGGCATTCCACTTGCCGCCGTTTTCCCGCTGGTTAACATAGACTTTGTGGGTGCCATCCTCGCTGGTGACCAAGATCTTCACCCGGGTCGCCCGGGACGGCCATTCCGTCCACCACATCGACAGTTCGTAGCGGCCGGTATCCGGCGGCTCGAAGGTCCACGTGTAACTGGGACCGCCGCGACTGTACAGCGAGGTCTCGCCGTATGCCCCAGGCGCCTCGGATTGCCGCCAGGGGCCCGCCGATGATGTCCCGGTATCACCATTGTCGATGATGATCTCTGCACCGTGGACCCAACCGATGCACAGCAACAGAACTGTGCAAAGGCATCCCGTTAGTTGCAAGGCTTTCTGAGTATTCATAGTCTCTCCTGAAAAAGGTTAGTCAAAATCAGTATGCCAATGGATTACCCCAAAAGTCTACCCGGACTGCCAATCGGCAGGACGGACGGCATGTTTTAATATGGGGTTAGAAAGGAAGGACCCGCAAAAAAGACTCAGGAGTGCGCACAAAAAGACCTTTTGGCCGGAGAGTTTCTCAGGACAGAGAAGATATCAGACGCATATGAACGGGCGATGATCTGCGGCAGTATGTGAACTACGTCCGGTACATGCGCACGTTTGTTTGCAAACCACTGCCCGAAGACCTGATCTGTGACGGTACATTCAATCGACTGTGAGCCGAATCGACCAGCAATCTCGCGCTTTCGGATGGTCGGCGACGAGGCGGATACGCGTCAGATGCTCGCCCCAGTCAGTCCGCAAAGACGCATCGTCCAGCGTGACGTTTTCTATCTCGGACCGAAGGATATCCTCGTCAAACCGCAGGCGGACCGTCCCGCCGCCGGGGTGCATCAGCAGCAGCACGCCTCGGCCGTCCTTCTTCACCGTCGCAGGGGTGATGAAGTTCTCCTCGACGGGCCCTCGCGTATCGCTGAGTGCGAAATCGTCGGTAATCTCAACGTGCCGCCCCCGTTCAAGCCGCACAGTTCGAACCCAGCGGCGGATTTGCGCATTGTCAGGATATGCCGCGGCAAGATCCATTCGCAATTGAGCGAATGCATCCGACGACTCGTATTTGACGTCGCGTGCGGCGAATTGGCGGCCGGCGCCCTGCATCACACCGTTGACCGCAGGCAGGTTGTGCCAAGACGACTGCATGGCCCAGATATCGTAACGGCTGCTGCTGAACGTCTGGCGCGTGTAGGTGGGTCTGCCCACGTCGATGATAAACGGCCGGCCGTCGGCGAAAACGATGACGTTGCCGACGTCGTTGTGGTTGTGGCTCTGGGCGTTGTGTGCGCCCCACGCAGCGACATACAAGCCCTCTGTACTGCCCTGCCGGTCGCGCGCGGCCATCAACTGCATGTCAGGATCGGCCAGCCACACGTCGCGCAGCAGCGGCGGTGAATCGCTTTTGGCGGCCAGGAGTTGTTCTGCGCTGAAGACGGCATGCAGCGGCCGCTGGAGCGTCTTCAGGTCACTGAAGAGCATCTCGGCCGAGACGTCCCAGGCCGCCAGGGTCTGCATGTCCGCGTCGCCGATGCGTTTGCCAAACCGGTACACGAGATCGCGGGCGACATTGAGACGAGCCCCGCAGTCGCCCACGGGCACAAAGTAATCGCCGGCGATATGGACTCGACTGATGAATCGGCCGATCTCGCCGACGGCGGGTATGTCGAAATAATCGATGCGGCCGTTGGAGGCACTGTGCAGAAGGTCGAGATTGTCAAAGAGGCTCGCGCCGGCGCGGCCCCAGTAGCCGGGTCCTTCATCGCAACTGCCGTCGGAGGGATACGGCACGAAGAACTTGTCCAGGCTGCGAAGAACCTTGTGTACAAGCGCAACGCGGGCCGACTGGTCCGTCTCGATCAGCAGACCCGCCGCCAGCACGTTGGAGTTGATCCACGGATTCCAGTTATTCGGCCGCCCCGAACTTCGAAAGCCCATCCAGCCCCAGTCGTCGCGTTCCATGAACGGCGCGAGGATGCGGGTGCGGATTTCACGCTCGATGCGGGGGCGCACCAGCGGTGATACGCGGTTTAGCCGGTTGCCGAGGAGATAATGGGTCCAGGCCAGCACCTGGGCCGTCTCAGCGCTGAAGAGGGCCACGACGGGCTCGGTCGTATCCGGCAGACCGCTGCCCGCCTTCTGGGCGCCGATATGCGCAGGCAGCGTCCATGACGATTCTTCGCAGATCGCCCAGATGACGTTAACAATCGGGTCGAGGAACCGCCCTTTGTCCTCCAGGCACTCGGCAAGCACCATCGCGTTGAGCAGGGATCGCCGCTCGAACCAGGGCTTCTGAAAGCGGCTTCGGTCGCCGTTGCGTCGATATTCCAGGTACAGCGTCGCCGGCAGTGTGGGAATCTGGCAATTTGCCGCGTCTTCGGCGAGTTGAATAATTGCCCGGCGAACGCGCGCATCGACGGCGTCCCACGCCGGCCGTTCGTCCGGCGTCGCAAACGGATGCCACTGAGCATGCGGCAGCAAGAGGTCGGCAAGCTTTTCCTGCGGATAGCGCTGCGCCAGCGACGGATTGGCGGCCTGAACGCACGTCCCGAAAGCCAACAAAAGCAGACAGACCCCCAGCGCGAACTTTTCAGCCTTCATAAGCATCCCTCTCAGATTCTATTGCGTATGGCCAATCCGATCAGACGGTCAGTCTCATGGCTTGCAGATTCTTGAGACACCGCTCGACGCATTCCAGCGGCGGATAGGCGTAGCTTTCGTGCTCGACAATATACACTTCGGTACCGCCCGTTGCCTTGCACAGGGCGAAGAACGCCTTCCAATTGATTTCGTCCTCGCCGATCAGGGCTTTGCCATCCTTCTTGCTGAACGCCTTGACGTGGACGCTGCGGGCCCGGCCTTCATACTTGTAAAGGTACGGCAGCGGATCGACGCCGCCGTGGCAGGCGTTGCCGCAGTCGAGCTGCATGATCACATCGGCTACGGTGTTGCCGTAGAACGTATCCCACGGCAATTCGCCATCCATGGGCTGGAATTCGACACTATGGTTGTGATAGCCGACGAGCATGCCCTGCGGCTTGACCTTTGCGGCCAGTTCATTGAAGAGCTTGGCGGTATCCAGCCAGGCCTTGCGCGAACTGCGATACTTCTCAGCCAGGCCCGGAACGATGAGAAACTTGTTGCCGAGGATCTGGTTGTATTCAATGGTTGCGGCCAGATTATCGCCCAGGAGCGTGTCGATACCGGTGTGCGTCCCGACGCAGGTCAGGCCGTTGTCGTCGAGGAGCTTACGCATATCTTTGGCGGTGCGGCCGTAATAACCGGCGAACTCCACGGCAACGTAGCCCATTGCCGCCACCTTGGCCAGCGTGCCGGGCAGGTCCTTGCTGCAGTCGTCCCGGACCGAATAGAGTTGGAGGCCGAATTGAAGCTGCCGCGGCCTTCTTTGTGCCGTCCCCTGTCTGGCCGGCCTGCGGGCCGCTTCATTTTGCGGCACGCCCTTCGCCGCTGAGGCGATCATGGCCAGAGCGCCGGCGCCGGCGGCTACAAAACCTCTTCTCGAAACATTCTGGGATGTCATGTCCACTCCTTCCTTCTCGGGTAATATTTAGAATCAAATATGAACTCCGGCCACGCAATCCGGGTTCGTTCGAGATGTCATTATACCGAATCGGACCCGGCTTAAGCAAGTCCGCAGAAAAAAGGCGACTTCAGAACTCTGGCATGGATTTTGCGTCGGTCGGCGGTCTCATGGCCGCAACGAAGGGCAGGTCGCGATGCCGCCCCTCATAATCCAGGCCGTAACCTATGAGAAAGGCATCCTCCACTTGGGCGCCCACGAAGTCGACTGCGACGGGCGCCTCGTGCGGGCGGTTCTTTTCGAGAAGGACACAGGTTTTGACGTCGGCCGGACCGTAGCGGGTGACCATGCGGACGATAGCGTCCAGCGTCCGCCCGGTGTCATAGATGTCGTCGATGATCAGGACCTTGCGGCCGGGTATTGCATTGGACAGGTCGCCTTCCAGTTTGACTGTGCCCGTGCTGGCAAAGCCGCCGTGGTAGCTCGCCGCACGCAGATACACGACATCTGTTGACGCATTCACTTTGCTGAGCAGGTCAGCGGCAAAGCGGGCCGCCCCCTCCAGGACCACAAGCCCCAGCAGGCGATCCTCCGGCCTGTACACCGCCGAAACCTCCCCCGCCAGCCGCTCAATGCACCGGTGGATCTGCTCCGAATCCATGACGATATGATCATACACCATGAAAAGCCCTTTCTCTGCCTCAAAAGCACTGGTATTATCGCAATCCACCGCCCATTGGCCAGACAAAAAGAGTGAATTGCTGGCACCAACAAATAAGGCCCTGACGAGTCCGCATTTACCGGAGGTAATCATTGTATCCTGGGGGAACATCTGATATGCTTGTTGAATTGACAAACATAGCTTTGCGGTTAGGAGAAAAACGATGAGGCAGGGCAAGGTTTATTCACGTCGGGATTTTATGAAGCGTTCGGCCGGCTCCACATTTGGGGCGGCGGCCGCCGCGAGCCTGTGGGGGACAAGTTCGGCATGGGCGGCCGCCAATGACACCGTACGGGTCGCCGTAATCGGTATCAACGGCATGGGGCAGAACCACATCGCCAGTTACTCCGCTCTGAAGAACGTGCAGGTGGCGGCATTGTGCGATGTGGACGAGAACCTCTTCGAGGGGGTCATTAAAAGACATTTCACCGACAAGGGCAGGCCCCGACCGAAGACGTACACGGACGTTCGTAAGCTGCTGCAGGACAAGGACATCGATGCCGTTTCGATAGTAACGCCCAACCACTGGCATTCGTTAGCGGCGATCTGGGCGATCCAGGCGGGTAAGCACGTCTCGGTCGAGAAGCCCTGCTGCCACAACTTCTTCGAGGGTCAGCAGCTCGTCAAGGCCGCGAAGAAATACAACGTCATCGTCCAGGACGGGGCCGAGCAGCGGAGCAACCCGTGCGGGCAATCGATGGCGGAGTTTCTCCACAGCGGCAAGCTGGGCGAAGTCTACCTGGCCAAGGGCCTGTGCTATAAGTGGCGCGACACCATCCGGCACACGCCGGACGAACCGGTGCCTGCGGGCGTGCATTACGACCTGTGGTTGGGGCCGGCGTCGAAGCGTCCGTTCTCGCGCAACCGCTTCCATTATAACTGGCACTGGAATTGGGAGTATGGCAACGGAGACATGGGCAACCAGGGCGTCCACGAGATGGACGTGGCCCGGTGGGGCCTAGGCGTGAAACTGCCGACGCGGGTGTGTGCGATGGGCGGGCACTTCATGTTCGACGACGACCAGAACACGCCGAATACGCTGATGGCGATGTTTGAGTTTGGCAATGAAAGCGGCGGAGGCGACAAGAAGAAGATTCTGCAGTTCGAGACGCGGCACTGGATTTCCAATCGGGAAGATGCGATGTGGATCAAAGGCAGCGCCGACACGCGCACCGGCTACATGATCAGCGCCGACAATACCGTCGGCAACCTGTTCTACGGATCGCAAGGCTACATGGCCAAAACGGTTTCCAATTGGCAGGCCTACATGGGCAGTAAGCGCGAGCCGGGCGCGACAGGCAAGGGCGAGGGCAACCATTATCAGAATTACATTACGGCGATTCGCCAGGCCGATCCAAAGGAATACAACAAGAACATTGAAGAGGGCTTCTATTCGTGTGCGCTGATTCACCTTGGCAACATCTCATACCGCCTTGGCCGGTCTTTGGATTTTGACCCGGTCGCACAGCGGTTCGTCAACGACGATGAAGCCAACGCGATGCTGCGGCGCGAATACCGCAAGCCGTTTGTGGTTCTGGATGAAATTTAAGGAGAGAGAAATGAGTCGCAGTATTGATCGTCGCAGTTTTTTGAAAACGGCCGCAGGCGGCGCAGTGGCGATGACCGCCGCGAGCTATTCGCGTGTGCTGGGGGCCAACGAGCGGATCTCCATCGGCGTCATTGGCTGCGGCAGCCGCGGCATCGGAGCGCATATGGGCGGCATCCAACCGTTCGCCAAGGCCGAGAACGTCGAAGTCACGGCAGTATGCGACCCGTGGAAGGTGCGGCAGGAGATGGCCGCCGCCAAAGCGAAGGAGACCTACGGCCGTGAGGCGCGTAAGTTTTCGTCGTATCGGGATCTGCTGGCGCTGAAGGACGTCGACGCAGTGATGATTGCCTCATGTGATCACCAGCATACAACGCACCTGAAGGCGGCCGCCGAGGCGGGCAAGGATGCGTACTGTGAAAAGCCGCTGGCGATGCGCCTGGACCGGCTGATCGCTGCCGTCGACGCAGTAAAGAAGCACAAGCGCATCGTGCAGATCGGCACGCAGCTTCGCAGCTTTTCAACGTTTACGGGCTGCCGCGAACTCTACAAAACTGGCATTCTCGGCAAGGTCGGCCGCATCGAGCAGCATCGCAATGGCGAGAAACCCTACTGGTACCAGTATGTCAAAGATGTGCGGCGCGAGGACGTGGACTGGAAGGAATTTGTGATGGACGCCTCGGATCGCCCGTTCGATCCGGTGCTCTATTCCGGCTGGTACGGGTATCGCGAGTTTTCGGATGGGCCTGTGCCCGGATTGGGCAGCCATTTCATCGACCTGGTCCACTACATCACGGGCGCCGAATTCCCCACCGACTGCATGTGCACGGGCGGCACGTTCACGTGGAAGGATGAGAACAAGTTCACAAATCCCGACCACGTATCGGCCTTGTGGCGATACCCGGAGGGATTCATGGTCGAGTACTCGACGAACTTCGGCAACGGCAGCGGCAACAGCTTCAAGATGTTCGGCGACGTCGGCGTAATGGACATGGTCAACTGGAACGCCCCGGTACTGACAGCGGAGGGTGCGCCGAAACGCATGGGTCAGATTCGCGGCCAGCAGCCTGTCAAGGAAGTGCCCACTCCGGACCACTTCCTCAACTGGCTGCAATGCCTGCGGACACGCGAGGAGCCCAACGCCGGCCTCGACGCGGGTTATCAGCATGCCGTTGCAGTCATTATGGCGATGATGTCGTATGACTCGGGTAAGCGGATGATTTATGACCGTGACAAACGCGAAATTTGTGAAGGGTAACCGGACGGAGGACAGATCGATGCACAGGGATCATTTATCGCGGCGCGAGTTTCTCGAACTGGGTGCGGTGGCGGGCGCGGCGGGGCTTGGACTGCCGTCGCTGTCGTTCGGGGCCGCAGCGGAAGACGACAAAGGCGAAGAACCCTGGCAGATCGGAATCTATACCCGACCGTGGGACAAGTACGATTACCGCGTGGCACTGGATGCGATTGCCGAGGCCGGTTTCAAGTATGTCGGCCTCATGACCACAAAGGGCGGGCTGGTGATCAGTGCGAACACCACGATGGAAGAAGCCCAGGAAGTCAATCGTCAGATCAAGGCCCGTGGACTAAAGGTTGTGTCAATCTATGGCGGCGATATACCTGTGAACAAATCGCTGGCCGCGGGCATCGAGGGCATGAAGAAGCTCATCGACAACTGCGCCGCATGCGGTTCGACAAACCTGCTCATGGGCGGCACCGGCAACGAGAAACTCTATGACGTCTACTATCAGGCGATCAGGGAATGCTGCAACTACGCCGCCGAGAAAGGCGTCGGCATCAGCGTCAAACCCCACGGCGGCCTCAACGCCACCGGGCCCCAGTGCCGCAAAACGATCGAAATGGTCGGGCACGAGAACTTCCGCATCTACTACGACGCGGGCAACATCTATTACTATTCCGACGCCAAACTGAGCCCCGTCGACGATGCCCCGCAGGTGGACGGCCTGGTGAGCGGCTGGTGTATCAAGGATTACATCCATCCGAAGAACGTGGCGGTGACGCCAGGAACGGGGATGGTCGACTTTGGCGCCGTATTCGATCTGCTGCAAAAAGGTGGCTTCCGAAAAGGCCCGCTGGTTGTGGAATGTTTGACGCCCGGCGACGAAAAGCACCTGATCGAAGAAGCGAAAAAGGCCCGGCGATTTCTGGAGAAACTGACACAAGGCGGCTCAGGCCAGAAGGCCCCGGCGGCGATGCTGCACGCGGGTACCGCCGTGATAGATATCACCCCGCCCGTCGGCTACCGCATGAGCGGTTATTTTCATGAGCGGCTCAGCACCGGCACGCTGAACCCGCTGCACGCCAAGGCGCTTGTGCTCAAACAGGGCGGCGAGCGCCTGGCCGTCGTCTGCTGCGATATCATCGGCCTGTCGCCTGAGGTAACCGGATGTGCGCGGCAAATCGCCGCTGAAAGGACGGGCATCCCGCCGGCAAACATGCTCATCGCCGCCACCCACAGCCACACCGGGCCGCTGTACTGGGGAGCCATGCGAAAGCACTTCCACGACAAGGCGGTCGCCGAAACGGGCGCCGACGCTTGCGAGCCCTTCGACTATGCGGACCAGTTTGCCCGCCGAATTGCGGAGGCCGTCTGCAAGGCGGATGAGGCTGCAAAACCGGTCGCACTGCGCGCCGGTTCACTGCGGCAGGACGACCTGTCCTTCAATCGCCGGTTCCACATGAAAGACGGCACGGTGCGGTTCAATCCGGGTGTGCTCAATCCCGACATTGTCAAAGCGGCGGGGCCGATCGATCCCGAAGTTGGCGTGGTCTTTGTTGACGACGCAGCCACCGGCAAACCGGCCGCGGCGATAGTGAATTTCGCCCTTCATCTGGATACGACCGGAGGAACACTGTACGCGGCGGACTACCCGTTCTATGTTGAGCAGACGCTTCGCCGGCAATACGGCGATGACTTCATCCTCTTCTTCGGCGCCGGAACCTGCGGCGACATCAACCACATCGATGTCACTACAAAGGAGCGGCTCAAGACCGAAACTATCGGCACAACCTTAGGACAGACGGTCCTTAGCGGAGCGGCAGGGCTCACCGCGGTGGCCTCCGCGATCGCGGCACGGAGCGCAACCGTCGAAGCCCCGCTGCAGCGGTACAGCCCCGAAGAACTTAATTGGGCCAAAGCCAGCATCAACAAGATTGGCACGCCCGAGTTGCCGTTCCTCGAACAGGTCCGGGCCTATAAGCTCCTGGCCCTGGAGCTGCGCGGCGGCGACACCATTCCTCTTGAAGTCCAGGTGCTGCGATTAGGCCCGGACCTGGCGATCGTTGGCCTGCCGGGCGAGGTCTTCGTCGACCTGGGCCTGGCGATCAAACGACGCAGCCCGTTCAAGACAACGGTGGTCATTGAACTCTGCCAGGACGCCCCCGGCTACATCCCCACAAAAAAGGCCTTTGCTGAAGGCAGCTACGAAACGGTCAACTCCCGCATCGCCCCGGGCGGCGGCGAAATATTGGTTGAAAAAGCAGTGCAGCTCCTCAAAGCGCTGCACGATTAAAGCAATCCAGCCCAGCTCACTGAACAGCGAAAACCTTACGGCAGGCCTGACGTACCGTACCTGTGCCAGCGGGGGTCGAATACCGAACAAAACTGTTGCCTGAACAGCGAGACAGCGTTAAGATAGCGACTCCGCGCTACAGAATAAGCAAGTTTTGGTCCGGATATCCGAAAATAAAACAGATTGAGGTGAACGTGTCGCATCGTATCGTATCGAAAAAGCAGCTTTCGGAGCATGTCTTCACCATGGAGGTGGAGGCCCCTCTGGTCGCGCAGGCGCGTCGGCCGGGGCAGTTCGTGATTGTGGGCGTCAGCGATGACTATGGCGAACGGATCCCCCTGACCATCGCCGGGGCGGATACCGCAAAAGGAACAATTCGGCTCATCTGGCAGCGGGTAGGAAAAAGCACCAGCGAGATGGCTGATCTGAAGATCGGCGAGACGCTGGGTTATGTTGCCGGTCCCCTCGGCAAGCCTACCCATATCGAAAATTTCGGCACCGTCGTGTGCATCGGCGGCGGCATCGGCAACGCCCCGCTCTTACCCATAGCCCGCGGCATGAAGGAGGCGGGCAACACCGTCATCAGCATTCTCGGCGCACGCACGAAGGAATTGGTGATCCTCGAGGACGAGTTTGCGGCCTTCAGCGACGAACTGATCGTCGTCACCGACGACGGCTCGCACGGGCGCAAAGCCCTGGTGACCGAGCCGCTGGCTGAAATCTGCGGCCGCGACCCGAAGCCCGCCCTGGCAGTGGCGATCGGCCCGGCCATCATGATGAAGTTCTGCTGCGAGACCACTCGCAAATTTGCCGTACCCACACAGGTTTCGCTCAATACCATCATGGTTGACGGCACAGGCATGTGCGGCGGCTGTCGCGTGGAAGTCGGAGGCCAAACGAAATTCGTCTGCGTGGACGGGCCGGAATTCGACGGTCATGAGGTCAACTTCGACATTATGATGAAGCGTCTGAGTGCCTACCGGAACCTGGAACAGAAGGCACACGAAGCATATAAACAACACCGCTGCAGGATCGGCCTGAACGATTGAACCCCGCCTCGCGGAAGAGACATTGAGGATAAAAAGTGAGCGACGACAGAACATTGCTGAACGAACTGCTTGAGAAGCAAAAAGCCGGCGGACTCAAACCCTCCGACCGCTATGCGATACCGCCCCAGCCCATGCCCGCCCAGGAAGCCTCCGAACGGCGCAGCAACATCAGCGAAGTGGCCCAGGGGTATACTGAAACGCAGGCGCGATTGGAGGCCATGCGCTGCCTCCAGTGCAAGACCGCGCCCTGCATGGAAGGCTGCCCGGTGCGCATCCGCATCAAGGATTTTGTAACGGCGATCGCCGAGGGCCAGTACGGTGAGGCCCTGGCGATCATCAAAGAGAATTCGCTGCTGCCGGCGGTCTGTGGGCGGGTGTGTCCGCAGGAAGTGCAGTGTCAGGAAAAATGCACCGTCGGCAAGAAATTCAAGGACGTCGATAAGGCGGTCGCCATCGGGCGGCTGGAGCGTTTCGCCGCCGACCGCGCAGGCGCAGCACCGGCTGTTCCGCAAGTCGCCGCGCCGACCGGCAAAAAGGTGGCGATCATCGGCTCCGGGCCCGGCAGCATCGTCGCGGCCGCGGACACGCGGAGGGCCGGCCACGAAGTCACCGTCTTCGAGGCGTTCCACAAGCCCGGCGGCGTCATGGTCTACGGCATTCCGGAGTTTCGCCTGCCCAAGGCTATCGTCCAGCAGGAGATCGACGTACTTAAGCAGATGGGCGTCGAAATCGTCTGCAACTTCGTCGTCGGACGCACGCGGACGGTCGACCAATTGATGAAAGACGACGGCTTTGACGCCGTCTATGTCGGCGTGGGCGCGGGGCTGCCGAGTTTCATGAACATTCCCGGCGAGCACCTCATCGGCGTGTACAGCGCCAACGAATACCTCACACGGGCCAACCTGATGAAGGCCTACAACTTCGGCAAAGGCGCAGACACCCCCATAGCCGTCAGCAAACGCGTCGCCGTATTGGGCGGCGGCAATGTGGCGATGGACGCGGCCCGGACCGCGCTGCGATTGGGCGCCGAGAAGGTCTACCTTGTCTATCGGCGAAGCGAAAAAGAAATGCCTGCACGCCTCGAGGAGGTCCACCACGCCAAAGAAGAAGGCGTCGATTTCCGCATCCTGCAGAATCCCAAGCGCATTCTGGGCAACGGCGACGGAAATGTGGCGGGCATGGAGTGTCTCAAGTATGAGCTGGGCGAGCCGGACAGTTCCGGTCGGCGTCGTCCGGTCCCCATTGAGGGCAGCGAATTTACGCTCGACGTGGACACGGTCATCGTGGCCATCGGCAACGGCGCCAACCCGCTCATCGGCCAGACCACACCCGGCCTGGAACTCAATAAATGGGGCAACATCGTCGTCGATGAGAAATGCAAAACCAGCCTCGAAGGCGTCTACGCCGGCGGCGACATCGTTCTCGGGGCCGCAACCGTCATCCTGGCAATGGGCCAGGGCCGAACAGCCGCGGCCGCAATAAACGAGTATCTGGCGAGCAAGGCCTGAGCGGATATAAAAACAGCGACGGCAGGTGGGGCTTGCCCGCCACTTGACACGGGTGGGAGACCTTGCCCTGCCGGTCAAGCAGATTATCAGGAATGGAGGTTGTGGTATGGAAAGCATGAAGACAGCGGTTGTAATCGCGGCGGTTTTTGGCATGAGTCTGGGTGCAGCGGCCTCGACCTCATGTGATCAGAAGTTTACTTTTCTCGGCCTGACCAGGGGCTCGCAGCCGATCCTGTGGGTCGCCGAGGAACTGGGCGGCGAGTGCCTGTCCACGCAACTGGTCCAGGTCATCCTCGACGATCCAAACGCGGTCACGGTTTCCACGGAAATACCCTCGCGCCAGGTCACGTGGCTTAAAGACGCCATGAAGCAATTCGCCACCGAGGCGGCACGGCCGCTGGACGACGTGCAAGGACTTTGGATGGCCCGCGGAGCAACCTGGTATGTCAAACCGCCGAACCCCCGCAGCGATCTGTCGCTCGCTTTTTCAGCGCATGTGGCGGGCGGTGGCAGCAATGGCATTAGCTGGAACAAGGAACGCGGCCTCAAGGGCGTCGTCGCGCCGGAGGTCGGCAACGCCGGCGCCCGGCTGATCTACTCCTACCCCGCCGGGCTCTATTTCAACTACACAATTTCGCAGGCGTATTTTTTTCCCCGGTCCGGCCATCTTGTCGTTTTCACACACCAGAAGCTGTTGGCGGTGGGACTGGACACGATGCACGGCTTCATGGTGCTCAAGATCACACAGTAAATCCTGAGACCAGCGTTCCTGTTGGTCTCAGCGGTCTTTCGGCACCCGTACTCGGCGGACGAGTTCGTGTACCTTATCCACAACCAGCTTCTCAACCGAAGGTGCAAACGGCCCGGGCAACGGCGTATACAACATCGCGTCGCCGGCTTCGTAGCCGCCTTCCTGCAGGACACGCACCGAAGGCAGGTATCCAAAAACATCGTTGCAATAGCCCGCCACCCAGACAGGCCGACCGGTTAGTTCCGCCTTTAATCGCAGCGAATAATCAACCACCACCTCGCCGGCCAATGCAATCATGGTCAGGTCCTCGCCAAATTCGATGACCTGAACGAGGTAAGGATACGTCGTCCCGATACGACCCGCCTGCTCCAACTCATCCAGAAGCACCTGCGCATGCCCACGTGCATACTTGTTGGACGATTTTAGCTGCTCTTCGAGCAGCGCCCGGCTGGGGGGCTCGGCGAACTCGAGCGTCACTGTATCGATCGCCGCCCGGATCGGACCGGCAACCGCCACCGCCCGCGGAGTCAGTGCTGTCTCGACGCCGTTGGCCAATGCGCGGCCATGCTCCCTGCAATACTCCAGCGTGCGGGGCCCGCCGCGAGGGTAGGGGTTTTGATCACCGCCGCAGCCGGCCATAAACAGGGCCGTAACCCCCGGATGCGCCTGCTCGATATATTCCTGCGCGAAGCCTGCATAGTCGCCGCAGAACTCGTAGAAACTCAATGTAGTGCAGTGACAGGCATATCCGAAGAGTACCGCCTGCAATTTGCCATCGGGACTATCGACGCGCAGGACGGGAACGTCATGGTCAACCGGGCCGTCAGGATTCGGTTGTATCCGGTGGCCTCCTTCCACCCTCCACCGCCGATTCATGGCAAAGCCCGCCCTCGCATGCGAATACGACAGACGGGCCGGAGCCAGCGACTCGATTGCTGCGCCCACCACGTGCAGTATTTTCTCATGCAACCCCTCCAGATACTGCTTGCTCTGTCGGGTCTGTTCCGGTGACAGATCGCAAATGGTATCTCCATAGATCGAAAATCGTGTCTCGTGCAGCGCCGGGCCGCAATGCGTATGGGAGGCATTCAACAGCAGCCCCTCAGGCGGCAGATTGAAACGGCGGCCCGATTCCTTCTCCAGCCAGTCACGCGAAGACCGGGACAGACCGAGCAGATCGACCGTGACGATGACCAGGCGAGTCCCTTGGGCGTCTTCTATTGCCAGGGCCTTTGCATGCAGGTCGTGAACCTTGCCCTCGGACGGTTTGTCCCTCGCGGCGTATCCGGCCATCCACATCGGCTGATCCGGGGTAATGACGGCTGAGGCGACTCCCACCCTCCAATCCGTTGCAGCATTTTCTCCACAGACGATTTGACTATTGATACAAAGCACCAGGAGCAAAGAAATCAGGACTCTTTTAAACATTGCCGCCTCCCGCCAAGAGTGAAAAATGTCTTTGTACACAGTTTCCGGCACATGGACGGATATTATAGATGATCGCACGACGATTCTCAAGACCCTTGCCGCCGGTTACGCGCTATTCGAGCGTCTGCATGACCTTTTTGACGGTGGTCACCGCGCCGGCCGTGTATTCGTCGCTGGCCCCGTAGTAGATGGTGATGTTGCCCTCTTCGTCGCTGGTCGCGCCGCATGAAAAGACAACATTGCCGTAAAACCCCTTGACCTCGTACTCGGCCTCGGGCTCCATGAGCGGCTCCTGCGGCCGGGCGACCACCTTCCGGGGATCTTCCAGGTCCAGCAGGGCCGCCGCCAGTGTGTAGCGGTCCATCCAGTCCGAACCGTGGTAGATCACCAGCCACCCTCTGTCGGTCTTGATCGGCACGCAGCTTCCGCCTGTCTTGCCGTCATGAAAAGTGCCCGGCTGCGGCAGCAGCAGCGGCAGATGCCCGCCCCAGTGAATCAGGTCCGGCGAAGACGAAATCCATATTCCCCTCGGCCCGATGTAGCGCGGCACCGGCCGCGTCAGCGCCCAGTACAAGCCGCCGATCTTCTCTGGAAACAGCACCACGTCGATATTCTCCGGGCAGAAGATCATCCCGAGCCGGCGGTACTCCACAAAATCATCCGTGACCGCCAGCGACGTGCAGATGCCCTTATCGCTGACAGACTTGTACGTAATATAATGCCGCCCGTCGATGGGCGTAATGCGCGGGTCTTCCAAACCGAACGTCTCGCTCCATGTTGCCGGAAACATCGCGGGGGCCGTCGCGACATCGAAATGGATGCCGTCGACGCTCCGGGCAAGGCGCAGATGCGAAATGCTCGTCAGGAACATCATATCATCCACATAAAACGACCGCGAATCAGGGATGTCCGTGATGCGCGGATCGTTGTTCTTGACACGGAAGTGGTCGACCCTGCCCGTATCCGGATTGAAAATGGGGGCAACCTGTTCATCTTCCGCCTTATCCTTAGGCCGCTCAGCGACGCGCAGCAGCAGAAGGGTTTGCCCGCGATACACGATCGCGCCCGGGTTGAACGCACCGACCACCTCGTAGTCCGGCCGGCTGGCCGGCACATCGACAGGCTTAATCAACGGATTCTCATCGAACCGATCCACGAGCATGCCTTCCCCTCTTCATAATGGAAATTAGCCGTGATTTTGCAACAGCGTCCTCAGTTGTGTCTATCGGCAATCTGTTCGATCCCGAAAAACGGTTTTTCCTCGAATGTTGCAAAAGGCAAACGGAATGTGTAGTCTATGGGACCGACGGAGAGCGAAAAATGTGCCCCTCACAATTATTTGGTCGAGTTGACGGAGGTGTTTTATGAAGGTGTTCACCATAGCTTCATTAGGGTTTTCGATAATGCTGACAGGCTGCTTAGAGAATTCGGCGACTCAAAAACGTAACACAGAGGGCCAAGAGCGCGTCGCGGCCGTCGAGCGGCCGGACACGACATCTAAAAACGCTTTTTATGTATCGAATCGCGAGCCCCTGCTGGCGACACCGTTCGTCAAACTGCCCGTGGGCTCGATCCTGCCGAAAGGCTGGCTCCTGCGCCAACTCCAACTGCAGGCCGACGGTTGGCATGGCCACCTCACCGAAATCAGCGCTTTCCTGAAGAAAGAAAGGAACGCGTGGCTCAATCCCGACGGCAGCGGCGACCATGGCTGGGAGGAACCCCCCTACTGGCTGAAAGGCTTCGGCAACTGCGCGTACGTGCTTCAGGACCAGCGGATGCTCGAAGAGACGAAGATCTGGATCGAGGCGGCACTGAAGAGTCAGAAGTCGGACGGCTGGTTCGGACCCGACAAGGGTCGAACGGGCGCGGCCACGAACCTTCAGGGTCGCGAAGACCTTTGGCCGAACATGATCATGCTGTTCTGCCTGCAGGATTACTACGAATACAGCGGCGACGAGCGCGTCATCGCCCTTATGACCAACTATATGCATTATCTCTCAACGGTGCCGGAGGACCAGTTCATTGTCGGCTACTGGCCAAAGATGCGCGGCGCCGATCTGCTGTTCAGCGTCTACTGGCTGTACAATCGCACGGGCGACGCATTCCTGCTCGACCTCGGCCACAAGGTGCACCGCTGCACTGCCGACTGGACGCGCGACATCATCAACTGGCATAACGTCAACATCGGTCAGGCCTTCGGCGGCCCGACCACTTATTACATGCAATCGAAGGACCCGCTGCACCTGGAGGCCTCGGATCGCAACTGGCGGAAGATTCGCGACATGTACGGGCAGGTGCCGGGCGGCATGTTCGGCAGCGACGAAAACTGCCGGCCCGGTTACGTCGGCCCGCGACAGGCCGTGGAGACCTGCGGCATGGTCGAGGAGATGCTCTCCGACGAGACGCTGCTGTGGATCACGGGCAATGGCGTGTGGGCCGACCGCTGCGAGGACGTCGCGTTCAATTCGTTCCCGGCGTCGATGACCGCCGACCTCAAGGCGCTGCGCTACCTGACCTCGCCCAACATGGTCCTCTCCGACAGCAAGAATAAAGCCCCCGGTCTGCAGAACAGCGGCCCCATGCTCCACTTCAACCCGCACATCCACCGCTGCTGCCAGCACAACGTCGGCCACGGCTGGCCCTATTACGCCCAGCACCTGTGGCTTGCGACGCCGGACAACGGCCTGGCAGCCGTTCTCTATTCGGCCTCGGAGGTCCGTGCAAAGGTGGGCGACGGCACGGAAGTAAAGATCACGGAGAACACACAGTATCCGTTTGAGCAGGAACTTGAATTCGTCGTCAGCACACCCCGAAGCGTCAGATTTCCGCTCTATCTTCGGATTCCCGGATGGTGCAACAGGCCATTCGTTCTGATCAACGGCAAGGCCCAGGGCCGCAAGGCGCCGCCCCTCTCGTACCTGGTCATAGACCGCCAGTGGTCCGATGGAGACACCGTTAAGCTTATGCTTCCGATGGATGTCTCGGTGAGGACGTGGACACAAAACAAGAACAGCGTCTCCGTCGATCGCGGTCCGCTGACGTATTCGCTGAAGATTGACGAAAGGTACGTCCGTCACGGCGGCAACGATAAGTGGCCCGCATGGGAGGTCTACCCCGATACGCCGTGGAACTACGGACTCGTTCTCAACGAGAGCGACCCGGCCGCGGACTTTGAGGTATCCAGGA
Organism: Phycisphaerae bacterium; assembly: GCA_014859965.1. Lineage (GTDB taxonomy): Bacteria > Planctomycetota > Phycisphaerae > Sedimentisphaerales > Anaerohalosphaeraceae > JACZKQ01. The sequence continues at coordinate 21,687 of JACZKQ010000026.1, forward strand.
AGCCCTGGCCCGCCGATGACCAGCCGTTTGAGATCAATGCCGCCCCGATAGCACTCCGGGCGAAAGCGAAGAAGATTCCCAACTGGACGGTGGACCATCTCGGTCTTGTCGGCGAGGTCCAGCAGAGCCCGGTGAAGTCCGATGAGCCAACCGAGACGGTGACGCTGGTGCCGATGGGCGCTGCCCGGCTCCGCATCTCCGCCTTTCCCACTATTGGCGCCGGCCCAGACGCCCGCGAATGGACCGAAGAGCAGCCCCCGGCCGCCGGCATGGCCTCCCACTGCTGGGACTCCGACACCGTGGGCGCCGTAAGTGACGGCCTGATACCGAAAAACTCCAGCGATGACAGCATCCCTCGATTCACGTGGTGGGATCACCGCGGCACCAAAGAGTGGATACAATACGACCTCAAGGGCAGGAAAAAGGTCTCCGCCGCCGAGGTCTACTGGTTCGACGATACCGGCGTGGGCCAATGCCGCATACCGGCCTCATGGACGCTGCTCTATAAAGACAGTGACAAGTGGACCCCGGTCACCAACCCAACTGCCTACGGAACGGAAAAAGACAAATTCAACAAGACAACCTTCGACCCTGTCGAGACAACCATGCTTCGCATAGAAGCCCAACTGCAGCCCAACGTCTCCGCGGGCATTCTCGAATGGCGGGTCCAGACTGAGTAGCGGATCGGTTATTCCTCTGCCTGCAATGCGATCATGTGCTCCAGAGCGTCCCAGCCGGCTAACTGTTGAGCGGTCAAGGTGGCCCGCCGGCCGGTGGCGTGGTGGTGCCGCACCGCCCGCAGCCACCGCCGCGTCCGCCGCGGAAGTGCGACTTTCTCATTGACCACAAGGCCGCAAACCCGCTGCTGCTGATGCCGCCGCCGAATATTCAGTTTCCGCTTGTTGTGAAGTTCATACCCGTATTCGCCCAGCACCTTCTTGGTCATCCGAATGGTTGATGTAATCAGCGCATCACCTTCGTCTCGCCTTATGGACTCCAGCGTTTTCGGATTCTGGTCAAACGCAGGACCGGGTGCAGAAGCATCGAGATCAGGAAACGAAAAGGTCACGTCGTCAGCATACCGCGTGTAGGCCGCTCCGATCTTGCGAGCCCAGCATGCCAGACGGGTATCCATCTCAATATTCACCAGGTTACTCAATCGTGGGCTTGTCGGAGCTCCCTGGGGAAGCGCGCCGTTGTGCGTACACAAGCGGATGAGTAAGTCTGTTGCTTCCTTGCCCCAGCCGATGCCATAGAAGTAGCCCCTGATGCGTTCGGCGGTGGTCATACGGAAGAACGCTATCATGTCCATGCGGAGGACCGCGTCGGCGCCGACGTGTACGGCGGCATTCGTAACAATGGAATGCCTTTTCTCAAATCCGGTGGCACACGGATGACAACACAGCCGACCCAGCAGGCGTTTAAGTATCTTCCGCTGCACCGTCTTAAGTTGGCGATTCGGCGCGGTGATCTGGCGTGTGCCGCCCGAACGCTTGCGAATAGCAAACTCGTGATAGTCACACGGTGTGCTTTCAAGCTGCTGGACCGACAGTCCTAAACGCCGGGCCAGTTCGTCAGGGCCCAGGCCCGGCTCGGGCGCAACAAGGCGTGGTGCACGCCGCTCGGGCTCAGAACTGAACAGTCTCTTCAGAAAATCAAAAAATCCCATTCTCGCCCTCATTAAACAGAAGTTGGGCACAGGATTCAGCGTCTCCTGTGCCCCGTTGTCTTGCCAAGGATGCGATCCTTGCTTCCAATTCTGAAATGCACACAGCTCAATCTGGCTGACGAATCATCAGCCCGTGCTCTGCATTTGAGCACCGCCAAGACAACATAGACTATAATAAGTACGCTCCTGGCCTCTGTCAAACCTCAAAATGGCACGTTGCGCACCGGCGAACCCGGACACGCCATGGCCTGCTTTTTGTTTCAATTCCTGCCTGTTTTGCTTCAATCCTGCCCCTGTTCTGCCGAAGACGTGAGAATGGGCGGAGAATACGATATGGATCGGAACAAGCGAATTGCGGTATTGGCGCCGGTAGCCTGGCGGACGCCGCCTCGGGGGTACGGGGCCTGGGAGACGGTGGCCGGAAACATCGCCGAAGGCCTGGTCGCCCGCGGCTGGGATGTGACGCTCTTTGCCACGGCCGATTCCAGCACGCAGGGCAAACTTCACGCGGTTATCGAGCGAGGTTACGAAGAGGACCGCGAACAGGACCCAAAGGTCGTCGAGATACTGCATATCTCCGAGGCGATGGAGCACGCCGGCGAGTTCGACCTGATCCACAACAACTACGACTTCATCCCGCTGGCCTTTTCAAGGCTGATAACGACGCCCATGCTCACGACCATCCACGGCTTTTCCTCGGACAAAATCCGAACCGTCTATCGCAAGTACAAGCACGACAGCTATTTTGTCTCCATCAGCGATTCCGACCGCGATCCGGAACTGCCGTATCTCGCCACCGTCTACGACGGCATCGACCTGTCAAACCTGACGTTCCGCCCTGAAGGCGGCGACAAGCTCGTCTTCCTCGGCCGGATTCACCCGGACAAAGGCGTGCACCTGGCGATCGAGACGGCGAAAAAAGCCGGCATGGATCTGGTCATCGCCGGAATCATCCAGGATGAGGACTACTTCGACACACTTGTTCGCCCGCACATCGACGGCCGATCGGTAACCTTTATCGGACCTGTAGGCCCGGCGCAGCGCGACGCCCTCTTTAAGGAGGCCTTGGCTGTCCTCCACCTGAACGAACTGCCCGAGCGGTTCGGACTGGTTATGGCCGAGGCGATGGGCGCCGGCGTCCCAGTCATCGCCATGGACCGCGGCTCATGCCGCGAGGTCGTCGCCGACGGCAAAACAGGCTTTCTCGTCACGAATACCGACGAAGCCGCCGCCGCCGTCGCAAAAATCCCCACTATCGACCGCGCCGAATGCCGCCGCCGGGTGGAGACCCATTTCTCCATAGACCGCATGGTGATCGCCTATGAAGAAGTCTACGCCACGATATTCGCACGGGGTACCACACGCTTCAATTTCCCGGAAACCGATGTCCACGTTGATTCGTGCGGAACTGTTGAAGTCTAACCCCTGCACTGCCTGTTCTTCATCCTTGAATGACCATCCCCTTCTGTCCGGCCCGCTCTGCACCGGCCTCGCTGCCCGCGTGGGCGTCACGATCAATAACGCAAGGAATCGACTGGAATCATTGGTTCGCGTTACACTCATGACAAGCTCCTGATGCTGTCTGTCCATTCATTGCGGTCTTGCCTTGTTAGAATTGGCTCCATTGACATAGTCGCCTATTCACCAACGTGGTCCTCACGGTGCCCTCCCGACAATCAGAAGGCGAGTTTCATATGGCTTGAGGCTCACAGCGATTTGTACCTTGCCGGCGCCCATCGCGGAGGCGGGCATCTCGGTCGTCGTCCCCGAGAACGCATCCCACGTCTGCACTTCACCGGTACCAGCCAAAGTCATAGCGATGGATTGTTCCTGATCGCCTTCATTGAACAGGAAGTACACGTCGGCGTCGCTCAAGCGTCGGTGACTGTACTTGATATCTGGACACGGCTCACCCAACGCCACGTCCGGCCTCGGCAGCGCGGCCAGTACAGCATCGGTCAGTTCGCCGGACGGTTCATGCATCGCCCAACTCAGATCGGCCGGCGCCTCGGCGTTCAGGAAGGTCTTGCCCACGACCATCGACGGCTTGCGACCGAGGATGATCACCTTGCCGCCGGCGGCCGCGAAGGCTTTGAGCTTGTCCAATGCCGCCTTCGACATGGCGGTCACCGACGGGATGACCACCGCACCGTAGCCTTGACCGCTGAGGTTCTTCATTTCGTTGCCGTCAAGGGTCAGAGTTGACGCGATCGAATCGTCGTCGACGAAATCCAGGTCTCGCTGATGCTCCAGCAGCTTCTGCGTGGCCGCCAGCATGCTCCCGTGGGCTTCTCTATCACCCAGCCACAAGCTCATCGTCGGCTGATACAGAGCGATCTTGGCCGTGGGTCGCCCTTGCGAAAGCACATAGCAGACACGGTTGAGGTACTTGGCGATGGCGCTGAATCGCTCGTCGGCCAGCCACCCCCTCAGGCCTGATCGGCCACGGGTCGAGGCTGAGACCCACATCACCTCAACCATGTTGATGCCGCGCACCAACTGCTGATTGAGGATCCATTCGGCCTGCTCTGCGTTCGGCGCGGGGCGATAGGCTGCAAAGCTCTCGGTAAATGAACGGGGCCGCCCAAACAGGTGTGATGCTGAAGAAGCAAGTTTGGGAAAGTCCGAGACCTTGCCTGGCCAGATCTGATCCCAGATCGCATCGACACCCGGCATCTGCACTGGACGCATGCAGCGGAAGAAATCCCCCTCCGACCGTGCCAAGCCGGGCAGATCGTCCTCGTGATTCAGGTGAACCAGATATTCGACGTTGTTCGCAGCGCACCATTGCCCCTGCCGGCCAAAGAACGTCCTTCCGAAGCGATCCGACCAGACATCCCAATAGTCGGCTTTGGCCCGACGTTGAGCCTCCGTCGGAACTGTACCGCGCATAGCCACGAACGACGGCAGGTACGGACGTACGTCGTAGCCTTTCTTCTGATGAAATTCCGCAATGATGTCAACGGTCCAGGGCGTGATGCCATAATCCGGTTCGTCGCCACGGAACCCCAGCACGGTCCGGCCAAACTCATCGCCCACCACCGCCTTGTATTGCTCGTGGGTCCATGCAATGAATTGGACGACGGCCTCTGGATTGAGATAGTCGCACAAAGCATGCGTCCCATCCTTGGCGCCAACCTTTGGGTTGTTGACCGATCGCGTCGCCGAAGTTCGGTGCTGCTGCTCGACGATCTGAACCTGCCACTGCCCCTCCGGCGCCGTCCAGGTCAGCCGTCCGGATTTCGCCTCGATCACGACGCTGGAGTCACTGCCCTGTTTGGTCGCCACGGCACAGATCGTGTTCTCAGCAACATCACGATCGATGCTTTCGCCGCCGGCAACGGGAAACTCATCTGCCACTCGAAACGTCTGCATCGTCAGGTCGGGACGTTCCTCGGTGAATTTGCCACCGGCAAAGCCGCTGGGATACTTGCCTTCGTCAACGAGCCAGATGCGCATCCCGCGCTGCCTGGCCTGTTCGACCGTGTACCTGATCAGATCGAACCATTCGGGCGAGAGATACTTGGCTTCCATGCGAGTGCCCGCTTCGATGGTCACCGCCATCACATTCTTGGAACGGTACTCATCCAAGTCCCTGGCGATGACCTCGCGGGTGACACGGCCTTCCCACCCCCAGTAGAGCGTCATGCTGTATTCCGGCGGCGGGTCCATGAAGTTGGCCGCCACCTCGGCGGCCGTCGGATCCGAGAGATTCTGCCACGGCCTGTCCAGTCCCAAAGCGGAGCTGCCCAGAAGCAACACGAGTGTGATAGTCCGAATTTTATTCATATCAGTTCTCCTCTAGTTAAAACCGTCATCGTCACATTCGTGTCCTAAAGTGACGCGCCGGACACGATAACCACACTTGGGTGTCAATCCTTCGGCTCGGGCCTCGATACGAATCTGCCCCGGCTGGCGATCGAACTGAACGATCGCCAGACACAGGCCACTAAAGGCGCGGCGCTGTGGAGCCTGGAACGAATCGTGGTCTCCCGGATTGCCGCACGGAATCATCAAGACCGGTCGCCTCGGCGCCTTCATGCTCGCCTTTGGCAAATTTCCAGTTGCGATTGAAATTGATTGCCCGTCGCACCTGCTGGTCTCTGCGCCTCGAACGAGGGAAGCCCCCAGTCCCGTCATCATCGCCGGCAGCACGACCTTTGTCGTTGGATCGCTCGACGGCCCATTTGACTGTGGTGCTTCATGGTTCGACATCTTCCAGCCTTTCAGACTGACCACACATGGTGATTTGTGCGGCGAAGCGGACGGCCGAGTAGGCGACGTGCCCTACTGATCGAAGTTCTTCGTTTCAACCGTCCAATCGGCGTCGCGGTTCAGTTCGCTGTCCTCGCCGAGGAACATCGTGGAAGCGTCTCTCCTGTCTTTGAGTTGCCAATCGAGCCAGGCGAGGGCGACGCGGGTGAATTCGCCGCCGCGGGGACGGGCGTAGGTGCCGGCGTGCCCGACATTCAGGTTGGTCATGGCGATGGGTACATGGTTGATGCGAGAAAAGTCGTCCATGGCATTCTTGTAAGCGATGTCCGAAGGACCGCCGATAATGTAGAGGACGGGAGCGTGGAAGATCTTCAAGACCTCCTTCGTGAGGGGGGGCATGGCGGCCATGGGCGAGGGGTTCGGGAGTACGCCGCTGTTGCAGACAACCGTGGTGGAAATCCTGGGGTCTCCGGAGATTTCGATGGCCTGGAGGCCACCACAGGACATTCCCATGGCGGCGACTTTTGAGGCATCGATCTTACTATGGTAGATGCTCTCCCTGGATTCGTTCTCGGCGAAAACCCAGTCGAGCGCGGTGAGGAGTTGGCTCGATCGAGTCATCCGACGGGAGGTCGCGTCGCGAACCTCGATCTGATCGAGCAGGCCGATAGCGAGGATGACGTAGCCGTGCGAGGCTATTTCATTCAGGAAGTTCTTGTGTTCCTGGGCCGTATTGGCACAGGCGCCGTTCCCCCACAGAAGAACGGGCAACTTCTGATCGGCGCCAAAAGGGGACAGGTCGCGGGGGCGGAAGATCGTCATCCCGGGAAGGGTCCGGGCTTCAGTGACAACCGCCGGGTAGGGACCGGTGCCACCGTCTTCGATGACGACGACGGAGGATTTCGGCTCCGCCTGGCCTTGCGATGGTTTCGGTTGCAGGTGCGTGGCGAAAATCTTTTTGTTTGCTGCGTCTGCTATTTCCAGCTTCTCGGCGACGTGCACGGTGGCGTTGACCTGCGTCATCACCTTGCCTCGGCCTTTTTGGGGCGCCTGCACCTGGGCTTCACCGCGAACGGTGTACGTGGCCGTGTCAATCTTGTCGGGCACAGGCTCCCATTTGACGGCAACGTCGCTGACCTGGCCGGTAGCCAGGTCGAGGCTGCGCACCGTTGCCGGCAGTCCGGGCGTCTGCCCCGAGATCGCACCGACGAACACATGATCCTCCAGCACGTTCCTGGCAAACCCGTCGTTCCATGCCTTGAACGATGCACGCAGGGTGCCTTCATCTCCACGGCCCGTGGCGTACACCTGCGTGCCGGCCCACGGCCAGACACCGGTGCCGGCGTTGTTCGGCACATCGTTGATGGTCTTCATCAAATCAATTGTGTCGTCGCCCTGCGACTGAATGCTGTACGCGAACCCGACCGGGTGGTTGAGGTTCTGGATGGCCTTGGCGACCGTGCCGCGGAAACTGGGCGAGCACTCGGCGATGGTGACTTTAACGTTCGGCAACACACGGGAGATTTCAATAAGGTTGCGTTGGAGCGTGTCGTAGCTGCCGTGCCAGTCGGGGTAGTAGGAGATGCCGATGCCATCGACCATGCCGCTGCGGGCGGAAAGCTCCTTGTTCAGTGTGCCGACGAGCGCCATCACGCGCTTGAAAACGTCTTCGGTGTTGAGCGCGACCATCTGGCCGTTCACCCGTTCAAAGACGTTGAAGGCAAAGTGCAGTTGCGTCTTGATATTCGTGCCGTGCGCGGCGTTGACCTTTTTCACGGCATGGTTGCCGGCGTCGATGAGCAGGGCAAGGTTGCGGACGGAGTCAAGGAACTCGCGATACGCCGGGGATTCGGTGTTGCCGTGGGCTTCTTCGTACTTCAGCCACTTCACGCCGCCGCCGGGGTGGGCTTTATACCGGCCCGACGTGTAATAGTGGTGATGGTCCACGTACGGCGTAATCAGATCGTACTCGCTGCCCCACATCATGCCGTTGGTCACTTCGTTGCCGATCGCGACGATGCCTGGCGTCGTGCCCTGCTCGAGCAGGTTTTCGATGACCTCGTGCGTGTAGTCATGAGTCGCCTGCTGCAACTGCTCGAAGGGCAGATCGGCCCAGGCGTAGGGTTTTGGCTGGTTCTGCGGGTCGGACCAACTGTCCGAGTAATGGAAGTCGATCGCCAGTGTCTGCCCCGCACCGATCACTGCCTTGGCCACGCGAAGGGTGTTGACCGGGGAACAGTTGCCGGGCGAATTGTTTGGGTTGCCGTTATTCTCGCCGCGCGGCTCGTTCCATATCCGCAGGCGGGTGACGTCCCAGCCCAGGTCTTTGGTCAGGCCAAAGAAGTTGTTGCCGGACTCGATGGATCCGGGATCGCTGAAGCGTCCGCCGCGGATGCCGGGGACCGGCGGATTGTTTCCGGCATTGTAGTAATAGGCCGTGGTGTTTCCGCCCTGCTCGGACGTGTCCGAGCCGTTCTGCAGATCAGCGCGGAGGTAGTTGATGATCTCGATGTCGCGGACGCCGCCGGCCGGGTCGCCCACCAACTCCAGGCAGAGGTAGCGCAGGCCGGGAGAGGAAAAGAGATCGGTGAAGAGGCCACCGCGCGCGGCGTGGTTGGCGCGGTCCGCGAGAGGGCGCCATGTCCGGGCATCGGCTGAACCCTGCAGGCGATAGCGATGGATGTGATCATTGTCGGCGAAGTGAAGCCGCACCTTGTGCACCGCGTCGTACGTGCCGCCGAGGTCGACCAGGAGTTCGGCCTGGCCCTCGGCGGGCGTCCACATGGTGTCCGGCTTGCCGTCAAGGGCCGCAGCGGCGTCCCCGGACTTGGCCGAACCCTTTACCCAATACTTGATCGCGAGGTTACTCTCCGCGGGGGTATAGGTTGCAGTGCCCTCCAGGGCGTACGTGGCGGCGGTGAGCGCACTGACCACCGTCATTGCCAGAAACCGGGTCCGTTTCAAATGCCAAGGTGCCAAAAATCTTGTCTTTTCGTTACGAGTCGTCATAGTTTCTTTCTTTTTCATTGGGCGGTCCTCGATCTTCGGTTATCAGCGCTGCGCGTCGCGTGCATACATTGCGCCGCTACAAAGTCGACAGGTTCATGTGACTTGCTCCTTTCCCACTCGTGCTTCATTCGTTGTAGTTTTCGAAGAACTGAGAGTAGATCGCCATGTTCTCATTGGTGGGCGTTCGAAGACGGCGCCGCCTGCTGGAACAGCATGGACGTGAACTCCTGGAGATAGCTGCGCCAGTTTCTCCACCAGTGGGCGCCCTCGGTCTCTTTCCACATCACGTCGAAGCCATGTTTGCGGAGCATAGCCACCGTGCTGCGGGAAGTCTCAATGAGGAAATCGTCGCGTCCCGTGGCAAACCACACCAGCTTCAGACCCTGCTTCAGGGCCGGGTCGTCCAGCCTGGCGGCGTGTTGCTCCTCCCAGCCGGGGCCCTGGGGCCGGCCGTCGCGACCACCGCGACCCATGCTGAAGACGCCGGAGCTGAACACGCCGATGTAGGCGTAGTCCGCCAGGTTTCCGAAGGCGATGTTCAGCGTTTGTCCTCCGCCCATAGACAGACCGGCAATCGCCCGGTGAGTCCGGTCGGTATAAACACGGTAGTTCTTCTCGATCGTCGGGCGGATGTCCCGGGCGAATTCGTCTTCGAACGAACCGCCGCTCGTATTGGGCACGCCGGCCTGGGCGACATGTCCATCGGGCATCACGACAATCATCGGCACGGCCTGGCCGGAGCCAATCAGATTGTCCAGGATGTAATTGGCCCGGCCGATGGTCGACCATGAGTCATCACTGTCCGTGGCGCCGTGCAGCAGATAGAAGACAGGATAGGTAGCATTGCCCGCCTCATAGCCGGGCGGCGTGTAGACGTGCATGCGGCGGAATCTCCCCAGGACTTTGGAGTAATAGTTTACCTCGGCTACGACCCCGTGCGGCACATCCTGGACGTCCTGGAACTTCAAGCCAGGCACATAGACCAGGCTGAAGACGGTCCCATTGGCCTCGCTGCTCTGACGGTTGGTGGGATCCACGATGTTCAAACCGTCGACATTGAACCGGTAGCGCATGGCGATAGGCGGGTTGACCGGGCCATAAACCAATTCCCAGACGCCCTGTTCGTTCCTGGTCAGAGCCCCAGGCGCTTCCAAACCTCCCGAATCGGGACTTACCAGTTGCACCGACTCGGCCTGCGGCGCCAACAGTCGGAACACTACCTTGCCGCCCGCCAGCACCTCAGGGGACACCACCTGAGGGCCACGCCGTCCTCCCGGCTGCGCCTGCCCGACGGCGGCCATGGTCATCATCAGCAGACTGGAAATCAGACTGACCTTGTGTGCAACTTTCTTCATGGATTTACCCTTTCGCTATTTAGCAATCAACTTTGCTGAAGGCGTTCGCCTCTGACTCTTCCAGCACAAGAAATGCCTGCCGCAAGAGCTGCGTGCGGCAAGGCATCACAACCGAACATGCCGGCGGCATACACATTGTGGGAGTATTCCTGGTTTGGCATTCACTCCAAGAAAGGATCGCCAAAGAAAACCCAACAGAAACCCGGATTGCCGGGACAGGTCACGGCCAGCGTCAGAAACCGCGTCTGAGGACCAATCATCACCTCCACTGTCTCTGTCGTATTCCGGTCTGCGGGGAACTGCAGGTGGAGACGAACGGCGCCATCCAGCAGGACCCAGACATCGGCCGGGCTGGTTCGAGTAAAGGGTATGTCCTTGGGAATACCGCACACAGCCGTAAACCGCTCAATGCGAGCCTCCGGGTTGTCCGCCCGAAGCTGGTCCAGATCAAACGTGATGCCGGCATTGGGATGAAGGTGCAACGCCGGGTGGCTCGCGTTGCCGTAGTCGATCGCGTTGAGCCGGGCCGTATACACCCTTCGTGTTTGTGTGGCATAGACCTTACCGCTGTTGGCTGGGCCTCCAAAGAAGATCCCGTTCGTCGCCGGGCACTGGGCAAAAGTCAGTCCGGTGGAACTGATCACGACGGGGCCGCGTGCCCCATTGGGCACGAACACACCATCAATTCCGCGGAACTGAGGCAGCGGCCGGAACTTGCTTTGGTTGCTTATGGCCCATGACGTAGCGGGACCGCGGAACACCTCTCCTGTCTTTAAGTCGATGCCTTGAGCCAACGTGCCAGAACCGTGGCCATTGCCCCCGCCAACGATGTCTGCCAGATCTATCTGGCTGGCCGGGGGCAATCGAAGGAGGAAAGAATCAGGCTGGGCGACCAGCCCGCCGCGAATGGTCTGTCCGGATGCATCAACCACTGCGGCCAGTCCCTCGTTGACCACGAACGGCGCGGTCTGACCGGATCGGGTGGAGTCAAGCGTCATGCTGATACGACCCTTCAGGACATGCGCCTCAGTGCTGCCGTCAGCGTGTGCGATCACGCCAAATTCGGTACCCAAGTCCGTAACAACGACCGTCGGTGTTCGTACTTGGAAACCCTGGGCTTGCGGCGGCACCAGAGCCGTGAGCTTGCCGCTTGTCAGGACCATCTCATTGGCACCCTCAAGCTCGATCCTGCAGGGTGCTTCGAGCAGGACGGTCGTCCCGCGGTCCAAGTCCACCTTCGCAAGACCCGCACGTAGATGGTATGAGCCGGCATGCAGAGAGTCGCCCCAGCGAGGATGAGATCCGGCCCATTGAGCCTGGTACTCACCAGCCAGTTTGCCAACCACCGGGCCTTGAGGCCCGCGATGGAACAGGACCCAAACGGAGAGGATCATAACTCCCAGCACCACGATGGCGGCAACAGAATAGAGGTGTCGCACGAAGCGTTTGAGACCACGCGGCGAGGCTTTGGGGCCAGAAAGCGACCTGATAAGATCCGACGGAGACAACTCGCCAGCCGCCCGAACGGAACGCCGAATCACCGCGCGGACTAACAGGCTGTTGATGTAGTAGTCCCGTACCTTGGGATCCTGGAGTATGGCCTTCTCGAGGGGCTCCAACTCATCAGGCTCGATCCGGCCGTCCAGCAGAAGCTGCAATAGTTCATCTATATCGGGGAAAGGCGCTGACGTGCTCATATCGAACGGTTTCCTTCTGCCAGTGTCTTGTTCATGCACCGTAGCAGGATATTACTGATCTGTCCGAGAATGCGATAGACTTGCCTGGGAGATCGCTTCAGATACACCGCCATATCCTCAACAGAAGTGTTGAGTTCAAAACGCATCCTAATAATACGCTTGATCTGATCATCCAGGCCGGCCTGGCACTTGCGTAGAGCCTCTATGCGTATGGCCATCTCGTCTTGAATAGTTGGGACATGCTCTGTCAATGCCTCAAAAACCGCGTCCTTCATCAGAACGCATTTGTTGCGAGCCACCTTCCGACGGTAATCCAAAATAAGATAGTGCATGATCTGGACGCCCCACGCTGCGAAGTTCGTGCCGGACTTGAACTGATTAAACTTCCGCCACATGACCGCCATCCCGTCCTGGAAAAGGTCATCTGCGTCATGTTCATGGGGCACCAGAATCAGGATATAGGTGTATATCTCCTGCTGGTGCCGCACAAAGAGTCTCAGGAAATCCAAAGTTCTTTTATCTTGATCCATACCAGTCCAACTCAATTGTTCGCTCTTCGTCTACAGTTATCATTGCCGAAGAGGCTGGGAACTGACACGAAAAAAACACAGAAAAAATGAAAAAAGGCGGAAAATCAGCCGAGGTTGGCCATGTAGTTATGTACAGAACACGACCACTTACATCCGACTTAATCGGTGAATCAAGGGGCCGTTCTTCTGCTCGCCGCTCCAGTAATGGCAGTTTGATGTCCAAGGTGGGCAGCGAAGTGCAAGCCGTTCACGTGGGAAATCCGCACCCTGGGCACAAATACAAGGGGTGCGCCTCATCCAGATTTGGCCAAAGCCGGCGCCAGTGGAGACATTTTGGATACATCGTTTGTTACACAAAAAGGCTCTCGGATTTGGGGCTTTAACCTCGTGTCCAGTGGCAGATTCTTGCGACACTTTGCACGACAGGGACTGCAAAGTGTGCCTGCGCGAGGCGTGTGGTACTCTGCCACCACCGTAACATAGCTATTTTGTCAAAGAGCATGCCGGTCCCAACGCCGCTTGACAGGCACACCTGCACCTGGGTTAACAGTAAGAGCATTCTCATGGCACGCAGTAAGATTGTGGTCGGGTGGTCTGAACACGGGAGCCGAAGCGGCCATACCAGGCCAGCCCCCATATGACACGCGCAAGTGATCAGTCGGCGGCCCCTGGCGAACCGTATATGTTTGCCCCGGCAGCCCAACTGGAGGCCCGGTTCCAGTCAGCACGGTCGGCCGTAACGTCCCGGATGACCAATGAATATCCGTCGCCATCTGTCGAGGGATACCACGTGTCACTGTATTCCATACGCAGGATCGCCGCCTCCAGCGGATGCGGCAGCCGCAAAACAATATTCTCGCCGCTGTTGCTAAGATTGCCCGAAAACTCGCCGGCCACATTGATCCCGCTCCCGTACCGCTCCTCAAAAGCGACGACATCATTGACAACTACGACGTATGTGCCCCCCGCCAGAGTGATTTCCGGAAACGTGAAAGTAATACCTTCATCAAGACGCACGCCAGCGAGGTCCAGATACTCATCGCCGATGTTCTGCAACTCGATGAATTCAAAACTGCTTCCTGCGAGAGGGTTGTACATCAGTTCCGTTACCCGCAGGTTCGCCATTAGCCCCCTGGCGTTTTCCAGCGGATCGTCTTTCTGAACGGTGCGTCTGATCACCGCATCGACAGCAAGGCCGAATACAACATCCGAACTGGTAGAGCTGACCTGGTGCACTTCAACCGCGATGACGTTGTCACCGGGCCGAAGATTGGCATGGAGGCCATCGATTGTGGCATATTCATAAACGGCGTTGCCGACAGTGCGGTCGGCCCGCGTCGTATGCGCGATAATCCTGTCGGCATCGAATCCGGGACGAGCCACCTCATCGCCGTTGATCCAGATCACCGCGGCGTCATCGATCACCATCGACAACTCGAGTTGCATCACATCGCCCAAAGTGATATCCGGATCAATTGAAAAGTGCGTTCTGAAATAGTACGTGTCCGCTCCCAGTATAAGCGGGGTATTCTTGGTGGCAGGCAAAACCGATGTCTCGACATAGAACAGTGCGGTCCCCGTCGGCCAGAGCCCGTCATCATAGTCGGACTCTCGCCAGGCCGCCGGCAAAGCGGTGTTCGACTGCTCATACGACCACGTATTCTCGATGCCCACGAGATTCACTCGCAGAATCTCCGAATCCCAATCGACGGCATTGGCGACTCCCGGACTGGGAATATCGTAGAATTTGTACTTTGCACCAGCATCCGGCGCGCGGCCTTGCGAGGTATCTGCAGCCTGCGCGCCGTACAACACCCAGTCGATCTCGCGATTGTCGGATTCGAACAACGCGATCATGCCCTGGTCGGGCGACAACCGAAACGGCAGGTGTCCGGGGGCGTCCTGCCTGTCGGCCTCAAAAACCGCGTATCCGCGCGCGGGCACGAAATTGAGCGAAGCGATCTGGTGTTTTTCCGGCTGCGACACCGGATTATCCGTGATATACAGCCCGCCCAGATCGACTGGCAGATCAGCCGCATTATAGAACTCTACAAAATCATTCAGGAAGGCAACCCGGCCTTCGGCGAACCATTCGTTGATGCGCCCCGACTTTGTTTCCCCAAGCGGCTGAAACACGTTTGCAGCGCCGAATGTCGGAACCCCAAGACGCCAATCGCCCGCCTCATGGCGCGCAATGGAAAGACCGGCAATCTGCAATCCGAATTCGACGCAATCAATAAGGGCGCCCTTTGCATCGTAAAGATACAGCCCCTCACCCCTGTCGTCGAGGGTGAAGCCGAGATGTATCTGATCCACTGCTTCGGCCCTGTCGGCATACAGGATGAGATACTCGCCCGGAGTGATTGTAGTGTCCTCGTCAAATGTGAACATGGCAGGATCGGTCGGGTCGTCGGTGAGGCTCATGCCGGCAAGGCTAAGGGGTGCCGGGCCGTCATAGTAGAGTTCGACCATGTCCGGCATGGTCCCGTCAACATTGGCGATTGTAAGATTGTGAGCGAGAACCTCATTGATCACCAGCCGGGACCAGCCGCTGTCAACCGTCCACGTCTTCAAAACAGCGGGCGCCGTTTCGTCCTGCCAACTGCCCGCGTAATCCCTGCCGATGACCTCCATCGTGTACAGCCCGTCAATCATACCAGAGAGGACGATCGGATCAGAAATCGCGTATTCGCCGCTCCATGAAGCACCGTTAAGGCGATACCGGTAATGCGTAAAACCGGGGCCGCCAACCTTCAGTGCAGCTTCGGTTCGATTGCTGACGGCCTCGGGGGTGCCCGTAATCGTCAGACCGGCGGGCACAAGGCCGCCCATATCCAGCCCGTTTGGCCCCGTGCCCATAGCGGGCGAACCGCGCCGCAGCACGAAATCCGTGCGCGGGTCGGTCACGTTCGTCGTGCGGGTCAGCAGCGGATCGGCGGTGGAGTTGCCGACACCAGGCCAGGCAGTGGCCCCCGGAATAATTGAGTGATTAACGACGAGATCGGTCACGGTGTCTTGGGCATTGAGATTGACGAAAGGGGTCGCAACGTCATAAAAGATGTTGCCATCGAACCAGGCGCCCACGCCGGGCCACTGTCCCGAGCGGTCTTCGAAGAAGTTGGCACCGCCAAGGGTGGCATGCACAACCGTATTGTTTTCAAACCACCCGTATGCACCGTCCTTGATGAGGAAGGCGTAATCAACATCGTACATGAGGTTTCTTACCACAGTAATATTCGACACCTGCCCGTACTCCGTGCCGGTGCTGACTGCATGGGAAAGACTCGCCCGCGGCGCATCCTGATGGAAGTGCAGGAAAACATTGCCTTCGATCCAGGCATCAGCGGCATCGAGGTCGATACCATCGTCGCTGCCTCCGAGGAAAATGTTGTTGATAAATCGCCCGATGGGCCCAGGCAGTTTGCCGCCAGTGAAATCAATGATGTCATTATAGCCCGTAGTTGAGCCGAATACGTTGCCTTCGAACAGCGCGTACCCATCGCCGGGAAACCCCCAGTAGTGGACCAACTCGTCGCCTGTGATGGACGGAAACACGCAGTTGCGAACGAGAATGGAGGAGTCACTTATATCGAGGTACATGGCGTTGTGATTTGCCCAGACCACATTTTCGATATCGACATTGGCATTGATGGCGCGGAGTGCCTGGCCCGCGCTGTCACAGTATTCCATGTCGGTGTAAGTGATACGGTTGTGCTCCCGCAAGGCGGTCGGCCGTGGTGGGCTTTCGGTTGGATATTGGAAGCGGAGGCCGCCCCAGTTTGTGCCGCCCGGTACACGGGTCAGGTGAATATGCGCAAACTCGGCTCCTTCGGCGATGAGCCGACCGTTCACGATCAGACACGCGCCGCCCGAGAAATAAACCGTTGCACCAGGTCGAATTGTCAGCGTAACACCCTCACCCACTGTAAGGTCCCCCGCCACCTTATAGGGACCGCTCAGGGCGTCCAGCACCATATCCTGTGTCAACGTGCCCGAAAGCTCGGTCGGGACCGAATCGTCTTTGAGTACATCGACGTACTCCCGAGCGATTTCGTTACCGGTTCCATCGGGTCCGTCGAAGGCCTGCACGATGACCCGGGTGATACCGGGATTGATCGGCACGCCCGTGACATCGCCCGGCGGAAGGCTGCCTGTGAGTTCAAGGTCGAAGCCCATGTCGGAACTGGTGACATAGCCGGAGCTGTTCTTTATCTGGTGAACCTCGACCGCAACGACGTTGCGCCCCGCGCGCAGCACGGACGGATCCACCGAGTATTGGAAGAACGTTTGCTCGTCGGCATCGCTAACTGTAGCAACTGCGCCGGTGGCATAGTCGATCATGCCTTGCGGCATGTTAGTCCGACACATCTCACTGCCGTTGACACAGACTACCGCGCCGTCGTCCCTAAGAACGCCAAGGCGCAAACGATGGTACTGCGACGGATCGGACACATGGAATTCGCGCCGGAAGTATGTGGTAACGTTCTTCTGTGTTCCGGTGACACCTGGCTCCACGTCAACATAACCAACGGCAGGAGAAGTCTCGCCATCGCCGCCATAGCCCAACCTTGCGGCTTGCGGCCCTTTCCATCCGCTGTCATCAAAATCCATGGAATACCATGCTGTTCCCTGATTACTGCCGTCGTCCAGATAGCGCCAGGTCGAGCCGCGGCTTATCAGCGTATCCTCTTCGACGACCGCGGTTCCTTCGCCAATGCTCCAGCGGGCGTCTATGGCCGACCATACCGCCGGTAGACCATTGACTGTAATCGAACGCGTCCGCACTGCATCACTAAAACCCGCAAGCGCCACCGCATCGGCCGCAGTCTGGTAGTAATCGCCCGTTTTAGGCAGGCCGCTCTCAATCGTTAATTGCGATGGAATCAGCGTCAGTACATGTGCGTTCCTTGTCGCCTGCCAGGATTTCATCGCGTCAATTATCGGCTGAGGCACAAAACCCCCTAGGAGATTGTCCAAGAAAGGATTGAGTTGTTCTGCAGACAGGTTCGTCTCGATAAGGTCCTTAAGTTGACCATAGTAGCGAGGCGCAAATTCAGGGTGACTCACAAGCTGTGCAAGAGCCGCCACAGGGCTCTGCCCGCCCTCCCCCGACATGAATCGAAAGATCCCACGCGTCGCCGAACCAATGGTCTGTCCCTGGCCGAAGATCGAATCAAGATCGTGCTGTACAAGCACAAAACGCGTATCGACATTACCCCGGTACATGTAATAATCGTCACCGTTGCCGTTGGCAAGCGTGGTTTCGCTGTTGTCCAGAAGAACGTTCAATGCCAGAAACCGAAGCCACTGCTGGACGTTGACCACCCGATGGACTTCCTGAACGTAGGCGTCGTCCGGCGTATCGATGCTGAGCACAGACGTCAGTTCGATGAGATCGGACCAATCGTCCTGCGACTGATTGGTTTCTTTGAAGTAATGGATTCGGTAAGGAGCCGGATCGGGGCCTTCGTACCGCAGATCCGCTTCGGAGCCGATGCGCAGGGCCTTGTAGGCGTTGCCGGCGCCGTTACCCGGAAACTGGTGATCGGCATATTCACTGTTAATCGCTTCGATATGCACGTAGCTGCCGTACTGCGGCGGCCCGCTTTGCGCGAGGTTCTGCCCGTTGACGCGGACCTGGACGGCCCGGGCATCCCCCGTGGCCAGTCCGCTTCGCTGGAAGATGGCGCTGCCGGCTAATTGAAGCCAGGTATATTGCGTGTTGAGATTAATCGCGACGACCTTCTTCCAGGGCCGGTCCGTGGAAAAGTTCACACGATAGTTGTTGGGCCGCCTTGTGCGGGTGCCGTGGCCGCGATTGCGCACCCCGACATTGTATCGCAACTTGGTATCAATTCCATCGACACTGATAAAGGTGGCGTTCATCTGGGCATCGCTGTTCGCTTCACCGCTGGTGGACCCGATCCGTTCCAGTTCGGCGCGTTCCACTTCCGTCATGATGATGCGATAGGTCGGCTGGCCGCCCGGCTGCAAGGCCGCCTCAGGGTCAAACGAATCGTCCACCTGGTAAAGCGCATTACACCTCTGTTGCAGAACGCCATCCACGTCCACTGGCGCCGGCCACGTTCGCGTATTCGCCAATGCATCGCTTGCCTCAACGTAGAATTCGATCACGGAATCATGTGCGTACGATGGAATCTGCCCTGAAAATACCGAATCCCCGGTATCGATCATCGCCGCCGTCTCAAAAACAGCCTGGCCGTCGACTCGATAACGAAGATTGGCTGTAATGCCGGCAGCCTGCTCATCCAGGATCATCGCAGTTACCGTTACCGTTTCCGCCGAAGTCGGGACAATCGGCCTGTGCTGCGTGTCTATGATCAACGGCGCAATGTCGACAATATGCTCTTGATGAAATGCAACCGCGCCCTCTGTCTCCGCCGGGGCGCCCGTCGCAGAATTGGCTCTGCCCGGTGTCCCCTGAAGCGTTTCACTGGCAGCCCAGTTCTGCCCGTACTCGTTCGGCATTGACATGCTGATCAGCTCAAGGCTCTTGCCTTCGCCGTCGTGGTCGTCTGCCCAGATCCACCCGCGGTGAGAGTAATCGACCGGTCCCAGTTTGCGTCGCGCCCATTCGCCCTGGTCTGCATAAGAAACCCGATCGATCACCTTACCCGCGGCCGTAGTAAGTTCGATGGTCTCACCGCTGTTGCTGAGCCGACCGACCCAGCCACCCACGACATTGGTCACGCCGGGATACTTTGCTGCAAAAGTCTCGACATCCGCCGCCACCGCAAGATACTCACCCGGACCAATGATCACCTCACCGAAAGTATAGTCTACCCCCTCGCTTATCCGCCATCCCTCCAGATCGACCGCCCTGAAACCGCGATTGTGCAACTCTATATACTCCTCGCGGATATCCTCCACGAGCGGATGCGCCGCATTGTAAGGATGGTACATGATCTCCGTAATAAGAATACCATCCTCCGGCAGGATACCCCCGTTGCTCTGCTCGGGTGTCGGCGGCGTCCCCGTGCCCGCCGCAAATGCCCGCCATTCGTCGCCGGCGTCGGGCATCCGGCCCCATGACGTGTTCTCTGCCTGTGAACCAAAGTCAGATACGCAGTCCACAAGACGACCCGCAGAATCAAACAGCGCAATGTCTTCGCCGCCGCCAGCCGC
>JACZKQ010000027.1 GCA_014859965.1 Phycisphaerae bacterium
CAGAGGCCAAAATCCCCCCCCCGGCGAACAGATGCTCCTGATTTTGGCCTCTGCCCACCCGGTTTTGCTTTCCATCGTGTGCCGCAGTGCGCCCCGTGGCATGGGCGTCCTGCGTGTGGACTCTTACCGAGCCAGGGCCGAGCAGAACCGGTCGGGGCCCCGGCGTTTGGCCTGCGATGCGGAAGCATTGCTTGTCTCGGGGGCGGCGTTATTGTAGAATGTTGGGGTCGGGGGAAATGACGCGATTTTGAATGGGAGCCAAATTATGAAGAGCGGGATAGTTTCGCGGCGCGGGTTCTTGAAGGCGAGCGGGGCGGCGATGGTTGCGCTGCCGGCATGGTACGCGGCCGAGGGTATGGCGCAGGAGGGGGCGGCGTCCAAAAGCGACGGGCTGGGCCTTGCCCTGATCGGCTGCGGCGGGCAGGGGCGCGGCGATGCCCGCAACGCCCAGCAGTACGGCAAGGTGGTCGCGGTGTGCGACGTGGACGCCGGGCACGTGGCGGCGGCGCAGAGGGATTTCGCCGGGGCCGAGGGGTATTCGGATTTCCGCAAGCTGCTGGAGCGCAAGGACGTCGACGCGGTGATCTGCGGAACGGTGGACCACTGGCATACGCTGGTGGCGATGGCCGCGATGAAGGCGGGCAAGGACATCTACTGCGAGAAGCCGCTGACGCTGACGATCGACGAGGGCAAACGGCTGGTCGAGGTCGAACGCGCCACGGGGCGGATCCTGCAGACGGGCACGCAGCAGCGGAGCGATCAGCGCTTCCGCATGGCGGTCGACCTGGTGCGCAACGAGCGGATCGGCAAGCTGGAGAAGGTGGAGGTATGGCTGCCGGCGGGCCTGCGGCAGGGGCCCTTCAAGACGTCGGCGGTGCCGGCGGGCTTCGATTATGACTTCTGGATGGGCTCGACGCCGAAGGTCGAATACGTCAAGGAGCGGACGCACTTCAGCTTCCGCTACTGGTGGGAGTACTCCGGCGGAACGATGACCGACTGGGGGGCACATCACAACGATATCGTGCTCTGGGCGCTTGGGATGGATGCTTCGGGGCCGGTGAGCGTGGAGGGCAAAGAGCTGGTGCCGATGATCCCCGGCGGGTTCACGGCGTCGAGCGAGTATTCGGTGACGTACACGTACGCCGACGGCGTGGTGCACGAGTGCAACAGCACGACGGCCAGCGAGTGGCACGGCGGCGTGAAGGATCGCGACCGGCAGCAGCACGGCATCAAGTTCCACGGCACGAAGGGATGGATCTGGGTGACGCGCGGGATGATCTCGGCGAGCGAGCGGGAGCTCCTGACGGAAAAGCTGCCGGACGATGCGCCACGGGTGTACGCCAGCGGCGATCACATGCGGAACTTCGTGGAGTGCGTGCGGAGCCGCAAGACGCCGATCTGCCCGGCGGAGGTCGGGCACCGGTCGGCGAGCCTGTGCCACCTGGGCGCGATCGCGATCCGGCTCGGGCGAAAGCTCAACTGGGACCCGGCGAAGGAGGAATTCGTCGGCGACGCGGAGGCGAATACCTACCGTTCGCGGCCCATGCGCAAGGGGTACGATTACGATATGATTTGAGAAGCGGCGAGACAGGGCGGCCCCACGGCTGCCCTGCAGCGGCATAGGAGCGAGGCAGAGCGGCTGTGAGGCCGCGCGATGAACGAGCCCGAGGGATTGTGAGCAAGTCCCCCGGGCTCGCTCTGCGTTAATTCCTGTGCGGTACGTGTTTGGCGTGTTATGTCGAGGCAATGGCGTGAAAAAGGCTTTCAGAACAAAACTGATTGTCGGAGTTTTACTATTTCTGGGCGTAGTACTATTCATGCAACTTGTGTACCCCCCAACGTTCTTTTACCAACCTCGCTTGGTTGTTTTGAGGCAGGAGGTTGCACGGTATATCGAGGCCAACGATCGATTCCCTCAAGACTCTGACGACTTGAAGAGGTTCTTGGGTCGGTCTGCCGACAATATTCTGCTTGACGCATTTGCAATAGATTATGATTGTGATTTTGCCAGTATAGAAGTGGTTGATGGGCGACTGTGTAGTAAAACGAATGAGGAAGTTTTTCTTATCAGTGGTCCCTTTAACTATGGTTGGCGAATTGGCACGTTGCGTCGCACGTACCGAAGAATATCTCTCGACTGGTACAAGTTAATGCGTGAAACCCTGCACGAGTAGTTGATGGTGCTGGAGGCGGCGCAGGAAGCCGGCTTGGAGGAAGAGAGGTCTGCCGGCAGGAGGCGGGCCGGCGGAGGGGGTCTGTACCTGTACAGGTACAGAGAGGGAATTTAGTATTCTTTGGTTTCTTTGAGTTTCTGAGCCAAAAACGCATAGGCACTGCGTACGCTTTGGCGGCTCTTTGGCAAAAGCTCAAAGAGTCCAAAGAGTCCATACTTTCACACACACCCGGAGGACGTGAAGCCGGCGCCTGCCTGAGTAATACTCTGAGAGAGAAATTAATAAGTTTACCAATATTGGAGAATTGAGCTGAAAACCAATGTTTCTGGGAAAGATTGGAAAACTTTGGTGAAAACGCAAACTTGGCAAAGTTGGCATACTTTCGCACACAGCCGAAGCCCCCGGCAACTCGCAGGGGCGGGGTTTACCGCCCGCCCGGGTGTGCCGACGGGGGATGACATGCGCCGACCCGCGTACGCGACGGGCGGTGTGCATCTGCGGCGGCGGTTGGCGTGCCGGGCGACCGTAAAGGTCGCCCCTACGGCGTGTGGGCACATGTGTGCCGGCAGTTGACTCGCGGGGCGTAGTTTACCCCACCCCTTCACGGGGCGGATGCCCGTCCGCCTGGGCCCGTGCTGCTGATGCCGCTTGCGGTAAGGTCGCCTGGGGCATGGGGTTAGGCGGACGCAAAATATTTTTCACTTTTTTTAGAAAACAGTTTGCATGTTGGATTTTATGGTGTATACTTTAGGTGGATGGCTAACAACCTTGTCGGTTAGTTGTCTTTGACGAGGTGGATTGGTTGGCGGAGACGGAGAGGGGCTTATGGATGACTGGAGTCTCATTATGGCGAAGGAGCGGGGGCGTTTTGCTTTTTGGGCGGGGTTCTGGTATAAGGGGCGCACAGGTCTTTTCTTTGGAGGTCGTGCCGTGGCAGCGTGTAAATGGATTTTGACGTGTCTGATGTTGTCGGGATGGGGATTGTGCGCAGCGGCGGCGGATGGGCCGGCGGCGGGCGATGTGCGTGCCGACGCGGTTCTGGAGCGGCTTGAGCGGATCGACCTTGAGGCGGTTCGGCTGGCGGTTGCGGACATGAGCAAGCGTTACGAGGCCGGGTATCCGCGGGGGGCGGCTTACCTGGAGCGGATCGCAGCGTATGAGGCGGCGATTGCGGGCGTTCGGGAGGGCGTTGCGCGGGGGGATGCGGCGGCGATTGCCAGGGCGGAGGAGATCATTGCGTTCACGTCGCGCGTGCTCCTGGAGAATCCGCTGCTGGATTTCGGCAGGCTGGTCC
>JACZKQ010000028.1 GCA_014859965.1 Phycisphaerae bacterium
CCACAAAACTCAACCCGCCAAACACCACAACTACCCCGAACCCAAACAACACCTGAGCAACGCGCCCGAACATAGTAACTCCCAGCACCCCGTTATTGTCCCCTCTCAATCACCACGCAACACCACATCCACAAACGAATAAGCCCGCCGCCTCGCCTCGTCCGGAAAATCATGAGCCGCCTCCGGATACATCGCCCGCAGCATCCCCTCCGCACCGTAGAGCCCGTACACCGCCCGCGCCGCGGCCACCGCATCCAGCACACCCGATACCTCGAAGTTGTCGTCATGCAACGGCGCACTAACGAACACCCCGCGCGGCGCGATCGCCCCCAAAACCTCCGTAAAATCAAACGGCATCCTCGCCGGATCCTTCCCGTAAACGTCCGCGATCCGCGGCATATAGCCGTCATGCGTCCACCCCGTCAGATCGCCCCGCTTGTACTTCGAAAACGTCGTGAAACCGCAGCTCGTCACCACCACCCGCAGCCGCGAATCGAACACCCCCGCAAATAACGCATTATGCCCGCCCAACGAGTGCCCGATGCACCCGATCCGCTCCGCATCCACCTCCTCCAGACTCGCAACCAGATCCACCCCCCGCATATGATTCCAAATCCCCTTCATCGTGCAGCTAACATACCCCTGCTCATAAAGCCTCTTCCGCGAAGCCGCATCATCCCCGAACCCCGGATAATCCGGCGCCAGCACCACATATCCCCGCTCCGCCAGTTCCGAACCATAGTTGCGGTTCGGCCTCTCACCCTCCCCCGCAACAACCCGCTTGCCTAACGGCGACGTCGGATGCAGACACAGCATCGCCGCACCGCGACCCCTCGCAGGCCGGGGCAAAAACAAAAACGCGCTCACCCTGTCCCCCGGACCCGCCTCATACCGAATCGTCTTGCGAACGTATCCCGCAAACTCCTTCTCCTCAAGCACCTCATACTCCGGCGCACGCCCGCGATCCGCATCCGGAAAAGCCCCCATCACCGCCTGCATATTCGACAAGACATGTCCACGCCGGATCCCCCACTCCTCCGCCGTACTCACCTCCCGTCGAGCACCTGACTCATCCAGCCAATACAAAAGATCAGCCTTCTCACCATAAAAAGGCGCACCGCCGCCCCCCAAAAGATTCATCACCGCCCAGCCCGCCAAGGTCAAGAACGCCGTAAACATGAAAGCATCCTCCAGAAACGTATGCTGCGCAGTGTCTGCCGCAAAACGCCCATCATCAGCCCAACCAAAACCAGCCGTCAACTACCGGCGACCCCGCCCACAATAGCGGGGCCGGCTTCGGTTAGACAAGCACGCACTGTTCCGCCGCCTCCGCAGCCGTCTTGCCGCCCATTTGCAATTCGATCCCGCATTGTGGTATATTGACCGCGTGCGAAAAAAGCGGCTATGGTGAAGATGTTCGATTTGGAGAAATGTTATCATGACAATACGGCGATTGACAATCGTTGCCCTCTTTGCATTTTCCATGCCCGCCTTCGGCCAAGATAACACTTCGCCCGCCGCCCAGGTGCTCGAATATCTCAAGGGCCTCGGAAACGGTTCGTACCTCTTCGGGCAGGTCGCCACCTGGGTGCACAACGAGAACCCCGACATGGACCACTCCTCCAACTGGCTCAAGAAGGTATACGACCATACAGGCAAAATGCCCCGCTACGGGACGATCACCTACGACTTCCACGACGACCCGTTCCCCGATGCCGCCTGGAACAGCGGCGTCAAGAAAATCTGGGACCGCGGAATGATTGTCGGCGTGTACACCTTCTGGGCCAATCCCTCCGGCCGATCATGGAACGAACCCGTCGAGATCGATCACATCTTCGAACCCGGCAACAACCCGACAAAGA
The DNA here is from genome assembly GCA_014859965.1 of Phycisphaerae bacterium. Taxonomy (GTDB): domain Bacteria; phylum Planctomycetota; class Phycisphaerae; order Sedimentisphaerales; family Anaerohalosphaeraceae; genus JACZKQ01. Next base: position 1,863 of record JACZKQ010000028.1, read on the forward strand.
GCAATTTTTACAAACAGATGGACCGCATGGCCGCCAATCTGCAGTGGCTCAAAGAACAGGGCATCCCCGTCGTATACACCCCCCTCGTCGAAAGCGACGACCGCAACAAATGGCACGCCAAGGGGACACATGAGCACGCGATAAAAGTTTACCGCCTGATCCACGACTACTTCAGCAAAAACAAGGCCCTCGACAACATCATCTGGGCCTACCACACCACGCAAAATCACGGCGCTTTGGAGAAGTACTACCCTGGCGATGCATACGTCGACGTGATCGGAAAGTCCGCCTACGGCCGCGGCCTCGTCTTCTCCGAGTACGACTGGGCCGTAAAGAAAAAGAAAGACGCCGGCAAGGTCATCTGGTGGGCCGAACTCGGACTCCGCGGCAACTCCTCCGGCCCACGGGCAGACTGCATGGACGTCCTCAAAAAACTCGAAAATACCTACCCCGAACTCGCCGGATTCGTCTTCTGGAGCGACGCCGGATACTTCAACGTAGCAGGCAACGACAACGGCCCCCAACTAATGCAATCACCCAAAATCGTCACCCTGAAATAATCCTTTTGCAAGCCAACATGAAGCTGCCCGGCCTGCGTACCCACCACGTCAAGACTGCACGTCCATACCTGCACCGCCGGTGACATGCCGCACCCACTCACCCCCACGCGCCAAGACTACCAGACACCATCTTTTCCGCCCCCCCTCAAAAACCAGTTTGTACGCCTCCTGCAACTCATTCCTCCCGCCACGTCTGCCAACTGCCGCCTCTGCGAACCAGCAGCGTATCTGAAATCGCATAAGGAGCCTCCGCATAAATCCGCCTCGCCTCCTTCCGAATCTCACTCAGGCCCTCCTCCGACCCGCTCCCCGTAAAGAGCAACGCATAGCGCGCCGGCACAGCCGCCACGATCTCGCCTTCCACGGTTGGCGCCAGCCTCTCCCATATCTTGTCCACCAGCAGAACACTCGCCTCATACGTCCCGTCCGCAAGAAGCAAACACGGGCCCGTCCCCCCCGATCTCAACCTCCGGCACCCTCCGCCTCCATCGCCACAACAAATCTCCACCAAACGATCCTGGTTTCCGAGCCCGCACACCCGGTGCTTCTTCAGCTATTGTGTCATATTCTATGATTATCAATTAAAATAAACTTCTGGAGTTTGCGAGCTTGAAGTTCAGGAGTTCGCCTCGCCTTGAGACGGGACGGAATGAGAAATGACCTTAAGAAGCTGCATCTGATGCACTTACGTTCACATCAGCCGTATCCGGACACGCACGCCTCACGCCTTCTCACCCACCGAAAAAACTTTTTTCAAAAATCTTTGAAACAGGTGTAACACTCTGGGCCCATGGATACTCTCTATAAGTGAAAACACCTAAGCGAGGAAGTACGTCATCGCCTCCTCCTAAGCCGGATTCTGTTGAATCGCCCGATTTATATGGAATCTGGCTTTTTTTACGCGCGCACGATGATGGCGACTTTTATGGTCGCCATACAAAGCAAAACGCACCCGACCCATCGCCTTTGTGAAAGGCTGGCCCCAATGTGAACAGAACCCCCTACGGCCTTATCGCAGCGAAATCGACCCGTTATGGGTCTCCAGGTGCACATTGCCCTCCCCTGCCCGAACCGTGCCGATGATGCGGTTCTTCTGGATTTCCCCCTGAACCGTGATCGGAACCGCCGTCTTGACCGATCCGTTATGCGTCTGGATCCGTACTTTGCCTGACAAATTCGGCGGCGCAACAAACGTGATCGACCCGTTATACGTCATTATACGGCTTTCCAAGGCCGGCGGGGCCGATTCGCTGTAAACAATCTCTACGTTGCCGTTGTGCGTGGTCGCTGTCACCGGCCCAACCACCTGCCGGCAGATGATCTCCCCGTTATACGTCTTCAGAGCCGCCTCCCCGGTCACGCCCTCAACCAGCACGGTGCCATTGTGGGTCTCCAGATCCACGCGACGCCCGGCCGCACGCTCCACCCGCACCTCGCCGTTGTGGGTCGTCGCCCGCACGTCGCCGACAATATCGCTGACGCGGATCGCCCCGTTGTGCGTATCCAACTGCAGGTTCGTCCGCCGCGGCAAGGCGACGTCGAATTCCACGCCGATCCCACAATTCGCAGGCATATGCGGTTTTTCGATCTGTGTCGCCAGCCCGCCGCCGCGCTCGACAAGAGTAATCCGCACCTGCTCGGCAAGCCGCCGGGCTGTGTCGATATCCGGGGCATAGCCGGTAATCCTCGCTCTTACCCTGCAAATGGCGTCGTCGCCGCCGGTGACCGCGATCGCACCGTTGTGCGTCTCGGCGGCAAATCGGCCCGTCTCCGGCGACGCCGCTTCCAAATACTCGCTGCGTTCGTATCGCTCCCGGGCTGAAAAACAGCCCGAACACGCAGCCGCCAAAAAACCGCAAACCACTGCCGTTAAAAGGGTTGCACCTGTTCCGAGTGCCAATGCGTTCTGTCGTTTCATTGCCGTTTCTCCTGCACCAAAATGCGCCAGGGCGCGCATGCCGCGGCCCTGGACCCCATCACACACGTTCATATCCCGCCAATTCTGTTGCTAAAGTCGTCCCGACCGCCAAAATATAACACTTTTTTTGCACGTGCGCGCAGAAAATCACTCGGATCGCTTGCGTAATGGCCCATTTATGGGCAAAATAGAAGCTGCGAGCCGATGACGGCTCATTTGGAGGATTGATCATGAAGGCCTTAATCCTGTGTTTGGCTGCACTTACATGTGCGGCCGCGGCGGGCGCATTCCCGAAGTTCAGCTATCATTAAATAGACACCATCGGCTCAAAAATGGGCCAGACTGCACTCGTCGACATAGACGGCGACGGCGACCTCGACTGGGTCTCCGGCGAAGCCAGCCACAGCCAGGGCCGCATCTTCTGGTGGGAATACCAGGGCCCTAACACGTGGATACGCCACGACTTAGGTAAGGGCAATACCGACGTCGGCGGCACGGCCGCGGACCTCAACGGCGACGGCTGGCCGGACGTCTTTTCCGGCAGCAAGATCCTGATTAACACCGGAAATCCGCGAAAAGAGGCGTTTATCGCGTACGAAATCGGGGCGATCCACTCGCACGATTCGGAATTGGCCGACATAAACGGTGACGGCCGGCTCGATGCCATCGCAAACAGCGACAAGGCCGGGCTTTTCTGGTTCGAAATCCCCGCCGACTGCACGAAACCATGGAAAAAATATACGATTGCCACCGCCGAGCAGCACAAAATCCACGGCGGCGTTTCGCCGAAGGCCGTCGGCGACATCGACGGAGACGGAGACAACGATGTCGTTACGGGTCAGGCGTGGTACGAAAACCTTGACGGTAAAGGACTTACATGGAGGTAGCATAAGAACATCGACTTCGGCGCGCACCATCAATACGGGCTGGCCGTCAAGACGTGGGTTTGCGACATGGACGGCGACGGCGACCTGGATTTTGTGCAGGCCGAGGCGGATCATCCGGATGGGCGGGTAGCGTGGTTCGAAAACGACGGAAAGGGCAACTGGACGCGGCATATTATCAAGGATCGGGGCGATAAGCAGGATTTTCACTCGCTGATCGTGGCGGATTTCGATCTGGACGGCGATTTGGACGTGTTTTCGGGCGGCGGGCCGCTTTCGGCAAAGGGGTCGCACAAGTGTTACATCTGGGAGAATACGGCCGGGCAAGGCAAGCGGCCGACGTCGGACAAGTGGAATGAGCATATAATCGCCCACAAACCCTGCCACGAGGCGGTTGGAGCGGACGTGGACGGCGATGGTGATATCGACATCTGCTCAAAACCCTGGTCCACCGGCAACGAACACTTCTACCTTCAGAATTTGCTCAGATAGCAGCGACCAGGATTGGAGAACGGCGACTATCAGTCAGAAGCCTGATACTTAGGACTAAGGGGCCATATTTTGGACTATGGCCTCAGTAATTGATGAGGATTTTCGCAGGAACATCACGCCTATGTGTCGAAAAAAGGCATATTTTGAATAAATGCGGTCACTTTGCGATTTTTGTTGTTGCTTTCGGGGCGAATCTGCCGTAGTCTTCTTTCGTGGATAGCTCCTTTTATCTCTCAAGAGTATATCCTTAATTAAATAAAACAGGTGAGAGATACAGTTTGAGGCCGCAAAATGGCCAAATGGAGAATTTTATAGTGAGCACAGGTACAGTAAAGTGGTTTAACGCAAGCAAGGGTTTTGGGTTCATCAGTCCTGATGGTGGCGGCGAAGATTTGTTCGTCCATCATTCTGAAGTGAAGGTCTCGGGTTATGCAACACTCGAAGACAATCAGAAGGTCCAGTTCGAAGTGGGACAAGGCAAAAAAGGCCCGTGTGCTACAAACGTGACGCCGCTTTAAGATAAAGCAGCGATTGCAAACCAAGAGGCCCCCGTAAAACGGGGCCTTTTTTTATGCCGGGTTCACTGTTGAAACGATATGGTTTTCTTCCGTAACTCCAGCGTAAAGGCGACAGAAAGCTCCCTTAGGTCGTACGGCCGGCGGAGCTTTTCCCTTTGTGTCGAAGAAATCGTTGATCTGGGGGCGCAGAAGTTCTGAGGGCTGGTGATGGCGAAGTATGAGCGCCTGTCGGATCAGCTTGCCGCGTCATATTTGTGGAGGACTTCGCCGCCTCCTCGAAGAACTGATCACGAAAGGTATCGGGCGCGAAAAAGGGGCCCTCCTTCCGAGCTTTTCCGGGGCGGGCAATTTGCTCGTGACATTCGTTGTCGAAACTCGCGATAGATGCAGGGTAAGCGGGATTCTATCGTCATTCATTCGGGGGCTCGATAATGAAGAAGCTGATTGTCCTTTCCACAGTTGCGGCGCCGGTTATGCTGGGAGCGGTGTGGGCTGCGGAGGCGGTGAAGCCGCGCGATCTTCCGCGGCAGACGTACATGCCTGTAGTGATCGAAGAAGATTTCCAGCAGATCAAGCAGCAGGACACGGCCACGAAAGACAAGTCTATGCAGCGTCAGCGGGAGCTGTTGGAGACACGATATGATCTTGCGGACAGGCCGTCGGAGGCGAAGATGTCGGGCGGGGGTAAGGCCGTGCAGAAAGGCGTCCGGGTGAAGCTGCCCAAGGGCGTCACGTGGGAGCGGCTTGGGAAGATGACCCCTGAGGAGATCAAAAAGAAAGACTTGTTTCCGATGGGCTTTCGGCCTTTGCCGCACACCAGGCACCCGCACGGCGGGCAGGTGTTTCCGCAGGATCAGATCGACGAGATGAAGCGCGTGGAGCAGCGGGATTTGCAGCGATTCGATGTCGACTTCGATCTACCCGATCATTTGACGCCCGAGTTTCCGCCGCCGATCTTCCTGACCACGCGCCCTGATCTGGGCGATGTTTCGCAGGGCAAGATTCTGTCGATCATGAATTACTACGAGATGATGAAAGGCATTCTCACGCCGGTGCAGATGGAGGGCCTTCGCCTGCTGTTGACGCCGTTTCCGCAGCAGCAGTTCAATCAGACCGAAGACCGCAAAGTTAACGAGCCGAGCCTCGGCGTTACATGTCTCGATTGCCACACCAACGGGCACACGAACGCGGCGTTCCACCTTGATCCGGACACGCGCCCGCAGGAGGCGCGGCATCGGCTCGATACGGTGAGCCTGCGCGGCATGCATAATCAGCAGATTCACGGGTCCAAGCGGTCGCTGAGGTCCATCGAGGATTTCACGGAGTTCGAGCAGCGAACCGCTTACTTTGATGGCGACCATGTGATCGCCGCCAAGAAGGGTGTCAACCTTCCGGACCGCGCGTCGCAGGTGGTGATGATGGCGCAGATGCAGAATCTGTTCGATTTTCCACCGGCGCCGAAGCTGGATGCGGCGGGGCGCCTGATGCGCGAGGAGGCCACCAAGGAGGAACTGCTGGGCGAGGAGGTGTTCAACGGCAAGGGCACGTGCGGGCAGTGTCACATTCCCGCGATGAGCTTCATGGATCAGCAGATGCACGACTTCAAGCTCGAACGCTTTTATGAGCCGACAATCGTGAGCGATCAATACGCCCGGCCCGACGGGCCCATCAAAACGTTTACGCTGCGGGGCATCAAGGATTCGCCGCCGTACCATCATGACGGCAGATTGCTGACACTTGAAGACACGGTTGAGTTCTTCAATGTGGTTCTTCAGTTGAAACTGACCGAGGAAGAGAAGAAGGCGCTGACGGCTTACATGCGATGCCTCTAAGGAGGTTCGTAGCGGCCTACATACATTGTAACGGTGCGTGATGCCGCATGTGCATGTTCGTCGACTTGCGTCTTGCATACGGTCATGGGAAGAGAAGGGCCAGGAGTTCCTTGCTTTGGGAAAAGTCGGGGGCGACGATGTGGGCGCCGGCCTTGATGAGGCGGGTTCGTTTTTCCGGTGCGAGGCCGTGTCGGCGAATTTCGTCGGAGGCGATACCGACGGCGATGCCTTCACGGTTTCGGGCCTGGCGGAGTTCGACGGGGCCGTCGCCGAAGGCGGCGAGTTGCGGACCTTCGAGGTTGTGGCGGCCGATGATGTCGGCGATGACCTGCTTTTTTGAGCAGTTTTCGATGTCGCGGAGGGCGCCGTAGATACCGCCGTCGAAAAGATCGGCGTAGCCCAGGACGCGGGCTTCGGCGACAACGTCGTCGTGGTCGGTGCCGCTGGCGAGGTACAGGGTTACGCCTTTGGCCTTGAGGGCGCGGACGAAGGAGATGGCGCCTTTGATGGTAAAGTCGGTGATATCGAGAATGCCGGCGTTGAATTTGTCGATGCGCTTCTGAACCATGGCGATAAGCGCTTCGTTGTAGACGGCCTTATAGCCGTGCTTGTCGAGGATTTGGTGTTCGGGGACGATGGCGAATTCGCGGACCATGTCGACAAGGCCCTGCATCTGGATGAGGGTCTGAATGCCGGTGGACTTGTCGATGTAGTCGAGGACGCGGCTGCGGACTTTGTGGTAGAGGGTTTCGTCGGCGGTCTCGTAGCGGTCGCCGAGGATGGCGCGGATCATGACGGGGGCCATGATTTCTTCCCAGCCCTGGCGGAGTGTGCTGATGGTGCCGTCGTGATCGAAGAGAGCGTGCTGTATGCGCCCGAGGGGCAGGACGGCAAGATCCGTGCATATCTCAATTTCTGTGCCTTCGAGGCAGCGGGCGCGGCGGCGGTCTGCGGCCAGTTCGGGCTGGTAAATGTAGTCGGCGTTTTCGGCGATTTCGATCACTTCGGGGCCGGAGGCGGTGCCGGTCTGGAAGAGCTTCTGGACGGTAACGGCGGCGGCGAGGTTGGCGAATTGGGCGGCCTCCGGGCTGGATATGCCCGCGGCAAGGCACAGACCGAGGGCGCTGATGGTGGTGTCGCCGGCACCGACGGTGTCGAGCTTTTTGAGGAGCTGGATGCCGGGGGCGTGGTGGAGGCCGGCGTCATCGACGGTGAGGATGCCGCGCGGGCCGCGGGTGACGAAGACGGGTTTGCCGGAGCGGGCATGGAGGTTGTGGGCGTAGGTCTTTATGTCTTCGAGACTTATGACGTCGCCCGGGCTGGCCTCGACGCCGTTTAGGATGGCGGCCTCGACGTCGTTGGTCTTGCGGCTAACGTTGGTGAAGCGATGGCTGTAGTGGCGCGAGTCGAAGAGGACGATCTTGTCGGTGAATTCGTCGAAGAGGACGTTGACGGCCTCGATAAAAGTATCGTTGGCCAGCGAGCCGGGGACCTGCTGGTTGAAGATGAGGGCGTCGCAGTTCTGCAGGGCGCGACGTAGGCCGGCGACGAGGGCGGCGTGCGTTTCGGGTGAGCGGCGGTTGAGGAAGCCGAAGTCGATGCGGGGCTGTTCTTCGTCGTGGAGGTAGCGTTTGGCGAAGGTGACGGTGTCGAAGTTTTCGGGCTGGACGACGAGGGAGGCGGTGTCGACACGGAGGGCGGCGAGTTGGCGGGTAAGTTCGCGGCCGTAGATGTCGTCGCCGATGACGCCGATGACGCGGATGACGGCGGGTTCGAGTGCGGCGAGATTGGCGACGATGTTGGAGGCGCCGCCGAGGGTGTAGTAGTGGCGGGCGACGGCCTGAGCCTGGAGGCCGGTTTCGACGGACACTTCCGAGCCGCCGGGGGAGAGGATCCAATAGGCGTCGAGGCAGAAGTCGCCGTAAACGGCGATTTTGACGTTTTTGATTCGGTCAAGGATTTCGCGGACACGTTGGGTTTTCATAAGGCAAAGCCTGATTGGAGGCGCGTGCAGAGTTTAATTCAGTTGTCTCTGTCGTCTGAGAATCCATACGGCTATTACGACCAAATACAGGAGGCTAACGGGCATTGCCACAATAAGCATTGACAGCAGGTCGGGCGGTGTCATCAAGGCGCCCGCCAGGAATATGGCCGGAATGCCGTAAAAGGCATAGATCGGAATGCTTTTTTTTCTTGTCAATGTTCGGAGCAATGCGTGGGCGATCATGACGAAAAACGTTTGAACGGCGACGACGATCAATTCGGTTAAACCCATTTTGATTCTCCCAAAATTTTAGCGCTACATTTAGAGGGCCCCTGCAAGTTTGTTGAGGCGGTTGATGGACTGGATGTGGGCGCGGACGGTGTGGTAGTTTACTTTCCAGGAGGTGCTCATGTGCGTCCAGATGGGTCTTCCTTCGCGGGTCATGAGGGGCCACCATTCGCCGAGGGGGTGGTTGATCATTTTGTCCATGACGAAGCGGTGGACGGCTTCGTAGGCGGGGAGATATTTTTCGGGGCCAAAGCGGAGGGAGGCTTCGAGCATGCCGATCATGACCTCGGCCTGCTGCCAGAACTCTTTTTCGCGGTCGTAGACGCCGCCGGCGTGGGAGCCTTCGACGTAGACGCCGCCGTACTCCCAGTCGATGCCATCGTTGAGGGTGTGCTGGAGTATCTGCTTGAGGAGGTCTTCATAGGGCTTGTGATCCATTTTCATGACGTCGAGGGCGTGAAGAAAGAGCCAGACAAATTCGACGTTGTGGCCGTAGGAGGTGTTGTCTTCAGCGTTGGGTTTTTCGCCGCCGTCGGCAAAGCGGTCCCAGCCCCAGATGATGTCGAACTTGATCTGGGGGGCAATCTTCCAGTCGGCCCAGAACTGGGGGATGCCGGTGTGGTACTTCGGGTGGTTGATGCGGTGGAAGAGGATATCGATGTCTTCGAGCAGTTTGCGGCGGTGGACGGATTGGCCGGAGGCTTCGTAAAGCGTGGTGAAGGCCTCCATGAGGTGCATGTGAGCGTCGAGGGTTTTGCGGTCGCCGCCCTGCGCGCCGGGGCCGCGGAGGTCCCAGTTGCGTTCGAACATCTCGAAGTAGCCGCCGTGCATGGTGTCGGCTGCGTGTTTCTGGACGAGGTCGAAAGTTTTTTCAGCGTATTCGAGACCGACGGGGTCGCCGGTGGCGAGGGTGTACTCGGAGAGGGCGTACATAACGAAGGAAAGGCCGTAGAGGATTTTCTTGTCGATGGCGACGTTGCCTTTGCGGTCGGTGGTCCAGTAGAAGCCGCCGTACTGTTTGTCCCACATGCGGTTCAGGAGGAAGTCGACACCGTGTTTTGCATACTCAGCGCACCGGCCGCCGCCGTAGCCGGCGCGATGGGCCGAGGACATGGTGTAGACAGTGCGGGTCATGGCGATGAGCGATTTTTCGTCCTGGCCGCTGTCGTTGCCATCCTTGTCAAAATGGGTAATGTAGCCGCCGTTGATGTCATCTTTGCAGCGGTCGAGCCAGAATGGGAGGAGTTCGTTTTGCAGGCAGGTCTTAAGTTCGTCTTTCCACAAGTGCAATACATCGGTATCCATATCCAGTCCTCCATATATATAGTTCATTCGGTTAGATCAGTAATATATAGGAGATTGGGGGCAGTTGCCAGCAGAATTCCGGCGAGGCAAACACGCAATTACGCAAGCGAATCGGGAACATTATCGGAATAAAAAACTTGCAAAAGCAAGGGGAACTACCTATATATTTGCTGAGCGGATTGCCCCGGACTATGGGGCAACATGCTCCAGCGAACTCCTGCTGTCACTCTACTAATATCTGATGTGCAAGCCGTGTAGTCGCGGGGGGTGGTGAGTGATGCGGGGTATCGACGCAGTAACGGATTGCGGCAGCGCTGGATTTGTTGACAGAAGGAATTTCGGCAGGAGTTTGGTCCATGGACGAACCGAGAGAGGTCCTTTCGGCTTGCGACGGGATTGCGTCCCGTGAGGCAGGAAGCCGGCCGGCCGATGATGCAGACTTGCTGGATTACCTGGCCATCGTCTGGCGTTACAGGTATATGATAACGGCGGGGAGCATTCTTCTGACACTGATAGTTGCAGCAGCAGTGCATTTCGGCAGTCAGCAATACTCTGTCACCTACGTTTATCGCGACTGGGACTTCCTTGAGGAAGATTATGAGGTTTTTCTCAATCGTTTTTATTCATCCACAAATCTGGGGCGTATCGAAACGGCCATTGCCAAAGGCGGCAGCAGCGGAAGCGGCCTGCTCAGCGGGTGGTCCACGCGGAAGGAATCGGCGGAGCGCATCGTGCGGTTTAGTGTCTGGCCGGAGTATTCTGAGACCCGGACGACCAGCATGCAAGACGGCTCATCGCCTGCGGTAGGCGAACTGCTTCGCATGACCATTACGTGCGACAGTGAAGAAGATCTTCGTTTCGCCGGGGTTGTTCTGCGAGAAAACATCGAGAACCTGGTGCCGCTTTTGATTGTTGAAAAGCAGTTGGCCGGGTTGATTAAGAGCCACACAGCCAAACGCGCCAGTATCGAGGCAAATCGATTTCCCCTTTCCGTGCTGCTTACACGGAACAAGGCGATTTTGGAACGGCTGAGGAGAATCGAGCCGGCGGGCGCGGCGGATTGGGACGACCGAATCAGCCTTCAGTTCAACATCGGCAGCAGGAGCGAGTATCTTCCATTGGCATACCATATCCGGGCGGTGGAGACACAGGTGCTGCAGGCTGAGGAGGAGATGCTCAGCGATGAGAAAACCTACCGCTACTACGGCGATTTGACAAATGTCAACGAACAGCTTTTCAATGCTTTGAAGAAGCCGGACTCGGGCCTTACGATTGCCGGGTTTCTGTCTTACGTGGACGAGGCACGGCGGCGTTCGGACGAGCAGGAGATCAAGGATTTTTTATCCTCCTATCTTAAGACGTTAAGCAACAGCCTGTTGACTTGCGCGCCGGTTTCCGAACTGCCGGGGATCGAGTGTTCAGGCAGAGGATTGGTACGGAAAATGGCAGTTGCCTTTTTTATGGGTTTTGCCTTCACGACGGCGGCGGCATTTCTCGCAGAAGGTATTCGCCGGCGGAAGCACCAGATCCCGGCGGCGCAGCGTTGAACGGGGCCGAGGGTCTGCCGGCAGAGAATACATTCGGGTCGCCAGCAGAGATCCGTAAAGGATTTTACCTGCAACCCACGGGGACGGAGTATGTCCACAGTCTGCCCTTGCGGCAGCCCGGGTCAACGGGGGCCGTTGGCAGGGCCCTTATGAGATTGAGCTTTTCATGGTGCAGAACACATGAGTAATTGCAGAACGGTAATCATCGGCCTTGACGGCGTCCCTTTCGAGATGATCCGGCGCCTGTGCGGAGCGGGGGTGATGCCGCATACGCGCGTACTTCTGGAGGAAGGTATTTTTCGCCAAATGCGGTCGACGGTTCCAGAGATTTCGTCGGTGGCATGGTCCTCGATGATCACGGGAACCAATCCGGGTGTACACGGCATTTTCGGGTTCATGGACCTGTTTGAGGGCTCGTACCGGATGCGGTTCCCGAACTTCAGGGACCTGCGGGCGGAGCCGTTCTGGCGGGAGTGGCCGGGCGAGTCGGTGATTATAAATGTTCCGTCGACCTATCCCGTAGAGCCGATGGAGGGCGTTCACATCTCGGGTTTCGTGTCGGTCGATATGGCGCGGAGCGTGCATCCGGCCGGCCTGCTGGACAAGCTGACCGAGATGGACTATCGCCTCGACGTGGATTCGCAAAAGGCGCACAGCTCGATGGCGTTGTTCCTGTCGGACCTCAACAAGACTTTGGAAGCACGCATCCGGGCGAGCCGGTATTTGTGGGATCATGTGGACTGGCGGACGTTCATGCTTGTCTTCACGGGGACGGACCGGCTGATGCATTTCCTGTGGAATGCTTATGAAGATGAACGGCATGTCCATCACGATTTCTTTCTGGACCATTTCCGCCGGATCGACGAGGCCGTCGGCGAGTTTTGCGCCCGCATGAATGACACCGATCTGCTGGTGATGCATTCGGATCACGGTTTTGAGCGGCTCGACTGGGACATCCAGATCAATCACGTGCTCAAGGAGGCAGGATTTCTGGCGTTCGAAGCGGGGGAAGAAGAAGTGCTAAGGAACATTCATCCGACGAGTCGGGCGTTTGCGCTGGAACCGGGCCGGGTTTATGTGCATCGCCGCGGCAAGTACCCGCGCGGCTGCGTCGACGATGAGGCGGATACGATTATGGCGGATCTGGAGCAGGTCTTCAGCCGCCTCGAAGTCGAGGGACGCAAGGTCATACGGGACGTCTATCGCGCGGAGGATATCTATAGCGGCCCTCAGGTCGAGCACGGACCCGACCTGGTGCTGGTTGGCGCCGAAGGGTTCAATTTGCGCGCCACTATGAAGGCGCGGGTTTTGGCCGAACGGGGCATCTTCACGGGCAAGCATACGCAGGACAATGCGTTTCTCTTGGTGCGGCCTTGCGGCGGGGAGGCGGACCTTCCGGAGTGGCCGGAGATTTCAGAGGTACGAACGATTATCGAAACGATGAACCCGGCTTTGGCAGGCGTTTGCGGCCGCCGGTATGCATAACATGGTGTGTCGGATCGGTTGGGCGTTTTATGGCAGGCGCCTGCCATGCCGTTTGAACAAGGATGAGCGAGTGCGTTGCGGAACAACGCGCGACAAGTAAGGAGTGGATATGCACAATGCCAAATGCACGTGCTGGAACTGCCCTGCGATCGACCTTGCAGGTAAGGTTGATTTTCGGGCCTGCGGGCAGTCGACCAAGCAATTCGTTAAAGCGGCGGACGACACAGAAGAGACGCGGATAATGGGCGAATGCAAGCGGCGTCCTGAACTGGGTTTGTTCGATCCGATGGATATGACATTCGCCGAGTGCACCGAGTACGCGCCCGGTCCTTACGGTTACATGCTCAGGGACATGCGGGTCATGATTTTGGGCATTGACGGGTACCTGGGGTGGACGCTGGCGCTATGGCTTGGCAGTCTGGGCTGCAAAGTGAGCGGAGTGGACAACTACAATCGGCGCGAGTGGGTCAAAGAGCGCGGAGCTCAGACGATCGTGCCGATTTCGCGCATGAACGAACGCCTGCGGGCTGCGCGGGAGGTGCTGGGGCTCAACATTGATTTTCGCCAGATCGACATTTACTCGGAGCGCGACCGCTTCAAGGAGTTTGTCGACGAGGTGAAGCCCGAGTCGATCGTGCATTACGCGGAATGTCCGTCGGCGCCGTTCAGCATGATCGACGTGGAGCACGCCATCAAGGTCCAGGAGAACAATGTTCTTGGAACATTGGCGACGCTGTTCACGATGCGGGACGTGGTTCCGGAAACGAGCATGGTGAAGCTGGGCACAATGGGCGAGTACGGGACGCCGCTGACGGGGCGGCCGATTTTCGAAGGGCTGTTTCCCGCCGATGCGGTGCTGCAATGGGAGGGACGGGAATGGAGTCTCGGGGGGGAGATCGTTCCGCGTGATCCGGCCAGTTTCTATCACGTCAGCAAAGTTCAGGATACGTTTAATTGCTATGAGGCGTGCAAATACTGGTGGCTTCGGTCGTACGATGTGATGCAGGGGGTGATTTTCGGGGTCGACACGGATCAGGTGTCGGCGGATCCGCGGCTGCGTACGCGACTGGACATCGATGAATGGTTTGGTACGGTGATCAATCGTTTTGTGGCGCAGGCGGTTGCGGGCATTCCGTTGACGTTGTACGGCATGGGCCGGCAGATCCGCGGCTTCATCGCGCTGCGGGACGCCATGGAGTGCATGACGCGGCTGATCTGCAGCCCGCCCGAACCGGGCCAATACGCCGTTGTCAACCAGGTGTCGGGGATCTACAGCACGCGGGAACTGGCGTATATCGTCGCCAAGACAGGTCGGGAGCATTTCGGGCTCGACGTTCAGATTCAACGGGTCGAGAACCCGCGGGTCGAAGCGGACGAGCATCCGTTCGAGGCGATATATGAACGGCTGCCGAAGGAGTTCGGATTCGCACCGCAAGTGGCATTGGAAGACGAAGTCCGCAAGATGTTCGAGCTGTTTTTGACGGACGAGGTGCGAGCACGGATCGAAGAGCGGCGGCAAGTGATCATGCCCAAGACATGGTGGTCGGGGGTCAAACGAGAAGTCGAACGTCTGGAACTTCTCGATCTTCAAGGAGAAATAGAAGAAGATGAGCGCATGTTTAAGATTAACCGATGACAATTTTTTGGAGGAGGTCCTCGACGCCGAGGTGCCGGTGTTGGTGGATTTCTGGGGTTCGTGGTGTCCCCCGTGCAAGATGATGGAGCCGGTGGTGGATGCCTTGGCGGAGACGTTTGCGGGTGTGCTGAAGGTCGGCAAATTGAACGTGGACCGGAACCCCGCGACTCGGTCGCAGTTCGAGGTTTCGGCGGCGCCAACGTTTATCCTGTTTCAGGACGGCGAGGTATCCATGCGGGCGATCGGTGCGCGTTCGCACAAGCAGCTTGTAGAACTGATCAACCGCGCGCTCGGCCGCCGCGAGGCGGCGCCTCAGCGCGTGGTGGCGGTGCACACTGCGTCGCAGGCGTCGGGGCGCACGCAACTCGAGGTTTCCACGATATGACGCCGTCGGCAGGGTCAACACGGGTATTCATCACCGGCGGCGCCGGATTTATCGGCGCGAATCTCGTTGACTATATTCTGGAACGGCACGGATTCTGCCTGCGCATTTACGATAATCTGTCCGCCTGTTCGCGTGCGAATCTGGACGCTGTGGTCCGCAGGCATGGGGCGGACGGCCGAGTCCAATGTGTCGAGGGCGATATTTGCGATTTTGAGAGGCTTTGTGATGCGATGACCGGCCATGAGGCCGTGGTTCATCTGGCGGCTCACACGCAGGTCCGGCAAAGCATAGTTGACCCCCGGCCCCATGTCGCAGTGAACGCAGAGGGAACTTTCAACGTGATCGAAGCGGCCCGCCGCACCGGCGCGCGGGTTTTTGTGTTCGCGTCATCAAACGCGGCGGTCGGCGCGCAGAAACCGCCGATCAATGAGACGATGGTTCCTCGCCCCATGTCGCCCTATGGGGCCGTCAAACTTTACGGGGAGGCACTGTGCTCCGCTTATTATCATTCATACGGGCTCAATACTGTAGCGCTGCGATTCGCCAATGCGTACGGACCATTTTCGGGGCATAAGACGTCGGTGGTTGCAAAATTTCTGCGGAAACGACGGTCGGGGGAAGCATTGGAGATTTACGGCGACGGCGGCCAGAGCAGGGATTTCGTTCATGCGGGTGACATCGCGCAGGCGATTTGCCGCGTCATTACTTGCGGTCCGGAGGCGACGGGTTTGTGGGGCGAGATTTTTCAGATTGCTACGGGGCGAGAGACCCGTATCGTCGATCTGGCACGGGAGATCTGCCGGCTGACGGACGGCTCGGAAGAGGCGTTGACGTTCGGCGAGGCCATGCAGGGGGAGATATGCCAGAACTTTTCAGACATCGGCAAAGCCGGAGCCATTCTGGGTTTTGCGCCGGAGGTCGACCTCGGGGTCGGTCTTTCGACGATGTGGACAGAAGAGAGCACTCGGCCCTGAGGGGGCGCAGATGCACGCGCCGGATTCATCTTCCTGTTCGGGTCGTCGGGGAGCGTAATGTCGGACCGACCCCATAACTGCTTGGTGTGTTGACGTGAGTGAACGTTTGTGTGTATCGGTCGAAGGGGCTCTTTCGGCAAGAGACAGCGCCGCTCCGCACCCGCACCACAGGGCGCTGGCCAAGGGAAGTCTGTTTCTGATGATGGGCCAGGCCGCCGGCTCGCTGTTGCGGTTCTGCACGAACCTGCTGCTGACGCGCGTTCTGACAGTCGGCGAGTACGGGCTTTTTTCGCTTGGCCTGACCGTTTTCCGCTTGATCACCGAGTTCGCACTCTGCGGCTTTCAGTACGGCGCCCAGCACTTTGTCCCCAAATATCGCGCGAGCGGTGACCGGGGGCTGGTCAAAGGTTTTGTCGTATTTTCCTTTGCATGCACACTGTGCCTGAGCCTTTTTTTTGGGCTTTTGTTGTACGGATTTGCTGGGCTGATGGCCCAACGCGTGTTCGGAAAGGAATCTCTGGAGTTTTCTTTTCGCGTGCTGGGACTTCTGCTGCCTCTGCATGTGGCGATGATGCTTTGTGCATATTACGGAATTGCCTTCCTGAAAGTACACATCCACGTCGTTATCAGTGATATCATTCAACCGGTTCTGTTCTGTGCGTTTGTGGCGATCCTATGGGTGCTTAGTCGCCAGGGTCTTGCGTTCGTGCTGGGCGCATACAGCGCGTCAATCACCCTGACGCTTGTGGCGGCGGGCCTTCTGATTCGCGGGGTGTACGGACCTGCGGCGGGCACAAGCCCGGCGATCTACCAAAGGAGGCAATGGGGGCTGTACTCCGGAACGGTCGTTTTCGCGGGTTTTTTCAGCATGTTTCTGTTTCAGACGGATAAAATTATCTTAGGTTATTACGGCAGTCTGGAAGAGATCGGCATTTATAACGCAGCATGGAAGCTGTACAGTTTTCTTGGCATGTCGACCGTCGTATTCACTACAACGTTTTTCCCGATTATCTCACAGGTACATGCGGAAGGAGACCTGCCGCAGTTAAACGCACTGACGAAGCTTGTCGGCAAATGGATCTTTTCAGCTAACGCTTTCTTAATCGTGATCATTGTTTTCTACGCGAAGGGGCTGATGCGCCTTTTCGGCAAAGAATTCACCGGCGGCTCGTCGATCCTGGTTATTTTTGGCCTGTCGTGGATACTTGTTTCGATGTTGGCCTCGACCAGCGGCATTCTGAGGATGACGGGCAGGCAGCACGCGGAATTTGTCGTTACCATGGCAATGCTTGCATTCAGCGTGGCGTCCGGCCTAATTCTGATCCCGCGGTACGGCATGATCGGTGCGGCGATCTCATCAACGGCAAGTTTCATCCTCATTCATATTGCCAAGGCAGTTCTGTCGTACAGGTATTTCGGGATCAATCCTTTCGGGCGTGAGATGTGGCTGGCGTTCGTGTTCGCTTTTGCGGCGATCGGGGCGGGGTACGCGGCTCGCACGTCATTGGAACATTGGGGGATCGGAATCGGGACGGCGGCGGCGGTTATCCAGTTTGTCGTATTCGCGGCCTGCTACGCCGCTCTGATGCTGCGGTTTTGCCTGACGGAGGACGACAAAGTATTTATCCATATCATCCGGGCGAAGCTTCGCAAATGAATGCATTGACCGACGGACAGTTCTGGAAAGCCATCTGGAGCACGTCCGCGGACCTTTCGCGGTACGACAACGAGAAATGGGTGTACCGCAATTACACATACCGGCGTTTTCACGATGTGTGCCGGCGACATCTTAATCCTGACCCGGCTAAAACCCTGCTTGACGTCGGCTGCGGGGTAGGCGACTGGTCCGTGTACTTTCATCGTGTTTACGGATATGCGATTACCGCGCTGGACGCTTCGCCCGAGGCGATCGCACAGGCGAGGGAGAATTTTGCACGACAGCGCATTGCGGCCAAGGTGGTGGCGGAGGATTTTTTCGCGCACGCAGGAGCTTACGACGTGATCTACGCAGGCGGGTTTCTCGAGCACTTCAAGGACCCTGGGCCGGTGCTGGCGAAGATGTGCTCTCTGCTCAACGACGGAGGCACCCTGATCAACTGGATCCCAAATCTGGAAGGCCGAACGGGCGCACTGCTGCGGCGATTTGATCCAGGGGTATTCGAGACGCATAACGTTCTGGCGGACGACGTGCTGATGCGGTGCCATGCGGAGGCGGGTTTCAGTGGGACAACGGTCTGTTACGACGGAGCGATTTGTTTGAATATGGTAAGCCGAAAGGGTCTGAATCGCGGCGCGCGTGCGGCGTTGAAGGTGGCCGCCAAAGGCACGAACCTGCTGTGCCTGGGTTTCAGACACCTGTTTTATCGAATGGAAAACCGGCTGCTGTCGCCATTTAAGATTATCGTGGCCACCAAGGGGAGCAGATAAGCCATGCACGTTACCGAGGCGATCAAACAACATTATGAAGAGGCCTCCACGGTCGACGCATGGAGTCAGAAGGGCGCGGTATCGGATGCCCTGGATACCTACGGCGAATGGTCACAAAATCGCGCCATTTTCGGCGGAGCGGCCCTGAAAGGCACGGTTCTGGACCTCGGTTCCGGGACGGGGCATTATGCCCGTCAGGCCCGAAAACGCGGGGCCGCCAAGGTTGTATGCACGGATTTGTCGCATGGCATGCTTGCGTGCTCCCAACGGTTGGCGGAGGCCACGGACAATTTGTTTTTCGTCCAGGCCGACGCTGCCGCACTGCCTTTCAAGGCGGAGACGTTCGATGCGGTGATTAACGTAGGACTTTTTGAGCATCTTTCAGAAACCCGACAGGTGATTTCGGAGCTGCATCGGGTCTTGAAGACGGACGGACTGCTGATCACGCGATTTCACAATCGGTATTCCATTCCGGGCATACTTCTGAACATGCGTTCGCGACTGCAGCGGCGGCCGCCTTTCGGATATCCCTTTTATCGCATGTATTCACGAAAAGAAGCCGTCGACCTGCATCGGAATGCATTTGGCGTCAAGAGCGTAGAACACATGCTGCTGCTGCCGCTTCCGATCGTGCCGGGCTTTGTCATACGGTTCCTGCACAAGCGCGGAAATCAGCGGTGGATGCGCTGGCTGTTTTCTTTCGTCCGGGCGGTGGAGAAAGGCTTGATTGCCGTTCACCTGGGCGGCTTGTTTTCGTACTGCTTCGTCATAGTTTTTTCCAAGAAGCAGGAATTATAGCACAGTGCGCATAGTATTAACTTTTGACTGCGAACGAGACTGGTTTCCGGGGGCCATCGATACGTACCGGTTTCCCTATTGCGAAAAGCCGGTGTTCTCGCAGTTGGAAGCGGTGATGCCGCAAATCGTGTCCTTGTGCAGAAAACATGATGCCCGGGCGACCTTCTTTGTGACCGGCGAGGCGGCAGAGGGTGTTTCACTGTTCAGGTCCTTGCCCTTTGAGATAGGGGTGCATACGCATCCGAGTACGCATTACGACCTGAGCGTGTATCCGGTGGAGGAGTTCCGAAGGCGCGATTCCTTGAGAGATTATCCCAAATCCGACCAGCGTCGCATGATCGCAGCAGATATTGATAAGATACATGGGGCGGCGGGGTACCGGCCTCGATCTTTTCGGGCGGGAGCGCTGTGTTGCGGCGACACAACGCAGGAGGTTCTCAGGGAATTGGGCATTGAGGCCAACTCGTCGTACCGGTATGGCGTCAACCTGCTGGGGTGGCGGCCGTTTATAGAGGCGGGCGTTCTTCAGGTGCCAACCTATTCGCTGGTATCGGCGCAGCGATGGCGCAAATGGTCCCTCTTTTTGTCGCGATCCCGTGCTTTGCGATGGATGGACACCAGTCTGGTCCTCCTGGTCCACCCGAATGAGTTTGCATTGGAGCCGGAGGCATTCGAGGCGTTTGGCGAGTTCCTGGCGGCGATCCGGCGGTATGGTTTCGCATTTGCGGCGGTGCGCGATCTGGTCGGGGCAAGGCATTATAAGGGTCACGAGGTTCAGTCGATCAATCGGACGGGGCAACTGCTTCAACGTGCGGTTTATGCCGCGGCGGGGAAACGCCGGCCGGCCAAAAGCGGACAAGACGAAGGTATTGCCTATGATACCCTGATCTGGCACATACGTCGCGGCGGAGACGACGTCGTGCTCTCGCATGAATATCTCCAAGCCATGGCGCGCCAGGGGCAGCGTTTCGTGTATACCACTTTGCCGATCAATGACACCGGATCGGTGGGCTTCATTTTCGGCAGTTACCGGCGGCAAGCGGCCGGCCTGCTGACGCGGCCGATCACCGTGGGAGAACTGTTCGGCGAATCTCTGGCTGCGGCATCGCCGGACATGCTGCAAAATGTGCTGAGTTCATTCGAAGACAAATGCCGCCGAAATGGAATTCCTGAAATCGTTATATATACGAAGTGCGAAGGCTTCGGGCGCTTTGGCTATAAAGACGATTCTACGCATACGCTTATTGTGAATATTGCCCAGGAGGACACAGCCCTACTGTTTCAAATGGATACGCACACACGGAGGCAAACGCGAAAATCGCTGCAGGGCGGCGCCACTGTGGAGGAAGCGCAAGGAAGCAAACTGTTTGATGTGTTCCACGCCATGCGCGTCGAAACCATGAAGCGTTCATCCAAAGGCGCAGAGGATCGCAGCTTCTACGATTCGGTGGGCGCGCTTATCACATCGTCACAGGCCAGGCTCCTGCTGGTGCGCACGCACGAAGGGGATTACGTTGCAGGCGGTTTGTTTTACTTCAATAACGACACGGTTTATTTCTGGAAGGGCGCATCGCTGCAGGCCGGCTGGCCGATACGGGCAAGCAATCTGCTTCATTGGCGTTTGATGCAGATCGCGCGAGATGCGGGTTTCAAACGCTACAACATGGTCGGAGCGGACCTTGCCGCGGACAGCTCCACTGCGGGCATAACGCGTTTCAAAGCGGGCTGGGGAGGTGAACTTGTACCGGTTCACGTGTATCGCAAGGTGCTGTCGGCCACCGGACGCCGCGCGTTCGCGGCCGCACGGGCGGTGCGAAATGCCGGCAGAGGACTGACGGGTAACAGAAGACGAGGAAGTTGAAATGCATGACAACGCGCGAGCACAGGCTCTGCCGGATGATCTGATAGACATACTGGCATGTCCGTCCTGCGGGGGCGACGTGCGTCAGAGGGAGGCGTCGGCGCCGGATCGCGGAGCGGCGGTGCTGGAGTGCAGTTGCGGCAAGACGTATGCTGTTCGGGACGGTATCGTGCGATTCCTGGAGGCGTGAGCGGACAAGCGAGAAATGAAGAAAAGGTTATTGGAAATACTGAGGTGTCCGGTCTGCCGCGGCCGTCTGTCGGTTGAGGGGGAATCCTCGGACGAAGCGATTGACGCGGGTCGGCTGGTCTGCACCTGCGGACAAACGTATCCGGTGGCCGGGGGCGTGCCGCGGTTTGTAGCGCACGACGACTATGTCAAGAGTTTCAGTCTGGAATGGCGGCGGCACAGCAAAACGCAACTGGATACCTCGGTGTCCGATGTCTCGGAGAAGGACTTCACAAAGAAGACAGGGCTGCGGCCGGAGGACGTCAAGGGCAAGCTCATTTTAGATGCGGGCTGCGGCATGGGCCGGTTCATGGACGTGGTGCAGCGCTGGGGCGGTGAAGTGGTCGGTGTGGATATGAGCTATGCGGTGGACAGCGCCTATTGTAATCTGGGCAACCGAAGCAACAGTCACATCGTGCAAGCGGACATCATGCACCTGCCTTTGGCGCTGGAGTGTTTCGATATTATCTACAGTATCGGCGTACTGCACCACACCTCGGACTGCAAAAAGGCATTTTTGTCGCTGACGCCATATCTGAGGCGAGGCGGGCTGATCGGCATCTGGGTCTACGCAGACTATAATAAGATGCACACGCGCTCAAGCAATGTGCTCCGCAGGCTGACGGTAAAGATTCCCAGGACGGCCCTCTATTACCTATGTTATGTTTCGGTGCCGCTTTATTATGTTTACAAAATTCCGGTGATGGGACACCTGTTGCGCAATTGCATTCCCATCAGTATGCAGAAGAAGTGGGATTGGCGGGTGCTGGACACGTTTGACTGGTATTCGCCGGCGTACCAGTCGAAGCACCGGTATCCCGAAGTTCACCGATGGTTTCTCGAGGCGGGCCTGAGTGAGATGGAGTTGTTCGAGCCGCCCGTCGGCATGCGGGGTCGAAAGCTATGAGATCGGGGCAGCGGCCAGGAACATTCGTTTGCATCGGGTTGACATTGGACTGTGTGAAGGCGATGGACGTTGCGCGTCGCCTTGCGTTGTCTTCGATGACAGACCGTCGCATGTGCGATTTGGCAGCGTGCCTTTCCGGAGGCGGGTAGAACAATCGATGTGCGGTATTTGCGGCATTTTGCGATATGATCGAGCCGTTGACGGCGATGCTATAGAGCGTATGAAACACGTTCTGAGGCACCGGGGGCCCGATGATGAAGGGACTTATATCTCGCAGACGGAGCGCTGCGGCCAGAGGACGTATGTGGGGCTGGGGCATCGGCGACTAAGCATTATCGATCTTTCCCGCGGCGCCCGCCAGCCCATGTGCAACGAAGACGGCCGAATCTGGGTGACTTACAACGGCGAGATCTACAACTATAAGGAACTGCGTCAGCAGCTCGAGAAGGCCGGACACGTCTTCAAGACACACAGCGACACGGAGGTCATTGTTCACGCATATGAGCAATGGCAGACCGCATGCGTCGATCACTTCAACGGCATGTTTGCGTTCGCCGTGTGGGACGCCAGTGAGGCGCGTCTGTTCCTTGCGCGGGACCGGCTGGGGATCAAACCGCTGTACTACTGGCACTCTGATGATATGTTTGTCTTCGGGTCCGAACTGAAGGCGCTGCTGGAGATCGCGGAGGTGCCGCGGACTCTCGATTTACAGAGCCTCAGCGATTATCTCTCATGGCAGTTTATTCCAGCCGGCAGAACAGTTTTCGAAGGGGTCCATAAACTCAATGCCGGCCATCTGCTGACCGTTTCGAGTGGGGCCGTGCGCCGCCAGCGTTACTGGCATGTTGACGATCAGGCGCACAAAGACAACGGCCTCAGCGAAGAGGAACTGCAGGAACGATTCCACGATCTTCTGTCGGACTCGGTGAAAAAACGCCTGATGAGCGATGTTCCGGTGGGCGCCTTTCTTTCGGGCGGTATGGATTCGGCGATCATTGTGAACCTGATGAGCAGGCACGCCGACCGGGCAGTAGAAGCATTTTCCATCGGCTTCGATTCGAAAGAATATCGCAGCGAACTGGAATGCGCCGCGGTGACAGCCAAGGCGTGCGGCGCGAACCATCATGCGAAGATACTCTCCCCGGAAGGAGTGATTGCGATGCTGCCGAAGCTGATCTGGCACATGGATGAGCCGTTTGCCGATCATTCGATGGTGCCGACGTACCTGGTATCCGAGGCGGCTCGCGCGCACGTAACGGTTGCCCTGTCGGGTGATGGGGCCGATGAAAACTTCGCCGGTTATCCGAGGCGTTATTTTTTTGCGCAGCGGTATCGACGATACCTCCAGACGCCGGGATGGATGCGGGCACTCTGGGAAAGACCTCTGATGTTGGCGGCGTGGGCCGCGGAACCGTGGGTTTCGCAGCGGGGCCGCAAACGCCTGATGAAAGCGCGCGACGTGCTGGGCCGCCCGGGTCTGCCGGCGATTGCCACGCTTGACAGTATCGCAGGACCTGGAATGAAAAAGGAATTGCTGCATGCCGACATTTGCAGACAGGTCGATCTCTGGCCGGGTATCGAGGGGCAGAGGCTGCAGGATGAGCCCGGCGGCGATTTGCTGCCGCGGGTGCTCCGTCTGGACGTGGAGAACTACCTGGCCAATGATATTTTGACCAAAGTGGACAGGATGAGCATGGCCCATGGACTGGAGGTGCGCGTGCCGATGCTCGACCACCGGCTGGTTGAACTGGCCGCGGGTACCGATACGGCTTATAAAATGCGCCGCAAGACAACCAAGTACATTCTTCGCAAAACATTTGCAGACATGCTGCCGCCGGCGGTATTGAGCCGAAAGAAGCAGGGCTTCGGGATTCCGGTGAAGTTCTGGATGCAGAAGGATCTTGCCGGATTCGCAAAAGAGATCTTACTGGATGCATCCGTTCAGCGGCGCGGGCTTTTCAATCCGCGGACGATTGAACGGATGGTCGCCGCCAACACGGGTGGGCAACCGGCGTATGGCGGTCTGCTGTGGGCGGTAATGATGCACGAGCTATGGTGCCGGCAATTCCTGGCTTAATGTGTAAGGTGGCCAGTTGAGTACGAAAGCACTACAAGAGGTATTCTCGGGGCCCGACTCCGCGTGTGCGCAGATACGGCGGGTCTCGGCGCCTTCGCTGACTGCACCGCTTCTGATGAGCGGGGCAGCGCTGGTGTCCCTGGGGGGCTACTCGGCAGGTGAAGGCGTCTTTTATGGCGAGGCACCCGGCTTTGTGTTCTTTCAATTCGGCCTGGCAATATTGCTCATGATTCTGCCGCCGGCGGTGCGCCTGCTGCGCTGCCGGGACAGCTTTGAGCCGATCTATCTCTTTGTCGGCTTGTACGCGATCTATTACCTCGTAAAAATGCTCGACATTCATTTCAATGGCACCTTCAGGGCGGAGGTAAATACCGGCCGCACCATGATGTCGCGTACGCTGTTTCTTGCAAACATGGGTATTCTCGCTTTTTATGCAGGATATGCGATGACCCTGGGGGGCCCGTGCGGCACATCCCCCAAAGGCGCAAACGATTTGAAAAGCCGGCGGCGAGGGACGGACATACTGATCATTGCAGCCCTGCTGGCGATGGCCGGTCTTCTGGGCGGCGCGTTCATCTTTGTTCGGAAGGTGACGGGCGCCCATGATATTGGTGCACGGGGTCTCTGGATGCGCGGCATGGGGGCTGCAATGCTGGCGACGTTCTGTTATCCGACCTCCCTCGTCATGTGGTATTGTTACGGGGTGCGAAGCGGGCTTTCCAAAAGGCAGCATGCTTTCCGGACTGTTGTGGCCCTGCTGCTGCTTTTGCCGTACCTGTCGCTGGGGTCCCGCGGGGATTTTTTTATTTTCTTCACCGCGGTTGTCCTGCTGTATCACTACAGCGTGAAACGCATTTCGATCAGTTACATGTTGGTCATCGCAGTGCTGTTTTTTGCGTTCAGTGCAGTCTTTGTACATGTGCGCGGCAGGCACTCGAATCCTGACGTGACCCGATCATTCATATCAATGAGATCGGCCCGTGATTTCTTCCACGACTCGATGCGGAGTTTCGCCGGCACGGAAGGTTTCATGATGGTGCTTGACAGCCAGTTTGCCAAAAGCCACGGGATTGATTACCTTCATGCGGGCGCGATTTACGTGCCGTCGTTTATCTGGCCGGACAAGCCGAGACTGGGCATGGGAATTCGCTTCACCCGACATTTTTATCCCGGAGTCTATGAGACCGGTACGACATACGGGCCGAGCCTTTTAGGGGCATTTTACATGGACTTCGGATACTGGGGCATCTCGGTCGGCATGTTTGTAATCGGGTGGACGCTGCGGCGGTTTTACACATGGTTCATGAACCATCCGGAGCGGCCGGACGTCCGCCTCATTTATGCGATACTGATGCCTGCGATTTGCCTCAAAGCCGTGTCTCAGTCCGGCTCGGACATGCTGGGTTTTCTGCCGGCCCTGTTGCTGCCGATCGGAGCCGGAATTGTTGGGCTGGTTTTCCTCCGGAGCACTGTTCGGATACACTCTCATGCCGCACACTGATCACGTCGAGCGGATCACGATCGTTTACGTCATTCCGACACTGGGCTACGGGGGCGCGGAGCGCCAACTCATTGAGCTTTGCACACACCTGGATGCTTCCCAATTCGACATAACAATCGCATTGCTGAACGATGATGACGCGCTGCTCTGCAACGCATATCCTCAAACCCGCGGCTTCGAGGTGACAACGCTGCGGCGCCGGGGCAAATTCGACGTACGCAAACTTTGGGAACTGCGTCGCCTGTATCGCTCGCGAAAAGCCGACGTTGTCCATTCGTTTCTGCCAACGGGGAACTTTTGGGGAGGGCTTTCCGCGCGGTTGTCGGGGCGGCACGTGGTAGTGGCCTCTTCGCGCGGCATGCACTACCGCCGGCTGAATAAATGGTCGTTGATGAACCGCCTGAGCCTTAATGTTCTGGCAGACGCGGTGCTGGTCAACTCAGAGGCCGTGCGGGACAACTGCATCCGTCTATTGAGGGTACGGCCCGACAAAATAACCCGGATTCCAAACAGCCTGAAAGTCATTCCGCGGAAGTCTGCCCCCGATGTTGGTTTACTTAAACGCAGATTCGGGATCAACGGACGGTCGGGACCGGTCATCAGCACGGTGGGACGGATTGACCCGCTCAAGGGAATCGACCTGTTTGTTGAAGCGGCGGCGATGCTTGCGGGTCAGGATGGCAATGCCACTTTTCTTGTGGCCGGCAGGGGACCTCAGGAGGAGGCGCTGAGGCGCCGCGTCGAGCACTCCGGTCTGTCTGAGGCGATTCGGTTTCTCGGCTTTGTCGACGAAATCGAAGAACTTTTGGCCATCAGCGACGTCTTCGCACTGCCCACGCTGTCGGAGGGCTGTTCGAATGCTATTCTGGAAGCAATGGCCGCGGGCAAGGCCATCGTCGTCACCGATATTCCCGCCAATCGTGAGTTGATAGCGGATGGCCGGACGGGACTGCTCGTCCAAGTGGGCGATGCGGCGGCGCTGGCCGATGGGATCAGGCGATTGCTGAACGACCCGGAATTAGCGCACCACTGCGGCGCCAATGCCAGGCAAAAGGCACTCGAGTTCGATGTCGCACGGGTGACCAGGGTGTATGAGGCGTTCTACCGGGCACTGGTGCAAGAACGCGGACGGGTTGAGAACTCAGCCACAGGCGACAGGCACAAAGATTGATGAACGTTTTGAACTGCTTTCTGGACAACCGTTTCGGCGGGCCGCAGCGGCGGGCCGCAAGTGTGGCGCACCACCTGCGCGAGCGCGGCATCGAAACGGTGTTTTTGTTCAACGAAAAGGAGGCCGGCGGCAAGCCTATCAGCGGATTTGAATGCTTTCTGATCCGGCACATGCAGTGTCTGACGCGTGAATCGACGGTGAAGGAGTTCGTGTTGTTTGTGCTGTGCTTTTTCGGCAATGTACGGCGCATCAGACAACTCCTGAAGAGCCATAACATACACATCGTACACGTCAACGGCCTTTTGAATGTACTGCCGGCGCTGGCGGGCCGGTCGGCAGGCGTAAAGATCGTCTGGCATCTCAATGACACCGTGACGCCGGCGAGTGTGCGGCGACTTCTCGTGCCTTTGCTGCGGCGATGGGCCTGCGGGATTGCGGTCGCATCAAAGCGCGTGGGCGGCTATTATTTCGGCACGGCGGACAAACTGTGGCAGCGTACCAGAGTGCTATATGCCCCGGTGGATATGCAACGTTTTGATCGCTCGCGCGTCGATGAGTCGGCGGCGGCGGCGCTGCGCAATGAGTTTGGCCTGTCAGGCGATGTCTACGTGCTTGGGGCGGTGGGCAATATCAATCGCGCCAAGGGATATGCGCATTTGATCGAAGCGGCCGGCATCCTTCGGGACCGCATTCCGCAGGCACGATTTTTGATCATCGGAGAGCCGCTGCACAATAAGTCGGATTATTATCAGGCGCTTTTGGATCGCGTTGAGGCTTGCGGCCTGAAAGATCGCGTCCTGTTTGCCGGATTTCGGGGGGACGTGGCGACGGTCCTGTCTGTATTCGACGTTCTCATCCTGCCGAGCGTGACGGAGGCATGTCCCATGGCGGTTCTTGAGGCCATGGCCATGAAGGTGCCGGTTGTCGCCACCGACGTGGGCGGCGTACGAGAGCAGATAATCGACGGCCAGACGGGTGTCGTGGTCAGGCCCGGCAGCGGTGAAGCGCTTGCCGGGGGAATTCTGAGAATGCACGGTCTGCCGACCGATGTCCGCCGGGACATGGTGGAACAGGGGCATCACAGGGCCGAAGCAATGTTCTCGCTGGAGCATGTGGTCCGGGCGCATATAGAAATTTACGAAGCTGTTTTGGATACCCCCGCGACTGCGTTCATGGCGAACAACCAAAGTTGCAGAGAGCCTGTGTCCAATCTCGTGAACCAAAGGAAGGTGAAATGATTATCCTTGGCATCAGCGCCTATCACGGCGACTGTTCGGCTTGTCTTGTTAAGAACGGCATCCTGATTGCCGCTGTCGAGGAAGAGCGTTTCACCCGGGTGAAACACTGGGCGGGCTTTCCGGAGCAGTCCATTCGATATTGCCTGGAGGCGGCGGGTCTTTCGCTGAAGGATGTCGATTATGTTGCTGTCGGCCGTAATACGCAGAGTCACCTGTTGCGAAAAGCGGCATACACGCTGACACACTGGCGCAGCCTCGGACGGTTGGCCATGCGCCTCCGGAGAAAGCACGCAGTCGAGGGAATACTGCAGAGGCTCATCTCAATGTGCGACGGAGCCGACGAACTAAAAACGCGTATCATTTACGTGGAGCACCACATGGCGCACCTTGCCAGTGCGTGCATGGTGTCGGGGTTCGAGGAATCGGCGGTACTGAGTATCGACGGATTCGGCGATTTTGTCAGTTGCATGCTGGGGCACTATGAGAACGGCGCCATCCGCACCCTCCAAACGGTCCATTTTCCGCACTCGGTCGGGTTGTTCTACACGGCAGTGACGCAATTGCTCGGTTTTACAAAATACGGAGACGAATTCAAGGTCATGGGACTGGCGCCCTATGGTGCTCCCGTTTACAAGAAGCGTTTTGAGGATGTTCTGTGGTCCACCCGAAACGGCTTATTCGGGCTGGACTTGTCGTACTTCATTCACCACAGCAAGGGGGTCGACCTGACGTGGCTCGACGGCGAACCGCGAATGGGACCGGTCTATTCGGAAAAGTTCGGCGAGGCGTTCGGGCCGGTGCGCAGCGGTGCCGCCCCATTGGACGATCATCATCGCAATTTGGCGGCATCCGTTCAGGCGCATACAGAGGATGTTATTTTTGCCCTGTTGAATCATCTGCAGAAAGTCACGTCGTCGCGCCGCATCTGCCTGGCGGGGGGTGTGGCGATGAACAGTGTGGCCAACGGCAAAGTGTTTGCGCGTACGCCGTTTCGGGAGATGTATGTCCAACCCGCCGCCGGCGACGCTGGGACCTCGCTGGGGGCCGCTTACTTCGTTTATCACAGCATGTTGCACAACGCGCCCAGGTTTGTGATGCGGTCGTCATATTGGGGGCCGGAATACAGCGATGAGCAACTGGCGGGCATACTGCAGGAGTACGCGGATCGCATGGCGTCGTTTGCGGTGGAATACGTCGCCGACGCCGACGTGCTGTGTCGCAGCACGGCCCGGCACATCGCCGAAGGGAAAGTGGTCGGATGGTTTCAGGGCCGAATGGAATGGGGCGCGCGGGCGCTGGGCAATCGAAGCATTCTGGCCGATCCGCGCAACCCGCACATGAAAGACATACTCAACGCGCGGATCAAGCGGCGGGAGCCCTTCAGACCGTTCGCCCCATCGATACTCGAATCGCGGGTCGGTGAGTATTTTGAAATGGATTGCCCCGATCCGTTCATGACCAGGGTCTTCCCGATCCGTTCGGAAAAACGGGCACTTCTGCCGGCGATCACTCACGTGGACGGAACCGGACGACTTCAGACCGTCAGCGAGGACGTAAATCCAATCTATCACAAACTGATCTGCGCGTTTGACGCGCTGACGGGGGTGCCCATCGTTCTGAACACGTCGTTCAATGAAAATGAACCGATCGTGTGCAGACCCGAGGAGGCTATCGAGTGTTTTCTGCGAACGAAGATGGACATGCTGGTGCTCGGCAGACATGTGATCCGGCGCAGTTCATAATGGCTCAGGGGCCGTAAGCATCGTAAGAGAATCGGCAAAACATAACTACACCAACCGCGTTGCGGCGAATACACGCCAAACGGTGTGGTTAAGTATTATGCCGCCGGTTGCGGCATTCGCGCTGGCGTGCCTGCTGATCCCGCTTTTGTTCGGCGGCAAGGCAATCGAATTTCGAGACGCTGCGCTGCCGGAGGGCACCAGCTCTGTTTTCGCATCCGTCGACGGTATCCCCATTCATGTGCAAATGCTCGACGAGGCGGAGCAAGGTATCGCCGGTGCCATGCAGAGAATCGCCGGCAAGCGGATTTTATGGCTTGGGAATTCACAATTGCACGCCGTCAATCAGTACGTCGAGGGTCAGGAGACCGCGGCCTTGGTGCTGCATCACCGCTTGAGGGCCCAGGATGCGGATCTGTTCACATTTTCCTACCCGAATATCAATTTGCAGGAATGTTATGCAGTGTTCGAGTACCTGCGCACCCGCCTGCCGATGGACGTTCTGATTCTCCCTGTTGTCTATGATGACACGCGCGAGGATGGAGTTGGCGGTGATTTTGCGGCGATTTTTGCCGACGGGCCGACGGTGTCGCATTTGGAACGCACGAGAATGGGCCGAGCGATGCTGGTCAATCGTGTCAATTCGGAGGGCATGGACGCGTTTGCCGGCATACGCAGAACAACGCAGGAGCGGGTGGAAAAGCATCTTGACTCATGGCTTGCGCATCACAGCCGGATATGGGAGTTGCGGCCGCAGGCGAGGGGAAAGCTTTTTCTGTATCTTCACTACCTGAGGAATTTTGTATTCCGTATTACCGCCCAGACAAAGCGACCCATGATACCAGGGCGGTACGCACTGAATATGGAGGCGCTGCACGCTTGTCTGAGCGTGGCTGCAGAGGCGAAAATCAAAACGTTGGTTTATATCGTTCCGCTGCGTAGGGATGTAGCCATTCCCTACGTGCAATCGGAATACGACGCATTCAAGAAGGACATCGCCAATGCCGCCCAAAATCACGGCGCGATTTTCGCGGATATGGAAGACGTAGTGCCGGCCGAGTTTTGGGGCCAAAAAGAATCCACAACCGGCGGCAAGAATATGGAGCTTGACTTCATGCACTTCAAGGCGGAAGGACATCGCCTGCTCGCGGAACAGCTTTGGGACATACTCCAACGTGAGAACCTGGTCGAAACAACTCTGACGCAATGATATTTAATTCCCTTACATATCTGGTTTTTCTGTGCGTGGCCGTGGTGCTGTACCGGACACTTGGGCGGCGCATGCGATTGTGGATGGTCTTTCTGTCCAGTTGTGTCTTCTATGGTTTCTGGCGATGGGAGTTTCTACCCATCGTCCTTTTTTCGACGGCAACGGATTACATTGCAGCGCTGCAAATAGCCCGACATGCCAACCGAAGGCCGCGGGTGGTCTGGCTGTGCACGAGTTTGGCGGTTAATCTCGGGTTGTTGTTTTATTTCAAGTACACGGCTTTCTTCGTGGAAAACGTGTGGTCGGGACTGGCCCTGCTGGGGATTGATGCCCCCCCCTTCATTTTGAAGATAACGCTGCCTCTGGGGATCAGCTTCTATACCTTCCAAACCATCAGTTACACGGTGGATGTGTACCGGCGCATCATTCCGCCCGAAAAGGATTTCGTGCTCTATGCCGGTTACGTCATGTTCTTTCCTCAGCTCGTGGCCGGTCCCATTCTGCGCGCCAAAGAGGTGATCGGACAGCTTTCGAGGCGCGGCCCTTTCGAATTGACGGATCTGGGCGCCGGGTTGCGTCGCATTGTTTACGGGCTGTTCCTGAAGGTTTTTCTGGCGGACACGCTTGCGGGGATCGTGGATAACGGATTCGGCATGCCGGCTGCTTCGCTTGGCGCATGGGACGTGTGGACGCTGGCGTTTCTTTTCGGGTTTCAGATTTATTTCGATTTCAGCGCGTATTCACATATCGCGATCGGTTCGGCGCGTTTAATGGGTATCCGGCTGATAGAAAACTTCAACTTTCCTTATATGGCGTGTTCACCGAGAGAATTCTGGCAGCGATGGCACATTTCCCTGTCGAGCTGGATACGGGATTATTTATATCTGCCGTTGTGCGGCGCTACGGTAGAGGACAGGTCGGCAGGCGGATTGGGAAAGGCGGCCGGGACAGCCAAAGGGGTGAGGACGACGTATGCGCTTTTTGCAACCTGGGCGATTATGGGTCTCTGGCATGGGGCCAACTGGACGTTCGTTCTTTGGGGCCTGCAGCATGCCGCAATCATCGTCGTGTACCGCGCCGGTGCGCCCGTGCGCGAACGCCTGCCGCAGGTCGTCCGGGTCTATGGCGGGTGGGCGGTTACACTCGGGTTTGCGATGCTTGCATGGATTGCTTTTCGTACGCAGAGTGTCTCCGACGCAGGCGCCTTGTACGGCAGATTGCTGGATCCGCAGGCATACCTTTGGCGCGGCCTGAAAGAACAGACGTATCTGCTGACGGCCTTGATGCTCGGCGCGACGGTGTTGTGCGCGGTTGCGCAACAGTACGCCCTGCCTGTGATTCGCAGGCGGCGCTTTCTGTGGGCGACGGTCGAGACGGCGGGCCTGGCGGCGATCACCGCGCTGGTGATCATTTTCCTGCGCCCGATTAACCAGTTCATCTACTTTCAATTCTGAGTCCCATGAAAAAAATCAAAGTCCTCCTGATAAGCCCTTCCAGCGGATTGCACCTGGGTCGGGTCACCCGGCCGAAGTTTCAGACGCATCCGCTCGGACTCTTGTACCTGGCCGCAGAACTCGAGAAGGACGGGCACAGCGTCGAACTGTGCGACGCGTTCAGTTTTGGATACGATCTGCAGCATATTGAGAACCGCATACATTCGTTTGGGCCGGATGTGATCGGGCTGACAGCCATGACGATCCTCGCTCCGGACGCTTACTTCATCGCGCGCAGAGCCAAGGCGATCCAACCTGACGTGCTTGTTGTCATGGGCGGTCCACATGCAACCGCCATGCCCGCCGAGGCGCTCACCGACGGCCATGTCGATATCGCAGTGCGCGGCGAGGGCGAACGCACGATGTGCGAAATATGTGAGGCAGCTGCATGCGGGAGGGGTTTCGATGGTATCGCCGGAATCACCCACAAAGTGCATGGACAGATTACAGTCAACCCGGATCGAGCCCCGCTGATGGACGTCGACAGTGTGGCGATGCCTGCTTATCACCTGCTTCCGGAGGTCGCCGAGTACAATCCGCCTCCCCACTGGGGACGGAGAGGGCAGTTCGCCTCGCTGATCACGTCACGCGGCTGCCCCTACGGGTGCGTCTTTTGTTCGGTGACCCGCGCCTGGGGTAAACGGTACCGTTTCCGGAGCACGGAAAACGTAATGGCGGAGATGAAAACGTTGTATCATCGTTACAACGCCAGGTATTTCTCCTTCAGGGATTCTACGCTGACGCTCCATAAGCCGCGCGTCGTGAAACTGTGTCAAGCCATTCTCGACGAAGGACTCGCGATTCGATGGAACTGCAATTCGCGCCCCAATGAAGTGAACGAAGAAGTTCTCGGCTGGATGAAACGGGCAGGATGTGAAACCATCCAGTTTGGCATCGAAAGCGGCGACGAGGAAATCCTCAGACGGTTTAAGAATCTCGATAAGGAGCGTATCGCCCGGGCCGTTGCGCTGACTGACGCCGCCGGCATTAAGGCGCACGGCTACTTCATGTTCGGATTGCCCGGCGAGACCTGCGCGACCATCGCCGCAACCATCCGATTTGCCAAAAGCCTTCCGCTGTATTCGGCGGGGTTCACAACGGTGACTCCTTTTCCGGGATCCGAACTGTGGGATTACTGCGTGGATCGCGACATGATTACGACGACCGATTGGGCCGGGTACGATCTCAAGGGCAATTCCGTGATACGATATGAACATTTCGAGCCCCGGCAGTTGCTGCGTTTTCAAAAACGCGCATTTCGACAGTTCTATATGCGGCCCGGCATCGTACTGCACCATCTGTCGCGCATCAAAAGCGTCAATGACCTCTGCAATTACATCAAAGAGGCGACCGTCAACCTCAAATAGCGATGCATATACTCTTCTGCACTATGAACTGGTATCCTTTCGAGGGATCGGCGACGCCTATTTTTGCCGCGGTTCTCAGGCACCTGAAACAGAAGGGCCACAGCGTGACCATACTGACGTCCATTCCGTATTTTCTGAAGGGGCGGCAGGAACGGTGGACGGCGTATCGAGGCAAATGGTACGTGCGGGAGACGTGGCAAGACATGGCTGTGCATCGTGTCCGCGTATTCAGTCCGCGATTTCTCAGCAAGACGCCTCTGCTGCTTCGCGCCGTCAACGCGATGAGCTATTCCCTGCATCTTTTCGCCGCATCGCTGGTCGCCGGCAGATTCGACGCGGTAATGACGATCTCGCACCCCCCCCTTCTGGCCGGAATCACCGCAGTCGCCATCAGCCGCATCAAGCGGTGCCCCGGCGTTTACTGCCTGGAAGATATTTACCCGGACATTCTGGAGGATCTGCAAATTGTCAAGACAGGTCCCTGCCTTCATTTTCTCAAGCGTATCGAAGGCTTCATCTACGCTCACTTCCCGGCCATCTGCGTGCTTTCAGAACAGATGCGTACAAACCTGCTGGAAAAGTGCGTGGCCGGCAAGCGGCTCAGCGTGATTCCTCATTTCAGCGAACAGGAAGCGGTTGTCCCGCCAAGGGATAATCCGGTCTCGCGCCGGTTCGGGTTGTTGTCGCATTTCGTTGTCCTGCTGCCGGGCAGCCTAACGTATCGAAGCGGCCTTGACACCGTGCTGGCAGCGGCCAAACATCTGCGGGACGACACGCGAATTCGATTTGTATTAATCGACCGCGGCGACCTGAGGCATCAGTGCAAGGAGGCAATCCAGCGCGAGAACCTTGCCAATGTGACTCTTGTGCCATTTCTGCCGGCTGAGGACTTCGCCTGTCTTCTGGCTGCCGCTGACGTCTGCCTCGTGTCGCTGGAGCGAGGTTTCGACAGGTATTCTGCACCATCCAAACTTTACCGGGTGATGGCAAGTCGGCGTGCCGTTCTGGCGGTCGCCGAAGGCGAAGGCCAGGTGGCGCACACCGTAAAGGCGGCGGCCTGCGGGTTGGTTGTCGAGCCGCATGATGCAAAGGCGCTGGCAAAAGCGATTGTTAAACTGGCCGACAATGCGGACGCATGCCGGGCCATGGGTGAACGGGGCGCCGAATATGCGGCAGCGCACTTTAGCGAGGCGTCCAGTTGTCGTGCATATGAGCGGCTGCTTCATGAACTTGTTGAAACTGGCAAGGGGTCGTGATCATGTTTCGCCTGTTCAGAACTCCATCAAACCGACGGAAAACCGTCGTCTTCATCGGCGACGTGCTGCTGATGCTGGCAACGATCGCCTTTCTTGTCTCCTTTCACACCTTTGCTCACCGGTGGGGCTGGCTGGACATCAAACGTCCCCTTAAGAGTCCCTTAATGTACCTTTGTATCCCCGTCCATGCGGTCCTCGGCTATATGTTCGAGGTGTACGAAATCCGCCGAAAAGAAAGACTGCGTACATTCGCGTCACTGATGGTGCTCTCTTTTCTTTCCTTCTGTTTCATGTTTGGCTTGGCCAATGTTGTCAGGATCAATCAGACAACGGTGGCTTACATGGCCGTCTTCTTCACGATTTCGGCATTGTCCTTGTATTTGTGGCGACTTGCCTGTGCACGCGTGCTGCTCAACTCCCGCTTCCTGATCAAACCTAAAGTGCTGTTTATCGGGCGCGACGTAATCACGGGGGAGATTTTGGACGAGATCAAGCGGCGCGATTACCGGATACTGGGTCTTATTACCGACCCCGCAGAAGACGAACGCACTGCTGACGGGTTGCGCATTGTCGATACCCAAAGCCAATTGGCAAGAGCGGTCCATCATCATAAGCCGGACATTCTTGTCACAGCAATCAATATTCAACTTCCGCTTAACATATTGAAAACGATCTACCGGTGCAAATTCTCCGGATGCGAAGTGTACGAGAGCGCGTACTTTTATGAGTTAATCACACAAAAAGCGGCCATCAAGCAGTACCTGACCAGCGCCACCATACCGTACCTGAACGTGGATGCGTTTGCCCGAAGGCATTACGGCAGAATAAAGAGCCTGGCCGATATTTGCATTGCCTGGTCGGCACTGATGCTGCTGTGGCCGGTGATGCTGTTAGTTGCCGTCCTGATAAAAGCCACGTCCGCAGGGCCCGTGTTTTTTACCCAGGAAAGAGTAGGACTCCACGAAAAACCTTTTCGTCTGGCCAAATTCCGCACGATGGTGGTCGATGCTGAACAAGAGGGTCCACAGTGGTCAAAGCCGAACGATCCCCGCATTACCCGGATCGGCAGGTTTCTTCGGAAAACGCGACTGGATGAACTGCCTCAGTTAATCAATATGTGTCGGGGGCAGATGAGCTTAGTGGGACCACGCCCGATTCGGCGGCACATGGCGGAGCTTATCGAAGAACACATGCCGTTTTATTCGTTGCGGTTTACGGCCAAACCCGGCCTTACCGGATGGGCCCAGGTCAATTACGATTATGGGGGCACCGTAGAGGGACACGTGGAAAAATTCCAATACGATCTTTACTACCTTAAGCATGCCTCCGCGTTGCTCGACATCTTCATCATCCTCAAGACCTTTCAGACCGTTCTGCGCCGCCCGGCGTGCTGAACGACACGATTACTCCGCGACAACAGATGGGGCCGACAAACGACCGGTCATCTTTGGCTCTTACGGCTTCGGATTGAGGCGGACCTCATACACAACGATGCGATGGTCGGCGTCGTTTTTTCTCAAGCCCACCGAAAACACTTCTTCCATGCATCGGTTTGCAAGCAAAGGCAGCAGCGTTTCATTCCGACCGCCGTACACCTTGACTACAAACGCCGCCCGCGCCGGGACATACGCAGGACCTTCATCCGGAATACCCTCCCGATCGGCGTAAAAGGGAATCCTCATGTCGGAAGACACAACAGCTTGATCCGGCGAAGTATTCTCGGACAGCCATGCCGCCACCGTGCGATAGGGTGTCTTGTCCGATCGCCCTGCATCGAGCAGTTTGGGAAGACAGGCGATTATTCCTGCGGCAAGCAGCACGTTGAAACACAGGCCGGTGCGCACCGCCTTACGACGGGAGACATGTGCCAATCGCCCCAGGGCCGCGATGCGATGCGCCAACACGAGCAAGCCATCGGGCACATAGTACAGCGCCATGAGCGTCAGCGGCAAGACATGCCGTCTGCTGACATATCCGTAGCAGTGATACAACATCAACAGCATGGCAATATAGACCACCATGAACCCGGCTGCCTGAAATTCGGGAACAGCGAAATAACGCCGGTTTCGAAAATGCAGATACAGTCCCAGAACCGCCGGAGCCGCAAAAAAATGCAGCAGATTCTGACTTACACGGTTGAGAATTTTCAGAAAACCTCTGAAGAGCTCGCCTTTGACAAAATCATCAGGAACGTATTCGGCACGCGATAACCCGCCAACACCGGCAATCCGGTCCCGGGCAGGCAATGTTTCAGTATCCTGGTGGGCCCTGACAGCATCAATGAATTCACGCAACTTGTCGGGCACTCTTTCCTGCTTCATGCCGATGTACCAGCCGCAGGTTACCGCGAAACCGGCGGCCATCAGTAGAAAAGCTGAAACGGCATGCGCAGGCATCATCCGGTCGCGCCGACGACAAAGATAAACCGTCAGACTTAGAACGCCGTACACAAGCAGTTGCAATCCCTCTACTCGAATTATATAGGCAATGCCGGCAGCAGCGCCAACCCAGAAGAAAGAACGCCAGTGCGCATGCAGATCCCTGCGCAGCAGCAGGCATAGTCCGCAGAAGAGGAAGAGAACGAAGGGCCAGTCTCGCATGACATCGCTTATAAAACGTGCCGGATAAGGCAGGAACCCAAGGATGAGCAGCGCAAGAAAGCTCTTTGAACCACCAACGAGCGACTTGCCAACGTAATACAGCGGTATGGTGCTCAGGATTCTGAATAGCAGGGTCGCCGCCTGTGCGGAGGTCGCCCAGGAAAGGTTCGAGGCGTCGGCCCCCAGAAGCGCAAATACATAATGTGCAAACCAGATAATCATCAGGTAGCCGGCAGGATATTTGCTGATGACGTTGGCAGGGTCATGGGTCAGCCGGCGTGCAAATCGTATGTACTCGACGCCGTCGTTGGCGATCAGCACCATGGTCAACATCAGGTAGACCCCTATCGCACCGGCAATGAGGAGCAGGATGACAATATGTCTAAGATCGTGTCTTGTTTCTACACGCATAGTGAATCCGCCGGTTGGGCGATGTTTCTGTTGTTCAATAGATAGTTATGGAACGAGCGATCATATCAGTTTGGCGGGTGGTGTCAAGGTTGTGGAGAAAGGCGCACCACGCAAATTCTGGATGCGCCCCAGCACGTCGCCTGAAAAAGGATAAATCTTCAACTGTCTTCGGGCCCGAAACGCAACGGGAGTCTGCGGCACATCCGCCGCGGACTCCCGGAAAAGATCAGAATGTCGTTGCAGGCTGTTAGTTAACCGAGAATTGCGCTTCTGCCTGTTTTGCAAATGTGTTGTAATAGAAGAGCCGCGCTTCGTAAGTTCCGCTTTGGTTCAGCGCGGGGAAGGTGACACTGCCATTGGCGGTCCCGTTTGTTCTGGACCATGTCAAATACGCGGTATCGGGAGCGCCTTGCCTGTACAGCCCGATCCAGACTGCGAAATTGCATTCTACGTTTGCGTAGTTCACCACGACCGATTCTCCGGCGGGGTAAGATGCCTTGCTCATGGACAGTTGGGGAGCACTCATACCCACCGTGAATTCAACTTCCGCGGCCTTGTCATAGACGTTATGAAAGAACATTCTTGCCTGGTATGTACCGGAGGCGGTAAGCCCTGGGAAAACCACGCTGCCGGTCGCTGTACCGTTTGTACGGCACCAGGTGATGTACTTGTTGTCGGCCGCGCCCTTTTGATACAGTGCAATCCACACGCCGAAGTTGGCCTCGGCGTCTGCATAAGTGAGCGTGATGTTTTCACCGGTCACATAATCTGTCTTGGCGCTGTTCAAAACCGCCTGATTACCGTCAACAGCGAATTCGACCGTGGCCCGCTTGTCATAAACGTTGTTGAAGAACATCCGAGCTTCGTAGGAATCGCTTCTGCTGAAGCCCGCAAAGGATATACTTCCATTGGCGCTGCCGTCTGTGCGTGCCCAGGTGAGATACATGCCGTCGGAAGCACCCTGCTGATACAGTCCAATCCATGTCCCGCGATTGGGCGCCGCATTGGCATAGGTCACCACGATGTTTTCGCTGGCCGCGTAAACTGGTTTTGCGACCGACAGAGCGGGCAAGGGGTCCCGGACCGTGAAACTCATCACGGCCCGTTTATCAAACACATTATTAAAGAACATGCGCGCTTCGTACTCACCCGCGCCGGTCGGGCCCGCGAAGGTGATGCTGCCTGTGGCCGTTCCGTTGGTGCGCGACCAAGCTAAATAGTTTCCATCGGAAGCCCCCTTCTTATACAGTCCGATCCATGTACCTCCATTAGGCGCAGCATTGGAATACGTAACCACGACATTATCATTGCAGTCATACAGACTCTTATTGGTTTCAAGGACAGGGCCGCTCAGCGTGCTCCAAACAGGGCGCAGCGTCATGGTATACACCTGCACTGAACCTTCATAGGAGGTCACGGTGACCGCCAGGGTCATCCGCTCGTAATCGCAGTTGCCGCCATGAGGATCAAATCCGAGGCCGAAGGGGGTGCCATTCCCCGCGTAGTCTATTAATTCCAGCAGCGACGAAGAATATGCCACAACTGAGCCATCGGCGAGCAGAAACTGAAAAGGCGCTGCGAAGACGTCCCAAGCCCATGAGTTCTCATCGTTCACTGCACTAAATGCGATCACCAGGTCGCCGCCAACGAGCGAATCGGCCCCTGTGGTCAGCAATCCGCCAAAGCTCTCGAAGAAGTCCCCGTCGTCTGTATCGGTATTGGCGACGAAGTCCAAAGGAGGATTGTCCACGAGGTGAATATGAAGATTATTATTCCAGTTCTGGATGTTTTCGATAGTCAGGACGGCTTCGGTAATGATGCTGCCTTCAGGGATCTCCAGCGACGGGCCGTCAATGCCCCACGTGTAATACCGGTCAGCGGTCATTACGCCGGCGGAAAGCACGCCATTTGATAACGGGAAAACCCCAAGAACCATCGCCGCAATCGCGTATTTACCATATCTGTTCATTTTATCATCCCGCCTGATTTGCTTAACGACACTGCTGATATTCGTGGCGCATCCGGCGCGTCGCCCCCAGTTGATGTTCACAGTAAAGTATAGGATAGGTTCCCACACCGGTCAAAATACCGGACCTGCGCAGCGTTCTTCAGGGCCGATAAAAAGTCCTCTTGCGGGCCACGGGGCAAACGGCTCGCAAAATTTGCTGTAAATTACGCAGTTCTGCCGCAGCGAATAGGCCGCAGGTGTGTCACTGTAATCGATGACGCGGACCCATTTGCGGATCGGCAGATCGCCGACGCAGATCAAACGCCAAGAGTGAAATCAGGCCGCTGCGCATCGGGCATGATGCGTGGCCTTGGAAGTGTTTTCAGTTTGTCATGTTTAGTCGCCGTTACTGTGCCGACGGCGGACGGAGGTGTTCCCGGGACCAGATTGCCAGTGCGCCGCCTGCCAGGAGGACCATACCGAACGCCAACTGCACCCTGCTGAGCGACTCGCCGAATACGACGCGTGAAATCGCCAATACGGCAAACGGCGTAGTCAGCAGGACGAGCGACGGGATGGTCGCCCCGATCCGCCGCATGGCGGCGTAGTAGAGCACGTGGCTTAACGCAATGCTGAGAATCGCGGAAATGACCACACAGGCCCACGGCCAGGCAGGCATCGCCAGTGACTGCCCCGTGTCCCCGAACATGGCCGCCAGGCCGGCCAGGCCGGCCACGGTGTAGATACTGATTGCGCCGAAGCCGATGCGGCTGTCAATGTCCCGGAATGCCGTCCGCGCGAACACCGTGTATAACGCCCAGAAGAAGGCCGCCGCCAGGGCCAGAACTGTCCCGGTGGTGCTCGTTTGACTGCCGAAATCCGCCCGGCCTATCAAGACGCCGGCCACGCCCACGGTCGAAAGCACCATCCCAAACCAGAATCGTTTGCTTTGCACCAGTCCGCGTTCGTCGGCGAAGAAGATGATTGAAAACCCCGCAATCCAGATGACCGACGACTTAACGAGAAGATCCATCAGCGCCGGATCGATGTGATAAAACGCCGCCGCCCAGAAAGTCTGAAGAATCACGTTGGCGCCCGCGGGCAGGAGGGCCCGCTTCCAGACGCGATGATCCAGCCGGCGGGTGTGCAGCGACCACAGCAGAAAGGGCAGCCAGAACAAACACGCCGCCAGGTAACGCAACACATTCTGCGTCCACAGGTCCACGTAGCCCGTGAGGTACTTTATAAAGATCGGCCCGGCCGCGAAGCATAAGAGCGCACCCAGAGCAGCGGCGGTTCCCTCGGGTTTTCGATGCGCCGGATCAGTCATGTGCAGGCTCAATTATCAAATTGTGATTGCGGGTCAAAGAACAAGCTTTCTCTGGAAATGCTTGGCGCTGGCGAAGCGATACTCACGGTCGGCCTTGAGCACCACATCCTGAACATCGATTTCAACTTCCATCGGGATATCCGGTGTACGGCTGCGCAGGATGTCGGCCAACAGGAGGGCTTTTTCCACGCCGTCGCCGGTGTTGAAGTTGGCCACCTCGTCGGGCTGAGCAAGGCGATTGCCGTCGTAGATCGATTCGCCGTCCATCCGCAGGAGTTGGTCGTAGACCTCCTGGACCGATTGATCCCGGGCGGCCTCGACGCAGACGGGATTGCGCTCCATCGCGGCGGTAATGAACGGCTGCCAGTCGCACGTGTCCATATCGCGGAAGGCGTAAAACGCCAGGTCCGCCGTTTCGCTGACGTCGCGCATACTCTGCAGTGCGTCGATGATCTCGTGACGGCTCTGCCCGACGGACAGTTCTATCGGCGGCTTCTCTATAAACTGCTTCTTGCCGGCGGGCAGTCGGGGCTCCAGGTGGTGAAAGCCGTACAACTCCTCCACGAATGCTTCGGCGTCGGGAATGAACGCCTTGACGTAGGCGGCCATGCGGGTTCGGTCTTCACGTTTCATGAGGTCGATGTCCTCATATTTCAGAAACCCCAGGAGTTCCTCGCAGCACAGGCGATTGGGCGCCCTGTGGAGGGAGTAATCTTCGCTGAGGACCTCGTCCAGCAGCTTATCGAATGTGTGATCGCCGATCCGGTAGTTGCTGCCGTGTTCATAGTGGAACAGGACCTCCGCCCAGATAAACATGTTCTCGCCTCGATGCTTGCGGCAGAACTGGAAATGCCGCTGGTATCGTGCATTGCCCCGGAGGAAGTTGGCCAGTGTCAACGAGGTCAGTTCCGTGGTGAGATAGCTGTTGAGCCGTTCCTTGAAGCGTTCATAGACGGCGGGGTTAATTGTTGCCTCGTCATACATGCAATGCACGTACCCGCTGGGATGGGCGACGACGGTAACCTGTTCGTTTCGCAGCGCCCGCTGGGCTTTATCGCTCAGCGCGGTGCCGTTGAACCACATGGACTTGGTGACGATGCGGCGGTTATTGGTAAGCACGCCGTCGGCAATATCGAGGAGGTTCTGCGAATGCAGCGGAGTGAGAACCAT
Source organism: Phycisphaerae bacterium (assembly GCA_014859965.1). Lineage (GTDB taxonomy): Bacteria > Planctomycetota > Phycisphaerae > Sedimentisphaerales > Anaerohalosphaeraceae > JACZKQ01. Next base: position 44,403 of record JACZKQ010000028.1, read on the forward strand.
ATAGATATCTTCCAGCGGGATGCCGCAGACGATGAAGGCCGCCGCGGCGTAAAGCGTCGACAGTGACACGCACTCGCCGGCGCCGGTCCGATAGCCGTTCTTGCGGTGGAAGGCGGTCATCGCCTCGATGGTCTCGGTTTTCCAGTAAGGGATCACATCGCCTTCGTACTTGTCAAGGCCAAAGTGCTTGCGGATGTCGACATCGAAATAGTACTGGTCGCCTTGATAGCCGAACAGGGCATTGCTGCGGGCGATCACGTCGGGTGAAATGAATCTGGCGAATCGCGCCAGCTCGCGCTCCTGCTGCGTCAGGCCCCACGTGTTGAGGTCCAGATTGAATTCATAGCCGTCCATGACATACTGTTTGAGCCGCATCAGCTTCTTGTAAGGGTCCTTTTTAGCGAGGCGGCGGAACCAGTCCTCCTGCCGCCACTTCCAGATAATGGGACTCATGATGTTGGCCAGGAGCAGACTGTACATCAGCTCCGGAAAGACGAACATCTCCATGTCGGAAAGCGTGATCGCCGACGAATACTTTTCGAGTTTATCCGCATCCATTGCCACACAGCCATCCCATTAACTACAAGGCGCACCCTACTTTATCGCCACATTTGCCGCCCGCGACAATCACTTTTGCAGCGCCTGCCCTGCATCTCTACGGATCGCCGATGCTCACCGTTCGCCGTCCGATAGCGGTCCGGCATCATCCCACAGCCGACGTCCATTTTCAAGGGCTTTCCTCCCACATCGACCATCTGTTCACACGTAAGATAGTGAACGCAATCAGGTAGCCGCCGCTAAGGCGGCGTTTGTGCCTGCCAATGCGCCGGTAGACCAGGCGATTTGGAGATTGTAGCCGCCGCAAGGGCCGTCGACGTCGATGACCTCGCCGGCGAAGAACAGGCCGTGGACAATCTTTGACTGCATGGTTTTCGGATCGATCTCCTCGCGGCTGATGCCGCCCCGCGTTACGGTGGCCTCTTCGATCGGGCAAGTTGAGCAGATCGTGACCGGCAGCGCCTTAAGCATCGCCAACAGCGCACCACGTTTGGCCTTGCTGAGCTGGCCCATCCATATCTCCGGATCGATAGCCGCAAGTTGAAGGATGCACATCGCCAATGCCCTGGGCAGCAACTGGCAGACCACCGTGCTCACTTCCTTTTTGGGATGGCTCGCGGCCAAATCGACGAAGTACTTTTGCAAAGCCTGCTGATTCATGGACGGAACAAGGTCAATGGCCGCAGCAAGGGGCCCGGCGCCTCCGGCAAGGGCATCCGTCACGAAACGGCTCAGGTCAAAGACCGCCGGCCCGCCGAGGCCTTTGCCGGTGAACATCATCGGCCCGCGCGCCGCCGCCTCCTTTTCGCCCTCAATTGAACACGAGATCCGCACGTCGCTTACCGCCACCCCCTGAAGCTTCCGCAGCCAACCCTCCCGCGCGATGAGCCCGACAGCGGCCGCCTTCGGCAAGACCACCGTGTGTCCCAGGGCCGCCGCCAGTTTGTAGCCGTCGCCGGTGGAGCCGGTTTGCGGCCAACTTTTGCCGCCGGTGGCGACGATCACGGCCGCCGCACGGATGCTGTCTTCGCCGACCTCGACAGCGAATGCGTCCGCGACTTTAACGATTCGTGAAGCCCGCTTTCCGTAGAGGAGTCGCACAGAGCCCTTTTTCGCCTCGGCCAAAAGCACATTCTTAACATCCGTCGCGCGGTCCGTGTCGGGGAAGACCAAGCCGTCCGCCTCGACGCGACACTTAAGCTGGCCCGCGGCAAGGAACGCAATCATGTCCTCCGGGGTGAATGAATACAGGGCGTGCTTGAGAAACCGCCCGAAGCGGTCATACGCCGGCAGCACCTCCCTCACGTCGCCGGCATGAGTCACATTGCACCGCCCGCGGCCCGTCCGTAGGAGCTTGCGGCCTGCTGTCGTGTTAGTTTCAACAACAACGACATCCGCACCGGCCCGGCCGGCAAATACAGCGGCCATCAGCCCGGCCGCCCCTGCTCCAACAATACACACATCGCACATCATAGGAAGACACAGAATAGAGGATAGAAAAAATATAAGAGCGGGTCCGTAAGCCGAGTTCTGTTCACCGCCGAAGCGGTGGGCGGTCATTACACTTGACCGACCGTTGCCGGCCGGCTCTCCCCCGAAGAGGAAGCAACCTACCCGCCGGTAGCTGTTCGGGCCGAACAGAGGAGCCGAAGCGCCAACCGGCATGCTTGGTCTTGCAGGCGGTGGGGTTTACCCTGCCGACGCCGTCGCCGGCGCCGCGGTGCGCTCTTACCGCACCTTTTCACCATTGCCTGTGCCCGAAGGCCATCGGCTGTGTGTTTTCTGTGGCACTTTCCCTCGGGTCGCCCCGGGTGGCCGTTAGCCACCACCGTGCCCTGCCCTGCTCGGACTTTCCTCCGGGCTATTCGCCCGGCGACCGCCGGACCCACTCTCACACGATTATATACGAATAGTTGCCCTGTGTATACGTCACTGCCTGCCCTGTGCTCAGAAAAACTCTGCAGCGTCGACATCAGCAAGGTGCTCGCCGTGACACCGCAGAGATCACCGCACCTCTACAGCGGCCTTTGGAGGTCGATGTGCGTGGCGAAGGCGGGATCCGTCTCAGGGAAATCCACGCGATAATGTACGCCGCGACTCTCGCACCGCTGCTCGGCGGCGCAGGCCATCAGCCATGAAACTGTCAGCATGTTCTGGCACTCCCAGCCGACGGTGTCGTCGAAGACCTTGTCCATTACGTACCGCTGCCAGAACTGGACGATCTCCCGGGCCTCGGTAAGCGGCTGCTGCTTGCGCGTGATGCCCACGTTGCGCCACATGACGGCCCGCAGTGAATTGACAATATCGCCAGTATCCAGGCGACTGCGGTCGGACGGAGGAATCTCGATCTTCATGCGATGCCGGATTTGATTGAGCCCGTGATTGACCTGTCGGCTCGCGGTAACCCCGGCGATCTTGCCGAATACCAGCCCCTCCAGCAGGCTGTTGCTGCCGAGTCGGTTGGCTCCGTGCAGGCCGGTGGAGGCCACTTCTCCGCAGGCGTACAGGTTCGGGATGCTGGTCCGGCCGCTGGGGTCAGTTCGGACGCCGCCGATCATATAATGAGCACTGGGCCGCACGGGGATCAGATCGGTGCTGACGTCAATATCGAAACTCTCGCACAATTCGCTGATCAGCGGGAACCGGCACCTGAAATGCCCTTTGTCGAAATGACGGATATCCAGGTAGACATGCGTGCTGTTGGTCTTGAGCATGCGGTCCAGAATCGACCGGCTCACCACGTCGCGGGGCGCAAGTTCGCCGGCCGGATCGTACTCAGGCATGAAACGCTTGTGGTTGCAATCCACGAGCAGCGCCCCTTCGCCGCGAAGCGTTTCGGTAATGAGTGCCCGTGAGGCACCGGCAATATATAGCGTCGTGGGGTGGAACTGCATGAATTCCATGTCACGAAGGACCGCGCCCGCGCGATAGGCCATCGCCAGACCGTCAGCAGTCGCGACGCGAGGATTGGTGGTCTCTCGATAGAGCCGTCCCGCCCCGCCGGTCGCCAGAACGGTGTTCGCCGCCCAGATGATCTCACAGCCGACATTCGGCCGACAGCCGATGACACCGATACACGCACCCGCGTCGTCGGTGATAAGATCAACGGCATAGAAATGCTCGATGAAATTGATTGTCGGCGAGTTCCGGACCTTGCGCAGCAGCGCCTCGGCAATGCCCCGACCGGTAGAATCGCCGAGAGCGTGGGCCACCCGGGCGCGGCTGTGGCCGCCTTCGAGCGTGATGTCGATATGCCCGTCGATCTTGTCGAATTCAGCCCCCCACTCGATGAGCTGAAGGATCAGCTCCGGGCCGTTCCTGACGACCAGACGGACAATGTCCTCGTCGCACAGCCCGCAGCCCGTCCGCAGCGTGTCGGCAATGTGCAGTTCGAAGGTGTCGTCACCGCCCAATACCGAGGCGATGCCGCCTTGGGCATTCCACGTGTTGCTGTCGGCGGCGTTCTCCTTGCACACGAGTGTTACATCGCAATATCGCGAGGCTTCCAGCGCCGCACGAAGTCCCGCAATGCCGCTGCCGATCACGAGGCAGTCGGTAAACAACTGCTGCGTGCTGGTGGTGTCGAACGGCATCAGGTATCGTCTGTCTTCGGCCGGTTTGGGTGACATATCCGCTCCCTGTCCTTGTTGTAAAACCTTCTATGATAAGCAATACGCCCGAAACCTGCAAACAGCAATTAATCTGCGATTTCTGCAAGGGTAATCGCCAGAAGCGCCGGCACCGCACGGTTGGCGACTTTGCCGTCCGAATTAAGGCCGGGCAGCATATCGGCACTTTGTATCTCAACCTGCGGCCGAGGATTGGCGACCTTCATGGCGTAAAGGACCGCCTGCTGCGGATTGTCTTCACTCAGCTTGGCGCTCCACGCTGCGGCCGCCCCTTCCAGATCGCGCGGCTCTTCCTGGATCCAGTGATCGATATGCTTTTCCAGTATAACGGGAACCACCACCGACTCGCCGTCGGCATAGTTCAGGACGTACCGGGCCGCCTCCGGCAGAGCAAATCGATCGTCCGACGACTCAAGGCGGCGGCGTTCTCGATCATCGAGCGGCCGTGTCACGTTAGCGGCGTGCAGGAAGAACAGCACGTCCGCCCTGCGTCCTATTGTGATCCCGCGGACCTCGCCGCTGAGCCCTTCCGGCGAACCCCGCAGGCCGCCCAGCATGACGCAGTCGGGCACCGGCGATGTGCTGAAATCGATGACGTGAAATTTTACATTGGCAAAGGTATTCTCACCCAGCGGCAGCCGAGCCAGGTCCTGGCCCCTGCGGCCAAACCAGCCCGCCCGGCCGCGGCTTTCCGCGATGAACCGGTTGCAGAAGCCCGAGATGTCGACGGTCCGATACGCCAGATTTACACCCGGCACCGCCACGTTCGACATCCGGGTGCCGGCGCCCATGTTCTGCAGAAGGGTTCCCAGGAGAGTAATTTTCTTGCCCTCATTTTCCTTCAACGGCTCGTCCGCCATGAACTTGAGCTGATTAACGAGCACGCCGCCCGCACCGTTTTCGAAGGCGACCAGTCCGCCGGCACGGTCAAGAAAGATACCTTTCGAAGGCCTGGCCGTTCGAATGAACTGCACGTTGTCGATACCCACGAGGTTTGGCTGCCGATTAGTCTGCGGCTTTCTCCGCCACGTGCGGATCTGAAGCGTAATCGTTTTATGCGCAGTCTGCGGCGGGTCAATCTTTGCCGCAACCATACCCGAACCATCGGGCAGCTTGATTCGCACCGCGCCGGCAGTGTCGCCGTCAAAGATCACGTCGACGTCCTCAATCGTGCCGTAATTGGTGTTGTTCCAGATACGCACCTCTTTGATCGTCTCGGGCCGCCGCACCGTGAAGACCAGAGGCTCCGGCCCATTCTCGCCGATCCATATCTGCCGGATGTACTTCCAGAAATCATCGTTGAGCATGCCGTTGACGTAGTTGTACGGGTCGTTGTCGCTCATCGTCGCGGTGTACGCATACGGTTCGTGCTTCGCGCCCGGCGGATACGTAAACGGTCCCGCGTCGTCGCCGTCGATCACGTAGTCGAACGTGTCGCCGCTGACCCAGCGCTTGCCGTTCCACCGCGCGATCCATTCGGTCCCATACTGCATCACGTCACCATCGCCAATCGTCGCGGCAAGCGGCGTATCGCGGTCCAGCGTATGATCGCGTTCCACACGGAAGGGCCGCAACATATGCTCAGTGCCTGCAAATGTATTGAGTCCCGCAATGCTCTCCGGCCTCACGTTGCACAGCATAATCCAGCCGCCGGCCTCTTCGAAGGCCTTCGCCTGCTTTCTCAAGCGATTGAGGGTCTCGAGGTTCGCCGCCGTCGCATCGATGATCGCAACCTTATACTTCTCGATGTCCAGCGCCCCGGCGATGTCGACAACCGACTCGGCAAGCACGCCGGTCTGGGCAACCTTGCCGCTCAACAGCTTGTTCTGTGGACTGTACACCGCCGCCGCCGCCGTCGCGGGCCGGTATTGCGAATACCGCCGCAGCATATTGGCAAATAGTGTATCCGCCGCGGGCTCGACGCCCAGTTTCGCCCCTACCCGCAACTGGCACAAGACCATGATGCCCTTGCCGGCCGCCGCCTCGACCAGCGCCGAATACGGAAGCAGCGCCCCGCATTCCACCAGGCTCCGCGCCCCTTGACGCGGCTTCTCGTACACGTGCTTGTACGTCGGATGATCGCCCGCCCAATCCGTCAGGTCCTCGGCGCCTAAATCGGCGAACAACTCCGTCCCCAGGGCCTGCGGATGTGCATAGCCGCCGAAATGATGCGTCGTTTCCAGCACCGTCGGCAGATTACCCCCCGCGACCGGATTGTCCTGTTCCAGCACGATCACCCGCCCGCCTCGCGCGGCAAAAGCCAACAGGTCCTGCCCGAGGGCCTCCTTGCGCGTCAGCGTATCCGGCCCGACGATGAGAAGCCCGCCTGCCGACCGCAGCGACTCCAGCGATGCGATCCGTTTGTATGCCACTTTTGTGCTGTTGAGATAATCGCCCACCTTGCCCGACCGGTCCAGCAGCAGCACGTCGCCGCCGACAGCAATCCTGTCAACCACCGGCAGCACGGGGATATTCCACGAGTCATTGAAGGTCGCGGCCCCTTTCTGTGACACGGCAAAGCTCAGCACGCCTTCCAAGCGCTTGCCCGTATTGGGCGCCTTGATCGACAGCGTCTGCTCCAACCCGTACCCCGGCCGAATCGCAAGCGACTCCTTGCCCCCGGCCACGCGCCGTCCGTCGGCCTTGTATGCCCACTCGAAAACCACCGGTGCATCGCTGAACGTATCGTTCATCACCTTCACCAGCACCTCGTTCTCACGGCCCGCATAGAAGCGGTACGCCCGCTTACGCGGAATCACATATAAATCGCTGAAGACCTTCTGCCCGTCCTCGTACGCACTCAGGTTGTCCCACGGGAAAAAACCCGCCACCCCGGCCCAGCGGTACCCGTCGTAGACCGCCCGCACAAACTTCGCCTTCGCCCGAGACGCATCGTCCTGACTGCGAAACGCCACCGGCCCGGCGGCATACGTGCCGTACTCGAGCCACTTGGCATACAGACTCTCGCCCGCCATCCACGGCTTCCCGCGCGTCCACGGCCAGCGGCTCACCTTCTCCGCAACCTTCTCCATCGTGTACGCGTTATCCGGGTACCAGTCCACCTCGCCCAACGGGTAATGCGGGCAGTTGATCTCCAGCGCCTCCTTCGGCGACGTCAAACCCTCCGCCTTCGACAAGTCGCCCCCGCCCCCAACCGTGTACGGCCGCGTCGGGTCGTTGGCCTTGCCCGCCTCGTAAACCTTCAGCATCTCGCGCTCAATGACCGGCAGGTGCCCCCCGTAAAGATTCATACCGTTGATATAGACCAGCTCATTTTCAATCTGGTAGAAGATCACCGACGGATGGTTGCGGTACGCCCGCGTCAACTGATCGATATGCTGCCGAAAACCCGCCCACACCGGCTCGTTCGGCCTGCCGTCGTCCAGCAGCACGTAGTTGATCATCATCCCGTCGATCATCGAGCACAGCCGCCCGGCCATCCCGTGCCGATCATAGAACTCCAACTGCTCCTCCCGCGTCCGCAACACCCTTGAAAGGCGCCGATCCTGTGATATCCGCATAAACCGGTCGCCCTCAGCCCGCCATTGCCGCTCATCGTCCTCGGCCTCACTCACGGGCTCCGGCACATCCACCCAGTTCCAAAAATTCCGGCGCACACCGTTAATCAGAATTGCCGGCCCTTCCACCGTCACCTCACGAAAGCCGAACAACTGCTCATGCGTGTCGATCACCTTGCCGTCGGCGATCACCTTTGTTCGGAGGCGATACAGGTCCGGGTTCGGCAGCGGCCACCACAGCTTCGCATCCGCCCACGCCTCCTTCACCGTCACCGTCGCTGTCCCATTCGCCCTCATGGCGACAGCAACCGGGGCGAATGTCTTCTCGACCGTGCCGTCCCGGTCGTACACCGCCTCGCAATCCACCCGCACCGTCCGCGCCGCATCGCTCGTATTCCGCACGGTAACGTCGGCCACAAGCTCCTTTCGCGCAACCGAAGGCTTTACGAAGACGTCTTCCGCATACGCGCTCCCGGCCGCAACCAGCCGCACCGGATTGACGATCCCGTACTCCAGCCCCTCGCCGTCGCCCTTCGTCGACGGCCAGATCGGCGCCACCCACCGCGACCAGTCGTTGCGGTCGCGCGGCAGGTTCCGCTTCATGTTCAGATCGCCGCCCTGGTGCTTGCGGTCGAACGCGTAGTAGCTGCCCTTGACGGCCACGGCGATCTCATTGACCTTGCCCGGCTCGACAAACTTCGTCACATCCAGGTCCCATGGAATCCACACGCCCGTGTGCTCCCCTGCCAGGCGGCCGTTCACAAACACGCTCACAATCCAGTTCGTCCCGGAGAAATGCAGGTTGAAGCCCCGCCCCTCTAATCCATCCGGCACCCGCACCTTCGTTCGGTAGATCACGCGATGCCCGAACGTGATCTCCGGATGCCGCGATGCGTCGCCGGGCACATCGATCCCCATCCAGTTCAGCTCGCCTTCGGCCGGCATCTTCCGCACCGGCTCATAAGTATCCTCGTTCATGTCCGGATCGTCGTATCGGGCAATCTGCCACGGACCGTTAAGCACAACTTCGCTCCGCCCACCCGCGGCCGCCGTCGGCAAATCATAGACCTGCCCCGCCGCTTTGCGATCAATCTCAGAATCGTAACGCTCCCCCGGTTTCAACTTGCCCTCCGGCGTCCAGTCGCCCTTGACCAGAACGACCGCATCAATCGCCACCATCGGATTGTCCAGGTGTGTCTTCAAAAACCGCAGACTCAAGCGGTGCCGCCCCGCCGACAACTCAGCCGGCCCCATCTCCCACCAGGCCACTTCGTTCCAGACCCCGACGTATTTGACATTGGTCGTGCGTCGCTCCACGTCCGGCTCCGGCCGACCGGCCAGTTTCGCCTTCTCGTTGTCGCTGAGGGTTGCCGCGATCCCCACCGTCGTCCACGCCCCGCCGTCGAACCGCCATGCAACGTTCGCCCGGATCCACTCGAAGCCCACCCGCAGCCACAAAGTGTATTCACCCGCCTCCTTCACCTCCACGTCGTACTCGACCAGATACCCCTCGTCCGGCAAATCCGCCCGCTCCTTCGGCAGTAGCCAACGCTCGCCGCTAAGGAGCCCCGACCGCTCCGCCCCCGAAGCACTCCACTCAAAATCAGCCCCAGCAGGATTTTCCCCCTCAACCCAGATATGCGTCTGCCCCGGCACCGTATTCGAAAGAAAGAAACACAGACCCAGGATAAAAGACGTGATTCTCATCGTACGTGCCTTCTCCAAGAAACAGCCTCAGGCATTAAAAATATACGGTCAAAAAAAATCCTCTGGACCAGCCAGAGGACTTATTGTGCTGCAAAACGAAAACATCGAATTCAATACCCTGAATACTGCCGTTCTGTTACGAGGCCGCTCGTGTGCTCAGGAATGGGTGCGACGCTGCCATCCAAAAAAATCGTATTCGACCGGCCATTCGGCTGGTTGTTGATCTGCGAGATCCTCTGCGCCATGCCCGACGGTTCATCCAAACCCGCACTCCTCTTGCTGTGACGGAAGATCGTCCCGTAGTGAGCCTCACGATTACCTGCACCCCCCGCGCTGCTGGGACGATACTGCCGCAGGTTCACTGTCTGGCCGGCAGGTACATACATCATGTCATTCTGCTCTCCCCCCTGTGACCAGCCTTCGAACTTCGGCTCCGGATGGTCTTGTGCAATGATAAATTGGGAAGGTGACTTGATTTCCGACGTCTTACGGTTATATCGCAAGGGGCCTGGAGGCGTGGCGGTGCGTTCCCTCACATCCGTGTAGAAGAACGAGTTCAGGCCGTACCCAGTCAGTTTGCCTATTGCCTCCGCCGATTGCCCGGCCAGCGGTTTATAATACTGGCTGCTGAGGTCGTAGAGTGCCGCGGCCTTGTAACTGGGACAACCGCATGCCGCAGGGTCTTCGACATAGTCCACATAACCGACAGCCCAGTAAGCTGCGGCCCAATCCGCATGTCCGGGTTTCAGATACTGACCGGCCGCATCCGTCCAATTCAGCCCGTTACTCCCGTTGCTGTTAAATGCCCTCGCATCGTTTTCTTCCAGATAGATCACTATCCCGCGCCCAAGCCCTTTGGCGTGTGCACGGCAGACAATATCCCTGGCCTTATCCTTGGCTTTTTGCAGGCCTGGCGCCATAATAGCCAATAACAACGCGATGATGGCGATCACGACCAGCAACTCAATCAAAGTAAAAGCGCGTCTTCTTCTCATGAAATGACTCTCCGTTCCTGTATTGCGGGCACCACATTACATATGTCACTGCGTCATCGCCACCTTACCTAAATTATAACAGAATCGGTGGCAATTTCCAGTGATATTTTGGGAAGGATCAGTAAATAATGGCCGCGTAACCAACACTTTCTTCGCTGGATTGATGGAAACGGGCCTCCATGACCTCGTTGCTGTGCGTGTGGGCGAGGAGAATGCCCTCCGTTTTTCCGAGTCGCGCGGCCACGGCGATCGCTGTCGCCGCCGCCCCCGCCCCGCAGGCGCTTTCTCGCTGCACGGCGGCTTCCAGGAGCCGGTGCGGCTCCATCGCCAGCGCCAGCTTGATAAAGTCCATATCGTTGACGTCCTTGGCCCACTTAATGGCATCGGCCCCCGTCCCCTGTGGGGCAAACCCGTATCGGGGGCCGTAATGCGTTAAATCCGTCGAGGCGATCGAGACTATCCGCTTGCCTTCCGACGCAAGAATGATGTCCGCCACCTTAGTGCCCAAACGCAGGTCAAACTCCGCCGCGGGAACGATGACGGGCACGATTCGCGCTCCCGGAAAGAGGTGCTGGACGAAAGGCACCTGCACCTCAATGCTGTGCTCGCCGCGGTGCGGCTCAATATCGGCGGTTACGCAGTCCAGTGTGGCGATTTGACCGGCCAGGTCCTGATCGACATCGATTTCACCCAGCGGCGTGCTCCACCGTCCCTGGTCAAAAACCACCGCATTTCGCCCTAAATAGCGATGCGCAGCCCCCAAAATGACGAATGTGTCGACCTGCTCGTGTACCTGCCGAATTGCCGAAAACGCCGCACCCGCCAGGTCGCCGCTGAAAAGCCACCCGGCATGCGGCACGATCGCCGCCACGATCAGGTCGGGCAGCGGCACGTCAATGCGCCGTGCCGCCAGACACTCCTTGAGCTCCTTCAGGCACCCTTCACGGCTCTCATTATAGAACTGGCCTGCGACGGCCGGTTTTCTTACCTGCATAAATTCCTCAACACTTGCAATGCTCGAGCCGTGACGCTATCATCCCGGCTGGTATGCCAAATCGTTTCGAAAACAGCAACCGACTATACAGATTTCATCGGGAAAAGAACAATGACGACTTCAATCAAAAAAGCCCCCGTCGCGGTAGTCATGGGCTCAGACAGCGATTTGCCGACCATGCAAAGCTGCATCGGCCAATTGAGAGATTTCGGAATTGAGCCGGTCGTCCGCGTCCTCTCGGCCCACCGCACGCCGGACGCCGCCACGAATTTCGCCGAACGGGCCCGCGAAAACGGCGTTCAGGTCATCATCGCCGCCGCCGGCATGGCTGCCCATCTCGCAGGCGCACTCGCCGCACGCACCCCGCTGCCCATTATCGGCGTGCCCTTGGCGGCCGCCGAAGGACCCGCCGGCCTCGACGCATTGCTCAGCACCGTGCAGATGCCTCCCGGCGTACCCGTGGCAAGCATGGCGATCGGCAAGGCCGGTGCCAAAAACGCCGCCATTTTCGCCGTCCAGATCCTCGCCCTGAACGATAAGAAGCTCGCCGACCAGCTCGACGCCTTCCGAAACGACCAGAAAGAAAAGGTCCTCCAAAAAGATCGCCAAATCAGCGGCAGTGAGGGCACCTCGTCGTAAGCTCGCGTTCCGTGTGCTATGGAGAGGCAACGACGGCCTTACCGCACATTTTCTTCAGCGCAGCCCGCGTGCGGCTTTGAAGTTTCAGCCGGGAAGTCTTCTCCCACTGGTACACAGTCGTCGTTGACACCCCCAGCAGGGCGGCGAACTCCTTTACTGAAAGCCCGGATCGGCGCCTGAGAGCGGCCACGGCGGCTCCCGTCGAGGGCACCGTAACGCGTCCGCCCGTGCTGTTCCGTTTCTGCTTTTTGCCGCCCGCGGACACGCCGGCCTGCGATTGCCTGCGGCGACCCGGCGCTGACGACAATTGCACCGCAGGGATTTCCCGAATATCTCTTTTCCTCACTTTACCGGCGTTTTTCAGGGCCGATTTTTTCCGCACACTGGTCTGTGCCGCACGATTCTCGCCGTCCTCATCGAGATCGATGCCGAAGATGTCGGCCAACTGCCCGTCAGAGAACGTCTTTTCCGTCTGCGTTCCATCGCCGGCCGGCAGGACGATGTCAGCGGTGATCAACTCCCCCGCGTCGACACCCCGCAGTGTGAATAAATCCTCCGGGCGGCTGTCCAGCCGATTGCCCACTCCGTACAGCACCGCCGCCACATGTTTACACATCGTCGCCCAGTCCGGACAGTCGCAACTAAACTCAATCTGGCCCGGCAAGGGCAGAAGCCCCTTTTCGCGGTTGGTCACGATGGACATGATCTGCTCCGAAAGCCGCCCCTGCAGCAATTCGAGCAGCGAGCCGATTCGGCCGCTGCACTCCCGCCGTATACTCTTCCACACGCTATCGCCGAGCGGCTTGATCCGAACAGCCACGTTATACAGAGACGAGCCGCTGACCATCGCCTCAATCAGCCCGGCCTTCACAGCCAGATGGCAAACCGATCCATTCCGCACATAGGTTCGCCCCCGCGGCAGGCGGTTGGAGTAGTATGAAAACGATTCGAGATGCCTGCACCACGCCTTACCCCAGAAGCTGCTGGCGATTGTACGGCCATCGATCTCGACGGGGCATATGACCTGGCCCTTCTTCTCCAACTGCTTCAACCGGCGTTTCGCCTGCGCACGCCGTTGGGCCACGGACACATACGGTCGCCAATCATAATACGACACAAGAGTTTCCTCAAATCTGCGCCCGGCTCACGTCCAGGCGAACCATATCCAGCAATTCGTCATCGGAAAGTTCCGTGAGGTTCACTTCGTCATCCGACGCCAGAATCTCGTCAGCCATCTTCTGTTTCTCCGCAAGCATCGCATCGATCCGTTCCTCCACCGTACCCACGGTGACGCACTTGTGTACAAGCACGTTTCGCCGCTGGCCAATGCGAAAAGCCCGGTCCGTCGCCTGGTTCTCCACCGCTGGATTCCACCACCGGTCGAAGTGAATTATATGTGAGGCCGCCGTCAGGTTCAATCCGATTCCGCCCGCCTTGAGCGACAACACAAAAAACGGCGGCCCGTCCTCCGCCCCGAACGCCTCGACCATCGCCGAACGCTTGCCCGTCGCCACCCCACCGTGCAAAATCAAACCATCACGCCCAAAGATCCGCGAGAGGTAATCGGCAAGCGGATCGCATATTTCGCGAAACTGCGTAAAAACGAGGACCTTTTCCTGTCGCGAGGCGATCTCCTCACAAATCTCTCCAATCCGCAGAAACTTGCCGCTTTCCTGGGATGCATACTCTCCATCGCCGGCAAGCTGGCTTGGATGATTGCATATCTGCTTGAGGCGCATGAGACTCTGCAAGACCAGCCCCCGCCGCGCAATCCCATCGGCGTCGGCCAGACGCGACTTGAGCATCCTCACTGTCGCCTCATACAGCTTGATCTGCGCCTTGCTGAGCCGGCAGAAACAGGTCGTCTCGATTTTTTCCGGCAGATCGCTGATGATCGCCCGGTCGGTTTTCAGCCGCCGCAGGATGTAAGGCGCCACAAGCCGCCGCAACGGCCCAAATCGGTCTTCCGATCGCGCCTGAAGCGACTTGACGAACCTGTCAAAGACCTTCGAAGAGCCCAACAGCCCCGGATTGATAAAATCAAACAGCGACCACAGATCGCCAAGCCGGTTTTCCACCGGCGTACCCGTCAGAACAATGCGGGCATCGGCTTGAAGGTTTTTCGAGGCCCGCGCCTGCCGCGTAGAAGGATTCTTAATCGCCTGGGCCTCGTCAAGAATAACCACCCGCCACTTGATCTCCGCCAGCCATTCCTGCCGCACGAGCATTGAATAAGTCGTCACCGCAAGGTCCGTCCCGGCAAGTTCCCCATGTGGATCCGCGGCAATCTGATCCAGCGCCTCGCGGCTGTTCTCGGCCGGGTGCAGAAATGTCAACTTGAGTGACGGGGTGAAGCGAGCCGCCTCCTTCCGCCAGTTACCCAACAGCGACGCCGGAACTACCAGCAGCGACGGCCGCGCATCGGACTGCCCATTACCCTTATAACTCAGCAGCAGGCTCAGCACCTGGAGGGTCTTGCCAAGGCCCATGTCGTCGGCAAGGCACGCGCCCAAGCCAAGCTGCGACAGAAAGTGCAGCCAAGCGACCCCCTCTCTCTGGTAGGGCCGCAATGTCGCCTTTAGCCCGTCTCCGCTCTCAACCGCAGCCAGCGCCGCAGGGTCCCGGAGACCCGACAGCACCTGCCGCAGCGACTCAGCGGCCTCGATATGAACCCACGGGCGATCCGCCTCCGCCTCCACCTCGTTTTTCAGGTCCGCCGACGCCCCCGCCAATAGCCGCATACCCTCAACAAATGAAATGCGCCCGTCCTGGGCGTCATGCCGCATCGCCTGCCAGTGTTCCAGCACCTGCCTGAGCTTCTCACGGTCGACCTCGACCCATTGCCCCTTGAACCAGACCAGGCCGTCGTCACCCGCCAGCAAAGCCGCTATCTCATTCGGCGAAAGCGATGCGTCGCCAAGCGCCACATTTACATCAAAATCGAGCATCGCCTCGGCCCCCAGCCTTGCCCCCGCAACCTGCCCGATGACGACCGAGACCTTGGCCCGCGGACGCCGCTTCCACCAGTCGGGCAGACGCACCGACAGCCCGCATGCCTCAAGGGCCGGCACATCCTGCAGCAGCCGGTATGCCGTCGCCGGCGACCATGCCTGGGGGCGATAAATCTGCCCTGATGCCGTCATTTGCCCCACCCAATCGCACCGTTCAGCGGCCGACTGAACCGGCGAAAGCAGCTTGATGAGGGCCGCACGGTTCTTCGTACCGGCATACTGCTCCAGCGCCCGCCCCAGCGGAAGGTGCTTTAATCGCCCCCCTGAGCCGAAACCCGTCGCATAAGTGGCCAGGAACGCAAAAGGGTGATCCTCGTCGTTTTTGTTCTCGGCCAAGTGAAAACAAACCCGTCCGACCTGATGCCACTTAGGAGCCTGGCTCTCAAGAAACGTCTTCAGGTCGCCCGCCGCGCGCACCGCTTGACGGACCCATTCGTCCAGTCCTTGCCAAATCCCTCGCAGAACCCCCTCGGACAGGTACTCTCCACCGACCATTGGCGGCGCCGTTAACAAGAGCGATGCCAGTTCCGCAGGCGTCGGAGGGTCAGCCGCGACAGACTCCGTCGCCTCCGGGACATGGCACAACGCCGTCAGGTATTGCTCCGCGAGCCCCTGCCAATAGCGCAGCGTCGGCCAATCTGCAACGGCCGGTTTGTCAGCGGCCAGTCGAAACAGACCCTCGCGCCAATCGGCTTCGAACGCCCCGCTCAGCGCCGCTATCGCCGACGCATCGCCGGCGTCGCGCCGCCAGCGCAGATGCCCGTAGGGAGTAAGTCTGATTTCCGCCATGCCCGCAAACCCTTTCGCGGCAGCACGGGCACAAAGTCAATGGCCTCTGCCGCGGCTAAGCTAAAGTGCGGCAGTTTACGCAGCACGTAGGCCCATGTCAAGCACTCCCGATACACGCTCAGGGCAGGCCCATTCTCAGGATGTCCGCATCCCAAACCCAACCTGCGGCGACAATGGAGAGCAAAACCGGTTGGGCAGAGGCCAAAATCAGGAGCATCTGTTCGCCGGGGGGGGATTTGGGCCTCTGCGCCTGGCGCCGCCGGCTGCCCATCGAGGTTGAGGAGAACGCGTTTGCCCTGTTTACACGCTCAGGCGGCATGGTTCCAAGGGCGCAAAGAAACGGCCCCTTGCATTTGCTCAGGGCCGTTTCTGTCAATTCTTGTAGTCGCACACCCGCTACAGGCGGTCAGCGGACTTCGAGCACACTGTTCATTTCGCCGTATGGATTCGCCTCGGTGCTCTCATTATAAGGATCCTGCTGCCACTGGCCGTCGACAACCAGCCGATAACGGTACTTGCCTTTGTTCATCGGCAACTTAACCTGCCACAAGCCGTTCGAGCCAACCTTCTTGAGCGGTGTCTGTTCGGGCTGCCAGTTGTTGAAATCACCGGCGACCTGCACATTGCCGGCCCGCGGGTACAACGTGACAAACATGACGGCATCCTCCATCTGCCGGACGCCGTAGAAATCGGCGATTTTTTCGTCGATGGTCTTTGCTTTTTCCGGTGAAGGCGCCGGAGCGGCCTCCACTTTGGCCGCCCGCTGCGGCGTCTTAATACTCGACAGCAGTTCCTCGGCACTGGCGCTGATCGCATCCAGCTTTGATTGCAGCGTACCGACCATTTCGGCGCGGCGGGCGTGGGTGTCTGTACCGATAAGTTCCTCGGCGAGGGATTGGAAATCCTTATGGCCCTTGCTGGCCGGATCGTACTCACTTATCGGCTGGCCCAGACTCGCGGCCTCTTTGAGCTTCGTATTAAAGTTGACGATTGTCTTAAACATCTTGCCGGAGAATTGCTTCCGCAACTCACCCAGAATCTCGCGGCCCATTTTGGTCCGGATATCGTACATGCTCGCCAACACCATCACGTTGATCTGCCGCGAGCATTGACGGCAAAGAACACTTAGCGTATCGAGTTGTTTGCTCAGCCCATGCAGCGAGAAGTAGCCTGTTTCCACCGGCACAACCACATCCGTCGCCGCACGGATGGCATTGAACGTCAGCAGGCTCACCGAGGGCGGGCAGTCGATGATCACATAGTCATAGTCGCGCTCGACTTTTTCCAGCACCGCAGCCAGGCAACCCTCCCGGTCCAATACGCCGGTCATCTGCTGGTCAAAAGCCGCCAGATCAATGCTGGCAGGGGCCAATTCAAAGCCATCCGATATCTGCCACAAAACCTCGGCCAGGCGGATCGGCTCCCCTCGGGCATTACTTATAAGCACGTCGTAAACGCTCTGCTCGATCTGCTCCTCGGGCACGGCCAGTCCTACGGCGCAGTGCGACTGAGGATCCATGTCCACAAGCAGTGTTTTCTTGGCATGGGCCGCAAGGGAACTCGCCAGATTGATGGCCACAGTGGTTTTCCCACAACCTCCCTTTTGATTTATAATTGCAATGGTTCTCATGGCTTCTCCCTAAGCCCGCGCGGGGCGATATAATGACCTCGTAACAGTAATCGGCTGTATCAGTATTATCATCGGCTGTGGGTGCAAAAAACCTTTAGCTTTTTATCGGACACCCTTGCAAAAAACCACCGTATCAGCATTGAGAACCGCTGTTTCAGCCCGCCCACCCGTGGCGACAGCCCCCTGCCGCCCGCTATGGCGAATTGATAATCGGCATTTACAGACTCCGCAGCACCTTCTCGGCCTGTGCGGCATCTTCGCCGGTATCCAAAGCAATGTAAAGAATAAATCGCGGCCCTATCACTGCCGCCGACAGCCCCCGCAGGTTAATTCCTGCTTCTGCCAGCTTCTCCGTCAGTTCCGCAGCAGCGCCCGGCCGGTTTTCCCCCTCGATCCGCACCGAGTGCAGGCTGCTGGCCACATTAAAACCGAGTTCCGTCGCCGCGTCAACCTCGCGGTCCCCGCGCAAGGGCGTCACGAAGACCACCCCCGTGCCAGGTGCCTCCGGCGCCCGCCGCGCGACCACAAAGTCAAGGTCCGCCCCCGCCTCACGCAGACCCTTCAACACACGAAACAAGCTGCCCGGCTCGTCCACAATACTCGCCGCCCACACATCGACGCGCTCTACGATCTGGTCCATTATCGAATCCCCCATAAATATATGACGTGACACACTCCACAGCCAGTGCCCACCGAATCAATCGACAATAAATATGCTTCAATCAAGTGCCTGCGAACAAAAAACGCGTGGGGCGATCACAGCCTCCGCGGCTGGGGAAATGTTAAGAGCGGCCGGAGCATAGGCCGATGTGTTTTTCCGGGTGACGGTGAATCGGAGGATGCGTCTTATGGCACATATTCTGCTGCTCGGCTTGTTAACGTTGTTCGGTTCCGGGATAGGAACAGCGACGGGGTTCGGTACGTCGACGGTGATGGTGCCTGTGATGGCGTTGTTTGTGCCTCTGCCGGTGACGCTGCTGTTCGTCGGCATTATTCACCTTTTTGGCGACATCTGGAAAGTGCTCCTGTTCAAACGAGGGCTTGATTGGAAACTTATTCTGCGGTTCGGACTGCCAGGTATCGCGGCAAGTTACCTGGGAGCGTCGCTTTCGCTGCACGGGCAAGGTCTCGGGCTAAAACGGCTACTGGGCGGATTCCTGATTGCGTACGTGGCGTTTATATTCATGAATCGCGAGTGGGCACTGCCGAAGCGTGCAGGCACCGCCGTCACCGGCGGGGTGCTGTCGGGCCTTTTCGCCGGGTTTTTTGGCGTGGGAGGCGCGGTTCGCGGGGCTTTTTTGACGGCGTTTAACCTGCCGAAGGCCGTTTACATCTGTACTTCCGGCATGATTGCCCTGTTTATCGATGTGACACGCATTTCACGATACATGGGAGGCGGAACCCGATTGCCGCAAGGGCTGCTCCTGGCCCTCATCCTCAGTATCCCCTTGTCCTTTGTTGGGGCGTATGTCGCCAGGCACTTCCTGATCAAATTGCCGCAAAAGTTCTTTCGCATTTTCGTTGGCATTTTTCTGGCACTTGTTGGGATCAAGCTGCTGATATGGGGGTAAACCGCGAGCTCACCACAAGAGCACACCGTCACCGTCTGCCTCCGGCCGGCATGCAAATATTCGCGGAGGGGTTGACATTGGGCCGATATGGGGGTATGATGTGATTTGTATGTTTGCACTGAGATACGTGCAAGTGTATACCTGAGACACACTTAAGCTGTGGTTACGGCATTATGGCGAGGGCGATTTACGCCGTATGTGTCGTCGTGGTTCGCGGAAGCGGCCCGATCGGCCATGCGGTCCTGCCCGGCGGCGTCATGATTTACCGGAATAGCGTTACTCGTTTATCGGGAGCAAAACATGAGTAGTCAACCATCCCCTGATGGGGCGCACAGTCCCCGTCCCGTTCGCAAACCCGGCTCGCAGATCATCGTGGATACACTGATCGAGCAGGGAGTCGAGGTGATGTTCGGATACCTCGGCGGCGTTGTACTTCCTTTATTTGACAAGCTTTACGATGCGCCGATCCGCTTCATCATACCCCGGCACGAACAGGGCGGCTGCCACATGGCCGATGCCTACGCCCGCGCCACGGGCAAGGTCGGCGTGGTGATCGCAACCTCCGGCCCGGGGGCGACAAACCTGACGACCGGCTTGGCCACCGCCATGATGGATTCTACGCCGTTAGTCGCTCTCACGGGCCAGGTGCGGACGGAACTGATCGGCAATGATGCCTTCCAGGAGGCGGACACCACGGGCATTACACGGCCGATCACAAAGCATAACGTGATCGTGAAGGACCCGCGGGATCTGGCACGAACAATACGTGAAGCGTTTTATATTGCGCGGACGGGTCGGCCGGGTCCGGTCTTGATCGACCTGCCGGTGGATATTCAGCTTGCAGAAACAGAGGTGACGCCGTTTGAGGAAATCTGTCTGCCGGGCTACAAGCTTCGGGAAAAAGGCCACGGGCGGCAGATTTCGTTGGCGGCGGAGGCGATCAACGAGTCGCAGCGCCCGCTGATTTATGCCGGAGGCGGCGTTATTCTCTCCAACGCCGCTATGGAATTGCGCGCGTTGGCGGAGAAGGCAAATCTGCCCGTGACGATGACGCTGATGGGTCTGGGCTGCTACGATCAGGCCCGGCCGGAGTCGCTGGACATGCTGGGGATGCACGGGACGGCGTACGCTAATTACGCGGTTCAGAAATGTGACCTGATTATCAGCGTCGGGGCGAGGTTCGACGATCGTGTGACGGGCAAACTCAAAACGTTCGCGCCGCAGGCAAAGATTCTCCATATCGACATCGACCCGGCGAGCATATCCAAAAACGTCCACGTGGACATCCCGGTGGTGGGCGACGCGAAGGTAATTTTGGCGGAGCTTTCGAATGCCGTCGAGTACCGGCCGCGCCAAGAGTGGTTTGCTGAGATTGCGGCCTGGAAGGCCAAGCATCCCTTGCGGTACGACACCAAGGCGGACATTGTCAAACCTCAATTTGTGATCGAGGAGCTTTGGCGGCAGACCCAGGGGGCCGCGACCATTGTGACCGGCGTGGGTCAGCACCAGATGTGGACCGCCCAGTTTTACCGGTTCAACCGCCCGCGGCAGTTTATCACGTCAGGCGGGCTGGGAACAATGGGGTTCGGATTGCCGGCGGCGATCGGCGCCCAGGTGGCCTGTCCGGACGCCCTGGTTGTGGACATTGACGGCGACAGCAGCTTTAATATGACGCTGACGGAGCTGTCTACGGCGGTGATGTACGAGCTGCCGATCAAGGTCTGTTTGCTGAACAACGGCCACATGGGAATGGTGCGGCAATGGCAGGAGCTGTTCTACGGCAAGCGGTACTCGTGCAGTTCACTGAAGAACCCGGATTTTGCGAACCTGGCCCGGGCGTTCGGCGCGGTGGGTTACAGCGTCGACAGGAAGGACCAGGTGGCGGGCACGATCGAAAAGATGCTGGCCGAGACGCGGCCGTGCGTGGTCGATTTCAAGGTCGACCCCGCGGAAAACGTCTGGCCGATGGTGCCGGCGGGTAAGGGCCTCCATGAGATGGACGGGCTCGACGCGTACGAGTTGGCTTAATCCGGACGACAACAAGGAGAATTTGCGATGAAGCATATAATAAGCGCATTAGTTCAGAATCAACCCGGCGTTCTGGCGCACGTGGCGGGAATGTTCGCGGCGCGGGCCTTCAACATTGACTCATTGGCGGTCGGACGGACGGAGGACCCGACCTTGAGCCGCATGACGATTGTCGTGGTGGGGGACGATCGGGTTGTTGAGCAGGTTCGTAAACAATTAGGCAAGATAATTTCGGTGGTCAAGGTTCAGGACTTCGTGGGTCAGGATGCGGTTGCACGGGATTTGATGCTGATCAGCGTGTGCACGCCGCCAGAGAAGCGGCCGGAGATCCTGGCCCTCATTGAGATGTTTAACGCGAAAGTTGTGGACATTGGCCCGAAATTTGTTATGGTGGAAGTGAGTGGGCCCGAAAATAAGATAGAGGCTTTTATCGACGCATGCAGGCCCTATGGCGTCAGGAATGTGGTTCGGACGGGTACGGTGGCGATGGCACGGTATTCACGATCACAAAATTCGTAATCCGTAAATGGTAAGGAGAGTTTAGAGTCATGGCAAAGATCTATTATGGGGACGAGGCCCCCATTGATGCGTTGTTGGGTAAAAAAGTAGCGGTGATCGGCTACGGCAGCCAGGGGCATGCGCACAGTCAGAACCTTCGCGACAGCGGTGTAAACGTGGTGGTGGCGGAGCTGCCGGGAACGGACAACTTCAAGGCCGCCCGCGATAACGGGTTCGCGCCAACCGACATTGCGACGGCGATGGATGGCGCGGCGCTGATGATCATTACTCTGCCCGACGAGGTGCAGGCAAAGGTCTACGAAAAGGAGATCGCGCCCAATCTCAAAGCGGGTCAGACATTGGGATTCTGCCACGGGTTTAATATTCATTTCAAATACATTGTCCCGCCCAAGGATGTCAACGTGGTCATGATCGCGCCCAAGGGACCGGGGCACCTCGTCCGCAGCGAATATCAAAAGGGAGGCGGTGTGCCGAACCTGATCGCCGTCGAGCAGGACGCCACCGGCGATGCAAAGGCAATCGCGCTGGCGTGGGCCAACGGCATTGGCGGCGCCCGGGCCGGCATCATTGAAACAACTTACAAGGAAGAGACCGAGACCGACCTGTTCGGCGAGCAGGTGGTGCTGTGCGGCGGCCTGACGGCACTGATCAAGGCGGGTTTCGAGACCTTGGTGGAAGCCGGTTACCAGCCGGAAATCTGCTACTTCGAATGCATGCACGAGGTGAAGCTGATCGTGGACCTGATGTATCAGGGCGGCCTCAGTTATATGCGATACAGCATTTCAAATACCGCCGAGTACGGCGACCTGACCCGAGGTCCCCGGATCATCACCGAGCAGACCAAGGCGGAAATGAAGAAAATACTGGCGGAGATCACTTCGGGCCAGTTTGCCAAAGAATGGGTTGGCGAGTACCAGGGCGGCATGAAAAACTTCAACGCCCTGTACAAGAAGGATTATGGCAGCCAACTGGAGTCTGTCGGGCGGAATCTTCGCGGCATGATGAAGTGGATCGATTCGAAGGAAGTATAAGCCGAAATCTGCGGGCGACGCGGCGGAGCTATGCGGCCTTTCCCGGCATTATTGTGCGCGGCTGAAAACAAGCCATTTCGGCGTAAACCTGCGCGATTTGGGATATTAGTTGAAGGTCACGGCGGCAGGGGGCGTCGTGTCCGGCCGTGATGTTGTGAATGTTCTGTTGAAAGGGCTTTGCTGTGAAGTACAAGAGTCTTTACCTGACGGTTGCGTTGTTGTGTTGCGTTGTACTGGCGGGATGTGAGCAGCCCGTGAAGACGACGGACGTATTCGGCCCGTATTATATGACGACGCTGAAACTGAGTACGTCCAGCGACGTAGTTAACGCCTTGACGGCGCGGGAAGGTGAGTTGGTCAGTCAAAGCGGCAGCGTGGTAGCCTCGTACGGGACGGCGGAGCGCGGCACCGAGCTGTGGTTCAACATGGCGGCCTTCGACGAGGACAGCCTGGCCGCGGTGCGGAAGTATGCAATGATCGTGGATGAGAGCACAAGCCTGTATATCATGTCGCCGAAGCGGAGTTTGCGACTGGATGCGCAGGCGGTGGTTCCGGCATCTCTATCAGATGAGCCCTACGAAAGTGAAGGGGCCCGGCGCATCGCGATCTTGAAGATGCTTCGGCGCGCGTTCAACGACGACATGGGTCAGGTAAGCTACGATAGCGCCAATCTTCGCAGCGCGGCGCTGTCGGCGATGAATGCGCTGAACATGGTGGTGCAGACGCTGGAGGCGTCGCCGGCGCTTGGGGCTCAACTGGAACGGCTGGAAGGAATGTCGTTCGACTCGATGAACATGGGGCCGGGCCGCGTGCGGATGGTCTTGCAGAACGACATTGCGACGGTTAAGATCAAGGCAGGCGCAGCCGCCGAAGGCTTCGAGAACCAGCCGGATGTCAGAAATATGTAAACGGCCTCGCACTGCACGTAAAATGCAAAGAGGATTGAGCCTTCCCTGCTCAATCCTCTTTTTTTTTGCCCAGCCAGTCAGATCTGTCACATCAGCCCGTAAGTTTGATGCCTCTCCTTAAACTCCCGAACACGTGATTCGATCAGCGATTTCCTTTCCGCCGCTGCCCTGGGGCGAACGTCCCTGTCCGCACGGTCCTGACACATCCGGCACATCCTTTGCCATATTCATAATGCACTAAACGGCCGCCATCTGCAACTGGCGGTGCGCCGCCAGCATCGCCTCGGTGTCGGTAAGGACAAGCTGCCTGACCAGTGGGCCCGGAACGCGGGCCAGGTTCAGGTTCAGGACCTTTTCCTCGACCGAGGCGGCGATCGCCCGTGCAATCTGTCGATCAATCTTTTCGAGCCGTACGAGATCGGCGACGATGCGTGATTTATCCCATCGGCTGGTCGTCTGGCCTTCGTAGCTGGCGCCGGGCACATCGCCGTCGATCACTTCGATGCGATTTCGCTTGAGTTTGCGGCTCAGGCGGTGCTCTTTCAATGCCCGTGAAGCGTGCTCATAGCCTGTGGCGGCGAGCACGGCCAGGACCATCAGATGAATTTCTTCGCTGGATATCCGGGGCTGACGACGTTTTCTGTAGAGGTAAAACGTGATTGCCTCGGCGAACTGTTCGGCGGCGAAGATATTCATATCGTCTACCAGTCCCAATGCGTTACTTACTGTTCCAATGATCTTGGTGTGGAGGTACTCCTCCAGACCGCCATCCGACTTAATGACTTTCAATTGCATAGCATCGGCCTTCCTTGTCCGTATCCGGCGCACTCCGTCGCCGGTTCTGCTCCTGCTCAACCGCCAAACAGGTCCGGCTGATCGGGATGCTCCGATTCGAGCATTGCGCGAGTCACTTCGTCGATCAGTTCTCCGGCGTCGGTGAATTCCCGATAGACGCTCGCGAATCGGATATAGGCGACTTTGTCGACCGATCGCAGATGTCTCATGGTTCGCTCGCCGATAAACCGGGACGACACTTCCCTGTCGTAACTCCTGAACACGTCCTCTTCAACACGGTCGGCCATTTCCTGGATCTGGTCGGCCGAGACGGGTCGCTTGTAACAGGCCTTCTGGATACCCGCGATGACTTTTTCGCGATCATAGGGAACACGGGAGCCGTCCTTCTTGATAACGCTGATCTTTACACTTTCGCCGATTTTTTCGTACGTCGTGAAACGTCTCTTACAGCCCAGACATTGGCGGCGGCGGCGTATGACTCGTCCGCCCTCGCTGGAGCGGGAGTCGACGACTTTATCGTTGTCCTCCTTACAGAACGGGCATCTCACAGGCAAATCCAGTTGAATCCCGAAGGGCGTTATTGGGACCAGCCATCGCCACACGCCCCTACATATAGACTTCGACGATTACTTTAGCCGCAACATGTAGTGCGTCAAGCTAATTTTGGGATATTCCAGTATGATGCCGGGGAGTTCGCCTGTGAATTGTCCGCATCGGCTGCGCATAACTCCACGTGTTGCAATTGATTAAGGAGCGATGAGTTGAAAATGTAACATGGTCGGAAAAAAACAGGTTTTTTTTCTGCCGCGGTACGCCGGCGAAACGAAAAAGGATCTCCGCATCGGCAAGATGCAGAGATCCTTTTCGTCATGAGAACCTGCCAAGCCCCCCTTGCAGGCTCCTGCGCACTGACGTGCGTACCCGCCGTGAACGGCGTAAAGCAGTAGATTTATACCGGCCGAGGGTCTTGCTGCGAAACAGCCTGCTGGAGGAGGAGGAGGAGGAGTTAAGCAGGCTTATCCGCCCTCACAGACCGTCTCGACCGGTTCGATTGCTCATTAAAACTTTAAGAAACATTTGCCCGTCAAGCAAGCAGCCATTCTGAATTCCTGCTAACAGGGCGGCATGCGAACGAAAAAAAGAGCCGTGAGAGTGCGTCCAATGGGTCGCAGCAGAACCGCCATTGTCATCAGGCCGAGAGCGGCACACTGTCGAAAAGGCCTTAGCACGCATGGTAGTATCTGTGTCCTGGGCATCAGTTCTCCTCTGATTGCGTCGTCGAACTTATGATTGCTGTGAAGAAAGATAAACAGTCTGCCCCTGGGTTCGGGGCAACACACGCGTCCCTTGCAGGACGGCTTGGGCACCCTTGAAAGCTTTCAAGAGGTGTTCTCTTTTGGGTTGCCCGGCGGGCCCCTTGCGCCGGAAACTTCCAGAACGAGATCATTCATTTCTATCGCGGACGAAAACATCTGAACCCCCCAATTGGTTCCAGTTTCATAATGCGTATTGTACCACAGGGCCTCATAAATGTCAAGGTAATGTTAAGGAATCTTTAGTCGCAGTGGCATAACGGCCATGAAGAATAATGACATTCGCCATTATAGGACGGCCGGCAACATTTCCTTTAGGTTTTTGCAGAGCTCTTTGACCCGTGCGGCGGCATGTCACGGCTGCCTAACGATATTCCTTAACAGCATCAAGGGCAGCCCGGACGCCCTTTGTCATTGCGTCGCATGAGAGCGTAGCGCCGGTGGCGGCATGGATGTCCTGGCCTGACCGGATGGGATCGTCGTGGCACCTTCCTGCGAACTGTCGCGTAAACGCGGGCAGACGGACCTGCCTTCCTCGCTGGGCACGGTATTCCAGGACGTCGGCGTGTTTGACGCAAAGCGCGTCGTCGAGGATGACCAGGATTTTGAACGGGCCCGAGCGGCTGACGACCTGCATCCGGACCGAGTAGCCAAGCAGTCGGCCTCCATCGTCAGTGATACGTTCAATGATGGGCGCAGGGCTCCCTTGGCCGGGGGGAGGCTCGGCCAAGGGGGTCATTGCGGCGGTATGAATAATCCCGGGAAACAGATTGGCGGGGATGGCCGATGGACTGTCGACCGGGGCGCCGGCCGGTGTGCAGCCGGTCAGAACTACGGCCAGACAGAGGATCGGTGTTATGCATTTTGCGTTGGTCGTCATCACGTTTGCTCCTTAAAAAGTGAAACCAATGCCGAAGTTGATTCTGTGGGGGAGGTCGTCACCGGTGGCGTCATCGGGGATCTGGTAGTCGGCCTTAATGACGACGCCGGGGGTGGGCCAATAAGCCAGGCCGACCGTCCATTCGTTCCGGTCGCCGGCCGGGTTTCTGGCAACACCCGAGGGCATTCTGTATTGGGTATCGAAATCGTCATAGCGGAGAAAGACCACAGCATCGGATCGTGCCAGTTTGCCTGTCTTCCATGAGTCCGGCAGCCAGTGATATGCTCCTTCGAGATACCAGCCGAACATCTCCTCGGCGGTTCCGTTTCCAATCTTTCTGGCGCCGTCAACATGCGTGTGCGCCAGGGCGCCGAGCAGGTCGAACCTGCCGTGAGAGTATTGAAAGTCTGCGGAATAGATTCCGATGTCGCCATTGATACCGGGATTCTTGCCGTTGTTGCCATTGTCAAGCCCGCCAAAGTAGCCGGACAGGCCGAGCCTGAGGCTTTGCGTCGAATCGCCGGCGGCGAGGGGATAGTAATCGATACGGCCGGTGACCGCGGGGTCGTGCAGACTCGGGCTTTCTTTGATTCTTCCGCCGCGAATTCCGTTTATGGCGTTGAACCTGGATCCGTTGAGGCCGCCGACAACATAAGCTTCGTAAGACAGCGCGTCGCTCAGGTTTCCGAAGATGCCGATCCCGTCGGACGACCAGGTGGTCGGAATGATGAACCTGTCGAAGGACGGGCGTTCGACACTGTTGAAGAGCGTGGGCTCGTGCCATTTGTTGGTAATGGCCAGCGGCGTGAGCACACGGCCGACTCGGACGTTGAACAGGTCGCTGAAGAGAAAATCGAAATAGGCTTGTTCGATGACGAATTCGCCGCCGGCCCCATCAGTGACGAAACCGTGCTCGATCTCCCATTCCGAGTGGAATTGGATCCAATCCGTGAATTCATAGCCGAGATACACAACGAGGCGGTGCAGGTCAATCTGGTCGGGGCCTTTGCCTTCGGTGAAATTGGCGTGGAGTTCGCCATAACCGCCGAATCGGAATTTGTCAAAATGGGTGTCCAGGGCCGGTGCGCTTTGCAGTTCGGTAAACCGGCCCGAAAGATCGGCCGCCTGTTCTTCCTGAACGCTGAATCGGCCCTCATCGACGTTTTGTCGGGCCTCGAGCGCTTCGAGCTTGCCGCTCAACAGTTCAACCGTTTTCTGCAGTTCGACGATCTTCTCGTCGGCCGTCTGCGCCGCCGCCGGCATAAACAGCGAGCACAAGGTCAGGGCGACGGCAAGCCCTCTGCCGGTTCGGTTCGATGTCTCTTTCATGATGTTTCCTTTCTTCCTGTTCTTCCAATCACTTTTCCGGCCTCGCAGGCCGCGCGATTATTGCCGAATCGCATTGATAATGATAATCATTATCAACACAGCCGAACAAGGAACCCGCGATACGTTCGGGGCACACGGCCCTAAGAATTTATGGCGATTTCAACATATGCACGTGTGCAAATGGTCACTGGGAGGAAAGGCGGTAACGACCAAGCGCGATCGAAGACTGCATCGGAAGCGCCTGTAACCATACGCTTCTTTCCATCACGTCCCATCCTCATATTCGTACGATGTGTCTTTTTGTAATCTCAGGACTTATGTTTCTTCAGGCATTTGGGGCAGATACCGAATATCTGCAGCTTGTGCGATATCTGTTCATAGCCGTGCTGCCTCACCAGTTCATCCTGAATAATTTCCAGCTTTCTGCTGTAGATCTCCACGAACGCGCCGCATCGCGTGCAGATCAGATGATCATGGTGCTCGTGGCCGTACTCATGCTCGAAACGCTGAGCGCCGTCGGCAAAATCGACCGTTCGGCACAGGCCTGCCTCGGTAAGCAACTTGAGAGTCCGTGAAACGGTTGCGTAGCCGATTCGCGGGTTCTTCTTCTGCACCAGTTGGAACAGTTCCTGTGTCGTCACGTGTCGTTCGGTTCTCAGGAAGACGTCAACGACGATATCTCGCGGCTGACTCTGCCGCAAATCCTTGTCCTTCAGGTATCCAGCAAACTTTTCTTTTGCATCCATGCAGGCCTCATCAACAGATCATGATAATCATTATCATTACTATAGCCGGTCATGGAGCGGTCGTCAAGCACCAATTTGCAGAAAAGTTAAGAGGAATGGAAAAGGTCGCTGCTTGCCGGAGGCCTTTTCCTTGACGCAAGCCGGACATCGGCAGGCTTTTTGGCGGGCGAATCACTTTATGGGCTTTGGGGCGACGTATGAAGGCTGACTTGTTTTGAGGTGTTCTGGATTGCTTTGCACAGCTTCAGGCGGCATTTCGCGCCGTGGACTGCCGTTAGAGTGTTCTCATTGGATTACCCGGCGGGGGCCGACCGCCGGAGACTTCGACAACAAGATTATTCAATTGTATCGCGAACGAAAACATCTGAACCCCCCAATTGGTTCCAGTTTCATAGTGCGTATTGTACCACAGGGTCTCGCGAATGTCAAGGTAATGTTAAGAAATGTTGAGTCGCGGCGACATAACGGCAATGGCAAACGATGAGAGTCATCATTATAGGCCTATGCTTGAGTTTTTTTTGTGGCTCGAAGTGGCTTGCGGAACCGCGCAGGCTGTCCTGCAATTGAGCGGGTGCAGAGCGACTGAAAAGGGAAGGGCCGGGGGCACCATCTTGATGCCTCCCGGCCCGCGGCGGTTTACTGATTCGGTGAGTTTATGAATCGGCGCCCGCCTTCTGCTGGATTACTGAAGTGGCGGACTTGATCATCCCTGCAATGTCCGCCAGGTTGGTGGGTATGATGATGGAGTTGTTGGTCTTTGCGAGCTTGCCGAATTCGGTGATGTACTGTTCGGCGATCCGCAGGTTGACCGCATCCCTGCCGCCCTTGTCGTTGATGGCGTTTGCGATCTTGCTGATGCCGGCGGCGGTGGCTTCGGCGACCTTTTCAATTTCAATGGCACGGCCTTCGGCCTCGTTGATCCGCTTTTGCTTTTCACCCTGGGAGAAGGCGATCATTTCCTGGCGGACGCCTTCGGCGCGGTTGATCTTGGCCTGCATGTCGCCTTCGCTCTCGGCAATAAGGGCGCGTTTTTCGCGTTCGGCGCGCATCTGTTTTTCCATGGCATCCTTGATGCTCTGAGGCGGCACGATGTTCTTCACCTCGTACCGCGTGACCTTGACACCCCACGGATCGGACGCCTTGTCGACGGCCTCGACAATGACGCTGTTGATGACGTCGCGCTCTTCGAAGGTCTTGTCCAGGTCGAGCTTGCCCATGACGCTTCGCATGGTCGTCTGGGCCAACTGCATGGAGGCGAACTGATAGTGGTCGATACCGTAGGACGCCCTCTTCGGATCGACAACCTGCATGTAGAGGATGCCGTCGACTTCCACGGCGATGTTGTCCTTGGTGATGCACGACTGGGGAGGTACGTCGATCGCCTGCTCTTTCAGGGTGTGCTTGTAGGCGACCCTGTCGACGAAGGGAACGAGGACGTGAAAGCCCGCTTCGAGTGTTGTGGAGTATTTGCCCAGCCGTTCAACGATGAAGGCCTGCTTTTGAGGTACGATGCGGATGGTCCTGAAGAAAATGATCAATGCAAAAAACAGGACCACGACCAGCACAATTGTCCACGGCTGAATAGGCATTTCTGCTAACATATCACTGCTTCCTTTCTTTATATCTGTTTGACTTTGAGAGTGATGTTTTCGCGGCCCGTGATCTCCACGGTGGCGCCGGCTTCGATGGTTCCGTCGGCAACGGCGGCCCAATCGCTTCCATGGAACTCAATCTTTCCGGGCCGGCGGGGGCTGATCGTCTGCTTGACGACGCCGTGTTCGCCTATGAATTCACTGAGATTGCCTTCGAGGCCGCTGGCCGAATGGGCGTGTCCCCTGAAAACCTTCCTGAGCAAGCCCCTCATGGCGACGAGCATCAAAATGGAGGTTAAAATAAAGAGGCCTAATTGCTGATTGATCGTTATCTCGGCAAAGAAACAAACAGCGGCGACGATCATGGCCCCAAGGCCAAAAAAGAGGACGATCAGGCCGGGCAGCATGAGTTCCAGGAACATCAGCCCCAGTCCCACGAGCAGCCAGATGATCTCCGGCCTGAGCATATCTTTAAGACTCTCCATTGGTTTGCTCCTTTATAGCCCGACACCCGCCTTCCGTTTTAGCCCATACACCGGGTACGGCTCGGCCGGCATCGTCCGCAATTATAGACGCATAAGGCGCTCGGGCGCTTCAAGAAAAATAATGTGGATTGAAACATTGGGCTGCAATGTCTCGCCGAAACTCTTTTCTTCGTCTCTTTCATCGGCAAAATTGCTCAGATGGACACAGATTTGCTGAAGTCCTCTCTTGCGCCGTTGCGCAAAAAAGGCCATTGATGGCTCCAAGAGCGGCCTTTCGCCAGTTTTTTTGAACAGGATCAGATTTTTTTGTTGGCGGCCGGCACTCTTGCGTGTATAGTGTATTAAGCAAGTAATACAGTGATACAAAAAGGTGCTGCCATGCTTTTGGAAATTGATCATCACAGCGGCGTTCCGATTTACCGGCAGGTGATGCGGCAGATCCGCCAGCAGATCATGACGGACGGTCTTCGGCCGGGCGATCAGGTGGAGCCGGTCCGTGAACTCGCCGGGCGCCTGAAGGTGAACCCGATGACGATCAGCAAGGCATATTCTTTCCTGGAAGCCGAGGGGCTTTTGGAGCGGAGGCGCGGCGTCGGGCTGTTCGTGGCGGAAGTGGAAAAGCACGTCCAGGAAGAGATAAAGACGGAACTGCTGGCCCGGACAATGGACAAGGCGGCCGTGACAGCGATTCAGTTGGGGTTGTCGGAGGATGAGGCGGTGGAATTCCTCAGGAAGCATTACGCGGAATACAGTTTGAAAGGCGAGAGGCAGAGATGAGACAGGAAAATGTGATTGCAGAGATCAGGGGGCTGTCGAAACGGTTCGGCCGGACACAGGCACTCGACCAGGTGGACCTGACGATATCGCGGGGGTCGATCATCGGGCTCTTAGGGGCCAATGGCGCCGGCAAGAGCACGCTGTTGCGGCATATCATCGGCCTGTACCTGGCCGACGCCGGCACGTGTACGACCTTCGGCGTGGACGCGGCGAAACTGAGCCCGGCCGAGCTGGGCCGCATCGGCTACGTGCACCAGGAAGGCGAACTGCTGGAATGGATGACGGTGGCGCAGTTGATCCGCTACGTGGCCGCGTATTACGACAACTGGAACAGCGATCTGGAGGCGCGCTATATAGCCGACTTCGGTATCGAGACGGACAAGCGCGTGGGGACGCTCTCGCCGGGCCAGCGGCAAAAGGTGTCAATTCTGTTAGCCATCGGCTTCGAGCCGGAGTTTCTGCTGCTGGACGAGCCGGCGTCGGCGCTGGATCCGATCGCACGCGGCCGGTTCCTCGACCTCCTGCTGCAGATCATCCAGGATGAGAAGCGGACGATCATTATCTCATCCCACATCCTCAGCGACGTCGAAAAGGTCATCGACCACACCATCATCATGCGCGACGGCCGAATCGTCTCCGACAGCAGCTTCGACGCCCTGCGCGAGCGATTCTGGCGGGTGACGCTGACTTCGCTCAACGGCCCTATGCCG
Source organism: Phycisphaerae bacterium (assembly GCA_014859965.1). Classification (GTDB taxonomy): domain Bacteria; phylum Planctomycetota; class Phycisphaerae; order Sedimentisphaerales; family Anaerohalosphaeraceae; genus JACZKQ01. The sequence continues at coordinate 76,557 of JACZKQ010000028.1, forward strand.
GAAAATCTGGGCATCGAAAACGTAATCGCATGCCGGCGAAACGACACGCGGGCGGTCCTCACAGTGCGGGATGTGCCGCAGGACACTCTGACGGCAAAGGCAAAGGCGCTGCACTGCGACATCGAAATGAAACCGCTGACGCTGGAAGAAATCTACGCAGCCATCGCCGGGGAATGAGCAGCATAACTGGGCGGCAACATTGGGCGTTGAAGATGGTAAAGCGGAGTGAAGAGACAAGGACAAGCGGTATGACGGTTCTACTCGCGAATCTTAGGCATTTCTATCAAAGGCGAGGCTGCTTGGGCATGTGCCTGATATTAGGCATTTTCGGGATCGCATTGGGCGTTGGTCTTATCCAGGCGCAAACCGGTGACGTTGTTCTGATTGTTGCTTTTTGGATGTACCTCGCAGCGATCTTCGTAGCCCAGATGCAGATCGAGATTCTGGTGATGCCTTTTTCCTGGCGTCTGCCCGGTCATCGAGAGGAGGCAGGCGGCCGTGCTGCGTTATGTTTGCATGCGGGGGAGCCTTGTGAGTCATGCGTAGCTGTTTGTTATTGATCATTGATTGTTGGCAAGGCGGGGTTTTGATGCGGGTGGTGTGTCGCTGCCTGCCGGGTCAGGTTAGTTTGGCTGTTCGGCTGGCGGTCAATGTGCTGGCGGTGGTTCGGCTGGCGGAGGCTGTGTTGTGAGCGGGTGCTGTCTGGTGATGATCGATGATTGCGGAGGTTTTGGTTTGGGTCGCGTTTTGATGCGGAGGGCGACAAAGTCGTTTGTACGACGAGGAACGCACAAGATGCTGTGTGGGTTGAGATTGCTTCGCTGCGCTCGCAATGACGTTGGAGGGGTGTGCGGGCCAGGGGGGCACAGGGTTGACATGTGTGCGCCAATGTGGAAGTGTTTGCGGCATTACAGAGAGAGTAAGAAAAGAGGGTTAGCGATATGACGGTGTTGGCGGCGAATTTGAAGCATTTCTACCAGCGGCGGGGGTTCTGGGTAATTGGTCTTGTCC